>DHHO01000012.1 GCA_002403335.1 Caldiserica bacterium UBA4770
CTCCTCAATACTCCACCCAAAAAGATTAACTACGAGATTGCTTCGTCGCCTACGGCTCCTCGCAATGACAAATAGAAGATATTGAGGAAAATTCAAAGGGAGTTTGTCTACTCTTTCAAACCAGGTGACAAAAATATATCAAAACACGTAACCTGACGAGGAAAAGTAATTCGCCCCTTCGAAATAAAGGAATAAAGATACTAATAAATTATTTTCGAAGACCCAATTATTTTGGAAGAAAAACTATTTACAATAGGGGGACATAAGCCATCCCCCCCTATTGTCTTGCAGTTTGCTATTTTGCTGATTTTTTAAGGTCTTTACCGGCCCTGAAGTATGGAACTGTCTTTGCCGGGATATTAATTTTCTTACCTGTTCTGGGGTTAACGCCAATTCTCTTCTTCCTTTCTCTGGTTCCCCATGTTCCAAAGCCAATTAAGGAAACTTTGTCTCCCTTCTTTAAGGCTTCCTTGACCGAATCAACAAAGGCATTAACCATTGCTTCGGCATCCTTCTTCTTCATGCCAGTTTTTTCAGCGATCTTTCCAACGAGTTCTGGTTTGTTCATTCTTTTTTACCTCCTTTCTTCAAGTTATTTATAATATACTTCCTGATTAGCTACTCATAAAACAGCATTTATACTCTCTCAATTAAAATATAAGAGATTTTGCTTTTCTGTCAAGTAGGTTTTAATATGATTTTGCGCTTTTTCTTAAAAAATAACATAAAAAAACGAACCTAAAACGATAGCATTATAAATGCTTCTTTATTAATAATTTATAGATTAAAATAAAGAAACGACTTCTCCAAACCAGTAGTAATATGTATCTATTGATTCATGCCTACCATATCTGGCTATTCTCACAAGATTTCTACTCTGATGCTTCATAAGGGATACCACTAAAATTAAAGTTTTACACCAAACATAACTTCACTGATGACCGTTTCAGATTTAATTAAGTTGAAAGGATTTTTTGTTTTTTTTCAATTCCTATAAAAGGAAAACCTCCTTTGACTTTTTACGTATTGAAACTATAATATCTAAAGATAACAAAAGGAGGTTTTTATGGCTTTGAGTGGTGACCTGAGTGAAATTGATTTAAAAACCCTTCTAGGGTTAATAGAAAGTACAAAGGGGACAGGTAAACTCATTGTAAAGAATGATTCCACAACTATCACTGTTTACTTCAAGAATGGCCAGCCTGTCAATGCCGAGGGAGACAAAGAACCAGTTGGAAGCATAGAAAAGTTGATTAGTTTTGAAGGTGGAACTTTTGAATTCATAAAGAGCAATACAGTACCCGAATCTCCACTTGCAAATGAAATTATAGAAGCCTTTTCAAGAACGGAAGACACAAAAGAAAAATGGCGCCTCACAAAAAAGATCTTTCCCAGCAAAGACCTTACTTTCGACCTATCAGAGGTAAAGGGGGAGGAAGTAAAACTTACGGGAGAAGAATGGAGAATCTTATCCCTTATAAGGGAACCATTGACCCTTGCTGACATCGTCAAAGCCTCTCCTTTTGGAGAGTTAAAAACCCTCACAACCCTTGTAAGTATACTGGATAAAAAGCTTATTAAGGTGACAAAGGAAGTAGAAGAAAGTTTATCCCCAGAGGACAATGTTATACCTGTAAAAGAAACGGGGTGGTTTGCAGTCAATGCTCCCATTTATGGGGAACAAAACCTCGAATTCTATAAGAAGATTGATGGAAGAAAAGATTTTGAGACACTCGTAAAAGAAATGCATATTACTCTTAAAGAAGGAAGAGAAATCTTAAAATATCTCGTAAGCCAGGGAAAGGTCAGTTTGCGGAAGAAACCTAAATAAAAAAAGTCATAACTTCATTTGCAAGAAGAATTCCTCTCTTCGTGAAGCGGAAGCCATATTTGTCCACTGAAAGAAATTTATACTCCTTGAGGTAAGCAATTTCATCAGCAAAATCCTCTTCAGGGAAAACCCCAAACTTGTTGTAATATGACAAATTATTGACACCCTCCAAAAGTCTTAATGACATCATAATATATTCCCCCTTGAGCTTAACACCTGTAAGTTTTTCTCTAAGCTCGTATGGCATTTCGTGGTGGCAAAGTTTATCATAGTAAAGGGAAAGATTAGAAACATTCCTTGTCCTTTCCCCTCCAATAAAACTCCCTGCAGATACACCGAGGCCAAGGTAAGGAAGACTTTCCCAGTACGCAATATTGTGAAGACATCTTTTCCCCTCGCTTGCAAAATTTGAAATCTCATACTGGTGGTAACCGCTTTTCTTTAGCAGAGCTATCCCTTGCTTATACTCCCTAACCTCTTCTGCTTCAGCTGGAAGGTAAAGAGAATCCTTTATATCGTAAAAAAAAGTCCCTTCTTCAATCGTAAGAGAGTAATAAGAAATATGTTCTGGCGAAAGTTCAATTGCTTTCCTTAGAGAAGATAATGTATCCTCCACCCTCTCCTCAGGAAGATTGAACATAAGGTCAATATTAATATTATCAAAACCTGCACGGCGAAGAACCTCAAAGCCTTCATAGATCCTATGAGCATTATGAATCCTTCCAAGGATATTTAAGGTTCTGTCATTAAAAGATTGTGCCCCCATACTAACCCTGTTCACTCCAATTGCTTTAAATTCCTCAAACTTTAATAGGTCCAAAGTTTCAGGATTTGCTTCAATTGTAAACTCATAGAGAGGGAAAAGGTTAAATGATTTAGAAAGGAAATCCAGTAAATCTCCAAGATCTTCGGATTCCATCAGGGAGGGTGTCCCCCCGCCAATATAAAGTGTTTTTACAGGGATCTCCCCTACGGAGAATCTTGAAAAAAATATTTCAGTCTCCTTCTTAAGATAGGAAATGTACCTTTTTAATTCTGCTCTGTCTGCAATAAAGGAGACAAAATCACAGTAATGGCACTTCCTTCGGCAAAATGGAATGTGGATATAAAGGGATATTCCTTCCCTATTTTTTTGTATCACCTTTTACTGAAAGAATTGCAAAGAAAGCTTCCTGAGGGATTGTCACATTGCCTATCTGTTTCATCTTTTTCTTTCCTTCTTTCTGCTTTTCAAGAAGTTTTCTCTTTCTCGTTACATCCCCTCCATAACACTTTGCAATCACATCTTTCCTAAATGGGACAATCCTCTCCTTTGCAATTACTTTACTTCCGATGGCAGCTTGAAGATTCACCTCAAACATCTGCCTGGGGATAACCTTCCTCATTCTTTCAAGTATTTCTCTCCCCGTTCTCTCTGCTTTCTCTCTGTGAACCATGAAAGAAAGTGCATCAACAGGCTTTTTATTGATGAGGATATCCACCTTAGCAATATCAGAACTCTTGAAACCTTTAAATTCATAGTCAAGCGTGCCATAGCCACGCGTAACGGATTTCAAGCTATCAAAAAAATCTGTGATAATCTCCTGTAGAGGAACTTCAAACTTGATAATAGCCCTTCTGGATTCTGGATAAAGAATCTCCTTAAATACAGCCCTTCTTGTCTGTATAAGCTCCAGTACATTTCCTATATATTCAGGAGGCATCATAATAGAGGCATCAACCACAGGCTCCCTTATATCCCTGATCTTTGTATCTTGCGGAAATTTACCGGGGTTATCAAGCCTGATAACACTCCCATCAATGAGCTCTATCTCATATTCAACATTTGGCACAGTTGCAATAATATCCTGTCCGAATTCTCTCCTAAGCCTTTCCATCGTTATCTCCATATGGAGTAAACCCGAAAACCCACATCGAAAACCAAATCCAAGGGCATCCGAACTTTCTACTTCAAAAGAGAATGCAGGGTCATTAAGGTGAAGCTTCTCCATCGATTTCTTGAGCTCTTCAAATTCATTTGTGTTAATGGGAAATATACCTGCAAAGACCATTGGAAGATTCTTTCTAAAGCCAGGAATTGGAATAAAAGACGGGTGATCAACAGAGGTAATGGTGTCTCCTGTCATTACATCAAGGGGGTCTCTGATGGTTGCTGTAAGATATCCAACCTCTCCTGCAAGAAGCTCCTCCCTTTCCACCATCCTCAACTCGAAAATCCCCACTTCCTCCACCTGAAACTCTTTTCCTGTGGACATAAACCTGATCTTATCACCAGCCCGGATCCTGCCATCTTTCAGGCGTACATAAACGACCACACCTTTATAAGTATCAAAATGGGAGTCAAATACAAGTGCCCTTAAAGGGGCATCAGAGTCTCCCGAAGGCCACGGAATTCTCCTTACAATTTCTTCAATAAGTTCGTCCACCCCACTGCCAAGTTTTGCGCTGACTTGGAGAATTTCTGAGGGGGGAAAGCCAAGTATCTCCTGGATTTCCTGTTGGGTACCCTCAATATCAGCATCCTTCACGTCTATCTTATTTATCACCGGAATAATTACAAGGTCATTTTCAAGAGCAAGGTAAGTATTTGCAATTGTTTGCGCCTCAACTCCCTGAGTTGCATCAACAAGAAGGACAGCACCCTCACATGCCTTAAGGCTTCTTGAAACCTCATAATTAAAATCAACGTGCCCGGGAGTGTCAAGGAGATTAAATTGATAGGTAAAGCCATCCCTTGCCTTCATGAAAAGAGTAACTGGATGTGCTCTTATGGTTATTCCCCTCTCTTTTTCAAGAGAAAGGGTATCAAGGATCTGTCCTTCTGTGACCTTACTTACAAGACCGGCCCTTTCAAGGAACCGGTCTGCAAGTGTTGATTTTCCATGGTCTATATGTGCAATGATAGAGAAATTTCTTATCCTGTCATTTATAACCAACTTTATCCTTCTCTTTCTCAAGAATTACAGAGTCTGTTGAGGGATTATAATCAACAATTATTGTATCGTTCTCTTTAAACTCTCCTTCAAGGATTTTCATTGCAATAGGGTCTTCCACCTCTTTTTCAATAAGTCGTTGTAGTGGTCTTGCACCAAAATCGGGGCTGTAGCCCTTCCTGGCAAAATATTCCCGAGCTCCTTCCGTAATTTTAATCTTCATCTTATTTTCAGCTGCGTTCTTTTCCACCCTCTGCACCATCACATCTACAATCTCTTCAATCTCTTTAAGGGTAAGAGGATAGAAGACAATAATATCATCGAGCCTGTTAAGAAACTCTGGCTTAAAGATGTCCTTCAATGAAGCAAGGAGCTTCTTTTTCTTTTCTTCGAATGTCTCAGTGCCACTTAATTCAAAACCCATTGAGCTCTCTTTGAGCATCCCTGTGCCAAAGTTAGAGGTTAATATCACTACAGTGTTCTTAAACCCCGCGGTACGTCCCTGTGCATCTGTTAACCTTCCTTCATCCATAATCTGGAGTAATATATCAAAGACATCAGGGTGCGCCTTTTCAATCTCATCAAAGAGGATAACAGAATAAGGTTTTCGTCTTACAGCCTCTGTAAGCTGACCCCCTTCCTCGTAGCCAACATAACCAGGAGGGGAACCAATAAGTCTTGAAACCGCAAATTTTTCCATATATTCTGACATATCAACTCTAATAAGGGCATTCTCACTTCCAAAGAGGAATTCAGCAAGAGTCTTTGCAAGTTCTGTCTTTCCAACCCCAGTTGGACCAAGGAAAAGGAATGTACCAATAGGTTTATTTGGGTTCTTAAGCCCGGAGCGAGCCCTTCTAATTGCCCTTGAAACTGCTGAAACAGCCTCCTCCTGTCCTATGATCCTTTTATGAAGTTCCTTCTCCATATTTACAAGTTTCTTTCTCTCGTCTGAAACAAGTTTTTCGACAGGGATATTTGTCCAGAGAGATACGACCTTCCTTATATGGTCATCATCAAGCTCTGGCATTCCCTCATCTTCTTCTGAAAGAATTTGCTTTAATTTTAGGAGGATGTCTCTCTCTTCCTCCCTCAATTTATCAGCCTCGTACATTTTCTTCTCTCTGATCGCCTGGAATTTCCTCTCCTTCACCTCTTTCAAGTGTTTCTCGAGAGCCTTTGTCTCAGAACTCTTGGATAATTGTAACCTTAATCTTGCAGCAGCCTCATCAATAAGGTCAATTGCCTTATCAGGAAGAAACCTGTCATTTATATATTTAATCGAGAGATTAACAGCAGATTCAATTGCCTCATCGGTAATCTTTACCCCATGAAATTTTTCGTATCTCTCCCTGAGCCCTCTAAGAATTGCAATACTTTCCACAAATGAAGGCTCATTTATATATATAGGCTGAAACCTTCTCTCAAGTGCGGCATCCTTCTCAACATACTTTCTGTACTCTTTCGGTGTTGTTGCACCAATCACCTGTATCTCCCCATCAGTGAGGGCAGGTTTAATAATGCTCGATGCATCAATTGCCCCTTCAGCAGCACCAGCCCCAACAAGTGTATGAAATTCATCAATGAAGAGAATAACCGACCTCTGCGTTTTTGCAACTTCTCGGAGGATTTTCTTCATTCTCTCCTCAAACTCTCCTCTATACTTTGTACCAGCAATAATTGAGGCAAGGTCAATTGAAACAATCCTCCTCCCCTTGAGAAGGTCGGGTATATCATTATCTGCAATACGCTGGGCAAGCCCTTCAACAATCGAAGTCTTACCAACACCAGGATCCCCAATAATTGCAGGGTTGTTCTTCTTTCTCCTCATGAGGATCTCAATCATCCTCTCTATCTCCCCTTCTCTGCCAATCACAGGGTCCAGCTCACCTTTAGAGGCAAGTAATGTCAGATCTTTGCTAAACTGGTCAAGGGTAGGGGTTCTTGTCTGATTTGATGTGAATACATTATTGTTATTTCTATTTGGCTGAATCAGGTTCTTCTCACCCAGCATGGAGTAGATAACTTCTTCGAACTTCTGAATATCAATGCCCAGCTCCTGCAGAATCTTTATAGCAATACCCCCGCCTTCATGAATAACAGCAAGGAGCATATGTTCAGGGCTTATATAGGAGTCTCCAAGGTTTATAGCTTCCCTTTCTGCAAGCTCGAGAACTCTTTTTGCCCGGGGAGTAAGGATAACCTCTTCCCTCCCAGCGGAGCTTTCTCCTTGTTTATTCTCTCTTATAAAAGACTCAATCCTTTCAACTACATCTTCAGGATCTACATCCATACTTTCAATCGCTCTGTAGGCGATGCCTTCCTCGGCCTTTATAAGACCAAGCAGAATATGCTCCGTGCCCAGGTAATCATTGTTAAGAACATGTGCCTCTTCCTGAGCAATTAGAATTGCTCTTTGAGCTCTTTCTGTTAAATTATTCCAGTTCATACAACCATCTCCTGATATATTTTAACATTTTTCATTAAAATATGAAAACAATAAGAATATATTTGACCTTTTTCACTTTTAATTTTTAACTAATTCTGATAGAATATAGCGTTGGACTTTACGGAGGCAATTAAAATGAGTGAAGAGTATAATGCAGGTAGTATTAAGGTACTGGAAGGGCTTCAACATGTAAGAAAAAGGCCCTCAATGTATATTGGTTCTACGGGAGACAGTGGTCTTCACCACCTTGTTTTTGAAGTTGTAGATAATAGTATTGATGAAGCAATGGCAGGTTACTGCACAGAGATAGAGGTTATTATGAATATGGATGGGAGTGTAACCGTCATTGATAACGGAAGAGGAATACCTGTCGACATTCACCCCGACTTAAAAGTCTCGGGGGTTGAAGTTGCACTAACAAAGCTCAACGCTGGTGGAAAATTTGAAGGAAAGGTATATCGTGTCTCAGGAGGACTTCATGGCGTTGGAGTCTCTGTTGTTAATGCCCTTTCAAAGCATTTGCATATAAAGGTGACAAGAGAGGGAATTGTGTATGAGCAGGAGTTTGAAAGGGGTGTTCCCCTATATCCCCTGAGGGAAATTGGCCAGGCTTCTGGGGGAAGAATCTCTGGAACTGAGGTTACTTTTACTCCCGACCCGGAGATTTTTGAATCAATAGAATTCAATGAATCTTTAATAAAACCGAAACTGAAAGAGCTTACCTATCTAAATAAAGGGCTCAAAATTACCTTCCGTAATGAAAGAGAAGGTACAGTTGAGGTATTTTACTCAGAGAATGGCATAAAAGATTTCATAAATGAATTGAATGAAAATCAGCAAGTCATCTTGCAGGAACCCATATATCTCCTCGAAGAAAATGAAGGTTTTTTCCTTGAAGTTGCAATTCAATACAATAGCGGGTTTAGTTCAGAGGTACTCTCTTTCGTTAATAACATTGCAACCACAGAAGGCGGAACCCATGAGCTTGGTTTCAAGATGGCACTTACGAAGGTTATAAATGATGAAGCAGCACAGTTAAAGCTCATAAAAGAAGAGGAGGCACTAACTGGAGATGACGTCAGGGAAGGGCTCACTGCAATTATCAACTTAAGAATACTCAACCCTCAGTTCGAAGGTCAAACAAAAGCAAAATTAGGAAACCCAGAAATAAAGACAAGGATTTATAACGACGTGAAAAACCTTCTTACCCTTTACTTTGACAGACATATAGACGACTTTAAAGAGATTATAAAGAAGGCAACCCTTGCACAGAATGCAAGAATTGCAGCCAGAAAGGCAAAAGAACTTATCAGGAGGAAAGGCGCCCTTGATTTCTCTGGAAGGCTCCCTGGAAAGCTCGCTGATTGCTCAACAAATGACCCAAAGGAAGCTGAAATATACATTGTCGAAGGGGAATCAGCAGGTGGAAGTGCCAAACAGGGACGTGATAGAAAATTTCAGGCGATACTTCCTCTGAGAGGAAAGATACTAAATGTTGAAAAGGTAAATATGAATCATGCTCTCTCAAATCAGGAGATTAAAAACCTCATTACATCACTCGGATGTGGGATTAAAGAGGACTTTAAGGCAGAGAACCTCAGGTACCATAAGGTTATTATCATGACAGATGCAGATATAGATGGAGCACATATAAGGACCCTCCTTCTTACGTTTTTCTTCAGATATATGAGAGGACTTATAGAGAATGGCTACCTTTACATTGCCCAGCCACCCCTTTACAGGGTAAGCCTCGGGAAATCCCTTCATTATGCATACTCCGAGGAAGAACTCAAAAGGATACTTTCTCCCCTTTCTGACCCAGAAAAGGCAGAGGTACAGAGATATAAAGGCCTTGGAGAGATGGACCCGCAGCAGCTATGGGAAACCACAATGGACCCATCAAGGCGTGTAATTATAAGGACAACGATGAGAGAAGCAGAGGAAGCAAATGCACTTTTTGAGCTGCTTATGGGAGAGAAGGTTGAACCCAGAAGAAAATTCATAGAAGAGCATGCAAAAGAAGTTGTAAATCTTGATATATGAGGTGATGCGTGGCAGAACTATTCGGTGAAAAGGTTTTGAATGTACCTATAGAGGACGAAGTAAAAAAATCCTACCTTGACTACTCAATGAGTGTTATTGTAGGAAGAGCACTTCCTGATATTCGTGATGGGCTGAAACCTGTACATAGAAGAATACTGTACGCAATGAATGAGTTGAACTGTACCCCTGATAAACCCTATAAAAAGAGTGCAAGAATTGTAGGTGAAGTCCTTGGAAAATACCATCCCCATGGAGAATCATCAATCTATGATGCGCTCGTAAGAATGGCACAGCCATTCTCTTTGAGATATCCTCTTGTTGATGGGCACGGTAACTTCGGCTCTATAGATGGTGATTCGCCTGCAGCAATGAGATACACAGAGGCAAGGCTCTCCCAAATCTCACTTGAGTTGCTTTCAGGCCTTGACAGGAATACTGTTGATTTCACCCCTAACTTTGATAATACGCTCAAGGAGCCAGTCGTTTTGCCTTCAAAGATACCAAACCTGCTCATAAATGGTTCCTCTGGTATCGCTGTAGGAATGGCAACAAATATCCCTCCCCACAACCTTAAAGAAGTTATTGATGCCCTCATATACATGGTTGATAAGGAGATTATAGAGGGAAACGAGGTACCCGTTGAGGAGATATTAAAATTAATAAAAGGCCCTGATTTCCCCACAGGAGGTTATGTTATAGAAAATGGTGGAATTAAAGATTACTTTGAAACAGGAAGAGGAAGTATAACAATCCGGGGGAAATGGCACATAGAGGAAGGAAAACACAAGAGGAAAAATTTTGTAATTACAGAGATCCCCTTTGAAGTAAACAAGGCAGTTCTTGTGGAAAAGATTGCAGAGCTTGCAAAGGCAAAAAAACTCAGAGGAGTTGAGGATTTAAGGGATGAGTCTGACAGAGATGGAATAAGAATTGTCATCCGCCTTTCCGATGATACAAATATAAATGTATTTGAGAATACACTGAGAAAGCAAACGCAGTTTGAGTTAAACTATGGAGTGATTCTCCTCGGCATTAAGAACAATGTACCACGAGTTTTCACAATTCCAGAACTCCTCAGGGAATTCCTCTCCTTTAGAGAAGAGGTTGTGATAAGAGAGACAAAGTTTGAACTTGAAAGGGCCTTGAAACATCTTGAAATCCTTGAAGGCCTCAAAAAAGCAATCGAAAAGATAGACAGTGTTGTAAAACTCATAAGAAGCTCAAGAGATACACAGGTTGCATTGAAGGGACTTATAGAGATGTTAACCATTAGTGAAACACAGGCAAAATCAATCCTCGAAATGAGACTTTCAAGATTAACAACCCTCGAGAATGAAAAGCTTGAGGAAGACATATCCTCAACAGAAAGGGATATCGAAAGATACAGGGAGATTCTCACAAAGAAAGAAGTCCTGTGGAGAGAAATTAAGAAGGATCTTATAAGAATCGGACAAAGATTCAGCGACAGCAGAAGGACAGAAATCATAAAGATGGAAACCCATATTGACATAGAAGACCTCATTGAGGATACAGAGATGATTGTTTCAATCACAAACGATGGTTACATAAAGAGAGTCTCACAGGACACATTCAAGATTCAGAGAAGAGGTGGAAAGGGAGTAGTGGGGCATGCTCAAAACGAGGAAGATTATGCAAAGGAAATTGTTGCCACCACTAACAAAAGTAGACTCCTTTTCTTCACTAATAAAGGTAAGGTTTATTCAATGAAGGTTTATGAAGTTCCTGAGATAGAAAGAGAGGGGAAGGGGACAGCAATCCACAGGCTCCTTAAATTAGGAGAGGACGAAAATGTGTCCTCGGTTCTTGCCCTGAGCAGTACTTCAAAGATAAAACACATCGTATTTATCACAAAGAAAGGATATGTAAAGAAATCGAGTATAAAGGATTACGAAAACATAAAAAGCGCCGGAAAGATTGCAATAAAACTTATTGAAGGGGATGAACTTGTCTCAGCTGTTGCAAGCAAGGAAAAAGAGGAAATCATTATTACAACAGCGAAAGGGCAGGCTATGAGATTTGAAAGTGCACAGATCAGGGAAATGGGAAGAAACTCAAGAGGGGTGATAGGAATCGCTCTCTACAAGGAAGATAGTGTTGTTAATGGGGAGGTTGTAAAGCCTGAGGATATCATAATGTTAATCACAACAAATGGATTTGGAAAAAGGCTCAGAGTAAGTGAGATAAGGAAGACGAAAAGGCACTCCAGAGGGGTAAGGTGCATAAAACTCAATGAAATCAGCGGGACATTACAGACCTTTAAGGTTGTAAGAGACACAGGAACTCTATTCATCATCTCTAAAAAAGGAAATCTGCTTAAGATTAACATTCGGGAGATTCCGATCCTCAGAAGAGGCGCAAGAGGGGTTAGGGTTATCAAATTTAAAGAAGAAGGAGACGAAGTATCATCAATCGCAATTGCAGATGAATAGAGAGCTCAGGACTACATTGTATATTGTTTTAATACTCCTCGTCATTGCAGGAATCATATTCTTTGTCTACAAGATAAGAGGAGTTATTCCCACAATTATATATGGGGCAATTATTGCTTACATACTCCTTCCTATAACAAACTTCCTTTCAAAGAAAATCCCACGCTTCCTTGCCTCTGCAATCTCAATGCTTGCCTTTATTGCTATCCTGAGCCTTGTTGTCTATTTCTTTGTGCCTGTCGTTGTGAGAGGGATAAACGAACTCGTCCAGCAAATTCCTGACATATACACAACTATAAATGATATTTTTCAAAGAATAAAAGAACTCTTTGACATAGATATCAATATAGGAAACATTGAGGATTTTTTCAAGAGCATTACCAATTCTCTCCAGAAAAGGCTCGAGGAATTTGCAGGAGGTGCTGTTGAATTTACCTTGAGCAAGCTATACCTGATTCCCTCTGCTATCCTTTCTTTGCTCCTTGCATTCTTCTTTATGAAAGACTCCCCCCATTTATACAGAATCGTCGTAAGAAACACAGGAATTTCAAGAAGAGAGGTGGTAAAAACCTTTCTTAACAAGGTAAATATATCGCTTCGGACCTATTTCAGTACACTCCTTCTCACTTCAATCTTCACAGGATGTCTTTTAGGAACCGCATCATACTTTGCAGGCACGGAATACTTTCTTCTCATTGGTATTCTGGATGCAATCCTTGAAATGGTACCCTATGTAGGACCTACAATTGTATTCATTATAGGTCTCATAACCTCACTTTTCAACTCTTTAAGAACAGCAATTATATTTACAATACTATTTCTCATTATCCAGTTTGTTCAGGATAACCTCGTTCTCCCACATTTCGTAGGAGAGAGACTTAAGATTACGCCTGCTATTATCATCATAATGATTGCTGTGGGTGGCGCTGCATTCGGTGCACTCGGAGTACTCATTGCCACTCCTCTTTTCCTCATAGCAAGGGCACTTATTGATCTTGTGAGGAGCGAGAAGAAACCTCAAGAAGAGCCACTATAATGATAGAAGTTAAAGAGGGAATACAGCGTTTTTATTCAGATTTTTGATTGTGTCTGGAAAATATACATCCACAATAATCCTGCCTGTACATTTCATAGTAACGGCTTAGTATAACGCTTGATTTAAAACCATTCCTCTTCTTAAAATCCGCCTTCAGAAATCTTACCCCGTATGTGTTTTCAAGCTCTTCCCCAATCTCAAAGATCCATCGGGTATTCTTACGGGGGCTGATTGAAAGAGTTGTGGTAAAGAAATCAAAGCCACTGTCCTTTGCAAGCCTTGCCGTTACCTCAAGCCTTTCCCTGTAGCAAATGTAACAGCGTCTTGCTCCTTCTGGCTCATTTTCATACCCTTTTGTGAGAGAAAACCACTTTTCTGGGTTATACTCACCCCCAATAAGAGGCAACTTTACCCTCACGGCAAATCTTGAAACATCCGAAAACCTTCGCTTGTATTCCTCTTCTGGGTAAATATTCGGGTTGTAGAAAAATCCAGTCACCTCATAATGCCTTCCCCTCAGGTAAAAAACTGGATATGTTGCATCAGGGGCACAGCAAATATGCAACAAAACTTTTTCACCATTTCCATACGGTAGGTCGTTTTTCATCTATACTCCCTGAAATTAAGTATTTCATAAATTAAGGGTACTAAAGGTAATCAATTCTGTACTGCAGGGCTTCCGCAATGTGAGGAATCTTCACATCTGTTACGCCCTCAATATCTGCTATTGTGCGAGCAACCTTAAGGACTCTATCAAAACCTCTTCCAGTAAGAGATAACTTTTCAGCCGCATTCACAAGAAAAGTGCGCTCTTCATTGCTTAAGTGTACGAACTGTTTGAGAAGCCTCGGAGTAAGCTGAGAATTTGCAAATATCTTTGTACCCCTGTACCTTTCAAGCTGTATCTTACGTGCTCTTATCACGCGTTGTCGTATATCTTTTGATGTCTCTGTCTTTACATCATTTACAAGTTCATCTGGAAGAAGTCTTGGTACTTCTACCTGTAAATCAAACCTATCCCACAGAGGGCCTGAAACCCTGTGCTTATATTTCTTTATCTCATAAACAGAACAGGTGCAGGGATGGACAGGGTCACCAAACCATCCACAGGGGCAGGGGTTCATTGCTGCAACAAGCATAAATCTTGCAGGGTAAGTCACCCGCTCCTTTGCCCTCGAAATTGAAACAAATCCATCCTCCATTGGCTGTCTTAATGCTTCAAGGACATCCCTGTGAAATTCGGGAAGCTCATCAAAGAAGAGAACGCCATTGTGAGCAAGACTTATCTCACCAGGTCTTGGAGTATTTCCACCACCTATGATTGCAACAGCAGAAGACGTGTGATGGGGGGATCGAAACGGTCTTCTCTTTACGATCCCCTCTTTCCTCAATAGCCCCGAAACGCTATATACCTGTGTAACTTCAAGAGCCTCAACCTCTGTAAGAGGAGGAAGTATGGTAGGCACCCTCCTTGCAAGAAGGGTTTTTCCACTTCCTGGAGAGCCAACCATAACAATATTGTGTCCACCACTTGCTGCAATTTCAAGAGCCCTCTTGGCCTGATACTGTCCCTTTATGTCTGACATATCCTCCTCAAAGGTAACCTCTTCAAGCAGTTCCTCATCAATACTCCTGTGCCTAGGCTCAATACTTCTATCTCCATTCAAAAATTCCACAACCTCTTTAAGATGCCTCACAGGGTAAGAATCAATACCATCAACAACCTCAACCTCGGGGGCATTTTCAATGGGAATAACAAAATTGCTTCCTCCTCCGGAAAGGCTCATCGCCATAGGAAGTGCACCAAAAACCCTTCGAAGGGTCCCATCAAGAGAAAGTTCTCCTGCAAAGTAAAATTTATTAAGAGTAGGTGGATTCTTTATCACTCCCTCAACAAGCAGGATACCCAGAGCAATAGGAAGGTCAAACGTTGAACCCTCCTTCTTTAGTTCTGCAGGAGCCAGATTTACCGTTATTCTCCTTAAAGGAAATTCGTAGCCAGAGTTTTTTATTGCAGACCTTACCCTCTCTCTTGCCTCCTGAACTGCCTCATCAGGAAGACCAACAATATTAAAGGAAGGTATTCCACTTGATATGTCCACCTCAACCAAAACTTCAAAACCCTCAAGCCCCTTCAGGGCAATACTCTTTAATCTCGCAAGCATCTTCAGGGAAGGGCTACATATGTATCTTCATCAAAATAGATGTCTCTGTTCCACTCAACGGTTTCCGTAACAAGCGGGTTAGGGCAACCCACGACCTCTACCCTGAAAAATGTGGAACGATACCACGGGTAATCAGGAGCAGTGGGTTTGAATGGAGATTCTACAACAACTCTGAAACCTTCTTTTAATATGCGCTCTCCTGTAAGAAGATAGACGTTAAAGTCTCTGAGAACGTCCGTTATAACAAGATTCATTGAAAGCAAATCTTTCTCAACCTGAATCCATTTCTTAAGGGATGATTCGTAATGACTCAAACCAAAATAGCCTGCACTACCTTCGCCCTTCAGGGCTGCAACACACCTCGATAAAAAAACCCTTATTCCTTTCACTGTTTCAACAGGGTCATTAAGAAATGTATCAAACCTACCTTTGAGTTCTTCAGGAAGAGGATTTACTGCATTGTATATATAAGCCTGCAGGTTTAAACCAAGTTTTCTGGAGACTTCGTTTATATAATTGACAACACGCTCATCTATCTCTATAACAACAATCTCCCCGGGAAGTTCTGTCATTGCCATTGCTACACTCGTCAGGTCATCATCCCCAAGGAACAGGATACTTTTACCTTCGAGATCTCCCCGTTTGTATATAAACTCAACCCTCCTTACGGAATTCTCAGCCGGTACAACACCCTGGTCAAACTCAGCAGATTCCAGGGGTCTTCCTTCAAATATCTTCTCAAAATCCTCAAGTGTCTTCTTAAATCTTTCGTTTATTATCAAACCCGTCCCGAAACAACGGGGGCATTTTGAATCAACAAATTCCTTCATATAACTTAAAACAAAATCTCTGCCCGAGGAGGTCAAAGTTATATTATAGCCATCTGAATCTATAAAACCCCGCTCTTTAAGTCTTTTCAAAACAGCAATTGTACTCCTTATATCACCATCCTGAGCATTTATTATCTGCCACAAACTCAACGAACTTTTAGAAAGGCTTCTTATGACCTGATACTCAATCCTATCCATTTTCTACCTCCTACGCTATTTTATGTAAAAAACTTTTTTAAAAAAGTTAATATAAATATAATTAAACAATGGAGATAAAAGGGATAGGCATAGATATCGTAAGTATAAGCAGAATAGAAACAATGATAAGTACATATGGAGATAAATTTCTCAAGCGTGTCTTTACAGAAAAAGAGATTGAATATGGACAACATTTTATCACATCATCTGAGGTATTTGCAGGGAAATTTGCCGCAAAAGAGGCTGTAATGAAAACAATCAGAAAAACCCTGCCGTTTAATAGTATAGAAATACTGAATTACGAGGATGGTAAGCCCTATGCAACAGGATACCCTGGTATCAGTATATCCATATCACATGAAAGAGAATTTGCAGTCGCTATGGCCATAGAGGTAGGAGAATGAAAGTAGCAACTGTAGAAGAGATCAAAAGACTCGATGAAATTGCTGTGACCAACTTCAACCTCTCAGAAGAATTATTGATGGAAAATGCAGGTATAGCAGTCTATGATGTCATTAAAACACATGGAGCAGTGGAAGGAAAATTGTTTCTTATCTTCTGTGGTACAGGAAATAATGGGGGAGACGGATTTGTTGTTGCAAGAAAACTCTCATCAAGCGGGGCAAATGTATCCGTATTCGTTCTTGGTGACAGAAGCAAGATTGCAGGGGTCTCTAAATTAAACCTTGAAAGGCTCTCTGCTTACCCTGTAGAGATATTTGAAATCAATGCCATTAACAGAATTGTTGAGATAAGTCTGCTTAAATGCGATGCAATTGTGGATGCTATATTTGGAACAGGACTTTTAAAGGAGATAGAAGGATTCCGTAAGGAGATAATCAATGAAATTAACATGATAAATAAGCCAGTTTACAGTGTGGATATTCCTTCAGGCGTGAATGGGGATACAGGAGAATTAATGGGGTGTGCTGTAAAGGCAAAATACACCATCACGATGGGGTTACCAAAAAGAGGGCAATTTATTTACCCGGGGGCAGACTTCACTGGCACTCTCTATGTATCGCATATTTCATACCCCCCTGCACTCATAGAATCAGAAGAAATAAAGGTGGAGCTTAACAAACCTGAGGCTCTCCCTGAAAGGAAGACGGATGCTCACAAAGGTGATTTTGGAAAAGCTCTGTTTATCTCTGGCTCAAAGCAATATCTCGGTGCTCCCTATTTTGCATCCTTGTCCTTCCTCAAGGCAGGGGGTGGAGTTGCTTATTTGGCTACACCAGAAAGCATTGCCCCGCATATTACAACCAATGCAAGAGAGGTTGTCCTTGTACCTGTCAAAGAACAGGATGGCGTAATCTCAAAAGAAAATATTGAAGACCTTCTTGAATTCTCAAAGAATGTGGACATAGTTTCCATTGGTTCAGGCCTCTCCCTGAGTGAAGAGACAAAGGAACTTTCCTACCAATTTATAGATAGATGCGAAAAACCCATCATCATTGACGGAGACGGGCTTACAATGATTGCAAAACATTGTGAAATACTCAGGACAAGAAAGAATATAACAATCCTTACGCCACATCCGGGGGAGTTCTCAAGACTTGTTAAAAAAGATATAGAGGAAATTAAGCACAAATGCTTTAAAATCCTTTCTAATGCCTCAAGAGAGATGAATTCCATCATCGTTCTGAAGGGGGCTCACACACTCATCTCTTATCCATACGGCAAAATATGGATAAACCTTTCTGGAAATCCTGGCATGGCAACGGCAGGGTCAGGGGATGTGCTAACAGGTATTATTGCTGCGATGTACTGCACAGAACAGAAAGAAAAGGGTGTTAATACTGGCGTTTTCATACACGGCCTGTCTGGAGATCTCGTGGCAAAGGAGATTGGAATGGATGGGGTAACTGCAACAGCGATTTTGAATAGCACAAGTACTGCAATAAAATATTTCAGGGATCATTATAATGAAATAGAGGAGAACTACTATGGAAGAGTATATACTGTCTGAAAGGCTAAGGCTTATAAGAGAAGAAGTAGCAAGACGCCCTCTTTCAATAAACCTTAATTTACTGATGTTCTCCTATATGACCCTGCTTAAGCTATACGATGAACTCCTTGAGGACGCAACGAATTTTTTAATGAATGTAGTAACTCCATGTGAGGTTGCAGAAGATTTCAAGGCAGTTGCTTACATTGCAAAGGGAGATATTCCCAATGCCCAGCTTGAAACAAAATATGCCCTATCAATTGACCCTGAAGACCCTTATGCACACCTATTTAGAGGGATTATTGAGATGGTGAAAGGGGTAGACCCCAAAGATGACCTTGAGAAGGCGCTCATTTTCTTTGATAATAATAAAAGAGATGAGGTCCAGGCCATTTGTGGATTTCAGGCAGAGAAAGAGAAAATTGCACTTTTTAGAGGAGAGGATTTTAAGAATGCAGAAATTATCAAATCCTTAGAGAAGGTGTTAGAAAAAGAAAGGAGCAATGCTCCTTTAAAAACCAACTTAGCGGAAGCTGTACTAAAACTGGGGAATCTTGAGAAAGCAAAAGAAATTATAAATTCAGTTATCCAGGAGTACCCATTCTACCCCAGAGCACTTTCCATCCTGACGAAGATTTATGACAACGAAAATAAGATCGAAGCATCTCATGAAATTATGAGAAAGATATTACAGATAAACCCCCTGAGCCCTTACCTCACTGAGGCAGGAAGAGTCCTTGACGAAAAGGAAACAATTGAACTGAACAATCTTAAGCAATTCTTTGAGTCAAATAATCCATTTTTAGACTTTTTTAAATCGACCTTCACAGTTCTTTCCCCAAAACCACAACAGATGGAACAACAGACAACTCAGGAAAAGAGTCATACTGATAAAGCCTTTGAATATCTCGAATGCGGGAAGTATGAGGAAGCCCTGAGAGAATTTTTAGAGGCATTAAAAGAAGAGTAAAATATAAACAGGAGGTGATAATATGCGTATTAAGTGGTTAGGGCATTCAAGTTTCCTTATAGAAACTGAAGGAAAGAAAATACTTACCGACCCCTTTGATAAAAGCGTAGGGTACCCAACGGTATTTCCTGCTGTTGATGTTGTCACAATTTCTCACGAACACTATGACCACAATGCTATAGATCTTGTAAAAAACTATAAAAAAATATTACGAAGTCCCTTAACAGAAACAATAGATAGTATAAACATAAAGGGTATCAGTGGATTCCATGACAAGGTACAAGGGTCAAAGAGAGGGAATATTACCATTTTTAAAATTGAGTCAGAAGGATTATCGCTTGTCCATCTGGGAGATCTGGGAACAAAACTTTCAGAAGAGCAACTCAAAGAGCTCGGGGAGGTGAATATTCTCTTAATCCCTGTTGGCAGCGTCTTTACAGTTGGCCCGGAAGAAGCATGGGAGGTAATTAGGCAGGTTAAACCAAATATTGCAATTCCTATGCACTATAAGACAAAATACCTCACATTCGACCTCCTTGATGTGAAAGAGTTTCTCAAGGGAAAAGAATTCGAGGAAAAGGAAACACTTGATATCACAAAAGACACCCTTCCTCCTCCGACTAAGGTTCTCCTTCTGTCTTATTCTCCTTAATTTCTGTAACTGGCGCCCTGATCCTCAGGATCCTGTCAAGGACAATACCTGAAACTATAAATGCAATTGCTCCCCACTGGTTGGGTGTCAGTGAAAGAAAACGTGTGGGGATATACCTTATATATTCAATAAAAAATAGGAATGTAGAAAACACAAAGGAAAACAAAACAAAGATCTGACCATGATAACGGAGCTTCCTTTTTCTTATAAAGGAAACAAGGACAATAAAGGTAATCCATCCTCCGAGAGAATTAAGA
This sequence comes from Caldiserica bacterium UBA4770, assembly GCA_002403335.1. Classification (GTDB taxonomy): domain Bacteria; phylum Caldisericota; class Caldisericia; order Caldisericales; family Caldisericaceae; genus UBA4770. The sequence continues at coordinate 19,766 of DHHO01000012.1, forward strand.
ATCTGAGCTGAATATAGAGGTGTATTAAGGATCTCGCACTCTGAAAGGGGGTTTTTAAATACAGTTACAAATGGAAAGAACTTCGGCCACCAAGAGGCCGTCGCTTCTATACCATGACAGCATCCATTAAAGAAACACGCCCATTTCCCAATACCATATCCTGCAGCCACACCAGGAGCGGCGCTATCAAGCAGTTTAAAGAATGAGGTCTTGTACCTCCTTGTTACAATGGCTGAGGCAATGATACCACCTCCAAGCATTCCTTCAAAGGAGAGACCACCCTCCCAGATAGCAACAATGTGCCATGGATTCTGTAGATAATAATCAACCCAGGGTGAGGTGAATATCCAGAAAATTCTTGCCCCCAGGATTCCCCCCACAATAAGCCAGATAGCCATATTAATAAAGGTATCCTCATCAATTCCTTTATATTTTGTCGCATAGTGCATAGAAATAAAGATGCCTGTAATCACTGCAATTGCAACAATCGCCCCGTACGTCCTTATTGTAAATTCACCAATCCTTATCAATATGGGAAACACATTTCCTCCTTAACCGTATAGATCATCTATGGGAGAACTCCCTTTGGAAGGCTTTTGCATTTCGGAAAAGAGCTCCTCTCCAAATTCCCTTACCTTTATTGCAACAGGCATGGGAAGGGCATAACCAAAAAGGAGTGCCTCCCTATGCTCAATACTTCTCAATATCTTCCTTAACCTTGCTCCCCCACTTACTCCCTGAAAGACAGCATCGATATCCTTCTCGTCAAGCAGCTGAAGTGTAAATCTCGTCCCCACCTGAGAGAGGACATCAGGGTCAATTTCACTGGGCCTTTGATCTATAATAAAAAGCGTTACATTAAACTTTCTCATTTCCCTTGCAATAATACCAAAGATGTTTCCTTCTTTTGATTCCGTGGAAAGGAACTTGTGCGCTTCTTCAACAACGATTACAATCCTTCTCTTCTCCCTTTCCTCCTCCTCAAGATCCTCGTATCTTCTATGAATCCTTCTTGATATGACATTTGAAACAAGGAAGTAGCAAAGAGGATCATTATAATACATTCCTGAAAACTGAACGACTACAGAAACACCGCTCTTAAGGCAATTAAGCATCATGTCAATACTGCTTTCTTCCTCTGTATCCTCAAGAAATCGGAGCCTTCTCAACCTCTGAGTATGCCTTACAAGAGCAGAAAGAGAATTAGGATTTACTCCAAGGATCTGTGCTTCTTCCTGGCGCTTCTCCTCCCCTGCATCCTGAAGAGAAAAAAGATATTTGAGCCATTCTCTTCCCTTTATCCTCCCCACAATAAGAGCGGTTTCCTCAGATCTCTCCGAATAGGAAAGGATTGTTGATAAGAGAGAAAGGTCCTCTGGCTCAATGTATTTTAAAGGAATCGTCACGTATTGGTCTGCATCCCTGTTTTCCACGGAGACATCAAAAACCTTGACTCTCTCAGGGAAAAACGTCTTAAGAGCAGGTGTTACACCCTCCTCTCCCCGAGAATTTCTGCCGTATTCATTATGCATATCAAAGATAAGAAGAGAGGAGACATTTTCCTTTATGATGCCAGCAAAGATGATCTTTGCAAGAACCGTCTTACCTGAACCAGTAATACCGAAGATAGCATTGTTCCTCATGCAAAGTTTGTCAAGGTCAAGATAAATATGTTCGTCCATTGTTAAAGGCATCCCCACAAAGAAGGGCTTTTTCACATTCTTGCCGAAGACAAGCTCAAGGTCCTCTTGCGTTGCCTTCCTGACGCAAGAAAAATGCTCCGGCATTGTTTTAATAGAGAACAGATGGCCTCCACTATCTACCATAAGATAAGAGGAGACAGATGCTTCAGAAAATGTAATATTACCCTTTATTGCAAACTCTTTGAGTGGGGTATCAGGGGGGTCAAAAAACACATCTTCATTGTAGGATAAGAGTTTAAGATCATCAACAATACCAAAGAATCTATAAATCTTTCCCTGAACCACTACAAAGTCCCCTAACCTTACCTCCTCAAGCTTAACGTCACTGAGAAGTCTTATTGTAAATCCCTCTCCTATAGAACCACCCTTCAAGAACCCGATTGAATCCTGATTATTCAATTGAGGCCTCCAGTATATCCATCATCATTTTCAAGGAATGGTAATCCCCCCTGAGAAACAGGGAAAGTCTTCTTAAAATTCTTTCAAGTTCCTCATTTCTCTCTAAAAGAGGGAGGCTCTGAATATAATTCTTGAGAAGCTTTAAGATCAATTCATTTCTGCGGGGAAGAAGCTTCTCATCAATACTAAAAAGAAGGTCAATAAAATTATCCTTTTTTAAAATAAGACGAAATTCCTTATCTTCGACTTCGTACAACAGTGAGTGCACAGGAGGAATCTTTTCTGGATAAAGCAGACTTTCATGTAATGATTCCCCCAGGAGCACTACCTGGAACATCCACCTTTGAAGGTAGAAAACATGGGGATGTAACTTCTTAAGTTCCTCCATAGATAAACCATAGGATGCAGGTACTCTCCCGGGAATCTTACTTTCCACATAATGGTCTACAACAAGAAAAAGAAAACAAGGATCCCCCCGAGTTTTAACGAGGGAACCAAGGGAAGGCAGAGCATCAACCTCTCCCTCGGCAGCAATAAAGCCCTCTCTTACAACTAAAACTTCCCCAGCAAATTCCATTAAAACATTATACAGATTTTTACTTAAATACCGTAGTTATATGTATAATAGAAAAGGAGGAATCAATGATAATAAATGGAAAAGAGATTGCCCAGAAGGTGGAAGAGGCCCTGGTTAAACAGGTTCAAAGTTTGAAAGAGAGATTGATTAGCCCTTCTATGGCCCTTATTCAAATAGGGGAGGACAAAGCAAGTACAAGCTATGCAAAGAGTATTGCAAGGGAGGCACAGAATTCTGGTATTTACCTTGAATATCACAACCTTCCATCTGAGACACCCCAGCAAGAACTTCTTTCCACAATAAAGAAACTCAACGAAAGAAAAGATATAAATGGGATTATGGTGGAGCTCCCCCTTCCCCAACACATCGATAGAGATGCAATTATTGAAGCAATTAGCCCTGAAAAGGACATTGATTGTTTTCATCCCATAAACATTGGCAGACTTCTGGAAGGAAATGCAAGATTTATCCCTGCAACCGCACAGAGTATCCTTGAAACAATAAAAAATGTCTCTCCTGTGATAGAGGGGAAGTTTGCAGTTATCATCGGGAGGAGTAACATCGTGGGAAAGCCAACAGCCTTGCTCCTCATGCAGGAAAATGCAACAATCACCGTCTGCCACTCTCATACAAAAAATCTACAAAGCATTGCACAAATGGCAGATATCCTTGTTGTCTCAACTGGAAGGCCCCAGATGATAACCAGAAGTTATGTAAAAAGAGGGGCAGTTGTTATAGACGTGGGTATTAACAAAGTGGAAGGAAGAATTGTTGGAGACGTAGACTTTGAGGATGTAAAAGATGTAGCAGGGTGGATTACCCCAGTCCCCGGTGGAATCGGGATTCTTACAACTCTGATGCTTTTGAAAAATACAGTAAAAGCTGCAAAGATACAGAACGGGATAAGCTGGTAGAAAAGGAATATATCTCAGAGCTCACTAAAGAGTTTTATCTTTTATTTCAATTCCTTGTGATTTGCAATGATATAACACTTATAAGGAGAAAAAAATGGAAGGAAAATTAAAAATCGATTGGGCAAAGGAGCATATGCCGCTTTTGAACAACATTGAAAAAGAGTTTAGAGAAAAACGGTTGCTGAAAGATACAAGAATAAGCATTGCACTACATCTTGAGGCAAAAACTGCAAACCTTGCAATCGCTCTATCAAATGGAGGCGCAGAGGTTGCAATAACAAGCTCGAATCCGCTTACAACACAGGATGATGTAGCAGATGCGCTTAAAGAATTCGGTATAAAGGTTTTTGCAAGAAGAGGCATCTCCGATAAGGAGTACATAAAAAATTGTAACAGGGTTCTTGATATAAAACCCCACATCATCATAGACGACGGGGGGGACCTCGTCAACCTTTTGCATACAGAAAGAGGTGATGTTATAAGAAATGTGATTGGGGCGTGCGAGGAGACAACAACAGGAGTGGAAAGAGATAGATTGCTTGAGAAGAAAAAATTATTGAGCTTTCCAGTGATTGCAGTGAACAATGCAAAGTGTAAGCACCTCTTTGACAATAGATACGGCACAGGGCAATCTGCATGGGATGGTATCATAAGAACTACGAATGTCAACATTGCGGGAAAAAACGTCGTAGTTGCAGGTTATGGATGGGTAGGAAAGGGTATTGCAATGCGTGCGAAAGGATTTGGAGCAAGAGTAATTGTAACGGAAGTAGACCCGATAAAAGCAATGGAAGCATACATGGATGGGTTTGAAATTATGAGAATGAAAGAGGCAGCAAAATTAGGGGACATATTCGTGACAGCAACAGGCAACACAGATGTCATTGACGCAAGATACTTTGAACGTATGAAAGATGGAGCAATCCTCGCAAATGCAGGACACTTTGATGTAGAGGTTAAGATGAAGGACCTAAAGAAAATTGCAAAAGGCTTTAGAGAGGTTAGAAAAAATATCACAGAGTACGTCCTCAGAGATGGCAGAAGGCTCTATGTACTTGGAGAGGGTCGTCTTGTAAACCTTGCCTGTGCAGACGGGCATCCGATTGAGATTATGGATCTCTCGTTTGCAGTACAGGCACTCTCAGTTGAGTATCTTCTGAAAAATAGCAAAAACCTCAAGGCACAAGTCTACGAGGTACCGGAAGATCTCGATAAAAATATTGCAGAAAAATTTCTCTCTGCATATAAAATCAAGATTGACAGGCTAACAAAAGAACAGATTAACTATTTAACAAAATTATGATGAAAAAAATTTCAGTAATTTGCCCTCTCAGAGAGTCTTATATATAGGAGGCAATGGATGAGTATTTTCGAAGAGGTTTATGAAGAAACATTCGATTCTGTCTATAAATATGTGTTCTCAAGAACCGGACAAAAGGATATCTCAGAAGATATTATAAGTACAACATTTCTAAAGGTACTCACCAGATACAGCCATATAAAAGACAAAGGGAGACTCAAGGCACTGCTCTTTGCAATTGCAAGAAATTGCATGATGGACTATTTTAATAAGGTCAAGAAGATCGAACACCTTGAGAACGACCCTATAACAGATTTGACATGGGAGGATGAAGAAGAGGAACTTCTTTCATCAGCCATTCAGAAGCTCTCCGACGAAGAAAAAGAGATTATAACCCTCAAATATTTTTCAGGCCTTACATTCAGAGAAATTGGTCTCATCCTTAATGCCAATGAAAAAACCGTGCAGTCAAGGATTTATAAGATCCTTGAAAGATTACGGGAGGAGGTAAATAATGGATATTGAAAGAGTTCTTAAAAAAATGGGAGAAGAGCTCTATGTAGATAAAGCATTAAAAGAAACATTAAGAGAAAAAATGAGAAGGAGAGAGAAGACAAAAAGAGGGATTATCTATTTAGCTACAGCGTTTGCAATCTTCCTTGTTGTTTTAATACCCTTGAGGATGAGCTCTCCTGTTTTCTGTGCAAAAGACATGACACACCTTGTTGAAATAGACCTTATAAGTGAAGAACCAGAAAGCATTGCTTACCTTGGAGAATATAAAGGAGGATTGCTTCTTTGCAAGACAAAAGGTATATTTCTTCTTAAGGATGGAGTTGAAACTGAGATTGTAAAGGGGCATTTCCCGGGAGCCGTATTCAATGGCAAGGATAAGATTGCATATTTAGGCTGGAATAGAGACAAACCCTGCATAAATTTTATAGAACTCAAGACAAAAACAGAAGGAACGCTTTATGAATTCGAATCTTCGGAAGTATTCCCATCATCAGTTGCTTTCTTTCCTGATGCAAGGCACATTGTTTTCTCCAGAGGTTTAACAAAGGTTGAAAATGACAAGCTTGTTGTTTCATATTGGAACGGCATATCTATCCTTAATATCGAAGATGAAAGCGTCGTAAGCATATCAGACGAAGGAGGTTACCCTGCGGTTTCCTCTGATGGGAGATACATATTCTATAGCGTGGAGAATAAAGGGATCTTTAGATACAATATGAGAAGCGGGATAACTGATCAGGTTATAACAGGCAATATTAGAAGCATTGCTACATCTTACGGCGGAGAATTATTGGCCTTTGTGAGTTGGCCTCAACATGAGGGAGAAGAGGAGAGTGTCTCCATTATGAATCTAAAGAACGGGAGCTTAAAGGTACTTCTTTCATCAAAAAGTTCGACTTATTACTCCCTTATTTTCAAAGACGACCTTACGCTTATCGTGGAAAAATGCGACTCAATTCAGGGGAGAGACTCTTCTACTTTCACTTTACTCCAAATCAGTCTTGGAAGAGAAGAAAATACACCCGAATATATTGTAAGCCTATTTATGAGAGGGATTCTTACAAGAAACGATGACTTCTCAAGAGCATTTGTGGATAGTGCAGATATTATGTCTGGCTTTTCACTGTCAAATCCTCACCCCACAGGGTTCAGGATTATCAGTGTAGAAAGAAGCGGAAACAATTATATTGTGAAGGCAGAAGTCTTTTTCTCTTATAATGCCAGTGCATACTTCGAAAAACTCACATGCAATTTTTTAGTTGACAGAACCTCCTCTATTATAAAAGATATAAAAAGAGACACCTCAAAACAGGTCATTTACACTCCCAAGGATAATGCGATCCTTCTTATAACCACCAAAGGAGTGAATGGAAAGGAAACTACCGACAGGCTTGTTTCTCCTGAGATTCCACAGGATGGAGGAGTATCTTCCCTTTGCTATATAGAGGAAAGAGATACACTTATCTATACGATACAATTCAAAGATCAGTTTACAGTATCATCTTATGATACAATTTCAAGAACTTCAAAGGTATTATGTGCAATCGAAGGCGCAGTGGAGCAGATTACCCCTGGTAATGACTTTATAATCATCTCCTATCGTAATAAAGAGGGGAGACAATCCTTTAAGATGTTTCACGGGGAGGAAGAGATAGATCAAGAAAGTATAAGTCAATTTCAGAAGACAAACGAATATGAAGTATACCTCCCCTATGTTGAAGGAGATACAGTATTCTTTCCATTCTATAGAGGTACCGCAAATACAAGGATTTTTGAATTTATAAGGTTTACTCCAGACTTGGATTGATAAATTCCCTCCCCATGTTATAATATCCTGAAATAAATTAGGGAGGTGAATATGTCGTTTGTTATAACAGTTTATGTGCCATCAGGGATTGTGATGGCATCGGACAGCAGACAAACAGTTTCTCTTCAGCGAGCAGATGAGCCGACAGCAACTCCAATCCCCATTGTTAGCTCTGACTATATTTACAAGACCTTTCTTTTATCAAGACAGGCCGTTGGAATAAGCACCTTCGGGGAATCTCTCCTGGGAAGGATGCCTACCGATTTTCATATTAAAACATTTGAGGAAGAATCTCTTACAGAACAAGATGATGTAGAAATGGTTGCAGAAAAACTCTTGAATTTCTTCAAAAGAAATTTTCCAAATGCTGATACATCTTTCCATATTGCAGGGTACAAAAAGAAAGACAAAGTAAGTATGCCTTTTGTTTTTCACTGTAATATCAAAAGAGCGGAGCTAAAAAGACTGAACTTTAACAAGCAAAATAACCAGATCCTTTACGGAACAAGCTGGGGAGGCGAAGGAGATGTCATTGCAGAGATTCTTCAGCCCGTGCTTATGAGGGATGCCCAGGGACAGGCGAGAGAAATGCAAAAGCCGCCAGTAATATGGGATGCAATGCCTCTTCAGGATGCAATCGATTTTGCAACATATGCAATTAAAACAACAATTGATACAATGCGTTTTCAGGCACGTCCAAAAACTGTAGGAGGCCCAATTGATGTACTCCTCATTACCCCTGAAGGTACAAGGTGGGTAAGAAGAAAGGAAATTGAGTAAGGCGATAAACAAATGCCCTGGCTTATCATCCTTACAATAGCAATTTCTATTGTTATATATGGAGTTTTTATCGAGCCCAATCTTCTTAAAAAAGAGTACTTCGCACTTGATTTTAAGACGCTGCCTGATAAGTTTGAAGGACTCAAGATAGCACATATATCTGATATCCACTATTCCAGACCTTCGAGAGTACTCAGTAAAGTGATCGATGTCCTTCATGAAGAAAAGCCAGATATCACCGTTATAACAGGAGATTTTTTAGGTCATGGAGCAATAACTAACCTCGAACACATCCTGAAAGAGGTTGTAAAGCATTCAAATAATGTGTTTGCTGTTTTAGGAAACTGGGATCATAAGGTAAAAGACTCCCAGAAATTTGCCGAATTTATAAATTCTACTGGTATAAAGCTACTTATAAATGAGTCAAAGACTATTGAAAGGGAAGACGAAAAAATTATCATAGCAGGTGTCGACGATCCATACCTTAATTTAGACAACCTTCATGAAACATTTCGAAACGTCCCCGAGGATATATTTGTGATACTCCTATCACACTCTCCCGATGTTTTCTATAAGGCGACAAACTTCAATCCCAGCCTAATTCTTACTGGCCATACTCATGGAGGGCAGGTACTCATTCCCCTTTTAAGGAAGGCCCTTTATGTACCGTCAATTTTTGGGGAGAAATTCCTATCCGGCCTTTACAAAATCTTTGGCATATACCTTTATGTAAACAGAGGGATTGGCTCAAGCCACCTAAGGGTAAGGTTTCTTTCCCCACCTGAGATTACAATTATTAAACTTCAACGTAAAGTGCGGCATGAAGATGCTCGAAACCTTTGAACAAATATCTAATGGCTTGCTTAAATTAATCCCCAATGAAAATACTGTTGTATCTTATAATACAAGTCTTCTGAAAGGTACACAAAATGCTCTCAAACACAATAATTTCATAAGAGGAGATCATTATAAAGAGAAAGAAATAGAAGGAAAAACTCGAAGGCTCAATAGGCTTCCAAGGATTGAGCCAATAACAGAAAAAATGAGTAAAAGACAGGGAGAAGATACGGTGGCAATTCCTCCCCAAGGTCGTCAATTCCATTATGAAAAAAATACCAGATGGCTATGTCATAACAATTAATGAAATAAGAGAATTCATCACCAAAAAGTATGGCACAACCATAGGATGCTCTATTACAAAAGATATTTTTACATGGGTTTCCGCTAAAAGCATCTTTTTACTCTCAAGTAAGCAAGGATTTTTCATAAACAAACACGTCAGGAGCATAGTTATTATAATTCTCAACTTTTAATTGTTTTAGCACATTAATAGCTTCAATAGGTTGACCATCTAAAACTGGTATCATAAATTCAATTGTGTGATACTTTTCCAGAAAATTTAAAACACCTTTTGCAAGGTTTAAAACAGCCTCCTCTGTCCCATCAATAAAGAAAATGTCTAAGATTCCACTATTTTTAATAACCTCTCCCCCACAGGCAACTCCTGTTATTTCACGATTCTTACTATACCCTAAAGCAAAATTTGTTTTTTCAAGAATCGGCTTTAAATCAAACTTTGTATTGATAAACCTCCATCCATAAGGAAAATAACTCCCTGATGATGTAATAAAAGAGGAATTTTTTATGAAGGTATGCAAGATACAAGCATCAATGTTTTCAATGAAATGAATCTGTTCTTTTTCAAAGAACCTATAATTCCTCTCTGCTTTGCAATATACAAATTCCGCAACCTTAACAAAACCCTTCTTTTCAATAATATGAATGCTTGCCCTGTTATCAATGTATGTTGAAAGGGCCAGGCTTTTTACACATTCTTTCATCCCAAGCTCTATAAAGAAATTTGTTAATGCCTTACCAATACCATATCCCTGATAAACAGGGTCCACACGAAGTCCTTCAAGCCAGGCATAACCATTTGCAATCCTCACATATCTACCGAAACCTGCAATGTGACCATCAATCTCTGCACATGCAAAAAAGGAATTATCATCTCTGGCCCATTCATCAAATACAAAAGGTATATAATCTTCTCCTTCCCAGATTCTGGAGGATATTCGAATGATTTCGTCTCTGTCGCCTGGTAAAACTCCTCTAATATTAACTCTCACAATCTCTTATAAGTCAAGTATTACTTCCTCAAGAGAACGTTTCGGCACATGATGAGTCTCATTTTCATCCCTATAATACCTGGTATCCCCACTTTCTGATACTGGTTCAATTACAACCTTTTCTTTTGGCTTACCAATCGCAAGGACAAATACAATTTCATATTTTTCAGGTATATGAAGGGAATTCCTTAAATTGGGCTTATTTACTGTGGCAATTATACAACCACCAAGCCCCTTCTCTACTGCACCAAGCATAATAGTTTGTGAGGCAATACCTGCATCCCAGTTAAAATTCTGGGAAAGTTCCTTATCAGCCAGCAAGACAATATACGCCGAAGGACGTTCTCCCTCCGAAGGCCCCTTCCAATTCGTAAGATATGCCGCCCACGAAAGAGTGGGAAAAATAAGGTCGTTCTTTTCTGGCGAGCACGAAAGAATATAACGCAAGGGTTGCTTATTTGTAGCAGAAGGACAAAGCCTGGCCAGGTCAACAAGCTCCTTTAAGGTATCGCAATCTACCCTGAAATCTTGATAAAATCTTCTGTAACTCCTGTTTTTTAAAACTAATTCTCTCAACATGGTTACCTCCCTTCAAATTTTTTAAACCATTGAAAACCTGCTTCTTCCATAAGCTTTAGAAAATCCTCATTATTTTCTGGCATTCTGTTTGCAATGTAATGGAGCCCAAAATATCTCTGGACTGCATTTATATAACCATTTTGTTCAACGCGGGCAATACACCTTTCTGCAAAATCCTCTCCTGCTACATCTTTACACACCTGTGATAACAAATCGAGTCTTTCTTTCGTAATGGGTATCTTTATACCTGAATACTTTTCATTAAAAGCCTGTAAAAGCTCCTTATCTGTTCTTTCTTCATACTTCTCATTGTGAACAATCATATCCATGCCAAGCTTCTTTCTTGGGAGAGGTTTTGAGGCAGGATAGCCCACGCAGAGCAAAACAACAGGAAAAACACCCCCAGGAAGGTTAAACATCTCTCGAATTTCTGAAACAAAGTCAATTACCGTCCCCACATAAACAGAGCCAAGACCAAGAGCGTCCGCAGCAACAACAATATTTTGAGCCGCAATGACAGTGTCCTGAAAAGATATCCAGAAATGCCTGAAGGAGCTTGTCGCAGTAAATGGAGCAACTTCAAGCTCTGCCCATCTTTTAATACGATGCCAGTCAATACAGAATAATAAATCAACGGGTGCCTTTTCAATGAAATTTTGTTCACAAAGTCTCGCAAGTTCACCTTTTGTTTCTCTATCCTGGATTTTAATAATTGAATAAGGCTGAAGGTTTCCCCCTGTAGGAGCATGAACGCCTGCATCAAGAATAAGGCTCATCACATCTTCGGGAATTTCCCTTTCGGAAAAATTTCTTACACTTCCACGCTCACAGAGAACCCTCAATGTCTCATTGGGATATGTCTTTTTGCTACCATCCTCCACGCCATGGTGGGAAGGTATTTCATCTTTACTCATAGAACGCTCCTTATTAAATTTTTATAACAATTTTACCATAAAACCAGTTTAAAAAATAACACATAAAATGCCTTGCAAGGTAGAGCATACTCACTTATCCCCTGGTTATCCTTAAAAGAAGTGGTTCGTTTATGAGTGCTCTTCCCCACAGGAGCTTCGATCTTTAAGAACTAAAACTTCTGCCTGTGCATCTTCCATAAAAACGTCAATGAGAATTTCATTTTTTATAACACAAAAAGATATAATTAAGTAAAAACTACTATAGGAGGAAAGAATGCTAAAAGAGTTTACTGAGTTTTTGAAGCAGTATAATGTTATCGGCCTTGCGATTGCAATAATTATTGGAGGCAAACTCAACCAGCTTGCATCGAGCCTTGTTAATGACTTTATTACACCGCTTATACTCAATCCTGTACTGAATGCTCTCAGCATCGAAAAGATTGCAGAGCTTTCCTGGAAAGGGGTTTTCTACGGAAACCTGCTCTCCTCAATTATTGACTTTCTCATTGTAGCATTTGTAGTATTCCTACTTATTAAATGGGTAAACAGGATGGCTAAGGTTACCTCAAAGACAGAGAATAAGAAATAATAAAAATGTAAGAAAAACCCACTGCGATTTGCAAAAAAGAATCTGAGAATAAAATCCTTGTAAGTCTTAAGGTAAAACAAAGGATATAGGAGATAGATTAGATATCGAAAAGAAGATTGAGAAAAGAGGAAAATAATTAAAATTAGACAGTAATTCATTTTTAGATGTCCCTTGCATCTATAATATCAGACGAGAAATATTTCTACAATTCGGATAAGAACAAATTAGATAAAACACGAATATAACAATGGTTAAATCTGGTTTAGAAAACTCTTAAAGATACCAAAAAGATTACCTAAAAAACTTTTGTTTTCTTGGCCTTTCTATAAAATAGAATATGAGAAAAATACTTCTCTTTGTTCTTGTGTTCCTTCTTATCCCGACCTCCGCAAGCTCACGTACCCAATCTTTACAGGTAAAAAGTGAGCCTCTCAGTATTTACTACTTTGAGCACGCAGCCTACGATTGCGGAAGATTGCTTTCCCTGAGCATTAATGAAACCCAAAAGGGTGAAGTTTCAGATTTCTATTCAAGCCTTTTTTCAAATGGAGGGGAGATATTGTTCATCCCTATGTACCATTCATTCTATAAGGATGGTTCTGATTTTAAGACACCGTATTCTATAAAGGTAAGTGATTTCGAGGACGAGCTTTCAATTTTAACGAAACTTCAATTTATGCCTGTAAGTGTGGATATGGTTTATTATTACGTAAAATGCGGAATGAAAATCCCTGAAAGGGCGGTCTTGCTCACTTTTGACGATGGTTATAATACCTTTGAGGAGGTCTACCATTTGATAAAAAAGTATAAATTTAGGGGTGTACTCTCCATTATGACAGGCTATATTGATGCTTCCTGGGCACTCAGTAAGGGACAGATTAAAGAGATTGAAAAGGACGGGCTTATCCAGTTTGCATCTCATACCCACACTCTTCACAATAACTTCAGGAACGCCCTGGAAAAGAAGCAATACCTGAACATAGAAGAAGATATTCAGAGGTCGAGAGAGTTTTTTGATGAAGAACACATTAAGAGTTACGCCTTTACATATCCGCAGGGCAAAGGGACAGACGATGCCAAATTAAGGAAAATACTCTCTAACTATGGCTTTAAAATGGGGTTTACTCTGTGGAAGGAATATCATATAAAACCACGTTCAGACCCATTTGCAGTTTCAAGGATAGAGATTTCCAAAAGGAACAAGAACTACTCTAAAGAACAATTCAGAAGATTTTTGCTTGAGTATCTCGGCCAATAAAGCCTGTTACCCTCTCCTCTTTTAAACGAGTGGATGACTATAAAAATAACCTTCAAATTCTCTCATATCCTTAGTTACTTAACGAATTCCCAGAATTACATCCCTCTTTGCCCCCGACGGCAAATTACATAAGCCCGAATCTTGAAAGTATCTGAAGAGGATCCATCTCCTCCTTCACGCCATTCCTATCAATATGCTCAAGATAGAGAGGCATTCCTTTTCCAGCACCCAGAGCCTCTGGAAGTAGCTTCAAGATATCGAGGGGTTCTACACACCCTTCGGGAGGCAGGACTCCTTTTTCCTTAATCTTATCCGTGGCCATAAGGATGCCACCCAGTGCAAGAGGAATTCCCGTCCCCTCACCCATTCCCTTGCCTTTTGAAGTAAGGGAGAATATATATTCTTCATTTCCACCATCTTTAACGCCTTTTACAACAATCTTAAGGCAACCCACCGGTTCAGTTAAACCAAACTCATTAACCAGTCTTTCCCTTTCGTGCAGGATAAATGATACTGCAAAGTCAATTGGAGCAAGGCTCATTCCATTAATAAGTTCGATGGGTTGCTCTCCTGTAATTCCCAACCTTACCATACCCTTAATAAGCTCCGCATAAGCAGGGGGCAGTACAAGGCCAAGGTTTGTGACTCTCTTCACTCCCTTTAAATATCCTGGCAGTGTGATTGTTTCCGGATGTGGGTAGGCATAAACGCTAAATTCACCAACGCCTTTAAATTCTGAAACTTCTTCGAGCGCTCTTCCACTTTCTTCAAACAACTTAACCTTTTTAAACTCCCCATCAAGAAAGACCGGTATATCAATTGACATGGAATGAATCCTATGTTTTACCACTGCAGGCCCCTCGTATGCCTCTCCTCCGTGGGCGTGATAGATATCCACTACATCAACCCTATCTAAAAGATACTGAGCTGTAAATTTTACAAGAACATTTGCAAGACCCGGGGAACTCCCCATCCCAATAAGGGCAGTAACATTCTTTTCCCTTGCAAGGGGGTTAAGTTCGAGCTCCTTTTCCGTTGCATCAAAATCGTCACAAACATCCACATAAGAAATGCCCTCTTCCAGAACTGTCCTGAGTATGTTTGCCCCATATCTATAGAAAGGGCCAATGGCGTTAAGAACTACCCGCGACCCTTTTATAAAATCCCTCAGGCTCTCACAGGAATTTGCGTCAAACTGACAGAACTTTACTTTATCACTTTTTAAACCCTCCACTACCTTTATCCCTCTTTCCTCATCCCAATCTGCAATAAAGATTTCATCAAATAAATTGCTTTTTACTAATGTTGCAGCTGCAACACTTCCCACTGCACCGCATCCACCAAGTAATGTTATTTTCATAATATCCTCCTTTAAATACCAATACCCTTACCGAATGGGTCGCTCCATTTTTCAAGTGCAATCGCAAGCTCCCTGTAGGTATTCTTTGCTTCGCTTAACGGAATGCCCTTCATTGTCGCTTCTATTGCCTGCCTGAATGCTTTGGCTCCTGCAATGGGCCCCTCGGGGTGAGCATGAATACCACCCCCCGAACCTATAACAATATCCTTTCCAAGATCCTTAATAGTGCTGGGTACCATTGAGGGAGTAATCCCACCAGAAGGCATTGGAAATACAGGCTTTATATGATAGAATGAAAATCTCAAATTATTTGCGTTATTGATAAATTTTTCTTTAAGTACAGATGCCTTACCATAAGGAGCAGGGATTACCACAATATCAGCCCCAGCAAGTCTGGGAAGCTTTCCAAGAAGAAGATGTGAGCTTACTCCATGATAAGGGGACATATACATTGCCCCTGTGACATCCATATGCCCCAGGATGGGTACATTGATGTCAGGATCCTCTGCAAGTGCCCGCATCACGGTAAAACCGACTGCAAGGTAATTTACCATAAGTGCATTTGCGCCATTTTCGATTGCTCTCTTTGCATTTTCAAAAATCTTTGGGACTTCATCTGTAATATTCACAGTATAAAGCGTATGCTCTCCCTTCTGCTCATATACCTCCTTTTCGATCTCCATATATCTTTTTACCCTGTCTGCAACTCTATTAAATGGGGCATCTGCAATGAGCTCGTCGTCTTTAATGATATCACATCCCCCGAGAGCCGCTGCTCTGAATAACTCTGCACCAACCTCAACAGGGTATCCTGTACAGGGCTTTATCATATTATTAAGAAGAGGCCTATCGTAAACATTAAGGAGTTTTCTTATTCCTTCTATTCCAAACTTTGGCCCTTTAAACCCATCCACATACTTTTTAGGAAATCTAAGGTCAAGAAGCTTTATCCTCCCACCCATTGAAATATTTCCTACAACTGTTGTTAAAAGCATCGGTATTTGCCTATCAATATTTATCTCTGGGTAGGCAACTTGAATGATATAATTTCTGTTTTCCACCTCCCTTGGGACCTCGAACTCAAAATCAGGTGCCTCGTAAATACCTATGACACGAGCAAGATGCTTACTTTTTACCTCAAGGGTCTCACCAGGAACGGGTACCCAAGTACCAGTGCTCTGCTCAACAGCAAGTGCAGGGGCAAGTTGATAAACCGGGACTTCCTTTGGAAATGAGACAAAATAAGTTGCGATGATATAATCATCGAAGTCAATCCCATCCTGCAATGCGACGGGAAACATCAATTCTTCCTTCATGTTATTCTCCTTTCCTTATTTATTTCATGACAGATATTTTTTGTGTTCTTGTAGATACTTTTATAATTCCTGTACATAAAATTATAAACTTCTCTGTTTTGAGGAGAAGATGTAAATTGATTCTTAACCTTTATCACACTTTTAATCTCAGAAAAATCCCTGTAAACACCCAACCCAATTAATGCACAGAATGCAGCTCCAACTGCCCCCCTCTCCTGAGGAGATTCAACAGTTTCCACATTACGACCCGTTACATCAGCGAGTATCTGCATCCATACGTCTCCCCTTGCACCACCTCCTAAAACTTTCAGAGTTTTTAAAGGAAAACCAAAGTCTTTTTCAACAATTTCTATGATCCACCTCAGGTTGTAACAAACGCCTTCATAGACTGCCCTGAGAAGGTGCTCTCTCCTGTGACTTGCCGTAATATTAAAGAAAGAGGAACGCACCAAACAATCATTCACAGGAGCTCTTTCTCCATACATCCAGGGTGTAAAGAGGATTCCATCAGAACCAGCTGGAATTCTTTCAACGTCTTCATCCATCAGTGCGTACACATTTGCGATAGTTGCATCTGCACTTTCGCTTCTATAAAACTCATCCTTAATCCATTTAAGACAGTAACCTGCAGTTTCGGTTTCTGCAAATAGAAGTGGATGCTCAGGATCAACTGAATGAATAACAACAACACCATGCTTACCAGTATAAGCCTTGCCTGTCGTAACAGCCACCCACCCTGAAGTACCAAGATATATGTGACCCTCTCCATCAAGGACAGCTCCAACTCCAACTGCAGCACAAGGAGCATCGCCCCCTCCAGGAAATACTGGCGTCCCCTCTAAAAGACCAAGTTCCACTGCAGCCTCTCTGGTAAGATAGCCTGCAGGCTGTATAGATTTCCCGATTGGAGGTAGTTTACCAGGGTCAATGCCAGCAAACTTAAATAGCCACTTCATCCATTCCTTTTTCTTGATATCGATACCGAATGCAGACGCACAGCTTAATTCCATCACCACATTACCAGTCGCCTTGAGCAGAAGATAGCCATTAGTATCAACAAAGGTTTCCATATTTTCATATGTTTCAGGTTCCTTTTCCTTAAGCCACATCAATTTTGGGAGACCATCCTTCCCCGTCAGAGCTGCCCCACTAAGTGCAGCAAATAACCTTTCACTAACAAATTTTCTCATAAGCTTTGCTGCCTGTTCTGTTGCTCGTGCATCAAGCCAGATAATTGCATTCCTCAATGGCTTTCCACCTTTAATGGGAACTATACCCAGTAATTGTGTTGAAAATGTAATTGCCCTGATACTCTCTGGCTTTAAGGCTTTTTCTTCAATAAGTGCCCTTGTTGTTTTGCAAACAGCATTCCACCAATCCTCAGGATTCTGTTCAGCAAAGTTTGCTTCCCGATAATAAACCTCATACGGCTCTATAAAAGAGCCACAAACATGACCCTCAAAATCGACAAGCACCGCCTTGTCAGAAGATGTCCCCACATCATGAGCAATTATAAAATCTGCCAATCGTACCTCCTTCGTAACTATTATACCACACTACAATTAATATAATGGTCTTCCCCTAAAAAAATAAAAATATCGTACAGAATAGGAAATTATTGAGAGACTCTTAATTTAGTAGTTATTGCGCACTTCTTTCCTTTTTCTTGTCATTGCGCACTCCTTTCCTTGACGAAGTCAAGCGGGAGCGTTTTTTGCGACCGAAGCAATCTCGTCTTTCTATTTTTTCTTGTCATTGCGCAATCCTTTCCTTTTTCTTGTCATTGCGAAACCGTGTCTTTTACGGTTGAAGCAATCTCGTCTTTAATGTCTTTTGGGTGGAGTATCGAGGAGGGTCCTTTTCACCTCCTCGATTGGAAAAGGCGAGACTGCTTCGTCACTCCACTTCGTTTCGTTCCTCGCAGTGACAAAAAGGGCCGTCATTGCGCACTCCTTTCCTTTTTCGTGTCATTGCGAGGGAGCGCATTTGTTTTTTGCGACCGTGGCAATCTCGTAGTAATCTTTTCGGGTGGAGCTTCGAGGAGGGTCCTTCTCACCTCCTCGATTGGTAAAGGCGATTGCTTTATTTCGAAGAGGTGGACAAACCCCCCTCGCTAAAACGGCTTGGGGTGACATGCCTACCAGAGAAAGAAAGTCTCGCAAAAAAAACACCTTACGATAGGATACCAATCGAATGCCCTGAAAATGTCAAAGGCAAAGAAAAGCCTTAAAAAGCCTCTATGAGACAGCTGTCCTTATCCTTTCCTCGCGGAGGAGCTTATAGAAAAATATCACCCCCACGATTGTGGGAATATAAAATGAGACAATCCTATATAAAAACGTAAGCTGAGCAATGGAGCCAGGGGCAAATGGATACATCATCCCCGCATAGGCTCCCTCTACTAAACCAATCCCTCCTGGGGTAAAACCAACGCTCATAACAAAGCTCACAGCAATGTGAGCAAGCATTGCTTCCCTGAGGGGAAACCCCACGTTTATCGTCATAAGAGACAATGGCGTCAAAAAGACAGAGAGAAGCTGCGTAAGAAGCGCTACAAGAATAGTAAAGGCAATGAAGAGCTTATTCTGAGAGAAGAAAAGCCTCAGGCTTTCCGAAAACTCATTTATACCCTTTTCAAGCTTCACCGGGTCCGCGGGCCTTCTTACAAATACCTTGAAAAATAAATTGATTGCACCCTTAGCCTTGTTTGGATACCTCATAAAGAACAATGCAACAAATGAAAGAACAAGTACAAAACTTGCAAGTACATATATAAAACCACTTCGAATTCCTGAAATAAATGCATGAGGCGTAAGTACAAGGATAAGAGAAAATGTCACTGTAACAAATAGGGAAAGGATAAGATATATAACGCTGATAGCCATTGACCTTCCAATAGTCTGCGCAAATTTCATCAGAAAATAAACCTGTGTTGCAATTCCTCCCGAATAAAATGGAGTTATATTTGAGGCAAACACCGATGCCATAGAAATCTCAAAGGCCTTTGAGAAAGAAATATTACCCTTCGCAGACCTCACAACAAGAAAGAACCTCAGAGCATTCAGAAGCCAGATAACAAACATTGTTACAGCAAGGAAAAAAAGATTCTTACCATTAATCTTCCCTATAAGACCTCTCAGATCGGTCTCCCGGAATACAAAATAGATAACAATTATAAGGGTTGGTATAAGAAAGAGGAGCATTTGAGAAAATCTGTATTCGAAATTCTCAATGCCCCCCTTCTGTCCTGTAATTTTACGGTTCAACGTCTTTACTTACGTAAAATTGCTCTAAACTACCACCGCTCTCAGCAAGGATCTTTTCTTTCTTTTCCTTGTACTCTTTTATCCTTTTTGAAATCTCAGGGAAATTTTTCTCAAAGACAGGCCTCGAAACCTCTTCCCACTCAGCAGATAGTTTATCAAGGTATTGACCAACCTCCCCGCCCATATTTTCAAGAGTACCATCTGTGCTTCTTACACCAGGTAGTGCACCGATTTTTCTGAACATGTCTGGATTATCCACAAGTAAACACGGTCTCAGTAGATTATCCGAATAAGGCTGAATTTTCTGAATCTCCGTAAAGAATGGTAGCCTTAGTGTCTCTTTTAGAGACATATCCTTTATGTTTCCCTGGGATAGATGTATAAACGCACAGGGTTCTATGCCACCATCTGCCGTAATGTGGATATACCTTCGAGCTCCCGCAAGGCATCCACCCGTATATGCCCCATCGTTCCAGAAATCTACAGCAAAGAGCGGCTTTGTGGTACGAATCTCATTAATTCTGCGATAGGAGTATAGCCTCTGCTCAGGCGTTAGCATCATACTTACATCAGGATCTCTCCCTGTAGGTATATACTGGAAGTACCACGCAATCTTAGCACCTTTATCTATCATAAAGTCAACAAATTCATCACTAAGCACTTCTTCAATATTAGAGCGAGTTTCGGTGACAGAATATCCATAAGGAACCCCGACTTTTTTAAGATTCTCCATTGCTTTTAATGCTTTATCCCAGGCACCTACTCCTCTTCTTTCATCAGTCTTTTCCTTAAAGCCCTCTATGCTAAAACAGCAAATTACATTTGCCACTTTCGCAAGCCTATCGGCATAATTCTCATCGATAAGGGAGCCATTTGTATACATAAGAAATGCCATATCATTATGTTTTTCAAAAATATCGAAAAGCTTCGGATATACTGTTGGCTCTCCTCCAGATACAACAATAAAGTAGATACCAAGTTCCTTTGCCTCATTAAGTACTCTGTCGAATGTTTCGAACGGAAGCTCTGCAGGTGTATATGAACCTGCCCAGCACCCTTTACAGCGATAGTTACACTTCTCAGTCGGATCTATGAGTAAGAAATAGGGAACATTTACTCCCTCTTTCTTTGTGATCTCTCTCTGAATTGGCACACCAGCCCATCCACTATTTACGGCGAAATTCCGTCCAAGCTTATGCAGGACTTCTGGATCAGTTTCCTTAAGAAGATTTATCATCAACTTTTTAGCGGGAAGGTCTTTTTCTGCAATAGATTTTATGCCCTTAATCTGCTCTTTAAAAACGGGAAGAAAGGAAAAAGTGTTGCCGACTCTGTATATTGTGTTGAGCGCTTTGTTCAACCTTTTTTCAGGGTCAGCCTGCAGGTAAGAAATGAGTCCGTCAAGGGTTTTTGTGATAGCACTCCTTTTCACGTTGTATCCAATACTCATAAATGCACCTCCTTAAACAATTGCTTGTAAATAAGTTATTACTCTTTTCTGGGTACGTGGAGAAACAAGCCCCAGATTCTCTTTAAACTGTCTCTCAATGATCTTAAAATTATCAAGCACAGGCTTCTCAACACGGTATTTCAAAAGATTCTCTTCTTTCTCAACAATTGAAACCATCAATTCCAGAAGGAACATAAGAATCACATCCGGAGAAATACCAGAAGAAAGAATATTCCTGAGATTAATCATTGATTCGGTGTCAATCCTAAAAACTTTTGCAAAAACAATAAAAAGACTCACTGTATAAAGCACAATAAGAAGAGGATTCTTTTCCTGCTTGACTTTACCTGCGACAAAATTTATTGCCTTGGAAATCCCGCCTTCCTCAATTTTAGAAAGCTGCTCATTCATAAATCCTTTAATTGAAACCAAGCCACTATTCCTGTCACCTTCAATAATGTCCCCAAGGGAAAAGTCCTTTGGCACATACCTTACCTCAGAGCGTCCTGGACCGGAGCCAAGTTTGTACTCGATATCAAGAAAGCCTTTCCTGTAAATCTCCTGTATGATATCATAGGCAGTCCACTTACTTACCCCGAGGTTCTCTGCGACCTCTTTGTAAGAAATGGGAACCCCCTTTTCATTGTAAATATGTACCAGGACTTCAAGAAACTGTGCCTGTCTTCTTGTAAGCCTTCTGTACCCTTCACCTGCATTTTTTTGTCCTTTCATCCCTGACCTCCAATTTCCCAAAAAAACCAATTTTTTATATTATACCTAAAAAACAATGTTATGTCAAGAGTATATGCACATATAAGCACCAAACAATTATCTTCTGGCTTACGAGAGGGCTTTTTATTTCGAGCTATTGCGCACTCCTTTTCCTGACAAAGTCAGGCGAAGGCACTTCTTTTGTTTTTTTCTTGTCATTGCGCACTTCTTTCCTTGACGAAGTCAAGCGAGAGCCGCTCTTTTTATTTTTATTGTCATTGCGAGGCCGTGCATTTGTCTTTCACGGCCGTGGCAATCTCGTAGTAATCTTTTTGGGTGGAGTTTCGAGGAGGGTCCTCTCACCTCCTCGACTAAAAAGGAGATTACTTTTCCGAGGGCTTCCAATAATAGAAATGAAAACGGATAGGGTGTGGGAGGTAAGGCATACTCCTTTTTATAAATCTAACAAAAACACTATAATAAAAATGTGGAAGAGAAGATAAGTTTTGTGATTGTCACAGGTCTCAGCGGGGCAGGGAAAACAAAGACCATCGGTGTTATGGAGGACCTCGGCTACTTTGCGATAGACAACCTTCCTCCAAATCTCATCTTTGATATCCTGAAGATTTCAGAAAAGACTGAGGGAAAGATTAACAAAATATGTGTCGTTATAGATGTAAGAAGCAGAGAATTCCTTCAGGACCTGCCAGCAGTTGTTGAGACCCTCAGGCATGATAAAAGAGTCTCTCTCAAGGTCTTATTTCTTGAGGCTTCCTACGAATCCCTTGTAAAAAGATTTTCTGAAACAAGGAGGAAGCATCCTATTGATGAAGGCGAACTCGAAGAGAAGATCAGAGAAGAAATGAAGATTCTTGAACCCATAAAAGAGATAGCGGATTTCATTATAGACACATCTGATTTTAAACTTGCAACTCTCAAACAGACAATTGTTTCCCTTCTTTCCTACCCTGAAGAAAAGACAATGAAGATTTCTGTTGTTACATTTGGATACAAGTACGGTATTCCCATTTCTGCTGACCTTATAATGGATGTGAGGTTCATCCCCAACCCATTCTATGATGAAAATATCTCAGATTTAAATGGGACAGATACTGAAGTAAAAGAATACGTAATGAAATTTGAGGAAACAAAGGAATTTCTGACAAGATTAGAAGAACTGGTTTTATTCCTTATTCCCTTGTATATCAGAGAGGGGAAGTCTTACCTTACCATTGCACTCGGATGTACTGGTGGAAAGCACAGGTCAGTTGTCATTGGCGAAGTTCTCGCAGGGCTCCTCAATGAAAAAGGGTATTCTGTAAGCCTTGAGCACAGGGATCTGGAAAAATGAAACCAATTGAAGAATCAGAATTAAGGTGGCTTCTCCCGGGTATAAGGATTAAAAGGTATATAGTCATCGTAATAATTGGGCTTCTCCTATTTTTTTACAGCTCCTTCATTATTGCATATTATACTTTAGGTTATTCGGGTACTTCTGTCCTTAGGAAGTTGCTCTTCTACCTCACATATCTTAATATCTCCTTTGAAGGGGTCATTCCTCCTCTTGTTGGGGTTCTTTTTCTTATCGTCTCCCTGATCCTTATTATCTACGGAATTAGAAAACTTGTGATATCTGTTGCACAATGTTTTGTCGAGGGAAAGAACGACAGGGAGATTATGAAGATTGTATTTGAAAAGAGGAAGGAGAGCCTGAAAAGAAGAGTCGTTGTAATAGGAGGAGGCACAGGGACCACATCCATCCTCGAGGGAACAAAGCACCAGTTTGTAAAAGTTTCCGCAATTATTACAGTTGCCGACAGTGGGGGAAGCTCCGGGAGAATAAGAAGAGAGATGAAGATCCCTCCACCAGGTGATATAAGGAACTGTCTTGTTTCCCTTGCCGAGGAGAATTCCATGGCAGCAAAGATACTCTCATTCAGATTCAGGGAAGCAAACTCCTGCCTTGATGGACACAATCTCGGGAACATTATTATTGCAGGGCTCACAAGAATAGAAGGAGACTTTGGAGACGCAGTAATCGAGCTCAGCAAATTGTTAAATATAAAGGGAGAAACGATGCCTTTTACAACAGAAGATGTGAAAGTCTGTGCAGAGTTTGAAGACGGAACCCTTATAGAAGGAGAAGCCGAAATTACTGCCCACAGGGGAAAAATAA
Organism: Caldiserica bacterium UBA4770; assembly: GCA_002403335.1. Taxonomy (GTDB): domain Bacteria; phylum Caldisericota; class Caldisericia; order Caldisericales; family Caldisericaceae; genus UBA4770. Next base: position 43,510 of record DHHO01000012.1, read on the forward strand.
AAAGGATATTTATAAAACCTGACTATGCAAAGCCTTATATAAAAGCACTCGAAAGAATTAACGGGGCAGACCTGGTTGTTATAGGCCCGGGAAGCCTTTACACAAGCATAATCCCACCACTGCTCTTTCCTTCTTTTGTAGATACAATAAGAAGGTGCAGTGCAAAGAAGACTTTTGTCGTAAATATTATGACAGAGCCCGGTGAGACGGATGACTTTACAGCCTCCAAGCATGTTCAGGAAATTGTTAATATACTGGGGGATGGAGTGATTGACTATGCAATCGTTAATACGGGAACCCTGAGAGAAGATATCCTTAAAAGGTATCTTGAAACAGGCTCCACCCCGGTAACTGCCGACATTGAAAAGATAGAAGCAATGGGAATAAAATGTATTACAGGTGATTTTATCCTTAAGAGAGGTGAACTCGTACGGCACGATCCCGAAAAAATATCCTCGGTATTAATGAAACTCGCGCAGAAGAGAGTTTAAACATAACCCTGAAAAGAGAACTCAGTAGAATCCTTGACCATGTTGAAAGCGAGTTTTACGGTTTTATCATTGCCAATGGAAAAATTGCTTTTGCCAGAGGCTTCAGAGGGCTTGTCTTTAGCTCAAGGGAGATCTTTGTCCTGAGAAAGATATTAACCCTGGCAAACAGGCTTAATATATTTCGTAAAGAAGACATCCTCTTAAAAGAAACCAACCTTTTTTATCTCGAGATGACAGGGATAAAAAACTCATACAATTTCGATGATATCAAGCAGTGGGTAAAGAGAAGGACACTTGAAGAAAAGAAGAGTTTCTTACGTGGAGTTTTTCTTGGGTGCGGGATCCTCTCAAACCCTCCTAACTACCACCTTGAATTCAGATTTGAAAAGAAACCTGAACAACAATTTGTCAGCAGCATTATCAGAGAATTTGATATAAAGTATTCTACGGGAGATTCTCATATCTATGTAAAGGGGAGAGAGAACATCAAGGCAGTTCTGCATCTGATGGGAAGTGTGGAGGTATATCTTACCCTCGAAGAAGACGCAGTAATAAAAGAGATGACAAATACTGCAAACAGAGAGGCAAACTTTGAATTTGCAAATCTGAAAAGACAGACTGCCTCAGCAACCGAGCAGTTAAAGATTCTTGAAAAGATAAAAGCGAATGGCCTCCTTGAAAAGATGAGGGAGGATTTAAGAGAAGTTGCAGAGCTCCGCCTTTCCTACCCCTACCTATCCCTGAACGCACTTTCAGAGAAAACAAAGGGAAAATATTCAAAACAATCCATATACTATAGATTAAAGAAGATTATGAGGCTTTATGGAGAACAGGAATAAGCAGAAGGCTTCTTTAAAATTAAAATTTGTGCCGTTTCTTGCGTTGAGGGCTCGTATCTTTGAGCTCAACAATGTCAACTTGAATAAATTCGTAGAAGACCTTTTCAGAATAAATCCATTTATAGAAGAAACAAATACATACTCTTACGAAGATTATATTTTTGATCAGTTTTCTGAAGAGGAAGATATCTACTCTTTCCTCGAGCACCAGGTAAATATGCTCGAAATAGGAGAAAAGAAAAAGACCATTGCATCCTTCATCGTGAACAATCTCAACGAAGAAGGATACTTAAAGATAGACCTCAAGGAAATCGTAACTCATACAGGGACATGCTTAAAAGATGTTGAATCCACGTTAAAAATTATTCAGACGCTTGACCCTCCTGGCATTGCTGCAAGAGACCTCTCCGAGTGTTTTATCCTCCAGCTTGAAAGAGAAGGGTCCCTAAGCCCGAAGATAAAAAAGATTATCAAGGATTATTTGCCTGCCCTTTCCACCGGTAAATTAAAGGATCTATCAAAAAGGTTCGGAGTAAGCGAAGAATACCTGAAGAAATTAAGGTCACGGATTGGGTGTCTCAATCCCTCCCCCGGGCTTATGTTTAAAGAACCAAAAGAGCAAAGAAAGATCCCTGACTTGGTCATAGAAAGGGACGGGGATCGTTTTGTCGCTCTGCTCAATAAGGGATGCAGGAGAGAATTTGTCATAAGCGATGCATACAGGAAGGCGCTCAGCGCACTTGAAAAGGAAAGGAAGGAGGAATTTGAAGCACTGCTTGAAAAGGCAACATGGGTAATGAGAGCAATTGAAGAAAGGGACAATTTGCTCCTTAAGATCGGAGATGAGATTGCCTCAATAAACACAGACTTTTTTGAAGGCAAAAGAAGTTTCCCTGAAAAGATCTCCCTCTCTCAGCTTTCGGAGGCCCATAACATATCCCACTCTATCCTTTCAAGGCTTGCCCAGAATAAATATATCCTTACTCCGAAGGGGATCTTCCCCGTTCACTTCTTCATAAGGAGAACAGGTGTATCTTACAATGACGAAGAGGTAAAAGCAAGGATAAAAACGTTGATCGAGATGGAAGATAAGAAGAATCCCCTTACAGATGAGATGATAGCCTCTGCCCTCAAAAAAGATGGCATCAGGATGAGCAGAAGGACTGTTGCTAAATACAGGAATTTTTTAAGGATTCCTCACGCAAGTAAAAGAAAACTTGACGAGGGGTAAATTTTCCGTAAAATGTAATGATTTTAAGGAGGCAAATATGGCAAAAGTCGCTATTAACGGGTTTGGAAGAGTAGGAAGACAGGTTTTTAAGAGGATGTTTGAAGACTTTCCCTCACTTGAAATTGTGGCAGTTAATGACTTGTTCCCCGTAGACCAGCTTGCATTTCTTCTCAAATATGATTCTACATACGGAGTATGGGGAAGGGATATCAAGGCAGAGGACAGTTCTATTATTGTTGATGGAAAAAAGACACAGTATTTTGCCGAAAAAGATCCTTCAAATCTTCCATGGAAGGCACTCGACGTTGACATCGTCATTGAATCAACCGGTGCATTTACGGAGAGAGAAAAGGCAGAGTTACATATAAAAGCAGGTGCAAAAAAGGTTATTATCACCGCGCCTGCAAAAGGGGAGGATATTACTGTTGTTATTGGAGTTAACGAACACCTTCTTGATATGGAGAAACATTCAATCATCTCCAATGCATCCTGTACAACAAATAGTATCGCGCCTGTTATAAAGGTACTGCATGATCAGATCGGCATAGAGAAGGGATATCTTATAACAGCGCATTCCTATACTCAGGACCAGAGGCTGCTCGATTCACCTCATAAAGACCCCAGGAGAGCTCGTTCCGCTGCATTAAGTATTATCCCCACTACCACCGGTGCTGCAAAATCTGTCGCCCTTACAATACCCGCCCTTACGGGAAAATTAGATGGCATTGCACTGAGAGTTCCCACACCTACTGTCTCCATCTCAGTATTCGAGGGAGTAATGAAAAGGGCTACCACGACAGAAGAAGTAAATAAATTTCTTAAAGAAGCAAGCGAGACTACCATGAAAGGAATCCTTGGCTACACAGAGGAGCCACTTGTATCTGTTGATTTCAGGGGTACCACATACTCAGGCGTCGTTGACGCACTTTCTACAAAGGTGGTTGACAGTACACTTGTAAACGTAATGAGCTGGTACGACAATGAGTGGGGGTATTCCTGCAGGGTTGTTGACCTTGCAGATATCATTGCAAAGAAGGCAGGATATTGATTTGATAGTTTATGTTGATGACCTGAGTCAAACTAAACCTCGAAATTTAGGGGGATTTTTCACAGGTTGGAAAAATCCCCCTTCAAAAGAAAAACTCCTTGAAATACTCAGAAACAGTGATTATGTTGTGCTCGCCGTAGATAACGAAACAGGAAACGTTATTGGCTTTATTAATGCCTTATCAGATAAAGTTCTATATGCTTACATTCCGATGCTGGAAGTCCTTCCAGCTCATCAAGGTCAGGGCATAGGAACAAAGCTTGTCAATTTAATGCTTGAAAAGCTTAAAAATTTTTACGCTGTGGATTTATGTTGCGATGAAGAAATAGAATCTTTCTACCAACATTTTGATTTCCATAAAGTCTCCGGGATGATAAAAAGGAATTACAAAAATTTAAAGTAAAAAAATATAATTTTTACAAGGAGGCGTCGTGAATAAAAAGACAGTAAAGGATGTGGACGTAAGAGGAAAAAGGGCACTTGTGAGGGTTGACTACAATGTGCCCATCTCAAAGGAAGGTGTAGTAAGGGACGACTACAGGATTAAGATGTCCCTTCCAACAATTCAATACCTGAGAGACCAGCAAGCAAAAGTGATTCTTACGAGCCATTTAGGGCGCCCTGGGGGGATTGTGAAACAGGAGCTTAAAATGGACCCTGTAGCTAAGGTTCTTTCTGAGCTTCTCGGCACAGAAGTTAAAAAACTGGATGATTGTATAGGAGATGAAGTTTTACAGGCAGTTAACGAAATGAAAGAGGGAGACGTTATACTCCTTGAAAATCTCCGTTTTCATAAAGGTGAAGAGGACAATGATCCTGAATTTGCAAAGGCCCTTGCAGCGCTGGGGGATATTTACATAGATGATGCGTTTGCAACTGCACATAGGGAAGCAGCGTCAAATGTGGCTATTACTGAATTTCTGCCATCCGTTGCAGGTCTTTTAATGGGCAAGGAAATTGCAGCACTTTCAAAGCTTGTTGAATCCCCAGAGCATCCCTTTATTGCAATCCTTGGAGGAGCGAAGGTATCTGATAAGATTGGGGTTATCAAGAACCTTATGGAGCGTGTTGATAAATTCCTCATCGGGGGAGGTATGTGCTTTACTTTTCTTAAATCACAGGGGTATAGAATTGGATACTCCCTCTGCGAGGATAGCCAACTTGACATTGCAGAAAGTATACTGTTAGAAGCTCAAAACAGGGGCATAAAGTTTGTCCTGCCCGAGGATATTGTTTCCGTGCCAGAGATTAAAGCAGAGACTTCCTCACAGATTGTTGACATTAAAGACTTTCCAGAAAAAGGAGTGGGTGTCGATATTGGGCTGAAAACAATTGATCTCTTCAAGAAAGAACTCCAAAATGCCAGAACAATAATATGGAACGGCCCACTCGGCGTTTTTGAGATAGAGCGCTTCGCAAAAGGAACATATGAAATCGCTGAATTTATAGGGAACCTTGAGAGAGTAACAACCGTTGTAGGCGGGGGAGAAACAGCAGAGGCATTTAAAAAATTCAATCTTGAAGAAAAGATCTCGCACATCTCAACAGGTGGGGGTGCATTTCTTGAGTTCCTCGAGGGAAAAAGCCTCCCTGGTGTGGAAGCTCTTGAGGATAAAGATTAACCATCTTGAAAATAAAATCCAAATTCGTATAATACATCTGGAAGTGAGGAAAAGATGGACACGAGAGCAATAGTATTAATAGTGCTTGATCTTGTTTTTGCGGCAGGCGCTATTGTTTCAATTCTTTTTATGAACCCTAAAGGTACAGGGCTGGGTGCAATTTCTGGAGGTGCCAGCGTCTTCCATAACAGGAGCACAAGGGACATACTTCTTGAAAGATTGGCTACCATCTTCAGTATCTGTTTTGTTTTAACATCGCTTTTCTTAGCAGTGTTTAAAGTTTTTTAAATAGTTTGCCGGGATGGCGGAATTGGCAGACGCGCACGTTTAAGGGGCGTGTGGGAAGACCGTGTGGGTTCAACTCCCACTCCCGGCACCAGAGGGCGGATAGTTCAACGGTAGAACGCTTGCCTTACACGCAAGAAGTTAGAGGTTCGAATCCTCTTTCGCCCACCATAATCATATGCCGAGGTAGCTCAGTCGGTAGAGCAGCGGACTGAAAATCCGCGTGTCGACGGTTCGATTCCGCCCCTCGGCACCACTCAAAACGACGACGGATATTTTGATTAGGGATAGAAGAAAGAGGGTTTAAGCCCTCTATTTTTATTTATATTAGAACTATTTTTCAGGTTATTAAATTAGCAGAAGATACTCGAGTACCAGTGCATAGACTTCCATCAGTGGCACTACTGGAGGAGCATGCTTGAGGAACTGGATCCGCATAATCCTCTTCTTGAAGTTGGCTTTCACGGTCTACCGTATTTTGGTGATTTAAAAGATTAAGCGAGGGGGGTTTCCCCCTCTTTTTTTGTTCGGTTGATGATCCTGGCTTTTGCTAGGCCGTTTCGATGTAAAGAGAAATCTATTCATTTTCCCCAGCCATTCAGAAGACTCTTTTTGTCCGGAGAATCTTACCTTTTTGTTATGGTTTCCTTTGCTCGCTCGGTTTCACTCCACCTCGCCTTTCTCAGTTTTGTTTTACCTCGCTCGCCGGGCTAAAGACAAATGCCCCGCCCACCCTTTTTTAGTAGCGGGGTATAATACATGAAGCAGTCTTAACAAGGCAAAAGCACGGACGCTTTGCTGTATTTAAAGATCGCTCCTCAAGAAATGATTGAGCCCCAAAAGAGAAGGAAATTATTTATATTCTAGCATTTTACAGATATAAGAATTTAAGAAATAGGATTTAAATCATAACTACACATTCTTCATAAATCTCTAAAAATGCTTGCAAAAATTACAGCACTTGCTTATTTAGGCAAACCTTTTTAAATCTCATAGCTTCATATTCGTTGTTATGTGTAGTTTTAAAATGCATTTGTTAGAGTCATTTTGTTAACTTTCTATGTTCTCATTGTAAATTGCTGAAAAAGAATCACTAGCATTTCTTATTGGAAGTCTAGTATAATCTCTTATAATTCGATCTGAAAGGTACTCTATAAATTTGCTATTCTTAAAAACATTTTTATAATCGAAGAAATTCCCATGTTCTTTCGTATATTCTTTTATGTCAAGATTTATATCGGGGATTATTAATTCCCATATTTTTTTCAGTGTTTTTGTTAATACTTCTTTATTTGTTGTAACGAATTCTTCTGGATTTTCTAAAATTTCTGTTCCTATTTTGTCTTTTCTCATTATTTCGGATAAGACATAAGAAAAGAAAAATAAAGCAAGACCATAATCTCTTATTTCTTCGTTATCTAATAATTCTGCATTTTTATCGACTGTTTTATATAGTAAATAAGCAAGGTAAATTTTTGCAGCATTCATATTCCTAGAAAAGATATTTGTGTATTCTTCGCCAAAAAGTTTCTGTTTTAAATGTGTATAATGAGGTTTTCTTAGATAAACAGCAGTTATGAGCTGAGCGGCAATGTCCTTATCAATGGTTTCATTATAATCCTCTTCAGACTCACCTCGTTTCCTTTTATATAATATAGTGTTGTTAAACAATTCTTTAAATTCCTTTTGCAAAGCTTTTTGTGCTGAATCGTCTGATCTCAAGTCCTTTAAACTAATTGAATTTTGATTATTAGCATAATAGGTAATCTTTCCGACCATTGGAGAAGTTAAGTTTAATTGAATTATTTTAACCAAAACATATAGATTATTTGACAATTTATCTTTATTTTCAAAAAAAGTCAGCATTGACTGGCAACCATTTATTACCGCATAACCACTCAGAGAGATCTTATAGTTTTCTAAATCTTCTAATAATTGTTTGCATATAATTGTTACTCCGTTGTGGTAAAGGAAAAATCTGTCATGTTCATTCTGGTCTGCTATTGTTTCTTTTATTGATTTATTGACCCTTGTTTTTCCTAAACCGTATCTTACATTTTTATAAAAAATAGTTCTATCCTGGATTCCCTCTAATTTAATTAATTCTTTTGCTTTTATTGCATAAACTCTTGCGATAGTCCTGTCTGGGAGAGAATATTCTATTTTTGATGAGTTCGTTATAGACAACTCTATCTGGGGGAAATCATTTATAGTATCTGCGAAGTAGGTATACTTAGCAAAAAGATCATTGCAATCATAAGCTTCTAATTCACTTGCTATGTTAACATACTCTCTTGCGTGTGTATTAAATCTTTTATTAGTTACAAAGACAGAGATTAAATTAAAGTTTGTTTTTTCTAAAACTTTCACTCTTTGAACAAGAGATTTTAATTCACTATACGCAGTACTATTAAGTAAATTATTTACTGTTTCTTCACTTTTAAACCACTCTCTTGCCCCTACAAAGTCTCGGATATCATTATCTCCTTGATCTTGATCATCATTTGGTGAGAACTTAGACTGGAATAGATAAATAACTTCCTCCTCATCATCAACATAAATGCCATCAATTCCTTTATCGTTTTTGTGATCACAAACTGAATCAACCGCATCTTGTTCTTCTAATCTAAAGAAATTCTTTAGAAACCAGATCAAAAATGCTGCAGATTCATCTCTTCCCTTAGAGAATTCCGTAACTTCCTCCCTCATACGTTTATAAAATTCATTTAACTCCATATGTCACCCCTTTTATTAGGTTTTGAAAATACACTTAGCTTGTTTATACCTGCAATGTAGAAATTTTCAATACTCATTGATATATCCGCAGTCATAAATTGTAAATTTCTCCAGCACCTTTCATTTCATTTTTCCTATTTATTTCCATAAATCTATTATTATTTTATCCCCTGGTTTTTCAAAGTCAAGTTGAAATTGAAGTCGAGAGTTTTTAAAGGATGGAGGCAGGATGAGACTGTAACTGCACCGCCTCGAAGGCGGTAATTTAGAACTTGTCCTGCCCTGAACCTGATTCAGAATATTTCAGGATGGCACGCCAAGCAAAAAATGAATGATCCCGAAAGAGAAAAAGATTTTCTGATAATTGCCCAAGCAGTTCTTCTACCTTCTCTCACATAAAATATACATGTATACGAGGTTTTTTAAAATAGATTCTCAATTATCTTGTTAATTGTTTCATCAAGTTTTTTGTTGATTTGATGTTCCCATATTCTCAAAACTTTCCAGCCATGCTTCCTCAAATAAATCGTTGTTTTTCTGTCTCTTTTTCTGTTATTCTCAATTTTATTTTTCCAAAAATCATTCTTCAAAACTTGTTTCCATCTCGGATATTGCCAGCCGTGCCAAAAATCGCTATCCAGAAAGACACATAATCTTTTGTTCTCGAAAACGATGTCGGGCTTTCCCCTTATCTCTTTGACATTAGTTTTGAATTCTTGCGCAGTTTTCTTCTTCAGCTCAACGAAAAACCTCTCCTCAAATTTCGTGTTCGAAGAATGAATTTTCGACATTACTTCACTTCTCTTCTTTTTGGAAAATATGTCCTTTCGTCCTGTCATTATATAGTCATACCAATCCTTCTGCTTTGAAATTTTCCAAAATCGCCTTCGTTAACGCATTCGACAAAAAGGTAGGTACCGCGTTTCCGACTTGCAAATTTCTGTCGCTTCTTGAACCGTAGAATTTATAATCGTCCGGGAAGCACTGGATTCTTGCTCCTTCCCTTGTCGTTAAAGGTCTGGGGGCTTTGGGATGAACGCATCTGGAAGAGGAAGGAGTGCTTAAATTTCTCGTGATCGTAGTCGACGGTCTTTTCCACCAAAGACGACAATAGGTGTTTTTATATCCGGATGAGGGACGCAAATTTTCGGGCAAATCTTTGGGAGTGCCTCCGTCTGGTAACAGTTCCATCATTCTTACGAGTTTAGGGTTATTCTTTGGCGCGTTATGATCCATTAGCTTTTCGGGAGCGTTTTTGCGCATAAGTCTTTGAAAATCATTTTTAGGTTCCGAAGCATATTCGAAACTTTCCTCGCCAGATTTTATGAAAGGCAAATCACTTATCGCGTCCTCGAGCGTCAAATACGGCTTCAAATTTTCTTTGAACAAAGATGGATTTCCTTCTGGATTATAATGCGTGGGGTCGGGAAATTGAAAACTCGTTTTTAATTTCGATCCGATTATGATGACTCGTTCCCTTATTTGAGGCACGCCGTAATCAGCGGCGTTCATCAATTTCCATTGAACTTCGTATCCAAGCGACTCGAAAAGGTGGATAATCGTCTTCAGCAATTCTCCTTTCCGAATTGACAAAAGCCCTTTTACGTTTTCGAAAAGAAAAAGCTTTGGGTTAAACTCTTTCAAAACTCTGTAGTATTCTTGAAAGAGTTTTCCTCTCGGATCGTCAATCACCCTTTTTCCAACGGTTGAATAAGCCTGACAGGGGGGCCCTCCGATTATAATGTCGATTTCGTTTGCCCTAATGTTTAAATCCTTTTCTATTTTTTTAGCGTTAAAATCTTTTATGTCTTCAACATAAACTTTTACGGTAGGATGGTTCAGAGAGTAGGCTTTTGCCATGTTAGGCAATATTTCGTTTGCAGCCACTATTTCGAAATTACGGTCATGAGCGAAACCGTAACTTAAACCGCCTACTCCGCAAAACAAGTCAATTACTTTTAATTTCTTATTCATAATAAACCTAACTTTGCAATAATGGTATCAATGAAATTGTCTTTCATTTTTGAATACCCGCCAATATTAAGAATAAATTGTTGCGATATGTGATAGACCATTTTCCCTCCCCATAACGGGTTAGCCTTGGGTAAAATATTTGTCATGTCCATTCTCGGACGCAAAATAAAAAACGCGTGCTCGGGGATTATAACCCACAAAAAATAACTGTCATTGTTTATCGCTCTCTTGACTTTCGTAACTTTCATGTCATAGCCGGATTTCAAAGCTTCTCTGGCAATTTGCAGCTCTATGCCCATCTCTTTTCCGTTTTGCGAAAAAACAAAATCGGGTTTGGTCGATAGGGTCGTATTTTTGAATTACCCTGTCGCGATTCGTTCCCATTGCCTTTATTTCAATATTGTTTGCGACTTTTAACAGCCTTGGCCTAAGCCATGCATCGCAAATAATGTCTTCCATGACCCAACCGTCAATGATGTCGTAAACATATTCTTCGTCTGATCTTCTATCTCTGAAAAATTTTGGCAGCCGCATGCTATTTTTTTGAAGATTTTTGATTTCGTTGTCTAACAATTTCTCGTATCTTCTTAAAATGTAATAAACGATATCGCCATCAACACCCCATCTATCGGGAATATTGGAATATTTCTTCAAAAAAGAATCTCTCTTCATGGCGTTAATCAAAAATTAAATCTTCAAATTTGGGTGGTTTCTCGGTTATTTTCCAGATGAAGTAGTTTTGTTCTATGTTAAAAACCGTCTGACCCTCCATTTGCTGTCTTGTAATCCAGTTTACATCGTTATCCTCGATTTCATCGAGTTTCAAAAAAGCCACTTGACCGTTAAACAAGTCAAAATGAATCGCCAAAGTGTGGATTCCAGAATCTCTGAAAACCTTTTTTGCTTCCAATACTTTATGTTGCTTGATATCGTTTATGCCCGTAAAGCCTGACTGCATTTCTATCCTGATCTTTTCTTTTTCGTTAAGCGTAATTTCCAGATCCGCCTTTGGAGTTCTTTTGAAAGTCTCTACATTTTTCAAATCGTCGTCACCAATCAATTTAATTTTTGAAATTTCAACGGCGAATATCATCTCCAGTGCTTTCAAAAAGAAGTTGGAAGTTACATAGCCCCTCATCCAAGAAAAGTAAACTTCTTCGGGTCTTCTGCCCTGATTGTTCAAAACAGGTAAAATGTTGTTTTTTTCCATTATTTCGAAATTGAGGTCGATATTTTCTTTTTTGAAAGCATCAAGATCGTCGATTTTTATTTCATTTGCCACGACTTCGTTTACTCGATCTATTATTTCGTAAAGTCGCCGATTTAAAAGTCTTATGTAATCAAAGTCAATGGCCGGGATAATGTCTTTTGCTCCGAAAAAGTCTTTGAGGCTTCCCTTGTTGCTGAAACCCAAACTTCTCCTGTATTCTCTAAAATATTCGTTTGTTATCATGATTTCTCTTGGCTTCGTCGTTTCCATTCTCCTTAAATTAATTATATTAAATTTCAACTTTTAGTCAAACCTGTCCCTAATTCATATACATTGTGCGAGACTTCAGATAATATTTTATTACAAAATCAGGTGATAAATGATTGAATCTCTTATGAGACCTTTCAGAGCTTTAGAAATATAAATCCTTTTTAAGCATCTTACCCTCAGGCGTTTTAAAGGCGCCTCTCTCTATAAATAAAAAACTCTCATACCATAAGATAGGAGAGGTAAAAAAGTTTTTTAAGAAAATAGAAAATTGGATTAAAATACAAAAAGAGTAATGAAACTGACTAAAGATAAAATTTCAAAACGGAGGGTTTTTCAAAGGAATTCTCTACACTGCTTTCCGGGTTTACGCTTCTTATATTCTTTGAATAAATATTTTGAACCTTTTCTGAATTTACAGTATCTAATAAACAGGAGGTGAATAAAGAGTATGAAAAAAGTATTTATTGTTTTACTCGTTGTTATTGTAGCAATTGCGATTGGATCTTTCCCCAGCACAATTGCCGCATCTTCAGGCTATGACGAAGCCCTTTCAAATTACAAAAATGCCATTTCAGATTTGAATTCCGAATTAGAAAAATTTAAGGGGTTAAGCAAACAGTTGCGTTCATTATCGAAAGAGACATACGCACTCCTTCAAGAGAAAAAGGAAAGCGGCGCAGATTTGAGTGAAGTAGAAGAGTATTTGAAGGAATTAGGGTCCATAAGAAAGGGTATTGAAAGGCGTATGGAAATAAGGAAAGAGAGGTCTGATTTTGCCAGGGACAGGTTCAAGGAATTAAAAGACCTAAGAAGTCTTATCAAGGAAGTGAAGGAAAAAGGTGCCTCCAGAGAGGAAATTGAACCTCTTTTGAATAGAGCAAAAGAGGATTTCAAGGAAGCGAGAGCTACTTTGCCTGTTACACCCTGGAAAATGTATAAGAATTCAGATAAGGTGATTTCACAGGCAGAGAAGCTCAAGAATAACAACCAAGAAGACGCAGCTATTAAGCTCCTTGAGAGTGCAACTAAACAGGTACAACGGACCGCGAAAGTACTAAAGAAGCAGGAAGAAAATATAAACAAAGTTATAGAGCTTTTAAACAACATAAAGGCTGGTTTAAGTTAATGCAACTTCTAAATCTTGCTCCATTTCAGGGACTCCTTACAATAAGACTTGTAGTATGGTTTGCAGCGGTTTTGATTGCCCCCTTTGTATTCGAAAAGCTTGTTAAAGAAAAAGAAATTAAGGGAGAGGCAGGTTATCTTGAGAGCCTTGTGCTCTCCCTCCTTCTTTTCCTTATTGCTTTTTTACCGTTTCTTCTTCCACGGATTTTTGCTCCAATTTTTGGTAAAAGGATGCTCTTCTCTGGAATCTTATGGCTTGTTATTGCAAGTTTTCTGAACGGTTTTATCACTTCTCAATTTACTAAAACTTCTTATATTAAAGGCCTTCTCCTGTGGATCCTTACGCTGGTAGTTTCCTGTACTGCCGGCTTTGTCCTTTCCACTTTTTCGATTACACTTCTGAGATTGGCTAAATGAAATGGGATTTCAAGGAGATTGTAGATACTTACTATAAGGAAGTTTATAGATTTATTCTCTCAGTGGTCAGGGATTCAAACGACGCCTGCGATATTACTCAGGAAACATTTCTTAAGGTTAGAAAATATCTCAAAAACTTTAGGGGGGATTCCTCCATTCTTACCTGGATTTACAGGATTGCAGTTAATGAAACAAAAAAGTTTAATTCCAAAAAAAGAGGGTTTCCCGAAAGAGTTTTTCCTTCGGCATATTCTTTGAACACCGAAGAGTATTTAGACTTACAGGAGGGATTAGAAGCTCTTGATAGAGAAGATTACGAAATTATTTACTTACGCTTTTTTAATGATATGAGCGAGTCCGACATAGCTTTTATCCTTGATATCCCGGAAGGAACGGTAAAATCAAGGCTTTTTAATGCAAAAAAGAAATTGAGGGAGGTAATGAGGAGTGGAAGAAAAAATTAAGGAGTACTTTAATATAGTTTACGGGGAAATTGAGCCACCGAAAGGACTCAGAGAAAAAATACTTCACCATGAGGAGAAGAAGTTTTTAATTTTTGCTTTTACAGTATTAGCTTTCTTTATTGCAATTGAGTTTTCAGTTTTTATTGAGATTGCCCCTGTATTAGAACCAATTATTCTGGAGATCACTCTGCCATAAGTTTCAATTATCTTTACTCTTTATTATACCGGCTTCCCTGAGAATTTTTACCTTATGAGTGTTTAACCTAAAAATACCTATCCTTATTATCATAGAATTCATTTTACACAAAATTGAGTCTGAAAAATGAATTTGCAAAAATATTCAAAAACAAGCAAAGCTTGTCATCTTATACTGGTGTTAATAAACCTATTTGTCTTCTCCTAAGTGAGACCGATTACTGTTTTGAGGATACAGGGATATCTGAATTTCATGTATAAAAATCGAAATTTAAGACACTTTTAAACTCCTCGGAAATATAAGCAAATGTTGAGGAATTTTTGGACGCTTCTTCAAACAAATAATAGGCGGTAATTGTGAATACAAATATCTACTTATGAAGAATAGTTTTAGCTTATCTTACCTATAAGCAAGACACAAGCATTTAGATCGGGCTAAGACAATTACTGCAATTTTTTCAACTCAATTACGCTTATTTATATTAATAGAGGAACTCGGTTGATGATAGACATCATTACTACCATATTACAAGTAATCTAAAAATCTCATGTGTGGTTTTTCTAATGAAGTAAGGTTTTTTCATGGATTTTTTTCCATTAACAGGTAGTTTGCTATCTTCGAATTATTTTGAATGAATTATCTTTGAAAAAAGATTAAGATATAATACCATCGTAAATGTTTTGAAAAGGCTATTAACAAAATAATTATTAGTCATAAAATAAAATGGAAAGGGAGGGTTATTATGATTTTTAAAAAGTTCATTTTAGCAGGGCTTATTTTTGTTCTTCTTTTGTCAGGTTGCGCAAAAGGAGATTCGGGAGAAACAACATCAAATAAGGCTGTAAGTGGCCTTACTTCTATAGAAGCATCAAAAATTGCGTATGAAGAGGCAAAGAAGGCTCTTGGAGACGTCTTTATCTATAGGGCAATTCCTACAAATGCTGAAAAATCCACTACTCTTTTCCTTGATGATAATTGGTTTGAGAATGATGTATCTAATGCGTGGTTCTTCTGGTTTGCCGAAACAGATAGCACACTCTGGATGTTAGTCAAAATTGAGGGAAAGGAAATAACAGATACAACTGTTGGTACAAGGGATATCACTCCTGCAAACTATCCTGCAACTTTTCCTTCAAGTTCTTTTAAAGTTTCAATGAAACAAGCAGCAGATGTAGTAAAGGCGCAAGGAGCCGACCTTACGAAGCTTACCTGGATTGATTACATAGCAAAAAATCCGACATCACAGCCAAAATGGACACTTTCATTCTCTGAAGAAATTGGTGGTTCAACCATCAATTACATAATTTATGTAGATGGAATAACTGGCTCAATTATTGAAGCTACAACAGCAGAAGGACTAAACTTTCCTCTTCCAATAGATAGAGAGGCACTTCAGAAACCAAGAGAAGAAGACCATCGAGAGGCAATTGTGAAATTCTTCGAATATGTAAATAACAAAGATTATGGACATGTTTCTCTTCAGCTTTCTTCTTATATGTGCCCTAATGATAATATGAGAGCAATGTGGCTTGAAAACTTCAAGAGTATAAAATCAGTTGAAGTTAAATCAATTGAAGCACATCGCCTTCCTGAGTGGACCGATGAGATAGAGTATTATAAAGTAGTTTTGGATATAAAAACAGATGCAACTCCTGAACAATTTGGCTGGGAAAATGGCACAAACACAAGGTGGATTTCAATCATTCCTGAAGGTGTAGGCTACTGGAATATTAAAGAAATGGCTACGAACCCATAAAAATCTGGCAAAGATATTAGTTTTAATACTATTTAAGTCTTTAAAGGAGGGTAATTGTGCTTAGTTTTTAAGCAAAATCACTCCTGATTCAATTTGCGATTGGAGGCTCTCAGAAGATTTTTTAGCAAGATTAACTAAGAATGCTCTTTTTTCTTCCTGTGTCATTAATTGTGGCTGAGACTCAGGCAGTTTGACAGGCATAAGCACAAACTCTAAATTTCCTTTGTCTTTTGTAAGCCCAACTACCAAACTTTCCTGTGTTTCTTTTGAAAAATATTGGTCCAGTATAAAGTTTCCAAGAGAATAAAAAATTAGTGCATCTTTATTTCTCACCTCTGAATGATACAACTCAATTTCCTGAACCACATGTGGATGGCTTCCAATGATTAAATCTATGCCATTATCAATAAGCTTATAGACGATATCTCTCTGGGTTTGCGAGCTTTTCTCCTGGTATTCATTTCCCCAATGAAGAAAGGTAATAATAAATGCATCTTTGTTATTTTCTCTTAGGTTTTTGATGGTAGTAAATACCTCGTTATCCATAAAGTATGTAAAATTAAAAGCAGTAAAAATAATATCTTCGTTTTTATAGATGAATTTATCACTAAAATCTACAGGGCCTCCAATTGCCTTAATTTGATTTTTACTGAGAATCTCTCTTGTTTCGGAAAGCCCCTTAATACCTTTATTGTCCGTGTGGTTATTTGCAAGACTTAGAATATTAAAGTGCGTTTTGCTAAGTGTATTTGCAACCTCCTTATTAAATGAAAAACTCAATGAGTTATATTGGTATGGTGTTTTATTATACACAATTGGTCCTTCAAGATTCCCGAGAACAAAGTCTACTCCTTGAAGCACCCTTTTAATTTTTTCAAACGGATAATTGTAACCAAATTTCTCCATTAGAATATTCACATTTCTATCAAGCATAATATCGCCTGTAAAAATAAAAGTTTTTTGGGTTAATGGCCTGAATGATTCTTCTAAGCCACTGCCAAAGATGACACTAAAATATGATGTGGTCTCGGCAAGTTCACTTTTGGCAAGGTCCTGTGAATTACCAGTGCCTACAATTGAGTATGAATCTGCATTTTTAAGGTATGCAAAGTACCTTGCAATGAAAAGTGCCTGAGGTGAATCCACCTCAATATTTTTGAAGTTATCACTTTCAAAGTTTAATAAAACCCTTTTCGATTTTTCATCATGGAGTCGAGCAATGTTTTGTGGAAGATAGTGAGAAAAATCAACACTTGCAACAACACAGCTTTTCTTATCAGGTATTCGAGAAATTAACTCGGTAAATGCCTTTGCCTTATCAAAGCTAAAGTTTTGAGAAATAAGAACTGGCACAATTTCAGTGTCTGGAAGATTATTTTCAATAAAAGTAAGTAAATCATCTATGCCATGGTCAAAACATATAAGGGAATCCTTCTTAAGTGCCTGGAATTTGCTACTTACTATATCCGCCATTTCTGTATCTACATTGATGTTTTTTATTTGAGAAGCACTTCCCAAAATTAGCTCAACATTGTTTATTTCACACTCGTGAAAGTGGTCCGGGGATAGTAAAAAGAGTGTTTCTGGCGGGTCCATTGTAAGAGAAGCAAAAAAGCTATTGATGATTTTTTCTGCTAAAAGGTGGTGAGGTACCACCCCCGAAAAAATTTTCACATCGATCTTTGGTGCAATAACGACTTTGGGCAAGATTTGTAAAAGCGTAAATACGATTGCAACAGTCAAAACAATTTTTATAAATTTTTTCATTTTTATTCGTTATCCAGAAATGTTATACTGCTTTTAAGGTATTTATACAAAACTTTCTTACATTATCTTCTCTTTTTAACTTTGCGAGTGTTTTTCTTAGTCGTTACGAGCTTATCCCTTGCAATCATCTTTCCCATTCGAATTGACTGTGATTGCCACGGTTGTAAGATACAGAGGCGCTCTTTCGCATAACAGAGAGGGTGTCATCCTGAACGAAGTGAAGGAACTCGATTTTGTCTTTTTAGTGACAAAAGGACTGTACGGTGAGATTCTTCGCTAACGCTCAGAATGACAGAGTGGAGAGATTGCTTCTTTGGTTATCATTTGCAATTGCAAGAGGAGCTTAATCCAGCGTTATAATTGCCTTTATCTTTTCCCTTTAGTTTACTTTCCTTTGTATGAAGAGACCCAGGAAGGCTCATCTGGGATGTTTCCTTTGACAAGCATCTCTTCCCATGCTTCATCTGTCAAACGACTTTGCATAGGTTGCTTAAACTCATAGTAAGAAAAAACAGGGCCACAGCTTACATAAATTTTCTTGTCGGGTGTCATATATGCAACAAGCATTGTATCGATATATCCGGTTGCTTCTTCAAGCACAAGCTTTGTGTTTCCTTCCGTATGGACATCTGCAACCATAATTGAGTCAATGAGTTTTGAATTCGATTCACCTCTATAAATCCTTTTTACTAAATAGTCAAGCGCTTCACCAAAATACTCAATAAAGTACTTATCAGAATCGTCAAATGAGACACCTGTGAGTTCCTTTTTTGAAATTTCATAAAGCCTGTTTAAATCCTCTGAAAAATTATCAAGATAGTAGTTAATTCCATCTATGATGTCTTTGTTTTCCTCCCCTAAAAGCTTGTTAAGGCCTGTCTTAGAAAGGTTTACCAAGTTGATCATTCTTTTATAAAGAATCGGGACTGGCTCAACATATCCACTTACTGGTTTTTCAATGTCGCCGCCACCTTTTTCTGCCATAGTGTAGCTTTGCTTCACATAGAGGATTGTATCGTGCCGCAGCTCTGTCCATGAGGAAAGTGCAGTTGTAATCTCCTTATCAGACCACGCCTTTGTCTGCATAAATGCTGGGAACCCTTTATCAAATTGTGTAAGCAGTCCTTTTAAAGAATAAAGCCACCCCGAATAGATATTTTTATACCAGTCCGCCTCCTGCAAACTGTCAAAATAGGATTTTATGTCTTTAAACTGCCTTTCATAGTCAGAATATTTAGTATCGCCAATGCTTTCTAATATTTCATATGCTCTTTTAGAGCCAAGAAGTGCCATTAAGTCAAGCCCTCTTGGGAAACCCCTTACCTCTCTTCCAGTATTTCCACAAAATTTAACAAGTGTTTTCACCCATGTAAATGGTCTATTTTCTTTGTCGGCAGGATATTGGTCGTTCCAGGTATATGTGAATGGAAGTTCATTTGTAGGAAGTGGAGTTTTTTCTCCCGTGTATTCTCCTGAATAGGGTGAAACAATCTCTGAAAATGCCCAGGAATCAATTGTAAACCTTTGCCCCATCATCCTGAACCCTTTTGTCTCTGCAAGAAGTTGTTTTGCTTCAGTTTTAAGGTTTTGAATGTCTGCATCGCTTAAAGGAGGGCATGGCATGACAAGCTCACATTCACCAAGTCCACTATAAATTCTTGGTTCGTACGGAAGTGCGTTTAAACCTTTCTGAAGTGTCTCAATATTTTTAGGGATATCATTTGTACTTATTTCATTATTCCCCAGTGTATCTTCTAAAACTTTTGCATACTCTTCTGGCCCAAGGTCATCTGAAACGCCAACAAAAAAGCTTGTAATAGCATACATAGAAGACCATTTCTTTTGTATGTCTTCGTTTGAAAGGAAGTGAAGTGTTATAAGGGAAGATTGCATCGTTTGAATACTTGCATCGTAAGTTGAAATAATGCCATCGTATCCACCGCAACTTGTTTTTGTAGGCGAAATATTTTCGGAGCCCTTTATAAGGAATGTCATTCTTCCGAACCACATCATCGCCTTAAAGTAATTTTTAAGCCTGTTTGAGGAAGTGTAGTGACCCCTTGGCACATATTGAGAATAATCCTCTTTATAAACAAAAATTGGTGATTGCCTCCACCCTTCGTGCTTTTCTATCAAGGAAAGCTCTTTATCCACAATATCCTCTACAAATGCTGGCGCTTCTAAGCTGTAAGTCGTTAAATCTTCTGCTACAAAGTCTCTTTCTTTTTGCAGTTTATATGAGGCAACTGCCTGGTTGCACTCAGCTTCATTCAGCCATTCAAAGCAAACAAGATCTTTTATTTGATCGTCTGTTAAAATTTGTGATTCAGTTGGTTTTAGAAGTGACAGTGCCACTGAAAAGTAGGCGACATTTCTCTTTGCGGCTTCTTTTAAGTCGCCACTTGTGGCATTATAATCCTTAATAGATTCATCAAACATAAATTTACTGATGTCCCACATCGTTTGATAGAAAATACCCTCTTCAATTTTCTTTAAGGTCAAATCAAAGAATAAGTGGAACATATGAAGTGCAGAGTCAGAAGTGATAAAAACGGGAATCTTGTTTTCTTGCAGTAACTTGTAAAAAGCAATAAAATCTCTATCTGCAGAAGATGGTCCGTGAGAAGATTCCAGATATATTTCGGCATTTTTAAGCATCCCGGTTGTTTCAAAAGCAGCAAACCCATTTTTTGAAAGAAGTTCCGAAGGATAGTTCTTAATGCCAAGTTTTTCTAAAACTACATCAAGGTTTTGAATTGAATTGAGATTTATTGGTAAATTATACTGCGGCGCATTGGAAGTAAAATCAAGCTTATCCGAAGGAACCTCGCTTGCGCTAACAAAACTTTTCTGAAGGAAATTATTTTTAGAGATGGTTTCAGTATTGTCCTTAGATCTATTTGAGAAGTAGTTTACAAAGACAATGCCCGCTGCGCCAATCGCTATTGCCACAACAATTGCAATAACAACCGACTTTTTTACAAAACCTTTCATCTCATTGACGACCTCCTTAGTTTATTATACTATTTTTATTGGGCAGGTAAAATTTTTGTTAAATTGCTGTCTAAACAAGGTTTTAACCATTTAAGTTTGATCTAAAATTTCGACTGTACTCACCAGTCAAGAAAGCAATAGCCCTGCATTGAAAAAATATTACACTTCTACTTGTGATGATATTTGAGGTTGTTTATGTTAGTGAGAATTAGTCTTAATTATTAATCGCCTTTATACTTTTCTTCTTTCATCCTGTCATCCTTTTCTCTTTCAGGAAGAATAATAAGAAAGCTTAATAATGAGACTAAAATTGCTACAACTATAGCGTAATTTGGAATATCACTAAATTTCTTTGAAACTAAAATTAGCAGTATAGAAACAATTCCAATAACTATAAAGAGTATCATTTTTTTAGAGTCTTTATTTATTAATACTTTTAAGAATATTTACTTAAACAATGTGTTAAGGATAACTTTTTTTTCTGAGAATTCCTGAGGATGCTAAACTAATAACTTCTTTAAAAGGCTGTATGATAAATATGAAGTAAAGGAAAGAGGTTCACATTTTGTTCATATTTGTATTGTAAAATTTGATACATATTCAACATGGGAGGTTAATATGAAAAAGAAAGTTAGATTGTTTGTAAGCATGTTTTTAGTTGGGGTACTTTTAGTGGGTTTCCTTACGGGATGTTCCACTTCAGTAAGTGATGGAAATGGAAATTCATTTAGTAATAGAGGTAACTACTCAAGCGGAGGTATAGCTACCTCTTTGAGTAATTCGGAGAAAGATGGCCTACTTTACATGGCCGAGGAAGAGAAGCTTGCCAGGGATGTTTACATGTACCTCAATGAACTTTGGGGAATGCAAGTTTTTGTAAACATTGCAGAGGCTGAGCAAACTCACATGGATGCAGTATTGTCCTTGATAAGCAACCACAATCTTGAAAGCCCTGTTAGTTCAGATTCCCCGGGAGAATTTACAAATCCTGACCTGAAAGCTCTTTATGACCAGCTGACAACAACTGGAGCAAAGTCAATAGTCGATGCCTTAAAAGTTGGTGCTGCAGTGGAAGAGATCGATATTATTGATCTTAATGAGTATCTCAAGGTAGTAACTTCACAGGACATTATTAATGTTTATGAGAATCTGAAGAACGGCTCTGAAAGTCACCTCAGGGCTTTTGTTTCACAGCTTGAAAATCATAGCATTACCTACATCCCGCAATATTTATCCCTGGAGGAATACAATGCGATAATTAATGGCTCAAACAACAACCAGCAGGGCAACGACGGTACTTCAAATTCAAACAGTAACGGCAACAATAACAGCAGCGAGAACAATGGTAATGGAGGAAATGGCAGTGGAGGAAACTAAAGTAAATATTGTCAAAGGAAATACTGCAAAGGGTAGTGCAAAAACCTTTCATTTGTTTCTAATCAGGACAAAGGGAATTCTTTCAACAATTACCCTTATGTTATTGATACCTGTTGCCTTTTCTGGCATTGGGCTGTACTTTGCCCCTTCCGGAAGATTTGCCCGCACCTCGGGCTGGAGCTTTCTCGGATTTTCAAAAACAGAGCTTCAGGCATTGCACGATATCCCAGGCATCATTTTAGTAATTGCCATTAGTCTACATTTCCTGCTGAACTTAAAACTTTATTTAAAAGAATTGAAATGCCTTTTTATAAGGAAGAAGGTGACATAAGTGCAGAGGGGGAGCTTTCCCCTCTTTTAATTTAGTAAAAAACAAATTTTTTAATTTCTAACATTTCTATAGAGGATATTCCCCCATGCACCTCTATATAGATAAGACAACCTATTATGTAAATGAGGAGAAAAAAGAGATGGATGTTGCACCCATCATAAGAGAATCAAGAACGCTATTACCAATTCGTTATGTTGCAGAAGCTCTCGGTGCAGATGTGGAATGGAATGCAACAGAAAGGAAAGTTACAATCACATTCAAAGAAACAACCATAGAACTCTGGATAGATAAAAACACAGCAAAAGTTAACGGAGAATATAAACTCATTGATGCGACAAATCCAAAAGTTGTTCCTATGATTATTCCACCAGGGAAAACAATGCTTCCAATTCGTTTCATTGTGGAGAACCTTGGATGTCTTGTTGAATGAAATGAAACCCTGAGAGAAGTAAAGATAACTTATCCTGCACCGTAAGAATCTTAAGTAGGGCGGGTTTTTGTTCTGCCCTACTTTGATTAAGTACACACTAAAAATGCATTATCTGTAAAAAGACAATTTCAAATTAAGAGGTTAACAAGTTTTATTCTTCAAATTCAAATTGCAACACTGTATATCTAAATTAAGTTTGAATATTTATAAAAAGGGTATATTTTTTCAGGTACAAACCAATTTACTCGATCTTGAGAAAATCGCACATCAAAGAACTTTCAAAAAGTTGCGCATTCTCAATCCTAAAACCTGCGGATTCCCCATTATAAAATTCTAGGGATGAAAGAAAATCCAAAAGACAATCAAAAGGATCACCCTTATCACCAAGATTCTTACACTTTTCAAGATCCCATTTACCATCTGCCTGTATTAACGAGACAAGGTAATGATTCTCATAATTTTCACCCGGTAACCATGCAAAATTGTCTGAGTTCATTCCTTCATCGACATGATAAACTAATATGCCCTCGCCTGGAAGAGAAACATCAAAACCAATCTTTTTTCTGTACTCAATAAGAAAATACTCTTTTGGATTACTCGGAGATACAATTTTAATTACTCTCGCGTTGTTCATCTCAACGGGGCTTATTTCAACATTTAAAGCATCTTCTTTTATTTCAACTGGCTTTAACCACCCAAACTTTATCTTGTGCCATGGGTCAAATTCAGCAGGACTATCTCCAAATATATCCAAAGTGCCGTAAGTACCATATGCCATAACACTCCACTTCCCTATGCCATATGATTTTTTTCCATCAAAACTTTGAGTCACAAGTCCATCAAGATCATAAAGATCAATTCCACCTATCATATGTCCAAATTCATGGCAAAAGACTCCTATTGTTGTGTCGCCAGGCTTACTTCTATATTCCGGTATAATAGTATAATTTGATATAGTCTTACTATCTTTTATTACAGGAGTAATATTCCATTGGTGAGGATAAATTCTGTTTGGATTTTTGGTAGCAGGCCTTTGCCCAGCATAAACTACAAAAATCCCATCAACCACACCGTCCCCGTTACCATCGTAATCGGCAAAATTAACCACCGAATCAATTGAATTTATTGCTTCTTCAACAAGCTTCTGAGAGTTATTTGGATAGAAGCCCATGCCTCTATAGCCACCTTCATAGTAAGAATAATTCTTTGATACTGTAATCCATTTATTGAAAACTTCTCCTCTAACTTGTAATTTCCCGTATGAATTTTCGTAATAGAAGTCATATAGACTTCTATCGCCTTCCTCAAATAATATATCTTGAAAGAACTGAGGTGTTGATATTTCGTAATTTGCTTTAAAGTCAGGAAAATCAACAAGCAGAACTAATGGTTTTAATACACCAACAACTGGCTTTGTATCTTGAGAGCTTGCATATGCTGTATCGTTAAATAAAGAACCTTTAACGGTAACATCTATGGAATATTTTTGTTGATCTAAAATCAAAAGATTAATCTTGTTGTTGCCGGCCTTAACTGGGACAAGGCAATACTCAAAACGTGTTCCTTGTTTTATATTTTCACAATCTTCATATAAGATATCAGGAAGGTCTATTTTTCTTTGTGAAATTAATTTGAATGAGTCGCCAACATCAATTTTGAGATCTAAACCTTTTTCAGAAGTCACATAAACTATTAAATTATCATATTGATTAACAGCAAAACTCGTAGATAAAGACTGGGGACTTCTTATATCAATACTTATAAAAGAAGTTTTAGGTGAAGAGTCTCTTGCCAAAGGGATAGGAGAAAATATGATAGATAAAAGCGCTAATCCTAAAAGAACAAACTTTGCAGTCCTTTCGAAAAGTCTTAATCTTTTTCTGCTCATTTTCCCTCTCCCCATCAGGCACTATAACAGCGTGCAGCGGGCTTACGGCCTTAGGAAACTGACCAGAAACAAAAAACCAAGCCGGTTGCGCCACTAGCTCATCCTCGCTCCTTGGCGCCCATTTAAGGTACGAGGATTCAACGCTTCTTGGTACCTTTCTCACTTGGTTTTTCTGTAAAAACAAAAAACCAAGCCGGTTGCGTCACTGGCTCGCTTCAGTCCCTTGACGCCCACTTAGGGAAACCTGAAGGTCAACGCCTCTTGGTACTTTTTATTCTTCAGTTTTTAAACTTCTAATATTATTATATACAAAATTTCTTTTCTGTCAAGAGGTCGAAAAATGAAAAACTCTCAACTTTTTACTTTAATAATTAAAATCTAAGGTAATCCACCCTTCACTATGATTTTAACAGTAAATGTTCTTGAACGAGGATCAGATCCGTCTTCATTAAGACCATCCACAGGCACAATAGCTGTGACAACCTCACCAATTTTTGGTATCACTATCTTTGAATATGAAGTTTCAGCGTAAAACGGTATCTTCTTACTTGGTATTATTATCAAGTTATCAAGTCTTAAAGGATTAATTACAAGGTGAGGTATCGAAGCTTCCATAATATAATCATATGCCCAGTGTTCTTTCTTTACATCAGGGTAGGGGTTGTTAAGTTCTTCATTTTTAAACGTACCCCTTCTATATAGACTCTTGCAAGCTAAAGTAACATATTCGGCTCTTGTAATATTTTGATCTGGTTTGAAGGTGCCATTTGGATAACCAAGAATAATGCCATTCTTTGCCACTGCTTCTATGGCAGTATAAGCCCAATGTGAAGAGGCTAAATCACTGAAGGTAGAAGTAGCAGGATTTTCTGGTTTTAGATTCAGAAGTCTAAAGAAAATCATTGCAACTTCAGCCCTTGTTATAAACCTGTCTGGACCATATGTCCCATCAGGATAACCTATTACAAGGTGCTCAGATGTAACTGCCTCTATGTTTCCAAATGCCCAGAATTTAGGAGAAACATCAGGGAAATTCTGTTTGCTAACATCTAAACCGTACTCAAGATAGGAAAGTCCAAGAGCTCTTCCCAAAGAGGAAGCAACTTCAGCCCTTGAAACATTCCTGTCAGGTTTGTAAGTACCATCCGGATAACCAGAGAAGAAGTTCTGATGGTACACAACCTTACAAATAACTTTCGTTTCAACCTCTGAAACCAATATCTCTGGAAGAGAATCAGCATTCAAGGTCGCCTTATTCTTCGCTATCGCTCCACAATCTCCCTTAAGTGTTACCTTAACCCAGAGTTTCTTCGACTCCTGACTTGTTACGTTTTCATACTTCCAGATTACTGTCTTTGAACTTTCGTCGTAAGTATATACGGGGGATGCATCTACAAACACTGCCTGAGAAGGAAGGTAATCATAAATCACTACATTTGTTGCATCAGGTCCTATATTATTAAGAGTAATTGTATAAGTTACTGTATCTCCCCAGTAAGCTTCAGCCGGTCCTTCTTTTTCAAATTCAAATTCAGGTATTTCGGGTGGGGCAGGTGGTGGAGGAGGAGGTGGAGGAGGTGGAGGAGGTGGTGGAGGAGGTGGTGGTGGAGGAGGTGGTGGTGGAGGAGGTGGTGGAGGTGGAGTTGGTATCGTATATAATGTTACTGAGGCGGTATCCTGCGAGGTTGTATATTCATTACTCATTGCATATGCTCTGTTAGTATAAACTCCTTCAAGTGCCGCTGGAGTTGTAGTAACTGTAAAGTTAATCGTTAAATTCGCTCCAGGATTCAGTGTCCAAACTCCCCAAGTAATTGTACCCATGCTACCATAAGCAGGACTAACAACAGAAGTTCTTGAACCTGCACCCGAAAGGTTAATTGAATTAGTTGTAAGATACATCAAGTTTATCGGAAGGATATCAACAATTCTAACATTGGTTAAAACGGCAGTTCCGTTATTTGTAGCATTAATTGACCAGGAAATATTGCTTCCCAATAATAAGGTCTGGGCATTAGGAGTTTTGCTAATAATTAGTGAAGGGGTAGCACTTACTACTGTTGTATCTGCTGTTGCTTGTACAGGCTCAGTTTCAGAAGAATCAATTGAAACAACATTATGGATGACTGTACCATTTGGAAGAGGAGACTTCACTGTGACAGTGATGGTAATTGAAGAGTGAGTTAATGAAGGAGAAAGAGTACCAATACTCCAGACATTGTTTCCTGTTGTAGGCGCAGGTGTAGCAGAGACAAATGTCACATTTGAATCGTATGTTTCAGTGATAACAACATTTGTTGCATCTGCATTACCTGAGTTCCAATACTCAATCGTATATGTAAGAGTACTACCTGCCTGAACTGGATCAGGGGAATCTGTCTTTGTAATATTAAGGATTGGCGCAGCCGAGTAATAGTTTCCGAAGATTACGTTTTCAACATTTGCATTAGTTATTGTTACAGTTTGATATGAAGTTGTGGGATATGTCTTTGTCCAGCCATCTTTTAAAATTTCATCTACACGATACGTCGCCGGAAGAAGGTTGCTAAAAATATAACTGCCGTCAGAAGCTGTATTCACTGAGTTAAGAAGAGTTCCTGATGAATCTCTGAGCTCAATTGTCCAATTCGCAAGTCCTGGCTCACCCGTATCCCATGTCCCGTTCTTGTTAAGGTCATTAAATTTGTAACCTGAAATAGAATATCTTAGATGTGTATTAACAAAGTCTACATTAGTTGCATCTGGACCAACTGTTATGCTGTGGTAACCATTTGCTGGGGATGAGATTGACCATCCACTTTGAAGGACTTCCCTCACTCTATAAGTACCAGCAAGAAGTCCTGTGAAAGAATAACTTCCATCAGAAGCTGTGGTTGTTGATACTTCCTCTGTATCAAGGATTCCATCGTTGTCACTATCAATATAGATGGTCCATCCTGAAAGAGGGGCACTGTTGTTATCACCATCATACTTATGCCCTGAGATACTGTATTTAACTCCAGCATTAATAGTGAGCGATGCAGTATACTTATTGTAGTGATAGCTGCCACCGCTTTTGTCATATATTAAACCATAAATAGTGGTAGAACCAGCACCAATCACTTTAAAAGTCCAAACTGACGTTGAGTTTTTTACTTCGACATTGCCAAAGTAAAGATCATCAATAACATCAGAACTGGTGAATGTAGTAACATCAAGAGGCTCTAAAATTGCTGGGTCAAAAGTAATAAGCGGAGTAGTAATATTATCAAAATTGAGCCCCGAAGATGTAGTGGAGAGTATCGTAATTTGGATAATATCTCCCACAGTTGGATTAGGCGTATAGGAAGTTATAGAAGTAATTTCATTTCTTTCTTGAGATATAAGCTGTTCTACATCCAGCTGACCAGTTACTGGACCCGTAAAGACACCATTATCTGCTGTAAATGATATTGAATAACCTCTGCTTGTGCCCAACGCTGCCTTATCCCTTGTTACATCAACGATAAAATAGATATCCTTGGTCTCACCTGGTGAAATTGAATCAATTATACATTGAGGATTTTGCTCATGAGGATCAAGGTTAATATAAGAGTTATCCGAAGTCCAAGAGAGAGTTGCACATACATTTGTCGCCGTTTCATTACCTGTATTTGTCACATGAACTTGAATTACAAACTGATGTGGCCCTTCGGTTTCTGGCTTGTTGCTATCAAGCCCTATTATATCCCAGGATCCTTTTGTGAGATTAAGTGTAGTTCCAGCCTTAACAGTAGGAATTGATACAAAGCCAATCTGAAACAGTAAGAAGAAAATCAAAAGATAACTCAAAAACATAAATTTATGCTTTCCGGTACTAATTTTTGCTTTCATATTGCCTCCTTTCGCTATAACGGAGGCCGGTCTTGCCATTAGCTCAGCTTAGGATTAGCAACCATTTTTGTGCCCTAAGCTTCATAGCTTCCCCCTGAAATATATCGAACCTAAGTATACATATAATTTTCTTTTTGTCAAATTGCTGTACGAATCTGATAAAAAGGAGTATAGATTGGACAGGAGCGAGAAAATTAAATGTGGCAACATTTATTAATGACTTGCAGTTAAGTGATTTTGTCAAAAACACTATATTAGTTAATAATTCGCAAAGAAATAAAATGTACAAGAAAAAATTTTAAGCTCTTTTAAAACCCACCATTACATTTGAAAGAATGATAAGAAAGTCAAAAAACAAACTTGTAATTGTTTTGCTTTTTAAAGGAAAGGAAGGCTTTAAACAAACTTTCAAGACAGTTATCTATGCAAGCACTCCATCTATCCTTTCTTTCTGGTTCCCACCCCTTTTTGTAGTAGGGCTTATCTGGTCAATTGTACTTACCTGTAAAGGACTTATGAAACTTCAAAAACTAAAAACATTATATGCCGTTATGGCAGTTTTACTTCCTATAGTCATCGTTCTTGCAATTGGACTTCTTTTGAGATTCGTATAATAAATCTTTACAATCCCCCTGTACTTGTACAGGGGGGACTTAGAAATTAACACTTCCAAGCCCTTTTCCATTACAGAAATATGCACTTCAAACCCAATATATATTTTAATTCTTCAACTTTTGATTCTCTTTTTATTTGAAATTCACCTTTCTATCTTTCGGTTATCAATTTCTTTTTCAATCTGAAAATGTATTTAGATACAGGCAAACTTTTGTTATGGTTTTGAAAACCTTCGTATCCTCAGCACTATCAAGAAGCGACGACTAAGCTGGGTCTGAGAAATCTTTATTATCTTACACTGGAATTATCTTCTCCATCGGCGCAGGTTTTTTCAAATTGTCTCTGAAACTGATAACATATCGAGTAGCGAGCATGAAAAAGAATTTATAAAATTCTGACTTCTTCAGTCGATACTTACAGAGGCAAAAATGAAGGATGCAGATTACTCAGGTAGCGATTATTTCTATAGAATCAAACCTCTTGATTTTGATGAACCGGCGTCACTATTCCCTGCAAATCGAGCCTGAAACTTGCCTTGATGAATAAGGGATTGCAACCTTTAGGTTAGTTTTGATATTGCCAGTAAAGTGAATAAAATAAAGAGATGCTAAAAGTATTAATAATAACAGGGCAGGAAAAATACTTTCAGCAAAAAGGAGGATTAAAGATGACTAAGAAAAAGTTATGGTCGTTTAATTTTACTACGGCAACGCTGGTACTTATACCTGCTGCAATTGGCATTAACTACCTTGGAAAGCTTTTTGCAGGAGTATTGAAGCTCCCACTGTGGCTTGACTCCATTGGAACGGCACTTGCAAGCATGCTGGGTGGTCCCATTGTGGGCGCAATCTCAGGTGCTGCAAATAACATTATCTACGGCCTTACCATGGACCCCATCTCTTTTGTCTATGCACTCACAAGTATTGCAATAGGTATTACTGTAGGTATTATGGCTTACTACGGCAAGATTGATACGCTATGGAAAGCCATACTCACCGGTATTATAGTTGCAATTGTTGCAACAGTTGTATCAACGCCCCTTAATGTTATTTTCTGGGGTGGGCAGACGGGTAATGTCTGGGGAGATGCTCTTTACGCTTATCTTATTGCTCATTCTGTCCCCATATGGATGGCATCATTTTTCGACGAATTGGTCGTTGATTTCCCTGACAAAATCGCAACGATGATTATTGCATTCCTCATATACAAAGGACTACCGAAGAGGCTCATCCAGGTATACGAAGGTGGGGAGACAATCGAAAAACTCGACTGATAACACCAAATCTTTGTTAAGCCTAAAATAAAAAGCGATGGCAAGAGTTCTCACTCTATACGTCGAAAAGAATACCATCATTCACAAAATCAACCCTTTAAACAAGATCCTTTATATTCTTGTGGCGGTTGCAGTTCCTGTGATATTACCGTATAGGCTTACAGGATTAGTCTTTATAATTGCAAGTTGCCTGGTACTCCTTATAAGTAAGGTTTTCAGGAAGGTTATACCACTTCTTGAATTTAGCTTTCTTATACTGATTTCAATTGTTATCATTCAGGGGCTCTTTAACCCTGGTAATGCCACTATAGCCTTCCAAATATGGGGGCTCAAATTTTACAGGGAAGGGCTGCTATATGCACTCACCCTCAGCATACGAGTTATAAACATACTTATTGCCTTCTCAGTTCTGGTGTTAACAACGAAACCTTCGGACCTTATAGAGGCACTCGTTAGAAAAGGTCTGTCACCAAGATTCGGATATGTGCTGAGCTCGGCACTACAGATCATACCTCAGATGATGTCCTCTGCTGGAAGCATCATAGATGCTCAGAGGTCACGGGGGCTTGAGACGGAAGGAAGCCTGGGTGTTCGCATAAGAGCATTCTTCCCACTGATTGGCCCTGTCGTTATGAATTCCCTCATTGAAACCCGAGAGAGGGCCATGGCACTGGAGGTAAGAGCCTTTAATTCCCCCGGAAAGAAGACTTTTCTAAACGAAAGAAGGGATTCGCCCCTTGATAAAGCTATACAAGTAGTGCTCATACTGATAGTAGTGCTTACAATAGTGCTGAGGGTTGCCCTGTGAAAAAGATAGTAGTTGAGAACCTCAAGTACAGGTATCCCCTCTCAAACAACCTGGTGCTGAATGGCATAAGTTTTGATGTTGAAGAAGGAGAATTTATAGGGATTGTCGGAAGGAACCTCGCAGGAAAGTCAACCCTGTGTCAGGCACTCGTCGGCCTTGTGCCGCATTTCTATAAAGGTGCTTACAGTGGGCGTGTAGAAATAAGCGGAGTTAATGTACTGGAAAGCTCCATAGCCGAGCTTTCAAAGCATATAGGAATAGTTTTTCAGAACCCCTTCACCCAGGTTACAGCAGCAAAACTTACAGTTTATGAGGAGATTGCCTTCGGGCTTGAAAACCTCGGGATCGAGCGGAAAGAAATGATTAAAAGAATTGACTATGCTCTCAACCTGCTCGATATTTACAGATTCAAAGACAGAAATCCCTTCGAACTTTCCGGAGGGCAGATGCAGAGGCTTGCAATAGCAAGTATCATTGCAATGAAGCCAGACATAATCGTACTGGACGAGCCCACTTCCCAGCTTGACCCGCAGGGCTCAGAGGAGGTCTTCAAAGCAGTGCAGGACCTCAGTAAAGAAGGAGCCACAATCATAATGGTTGAGCAAAAGATTGAAAAGATTGCTCGCTTCGCTGATAGGGTGATGTTGATGAGCGAAGGAAAAATCATTGATTACGATGCACCAACAAAGATTTTCTCCCGTGATGACCTTCTAAGTTACGGGGTTCAGCCCCCCGTTTTTACAACAATAGGAAGGTTACTTGGATTAAAGGATAAAAGAACAGGGTTATATCCTGTAACCCTTGATGAAGCCTACAGGATGATGGCGAAAAGTGAACCTCATAGAAGTTAAGAACCTGAGTTTCTCCTATATAAAAGAGGAGATTGTGCTTAAAAATGTGAGCATAAATTTTGGCGTCGGAAGTATTGCCATCATCGGTCAGAATGGATCTGGCAAGACAACGTTTGTAAAATTGCTAAAGGGCCTCTTAAAGCCAACTGAGGGAGACATCTTTATAAATGGAAAGAATACTAAAGACACAACCGCTGCAAAGCTTGCAAGAGAAATAGGAATGGTTTTTCAAAATCCTAATGACCAGATTTTCAAAAACAGGGTCATTGACGAAGTTATGTTCGGGCCCGTGAACACCGGGCAAAATTTACAGGAAGCTCAGGAAAATTCATTAAAGGCACTCGAAATGGTCGACATGCTGGACAAGGAAAACGAAAACCCTTATGACCTGAGTTTATCAGAAAGAAAGCTTATAACAATTGCATCCATTCTTGCAATGAATACAGGAATTGTAATCTTTGATGAGCCTACGATTGCCCAGGACTACCACGGAAAAAATAGACTAAAGAAGATAATCGAAGAATTGGTAAGCAGTGGCAAGCTTGTCATTACCATTACCCATGATATGGATTTTGTGGCAGAGACCTCAAAAAGAGTGGTTGTTCTCAATCAGGGAGAGGTTTTGCTGGATGGGGATACAAAGTATGTCTTCTCGAAGAGTGATATCCTAAAAACTGCCTACCTGGAGCCTCCGAGCATAACACAATTTTGTAGCATGTTAGGATACGGAAAGGCTTTTCTGAGCGTTGAGGAGTTCATTAGATATAGGTCAGCAAAGGAATCTATCTAAAAACTTATGCACAAGGACATTCAAAGGCTTGATACCACAAATAATTTCGTATATAATTTAGATAGCTCACTGTACATAAGAGCAATAGTACAAAAGGTAGTTAATAAGGAGGTGAAGCGATGTTTCCACCAATTTTTCCGATCTACATTAGAGCATTAACACCACTCTACAGATATGCTTCTCTTATATGGCTAGGTGGAGTGGGGTGCCTTTGGTCTACACGATACACCCATCAACTTGGAAAGCGATGGGGGTCAGTATTTTATATTGTCTCATCAATAGTACGCCCTGCAGGAGTTTTTCTCATCGGCCTGGGGTGGCTTGCACTTTATGCACCAGAAGAATTCTATTCTCAAGGTTACATTCCAAGAATGAGCCTTTTACCAAGGAATAATTTGGCTGAGATTCTATGCTGGTTAGCCATTGCAGGTTTCTTTGCCCTGGGAGTATGGGCAGCTTTAACGCTTGGACTGAGACGCTCTTTCCTGTTCAGGCGCCTTGATGACCCTCTGGTAACAACCGGGCCTTATTCCATCGTCAGGCACCCTCAATTTCTCTCGGTTATTGGGGTTACTTTCTTTGTTATAAGGCTTTTCGATCCAACGGGGTTTCCTATGATTCCCGCTTCTTTATACCACGGGAGTATACTCAATCTGAACTGGGCACTGTTTGCCCTATCTTTGTGGATACTTTCAATAATTGAGGACCGTGAGCTTGAAGCTCACTTTGGGGAAGAGTACAGGGAATACGTAAAGAAAGTTCCAAGGATCTTACCAAACTAATATTTAAACGCGGTTAGATAAGTGTTACTCAGGTGCCTCTTTCTATATACCCTTCTTATAAGCAGCTTTGAGAATGTAGTAAGTAAATAATGAAGCAAAATGAGGATTAATAAGGTTAGAATTTAAAAATCTTGTAAACGATTTAAACCAAATTGTAGGAACATTCTCGGTTCTTAATTTTTAAAAGAAAAAACGAGGAAGTTTTAAATCACTTGCTATATGCAATCCAGGGTCGCTGTCAAGTAGAATAGGAACATAATTGGCAACAACTGCAGCAGTACCTAAATCTCCATGAACTCCTCTTTTAATTTCAAACTCTAAACCAGGGTGCCCTTCAATTTTTATTCTATCGTATGACTTTCTTTCTCCTACTGCCATAATTAACCTTATTTCAATTTTAAAACCGTCAGTTGATATTCCAGTTACTTTTTGATACTGTCCCCTAACCAACCCCTTTTCTATCTTTACATATTCTGTTTCAATAATCTCTTCAGCAATTAATGGCTCAAGCTCTTCTTTAAATTCTTTTATATTTAATTTTAATGCATCAAAAATATAAAAAAGTGATTCAAGTAGTCCTATATGTCCAATTTTATTTTTCCTTTTCAAATCCTGAAACTCCTCTTCAGTCAAACCAGCCCCGACCTTTAATTGCAAATTTTTTCTTCTTTTTCCTGCATCAAGAACTCTCTCAGCGATAATCGTAGTAGGCTTTAAAGATAAAGTAGAAAGAAAGGTTGGCAATGTATCAAGAATAAAACCCGGGTTTATGCCAACTCCAAGCAATCTAACATTATTTTGTTTTGCAATTCTATCAAGTTCTATTGATTCATTTTTATGAAAATGATATGGGAAAAACAGTTCCTCACAAGTTGAGATAACATTATAGCCATTTTCAAGTAATCCAATAAATTGAGGAAATGTATCATTCATTCGAGATTGAGTTGAATGAATAACTACGTCACAACTACCAAAATCGTTGACGTTTTTTTTAATTTTAATGCCAAAATTTTTCTTTTCAATTAAATCACCTATATTTCTATTTAAATATTCATCTTTTAAATCAACAGCACCAACTAATTCAAACTCTTTTTTTAATAATAGTGCTTTTAAAATTTCTAATCCAATCGCACCAAGACCATATGAGATAAATTTATACATTTTTAACCCCAACAATTTTTCTATTTTTTAGATATTGCGATAGATATATTAAGCCCCCAATAGTTATTCCAATTAAATCTGTTTTTAATCCTGGTGTTATTAATAGAATTGCAGCAATAAAAAGCAATATTCTTTCATAAAAATTAAGTTTTATTATAAAATAACCTATATTTGATGCTCCAAGAAATATAATACCAATAATTGCAGTTATATAAGCAAGTATCGCTTCGGATAAAACAAAATTAACTCCAAGCAGAATTGGATTGTAGACAAAAACAAAGGGAACAAGAAAACCCGCAAGTGCAAGTCTGAATGAAGTAAAACCTGTTTTAAATGGTTCTGAACCTGCTATGCCCGAGGCAGCATACGCAGCAAGAGCAACAGGGGGTGTTAAATCTGCAAGTATTCCATAATAGAAAACAAACATATGGGCAATTAACATTGAAGCAGTCAAATCATATTGAGTTAAAAAAGGCGCAAGAGCTGGAGCGGTAATTATAGCCATAATGATATAATTGCCAGTGGTTGGTATACCCATTCCAAGTATTAAGCAAGCTATAGCAGTAAAAAGGAGCGTAAATGACATAGCACTTTTTATTTGAATAATTGGTAGAATTGATGAAAATATTGAATTAAGCCAATTTTTTAGCCCGGAGGCAAGTGTAACAACTGCGTTTGCAAATCTTAGAGCCAATCCTGTTAATGTTGACATACCAGCAATATAGCCAGCTGAAGCACATGCTGCAACTACAGATAACGAAGTATAGGCACCCTCTTCAAATCCATCAATTGTTAATAAAATGGTGTTTTTAAACACAATACCTATTCTCTTGATAACCTCAATATTAGGATTTTTATAATTCTGTGAAGATTTTATTCTAAAAACAAGAAAACACAAAATAATTGATAACAAAATAGTCAAAAAGAATAAGGGAATTATGTCTATTACACTACTAAAAAATAGTATTAAGAAAAAAATTAAAGGTATATAAATTGAGACATATAAAAAAAGTATTTTTATTTTTTCATCAAAATCTCTTGTAACAGTTTTTGCCATTTCTCCAAGAAAACTTATTAAAATAACTGAAATAATGGATGTAAATGCAGCATCCATAACTGTATATCCAGCTATAAGTTTATAAACTAAAATTATGAAAGGAGTTAAAATATAACCTCTTTTGGTTAGCTCGTCTTTTAGATTTGGAATCTCGTCCTTTCTTAAACCTCTTAACTTCAATCTCTTTGCCTCAAAATGTAAAGAAAAATATACACCTAAAAAATATAATAATGCTGGTACAACTGCTGCCCAGATGATTCTTACATATGGAACTCCTATAAATTCCGTCATAATAAATGCTGCTGCACCCATAACAGGTGGCATAATCTGTCCTCCAGTAGATGCTGCCGCTTCAACTGCACCTGCAAAATAATCCTTATAGCCAGTTTTTTTCATTAAGGGTATATTAAAAACTCCGTCTGTTACAACGTTTGCAACCGAACTTCCGCTTACAGTTCCAAGAGCAGCACTTGTTATAACAGATATTTTTGCAGGGCCACCGGGGGCTCTGCCTGCCATTATTCTTGCTAAATTAACAATCAATGCAGAAACACCAGTTTTTTCTGCAAGTGCCCCAAAGAGGATAAATGCATAGACAAATTTCGTTGAGACAGAAACTGGAATTCCAAAAATTCCGTCAAGTGTATAAAAAAGATGGTCAACAACTGAAGCAAATGAATAACCCCTATGAGCAAAAAGTCCTGGCATATTTTTACCAAAGATTGCATAAAGAACAAAAAGTAAAGCAATTAACATAAGAGGAAAACCTGTTGCTCTTCTTGTACCTTCAAGAATTAAAATAACTGCAGTACCAGCGACTATAAGGTCGAGTAAAGTTGGTAGAGCAGGTCTAAAAATTAGCTGCTCATAAAAAATAACCGGGTATAAAAAGACGACAGCAACAATAATTGAGAGGATAATATCATAAACGGGAATTTTATTCTTTGGGGCTTTTTTTGTTACAGGAAAGAGTAAAAAAATCAAAACCATAGCAAAGCCAACGTGAATTGGTCTTTGTATTTGTGGAGGAAAAAGACCGAAACCAATGGTGTAAAATTGAAAGATTGAAAAAGAAATTGCAATAATTTTTACAATGAAATATGAAATGCCTTGTAACTTTCTTTTTCCTCCTCTTTCATACTTATCTAATAACTCCTCTACAACTTTTTCTTCATGTAAATTTTCATCCGGCATTATCTCCTCCTTAAACTTAGAATAACCAAATCATCTCCAAAAACATTTGAAAGATTAACTTCATCATCCTTAATATCCAATTTAAATTCGTACTTACTATTTACTCTATAATTTATATATTCAAATTCTCTATCCATTTTAGTAATTATAAATTTACCATTCTCCATTATAAATTCTTCTTCATCTATTGTTTCGGTTGGTAATCCGGCACACTGATCAAAAAATTCCATTTTATACAAAACAATCTTATTATCAGAAATTCTATAATATTCATATACCTTAGTAAGAGCAACTGAATGAGTATAAGAAATAATGAAAGTATCATTTCCATTTGTCGATATTTTAATTTCTTTCTCCGTACCTTTTAAAATTAAATAATATTCATCAAAATTTACAGAGGATATTATTAATATTGTTAATACACATACAATTATTATAAAAATTATTATTCTTTTCATTAAAAAAGAGGGGGGCTTTCCCCCTCTCTTTTATTTAATCAACCCTTTTTCTTTATAATATTTTTCTGCACCAGGATGGAATGGTATAGCAACTCCTTTTACTGCACTTTCAGGAGAAATATCTTTTCCTTTAACATGAACTTTTTCAAGGTCTGCTTTATGTTCAAACACTGCTTTAACAATATTATAAATTAGATCTGTGTCTAAACTTTCATCACAAACCCATTGGGCAAGACATGTTACTGTTAAAACGTCCTTATCCATTCCCTTATATGTATCTTTTGGTATTGTGAATTCTGAATAGTATGGAACTTCTTCAATTAGCTCTTGAACCTTTTCTGAAGTTATTTCTACCATGGTGATCTCTTTTGTTGTCGCAAGTTCAACGATGCTTGATGTCGGGATACCCGCTGTTGTAAAAAGGACATCGATTCTTTCATCTTTTAATGCATCTGCTGCTTCTGCAAATGACATATATTGTTCATCTATATCATCATAAGTTATACCATGCATGTTTAGAATTGTTTTTGCGTCAATTTCGGTCCCGCTTCCTTTATCACCAACAGCAACCTTTTTACCCTTTAAATCTGAGACAGTTTTAATACCAGTTTTCTTAAGAGCTACAATTTGAATGGTTTCTGGATATAGAGACATCATCACCCTTAAATTGCTGATTGCACCTTGCTCTTTAAAACTCTCCGTTCCTGTATAAGCCCAGTAAACAACATTATTCTGCACAAAACCAGATTCAATCTCCTTTTTCCAGATTAAATTACAATTTGCAGCAGAGGCTCCGCTTGTTTGCGCAGTTGCAATGACATCAATCTTCCCAGAAGGAGTTTCATAATCAGCAAAATTTGATATTATTGTAGCAACTGCTCCACCTATAGGAAAGTAGGTCCCCCCAGTTCCACCTGTTGCAATCCCAAAAAACACTCTCTTTGGTCCTGCCTCCTCTACTTCTTGTTGTTGGCATCCAGTGAGAGACAAAGTAACAACTAACAGTAAAACTAAAAGAATTGATAAAACTTTTGTTGCTCTTGCCATATGCACCTCCTAATTGAGTATTATATATGTTTTTAAGATTTGTCAAGGGAATATTTGTTAACTCAAAACAAAACTTCACCATGTTTCAAGGAAAATCATTCACCTTAATCTTTGAAACAGGCAATTGACCTATGTACTCCTAATTTCCGCCATAATATTACTGCAAAGAGAGAAATCTTGTCTTCTATTCAAAAGAGTATATACCCTGTGGTAAAGAGAAGAGAGAAGTTGTATCGTTTAGAATTAAGAGAAGAATTCCAAATGACATATTATTTTAAGGTTCAAAAGTCACTATAGTCTTGCAAACCAAATACAACTAACGAAGATTTCTTTATCCAGAATATCTCACAATTTGTTAACGTTAGTTAGATAATGATTTTGAAAGCTTGGATCATATTTATAATAATTAATACGCCGAGAGATAAAGTCAAATACTATAAAGATTCAAGCTTTAATCGATACGACAAAAATCAAATACAGAAGTTATATACAATAATTAAAGTTCATCAGTATTAAATGTATCCCAGTTATCTAAATTTCCCGTATTGAAGCCTTTATAAAACCATCTGCTTCTTTGTTCTGAAGTTCCATGTGTAAAAGAATCAGGAACAACATAACCTTGAATTTGTTTCTGAATTCTATCATCCCCAACAGCACTTGCTGCATTCAATGCTTCTTCAAGATCTCCTTCTTCAAGATAACCAAGCTCTTCCTCATAGTGAGACCATACTCCTCTTAATAATCCGCTTGAAGTTCAAGACGCACAGAATACTCATTGAATTCTTCTTGACTTACCTGTCCTTGAATCTCCTGAATTTGATCTAAAATTCCCAGAAGATTTTGCACATGGTGACCAACCTCATGTGCAATCACATATGCAATTGCAAAATCACCTGTTGCTTCAAATCTACTTTGAAGTTCTTCAAAGAAACTTAAATCAAGGTATACAGTTTCATCACCAGAACAATAAAAAGGACCTGATTGAGAGCTTGCAATACCACAACCAGAATTTACAGCATCAGTAAATAAAACAAGCTTAGGGGCTTCGTATTGATATCCATAATCCTTAAGAACTTCTGTCCATACATACTCTGTATCTGCAAGAACTACTGAAACAAATTCAGAAAGTTCTTTTTCTCCAGCTGTTTCTTCATGCGGAACAGTATTCTGATAGTTAACTAAAAGTCTTTCAAGGACATCTCCTGTATTTCCACTTAAAAGCGTAATTATTAAATATATAATCAGGCTGATACCGTCACCTACTGCAGCAATTCCTCCTGCAAATTCTCCATCTATCTTCAATATTTGAACCACCTGTCTGCCTTTCCAGTGCATATCTCATCTCCCTTATGAAGTATACTTCCAAAAAGAAAGATTTTTCCTCTATATTTTTACATCTATTTATTTTATTTCACAATCGCAGGCTCTACCCTCTGTTTTTCCAATGCCAGCACTTTAGGGTTTAAAAAAGGAGATTCACAAGTCTTAAATTTTTCGTTTTTAAAATAATCTTATTAAGCTTAAAAAATAAAAAAGAATTTTAAGGCTTAATAAAGCCCAAATTGTTGAGGTGAGCTATTCTATTGACATCGGCGAAGATTATTTGTATGCCAAATAGTTGGAAATTCTCCAAGCCTTCGTCAGCACCGAACGCCATGATTTTTTATATCTCGTCCGCAAAGACTAAATTGCTAGGAAGAGATAACATAGATGTGTAAGAATTGCAAAATTATTGCAAAACTGAGAAACAACTAAAGCAAATTCAAAAAAATCTGATTTCTGTATTATTTACTTTTCTATTATAAAGTCTACGCTCAAACATCATCAAACAACTTAACTAATCACTTATCAAAATTCATAAACCCATTGGCTTTGCTATCTTTATATCTCCAATGGGTTTATGAATTATTACAAAAAGGGTTTAATCTAAAAATGAATATTCAAAAGCAGCCTTTGCGTATATCTTGAGCGTATTAAGCACTGGTATTTTCAAGTCACTCTGGGATATAACAAGCGGTAGTTCTGTGCAGCCAAGAATTACTGCGTCAATATTACTGTTTTTAAGGAGGTCATTAACGATCTGTAGCAAATTAGCTTTCGTCTCATCTTCAAAGATGCCTCTCACAAGTTCCTCTACAATTTTCTGGTGAACATAGTCTTGTGATAATAAGTCTGGCACAGTTATCTGTAGATTCAGCTTTTCGAACGGGACCTTGTAGAACTCTCCCTGCATAACTATTTTCGTACCAAGCAGCCCTAATTTAAGGTACCCTCTTCTTTTAGCTTCTTTGGCAGTTTCCTCTACTATACTCAGCAAAGGGATGGGAGAGGTTTTTACCAACTCCTCATAAAAAATGTGAGGAGTGTTTGAGGCCATTACAGCAAAATCAGCTCCCGCTCTATACAAAGCATTTATTGAGTTTAACAAAAGTGATTTTGCTTTTGTAAAGTCTTTACTTACTTCAATAGATGTCGCCCATTCTTCCTCGTCAATGTTATATATTATTATTTCAGGACATTTGTATTTCCATTTCTTACGAGAGAGCAAGATAATCTCTTTATAATACTCAATTGTAGATTCTGGCCCCATTCCACCTAGGATTCCTATCCTTTTCATAATTCATTTACTCCCTTATAAACATGTCCGACTATCTCTCTTTCGGCAAATATAGCAGGAGTACCGCCCGTATGCCAGAATAAAACATTACTATCTTGTGGTATGAGTCTCTTTCTCAGATAATCAAGCAATCCTGCAAAGGCTTTACCCGTATAAACTGGGTCAAGAACTATGCCTTCCTCTATCGCTAACTCTCTGATTGCAGAAGTTGACGCCTCGCTTGGCTTCTCGTAACCTTCTCCAATGTACCCCGTGTCTATTATTACTTCATTCTCATTTATGCTTGTATCTATTCCAAGAATTTTTAAAACTTCATTTGCCATATCTGCAATCTTCTTAGGTTTGTCCTTTGGTTCCACATCTACACTTATAGGTATCATTTTGATATCAGAGTTTAACATCGCTTTACCCGCGAGAAGTCCTGCAAGAGTTCCTCCTGATCCCGTTGCAAAGACTATGTAATCTAGTTTTATTTTTTTATCCTGTAATTGCTTCACTAATTCAATAAAACCCAGCGTAAAGCCCAAGCAACCTATTGGATTGAAGCCACCAACAGGAATATCATAACATCTATGACCCCCTTTTTCCAATTGAAGAATATGTTCCGCACTTATCTTGTAAGAATGTTCCACAGCTTCATACGCACTTATTCCGGGAGTTGGAGAAACAAACTTGATTTCTGCATCCATTATTTTATCAAGGAACAGATTCCCCAAGTATTGACCGGGCTTATTTCCACCGCCTAAGTATAAAAGATAAAGTACTGGTTTTAAACCAAGTTTTCTGCATGCAGCAACTGTTTCTCTGCAGTGGTTCGACTGGTGAGCACCATAGGTGAATACATATTCAGTGTTTTTCTTGACAGCTTCAGCAAGCAGAAATTCTAGTTTCCTGATCTTATTTCCACCGAATTCTGGACCTGAAAGATCGTCTCTTTTCATATAGAGAGACGAATTGTACTTCTTTGATAAATTGTCTAGTTTCTGCAAGGGGGTAGGAAAGAACCCTATTGGTACCCTTGGAATATTTAATATCAATTTTTCGGCTCTGTAAGCGTCCATATTTAACCTCCTTATAACATACCATCCATTAATCTGCTAATTCCTTTGGGATCTCATTCTTAAAATTTGCCTGGACTACTTCACCATTCTTTCCCTCAAACGTCCTTCCATATCCAGTGATTGTGGCAAAAAGCATTACTAACCATAAGAACCATGGGTGAAACACTGCAAAAAAGAATTGAGTTGGTGCAGGTGTCACCAAAAATGGATAAACACTCTTCATACCTTCTGTAATGGAAATCGCAATGAATATGAAAGCACTCCAAGGAATAAAGTATGCCCAGCTGTTTCCTACAGCGTCAACCAGATTAGCTCTTCTGTAAGGATGCAGGTGAAACTTTTGGCCAATCTCATTAGCAATTGGGCCCATTATTGCGACTACTGAGGTAGTAACTCCAGCATTCAAAAGTTCCATGATTGTAGTTATGGAGAAAATTGTTCCCTCACAACCCCTAGGAGTCTTTGCATAGCGTTTTGTCATCCAGTTAAGCATTCTATCTAAAGCTCCGCTTTCTCTGATAATGCCCATCATACCCATAATAGCCATATATATTAGGATTGAGCCAAATATTCCTCCTATGCCTTCAGGAATAATACCGACAACATTTCCGCTCTCTAAGCGAACAAAACTAGCCGGTGTGAAGATACCACTCAGCAGCCCTACTACTGCGCCACTTATAATGCCCCAGATCAGTGCTGCATAAATCGACTTCCCTGAGAGTGCAATACTCAGAACCACTGCAAATGGGATAAGCATTAAGAGACCCTTTGGGTCTGAATACGAAGCAATATTAACGGTTGCTCCAACTGGAATACTGCCTTTTCCACCCAGTAGAATGAAAAGGACAAGCGAAATAACTCCTGCAATAAGAGAATACTGTAGTCTTGTTTTAACAACGCCTCCAATGCTTGCGGTTCCCTCTTTGTTCTTGTATTTTTGTGAAATGGCAGAAAGAATTGTTGTATCTGAGACTGGTGCCAGGTTGTCTCCGAAGGCGGCTCCGCTAAGGATAGCTCCCAGCAGTAGAACTGGGTTACCCCCAAGTACAAGTCCTGCTGGGTAGAAAATAGGTATCATTGTTATTACTGTGCCTACAGAGGTTCCCGTAGCTGTTCCAAATAAAGCACTTGCAAAGAAGGTAAAACCGACAAACAATCCACCACTGAGATTAATTCTTTGTCCTAGCCATACCATCCCTTCGGCAACTCTTCCTTGTCCCATTACTGCAGAAAATAACCCAGCAAGGAGAAAAATAGTTGCTAAAAGACCTGTGGATTTATCCCTCATTCCCTCTGCTATACAGTTCCAATACTCCCCCCAGTTTTTTGCAAAGAACGTACCAATAATTAGACCAACAATTGCAAATGCTACAAATGCATCAATCGAGAACCCTTTAAGCAAACCTAAAATCAGAATTGCTACTACAAAAAAGACAAAAGGCAAAAAAGAAAGATTGTTACTTACAAAAAACATTGAATGATTCTTCTTCTCTTCCATCTCTGTTTCTCCTTTCTAATAAGATTTTTAAGAAATATAATTACAACATCTTTTAAACCGCATTCATAAGGCATCATCTCCCCTCTTTTAAAAAATCCCTTTCATATAATATTCCAA
This sequence comes from Caldiserica bacterium UBA4770, assembly GCA_002403335.1. GTDB lineage: Bacteria > Caldisericota > Caldisericia > Caldisericales > Caldisericaceae > UBA4770. The sequence goes on from DHHO01000012.1 coordinate 87,142, forward strand.
CCAATGTTTGAAGTTCATTCACCTTATACATCTTCTTTGCAAAGCGCAATGGCTTCGATTTCTATTTCAGCTTTATGTGGCAGTTTCCTAACTTCCACACAGCAACGAGCAGGAAAATCTTTGGGAAAATAGTTTGCATAGATTTTGTTCATTGTATTAAAATTATCCATATCCTTAAGAAGTACTGTGGTTTTAACTACTTTATCCAAAGAAGATCCGGCCGCTTCTAAGATAGCCTTGATATTTTCCAAAGCCTGCTTTGTTTGCTCTCCAATTCCTTTTACTAATTTGTCACTTGCTGGGTCTATTCCCAGTTGTCCTGATAAGAACAACATTCCTCCTCCCCTTACAGCTTGTGAATAAGGACCAATAGCCGACGGGGCATTTCGTGTAGAAACAATCTCTCTTTTACTCAATCTCTACCTCCTCATTTGCTTTTTCTAAAACTTCACAAAGTTAGTCATTTCCATATGCAATTTTGTTAAGGCTTAAATAATGCTAAATCCAGTCATATTTATACATTCTCTCTTTTCTTCAAGTATTAATTACTTTTTCACCGCCTTCCATTACAAGGCATTTATTTAAGTTTTATAAATATGATCTTTTATAAGTCTATATCTGTTTCCATTTTATCCAGGCGTGACTTCACTTTTGCTTCTCTTATATAGTTGTAAACAGTATAACGAGACACTCCCATCCTTTGTGCTATTAAATCCACGGCCTCCTTTACATCAAAAACGCCCTTTTTATAAAGCTCAAAAACAATTAGTTTATTCTTCTCTGAATTGGGAACATCTTCTCTTGTACTTATTTCAGCAATGACCTTATCTAAGGTATCATTAATTAGATCATGTATATCCGTCACAAAGTGTTCCTGAGCATTTATGGGAAGCTCCGTAGGTAAAAAATTCAGAATTGTGTCAAACATTGGAGCAGATAAATCCATATTAATGCACAAGAATCCAATGGGTTTTCTTTGATCGTTTCTGATAAGAATAGTAATAGATTTTAATATCTTTCCATCTTTTGTTTTAGTATAATAACTTCCAGTTATATCATTCTCTAATGAGTTTATGTCTTTTAGAATTTTGAGGCCGAGATCCGTTAGGGGAGAGCCTACTTTCCTTCCAGTTATAAAACCGTTTTCTATCTTTATTATGCTATGCTGTAAATCAACTAAAGAGTGGAGTACAACCTCGCAATTTCTTCCAAACAGTCTGGCTATACCCTCAACAATCGGCTCTATTGCATGAAGAATTAACTCATCATTACTGGTTAATCCTGTAAATTTCCCAGTATCGCCCATGTTAAAATCGTTCTTTCCTTTCATATATCATCTCCTAATTTTACATAGTATATCATATTTCTAAAAAAAATCAACAAAACTTAAAATTTTTTAATAAATCCTACTTCTTTAACTCAATACATTATCTACGTATCAGTGTACACACCAGCATTAAAATAGTAATCGTATTTTCTTGTTCCTATATGAGGAAAATTAGTATGAGGATCAGAGAAAGACTTTAGAATTATGAAGAGGCGTACAAACATACAGGAAAGTAGTAGACAAGACACTTTCCGTCAATCCAATTAAATTGGATAATAAAATGTGTGATAAATGATTTTAATTTCAAAAGGTTTGTCTGGGTTTATACACTTAGGTAGCGAAAAAGACACTTCAAAGATTATCAAAAAACTTTCCTCATAGACTGGCATTAAGCTACGGTTGTAGTTATTCCTTCTGAGCCTTCCTCCCACTACAATGTCCCTCGTAAGCAACTATGATTGTGCGTTTTTGTATTTATGAGACCATTCATGTTTGCAAGGCAATTCGCGATTTTGACTGAAGAAGAATTTATGCTATAACGATACATAAGGAGGGAATATGAAAAAAATATTATTAGTTATGGTAGTTATGTTCTTACTGGTTTTTGCAGGTTGCACGAAAGGTACAAGCAAGACCTCAAACCTTACTGTAAAAGTAGTTGATCAGGATAATGCTGTTGTTTCTTCCGCAACTGCTAAACTTGATGGCCAGAGCGGTACAACAGATGCAAGCGGTAAATACGTCTTTAAATCTCTAAACGAAGGGAGCTATTCTATTGACGTATCTAAAGAAGAATACCAAAGCAACACTAATTCAGTTAACATTACCGGGGGAAAGGACAGTGAAATTACGATTACTATTGCCAGGCTTTCTTCTGAGGAGATTTCGGAACTAAAAGAGCTCAGCACCATCAAAAGCTATGCCTCTACCTTTGTCATCAAAGATAAGGATGGAAAAAAGACTACTACTATACTGGAAGAAATAAACGATTTTGGAAAAAAGGAACATCTTGTTGTGATAGATGAAGAAGGTGAGGTCGAAACCGAATATTACCTTGTGAACAATAAAGCAAAAATAAGAAGTGGGGACGAGTGGATGGAGTTAACAGGCGAAGAGGCATCAAATATGGGAGGAATTTTTTCTTCCATGGCTGAAACTTTCAACAGTAGTGCGCGGGGTTGGTACAATGAGGCTGTAAGGGTTCCAGGTGCAAGCGCTACATTCAAGCGCCTTGGTACAGAAACAACAAATGGATATCCTACAACAAAATACGAGTATACCATTACAGGTGAAAAATATCTGGGTCTTGACTACCAAAAAATCGTTGCCACCTACTGGGTCATTAATAGTGGTAGTTATAAGGACTATACGACACGCCTTGTAATGGAATATACACCTAGTCAGAATTCGACAGCTCCCTATCAGATGCTTGAATTCAATTTCACAAGTTTTGGTGAGGATATAAAAATAGAACTTCCTCAGTAATTCCGCAATAAGGTTTCGTGAGATTATTCTGCCTGTGGCACCTTCATTCTTTCGCCAGAGGATAATGAGACAGATTAAGTTGCGTTGCTACCTCCTCAGTTTAATAGACGGGGGGATTAACTCGGTTAAATATAGATTTCTTATTGTTCTATGAGGCGTCTGGAGTGTACTTTTTTCTCCGTGTCTTGACATCTTCAATGGCATTTCTTATTAAGTCTTTCGGGTTCACATCATTTATGTCGTCTTCAAAGATTGAATAAATCTCTTTTGATTTATCTACAGTGTACCTCGCCCCGTCCTTGGTTCGCTCAAGAAATCCTTCGTCAACAAGTGCTCTTCTTATTTTCACATGGTCCACTTTGAATCCTATCACTTGCGCGAGGAATCCTTTGATGAGTTCATTTACCTCTTTTTCGGAATAGGTTCCCTCTTTAAATACTCTGGATAGTGCGTGTAGCACGATGAGTCTATCTTTTCTTTTGGATGGTAGTTCATAAGCAGGGCTTCTTACAAAAAGGTTTATAACCTTCTTCTCATAATCGTTTCTATTTATTTTCTCCATTATAAGCCTTCCTTTCTATGCCCCCCTTAATCAAGAATCCGAAGCTCCTCCCTTACAAAATTAACAATGCCCCTGATGTACTCTGCTGAAAAGTTGAATTCAATCCCAGCGGCTCTATAAAGGTCAGGAACTGGCTTTGTATATCCGAGTTTCAAGAAGTTCTCATAACCTTCAACTGCCTGGTAGGGGTCTTTCCTGTAATTTCTGTACATTGCAAGTGCCCCAAGTTGTGCCATCCCATACTCAATGTAGTAAAAAGGCACCTCAAAGATATGAAGCTGCTGCATCCAGAGTATCTCCTCAATCTCTTCAAGCCCTGCCCAGTTAACACCTCCGTTAAATCTATCCATTAATGATTTAAAATGTGCCCGCCTCTGCCGTCGTGTGTGGGGTGTTGTGTAAACCCAGTGCTGAAAAGAATCAACAATCATACACCACGGCAAAAATGACACAGTTCCTTCAATCAATTCTCTTTTTGCCTTTTTAAAATCGTTTTCATCGGGATAGAAGTGTTTAAGTCCCTCGGCTGTAAAAAGCTCCATCGTCATAGAGGCGAGCTCTGCAACCTCCATCGGATAATCCTTATAGTAGTAGATATTTATGGGAGATGTCCGCTTTGTGTGCATTGCGTGTCCCGACTCATGCAAAATAGTTCCCACATCGGAGTTCAGGCCGACTGCATTCATAAAGATGAAAGAAGACCCCCTTTCAGGCAGGCCAAAGTTATAACCTCCGGGGGCCTTTCCTTTTCTGTTTTCAAGGTCAAGGAAGCCCGAAACCTTCATCCTTAAAAGGTTCTCCCCAAAATCAGGAGAAACGCCTCCAAGTATCTTTGAGGAAGTTTCTACAAGATCTTCAACATTTGAAAAAGGCTTAAGTTGCTTTCCATCGGTCTCAACGGACATGTCCCATGGCCTCAATGTATCCAGGGAGAGCTTCTTCCTCCTTATTTCGTTTCTTTCCCTGACGAAAGGGATTACTTCCTCTTCAACGGCACTATGGAACCTCAGTGTATCGTCAACCGAATAAGAGAATCTTCCCTTTTCTATGTGCTTGTAATCCCTGTAATTGGAGTACCCTGCGTTTTTTGCCTCACTCTCTCGTATCTCTCTTAATTTATCAAAAAGTTCGTCAAGTAGGGGAGAGTTCTCCATAAGTTTTGCGTACTTCAGCCTCCAGGCCTCTTCTCTTGTATTTCTATCAGGGTCTTTGAGAAAAACATTCATTTGATTGAAGGTCTTCTCTTCCCCTTTGAAATTTATGGTGAGCTTTGAAATGGTTTCCCCGTAACTGTTCGAAAGCTCCGATTCCTTTACAGCAAGGGGGACGTTTTCTTCTCTAAAAATCTCAATTGAATTTGCAATAATCCTGTTAAGGTGGCCAAATGTTTCATTGTCAAGCTCGTTTCTCAGGGGTGAGTCATAAAACTTTTTCTTAAGCTTGAACTCATACTGCATTGTAAGAGACATTATCTCCCCATAGAATTTGTTGAATTCGTCACGGAATGTCGGGTTGTCTGCAAAACGGGTCATATTTATGTACTTCCATGCATATTCTTCCCCGATAATATCCAGAAGCTCGCTTCCCTTTTCAAGAAACTTAATAAGGTCTTCCTTTTTTGTAATCTCTGTGCTGAGCAAACCTTCAAAAACTTCTGTAAGCTTTGCCCTATCATTGGGTGAGAAGTCCTCGGCAAAGTACCTTCTCCTGCGCTTGTCAATCTTACTTATTTCCATTCTTTTCCTCCATCAGGCACTATATATTATGAAGATTATAAATAAATCAAAGGATGGAACATCCAAGTTTCTATACATTGTTCAGGTAAATCTTTCTATTTTGAGGAATTATATTCCTTGAAATTGGCAAATTTTGAGGACTGTGATATGACAGATATATAGAATACCGAGATACTACGACAAATTAGAAAATTATCTAAAGCCAAATAAGGCTTTGCTTATATTTGGCCCAAGACAGGTTGGTAAAACTACTCTGTTAAACAATTTTGTGCAAGAAACAAGTCTGAAGTACAAGCTTGAATCAGGAGAGAATATAAGAGTACAAGGTATCTATTCCGAAATTGGCTAAACTAAGCCCTTAAAATTAAGTATAAATACGTATGTCTGTGACTCTATTTTAATCAAAACATGTTTATGTTTCTTCGTTTTTCTTGCGTTCCTTTGGATCAATATGTGCAGTAATACTGTATGCCTGGGCAGTTTCTTTCACTCTATTCTCGACAGCTGTTGCAATATCATGAGCTTCATCTACCGTCAAATTATCGTCTACTTCAACATGGAGTGATATCACTTTGTTCGTATTGTAGTCATGGACATATACATCGTGCACATCTATTACGCCAGGCACAGAAACAGAGGCTTCTCTAATTTTATGCACAAGTTCAGGGTCAGGTGCTTCACCCATAAGTGCATTTGAAGATGATATGATAAGCTCTATGGCAACCCACCCAATGAGTATTGCTACACCCAGGGCAAGAATCCCATCAATAAGGTACAAATCAAATCTCATAAAAATCAGGCCAATGGCTACAAGAAATGACGCAATTGCATCACTTCTGTGGTGCCAGGCATCCGCAAAAAGAGAAGATGCATTTATCTTTTTCCCAAGAAAGATTGAAAAACGTGCCATCCATTCTTTAAATCCTGTCGATGCAAACATAGCTATAACTGCTACATAGCTAAATTCAACTTTTTGAGGGGTGATTATCCTCTGTACCGCAGATTTACCAATGTCGTAAGCAACAATAAAAAGCATGAAACCAATTATAAGGGTTGCAATTAATTCCCCCCTCCCATGACCAAAAGGATGTTCCTTGTCTGCGGGCTTTTCTCCGACTTTAAAACCAACAAGCACAACCACCGAAGTAAGCACATCTGAAAGAGAATGAAAGGCGTCTGCAATAAGCGACAAACTATTTATAGCAAGGCCAATGATAAGTTTCAACAAAAATAACAGAATGTTTCCACCAATACTCACCCATGCTTCAAGATATCCTATGGATTTTCTTGAAGGGTTCTTTTCACGAGTGAGCTTTTCCGTAAGCCAGGCGTTAATGCTCATTTAATTCCTCCTATAAATTCGTTGGGAGTCCTGCATTGAAATTTCTGCTGCTTATTTAAGCCCGGCTTAGGCGCCTGTTCTTCCCACTACAATTATAATAATAATATGCCTCTTTGTCAAATTCCTTAAGAAAACAAGTATTATCCTATCACTTTTCTTGTTGATATATCTTGTCTCTCAATAAAGCTTTGTAGCATTCCCTAAATTGAGCAATTTAAAAAGCCCTAACACTTTTTATCAAAATTAAGAATTTAACCAATGGAGCAAATTGAATCATCAAAAGTCTAAACAAAAATTCCAAACAGGAGGGGGGCCTGATAATATAAAGATAAAGCATAATGCCAAGGATAAATTACCAATACTTACAATAGCAGTAATTTTAAAGATAACAATTTCATATATAATGTTTCAGTAAGATACGGAATAAATTTCATAGAATCTGTAGAAACGGAGTGCAGATTAGAGAAGAGTAAGAAAATTAAATGAGGCAACAGAGGTGTCATATGTTTGATATGGAAAAACTTTTAGGGGAGTTTCACCCAGAAAATGCCCTTGAAATAGAAAGGCTCATTTCCACCCTGCACCGTGCAAAGGGAAGCCACGAGTACCTCAAGGCAGTTGAGCTCATAAAAAATTACACAGGAGTGGGAAACATCATTTCTTATCCTATGGATAGAGTTTACGAAACATGGAAGGCGCCTGTCGGGTTCAACATACTCAAAGGGCACCTTAAAATTATTTCTCCAAAGGAGAAATACATCCTGAAAGATGCAACCCTTGAGCCAATCAGAGTCATATTTCTTTCGGGGAATTCTCGTGGTATAAAAAGGTTCAGAGTAATAGATGTAGGGACAGGCGAAGAGGAAACACGGTATCCAGCAGAAGCCTCAGGACAAGCCATACTTGCAAACGGAGACCCAACGAAGGTTTTTCACAATGCAAAAAGATGTGGTGCAAGCTGTGTACTTATTTATCATATGAGAGCACAGGACCCTCAGGCAAAAAGGACCCCTGAACTTCTCCCTGACGCTGTAAATTATGCCTCTTTTCCTTACTATTCTCAGGGGGAGCTTTTTGGATTTTCACTAAGCTATTTGCAGTATAGAGAGCTTGCTAAACTTGCAAAAGATGGCCTTGAGGTAGAGGCAGAGCTTGAAGTTGACAAAGGTACAAATGAACTTCAGGTACTTGAGGCAACAACAGCTGAGGATGAATACCCGTTGCCAATTCTCCTCACTGCGCACCTCTGCCATCCGAAACCCGGTGCAAACGATAATGCAAGCGGAGCAGCTTTGCTTGCCGAAATCATAAAGGTTATCTCAAAATTTAACCTTGAAAGAACGATAATTGCCCTCTGGATTCCCGAGATGTATGGCACAATTCCCTATATTACAGACCACAAACTTAGCTGCTATTGCGGTATAAACCTCGATATGGTAGGGGAGAACCAGACACTTACACATTCAACCTTAGATGTGGTAACCACTCCATGGTCACTTCCCTCATTCATTGCAGAGCTTGTTTCAGCAAACCTTGAGACCCTGCGTTTCCGAATGCAGCAGGGGCACTATACAGGTGGCTCTGACCATTATATCTTTGATGATTCAACTGTTATGATACCCTTTGTATCCTTAACCCAGTGGCCTGACAAGTTTTACCACTCAAGCGAGGACACTCCCGATAAGTCTGATGTTGAATCCTTTCGCTGGATAGGGGAGGCTGTCCTTAAAACTATTTACCAGATAAATTTTGGAATACCTGAAGAGACATTCAATAAAGTTAAGGCGATACTTATTTCAAACTTTATGAAAGATGTGAAGAAAGACCCCCTCATAGTTAACTGGCTTGGATACAGATGCTATAAAAGCCTGGAACTTCTCTCCGACTTTGGCGACACTAAAAGCGAAATGCAGTTCATACTGCCAAAGTTTGATTCCGGAGTATTACCTCAAAAAAGGCATGTGAAGAACTTTACAGGCCCACTCGGGGACATCTGGACAAGCGAAGAGGAAGACTGGCAAAGAGAGCTCGAAAAGAAGATACCTTCAATAAGAGATTTTCTTTATGAACTTTTAAATTTCCTCGAGGTGGGATATACACTTTCAGAGTCAGCCACTATTGCAAAGAAAGAGTTCGGCATCAAAGAGGATATAAGCAAGGAAGTTGATTATTTTATACAGAGGTTAAAGGACCAGGGGTTAATCACCCTGTAGACCTGACATCTTCTTGAGGTAAGGAGCAGAGGCACCCTGAAAAACCTATGCCCTATGCAGTAGTTGAACTTTGCAAAGAAAAAGATAAAGCTCCCAAACAGCAAAATATATTTCAGATATTTGCTTGAGGATAAAATAATGCTGTTGAAGTATAATATACGGAATCAAAAAGAATAAAGAAGAAAGATTTACAATATTATAAACGGCCCGATGATCTTGCATCACTTGCAGGCGAAACATCTGTCTAAGAGCATCAGCCTGAACCACACAACTGCTAACAACCGAAGTTATGCTATTTTTTCCTTTTAGCAATGAGACTGTATATAGTGCCTGCATATATCGTCTCGCTTTCGCCAACCTGATTAAGTATTTCAATTGCTTGGTGCAGTAGATTTTCCGCCAGATTTTCGTTATTAATTTTCTTGCATTCCTCTTCAATTACTTCAAGATGTTCTTTAAGTAGTTCTTTTTCCCACGGGGTTTTATCATAAAGCAATTCTATAGTCTCGACTTTCCATTCCAGAAGTTCAAGTAATCCTGCAGTGTATTCAGATGGATACCATACTAATATAGGTTCACCATTTGCAAGGTAAGAAACAGCGTTTTCGATTCTAAATAATTCCTCCACAAGATGAGACCTCTCCGTCTGATAACTGGATAAAGGATTATAATCGTTTACCACTATCAGTGCCTTATTTTTTGCTATTCTTGTTAATTCCTTAAATATGAGAAACAAATCCACAGGTGTAACAACATTTATAAGCATGTGAGCTGTTATAAGATCAATGGTTTCTTCCTCTAAAAAGTCCAATTTTTGCAAATCCGCTTTGATAAATTTGACATTTTTAATGTACTTTTTAGAAAGCCTTTTGAAAGCGTAATCCAGGTGTTCTTGATTATTACTAATTGAGTAAACTAACTTCGCACCTTTTTTAGCTAACCAGAGTGTCGTGTTCCCTGCACCAGTTCCAGCTTCTAAACATACCAAACCCTTTACATTAATTTCATCCATTACACTCATATTTCACTTCCTTCCAGTGTTTACTTGTAGTAATTTTGCCTACCCTTCCCCGCATAAATGGCCTTGCCGAAATTTGGGCAAATGAAGTATAGCCTTTATTTTTTATTATACGAAGTTACATCCATAAAATGGAAAGGGTCATCATATCCATCAATCATCCCCAATTGTCGTTGCTTCTCTAAAATTCTTGTCATTGCTTTGCCGTGTATTCTGTCATGCCAGATAAATCTTCTGAGAATTTTTTTGAGAGTCCACAGTTCATTGTCCACATCAAATACTATGGAGTTATTATTTTTGAAATTCAATTCCCTGATCTTCTCTGTACAAAATTTCCCGGTTTCCATGAAGCCTTCTTCTTTCTCCTCAAACTCATATCCGGTTCTTGAAAGATAATAGTACTGGCACACTTTTACATGGTCAAATATCTCCTGAATAGTAGTAAGATTATCTCCGTAAAAAGTCTTTCTAATCCTTGCATCATCTACCCAATCTTTAAATTTGGTACTGGTATAAAGTCTTAAAAAGGTCTCCCCAGAGAACCAGGCTAAATTGAGTAAGTCTTTAAATTCTTCTTCGTCCATCGTTTCCTTGTCAGCTTCCAGCAAAATTTCATTATCTGCATCCTCAACCATCAGTGAACTTCTATGCATCTGAACTACTTTAACACTATAATCGTGCTTCTTTTCCATATTCAACCATTTTAGATATAGATTGACTTCTTGATTTACTTTAGCAATGGCTTCATTTTTTGTTTTACCCCTAACGAATGCACCGGGCAATTCGACTATGAATCCCAAATATCCCTTTCCGTTAGTCTCAAATGCTATAGAAACTACATCAGGTAACTTTAGCCGTGGAAGCGCTGGCATATTAAAACCACCTTAGCAATTTCATATAACATTCCGAGTATATCCAAAGACCTGCAAAGCCACCCAATTTCTCTATGCTTGCTCTCCTTTATTGGTTACATCCCAAAGGCTACATATCTTAGAAACAAACTCCAAACAAAAACCCATCAATTGTTTGATTTCCTCTTGAGTAAGAGACCTCGCTTCCCATTTTTCCCACAATTCAAAACTCTGAGAGATGACCCTACATAATTCGCTCTCTTGTGCATAAATCTCTTGAAAAGCCAGAACGGTTTCCTTCTTTCCACTCACATATTTGCCTTCGCCACAGAGAGAAAGAGAAGCCGTTCTAAAGATAGTTGAAAATGCTTGACTGACCAGCATATCATTACCTGATTCAGAGGAATAAGATAAGTGCTTGATCAGACTACATATCCCACCAAGGGCTTGCCTGGCTAAGGCCATTTCCTGTTCCCTTGTTGGTTTTTGGATAAGTGTTTTAATTTCGCCACCATAGAGAAGTTTTCCTGTATTTATAAAATTGTGGTACTCAAAACCTGAGCCAAGCCAGGATTTACCTTCTTTAATTTCATCAATCGTAGTAAGTGAAATTCCAATAGGCTCTGAGTGCACTTCCATTAAAGCACTGAGATGTTTTATAGCTATTTTTCTTGTTTTATCTTTGAGTTCCTTCTCTATTTCTTCTTTCTTACCACTTACAACTATATAAATGTCGATATCACTTCGGCCTGGCGAAAAATCTCCTCTTGCCACACTGCCTCCAAGGTAAATGGCTACAACATCATCCTTATAGATAGGTGCCTTACACTCTTCAATTACTTCTTCTATGGCTTCTAAATAGTCTTTTTTCGATAACATTGTTTATCCTCCTAATAATGGTTCTACCAGGCATTTAAGCGTATCTAAGGTCCTCTACAATGGAATGTTGGCAAAGTAATAGCCAATGTCAGAAATATTTTATTATATGAAGTCGCTCTAATTAACATTTTTCTTCTCTAATTTTTTTAGAAACTGCTCAGCTTTCTTCCTGGTAGAGTTCCGCTTATTTTTAGTTTGTCGTTCAACAAATTTAATTACCGTTTCCCTATCTTCTAACTGGCCAAAATATGGCATTATTGCCATGATGACTTTTCCGATTACAATATTATGACATTCATCTGTGTCATAAGTGTAATTCTCGACTTTTAAAAGCTCGTCAGTAATTTTTCTTTGATATTCAGGTTTAACTGTAGCTATATCAGTCAAAGCTGCGACGGCATGATTAGCAGTAATTAGCTTGCCAGTATTCAACAATTCGAATAGTTTAACCATTAATCGATCAACTTTCTTTTCCTTGTCCACCTTAGCAAGATGTCCAATGATGTCGATTGCCATCCATTTGAGAATTTTGTTTTCGTTATCCAGAAGTTTTGCAAAGTAATCAAAATGAGGATATAGTTCATCAGGATTCTCCTTTGCAATGGCTAAGAGATTTTTTGCACAACCATATTTTATCTTGGGGTCTTCTGATGATAAGTCCTCAAAATGTACCTTGTTTATTTTTGCTTGTTTCATAGTTTCGCCTCCATATTTCTTTTA
>DHHO01000016.1 GCA_002403335.1 Caldiserica bacterium UBA4770
AATTTGGGAACCTTTTTGAAAGTTAGAGGATATAATATATGAGGAGAATATTATGCAGAGGAATAAGATAGTGGATTATAAAAGAGGATGCTTTAAGGAAGTTGTAATATGAGAGTAGTAGAATAAGAATTAATGTCGACAAGACACATTGTGTTGGTGTAAAAATAAAGGAGTAGCATCAGGAAGTCGATGGTAGGCAATTGGCATATAAGTAGGAATTATCCGTGGTATTAAGGAGGATGGTATGAAGAAAATAATGATCGTATTAATAATTTTAGTATCTCTCATATTAGGTACATTTGGATTTTTAAGGGCATATTCTCAGGGTAAGCCATTTTTTGACATGTTTTCAATGGCAGAAGAAATTTCTCAAGGTAAAGATTCTCTATTAAACTATAAGGCCAGGATAGATAAAGTGCTTGATAAAATTAAAATTGAACAATCCCCTACAGAAAAATACTTTGTCACAATCTCACTCTCAAAATATCTCTCTAAAGAGGAACTTGAAAAACTTATAAAAGATTACAACATTGAAGTTCTTGCAATAGAAGGAAGAAGTGTTGAAAAAGGAACAAATCTTAAAGGAACTTTCTTCGTAGCTCCTGAGAATGGGATGCTCTACGATGAAAAACTTCTTCTTGACATGCTCAAAAGAAACGACGCAGAATTAAAGGGATTTACTGCTATTATTGCAAACGTTCAGAATCAAGACATACAAAAACTGAGGAATGATAAAATGGTTTTCTTGATTGATACTTCCGCAGACGGTCACTTTGCAAGGAATCCAAAACATGAGGAAACAAATTCCTGGGATGGTTATGCGCCGAGTGTGTTTGCGGAATTAGAGAAGAATAATCTTCTAAACCCTTAGGCTATGAATAAAGCAATAGTTATTATGCTCTTAATTATAAGAATAATTATAACTCCTTTTTGCAATCTTGCAGGTAGAGGGACTAAAACAGTTGAGATGGGCGAAAGGGCACAGCTTGGATTTACAGGAATCTACATAACAGTATTAGATTATAAAATGGTTTATCCATCTATTGAACAAAAAGAATCAGAGCCTAAAAAATATATAGCATTTAAGGTAATCTTAGATGGAAGGAAAACGAAAGATCACAATTTTGGAGACTCTGTTGGTGAAGTTAGTTGCAATGGAGAAACATATAGCATACATTATATGACTGGTTCCTTTTATGTCGAGGGAGAGACTAATTCTAAGTCTAAAGTATATGGCAGTATGATAGAGCAAAAGTCAGTTTGCTCCTGTGGGAAGGACTTTCCGATCATCGGTATAGACAAGTCTAAAGAAAATTTAGACACTCTGTCAGGGTGGGTCATCTTCGAAATTCCTGAAGATTTTGCAATCGATAAGTTTTTCTTTCGCTATAACGAAGAAAGAGATCTATCACAAATACTTTTCCCCGAAGCAAAAGTTCAGGTAGTGTTTGACAATCCGATAAAATAAACATTGACTTGAGGGCGTTCTTAGACGCCCTCTTTCTTAAAAGTCCCTGAGCCTAATCCTATAGAAAGGCTTTTAAAAATGGAGACGAATTCCACAAGACAAGAAAATTTATAAAAGCCATCTTTCAAATTAAAAAATTCCTCGAAATTTATGGAACTTTTTCATAAGTTCGGGTTAGCTGACCTATGGGGAAGAAAAATATCTATAATTATATCCCTCTTGTTTTCAGGCATAGCTTCTATGGGAATATTCTTTGGAAGAACATTCCCTCAGTTTTTTCTGTGTTTTGCCCTAAGTGGAATAGGGGCAACTTTTTCATAAAACATTCCCTCCTTCTTAAATGTAACAAAATTAAAAATTATTCAAGTATTACTTTTAAATTAACATATTGTGTAGTCTAATTTCTCATCGAAATTTGTAAACTTAAATCCCACACAAGGGGAGTGGCGCATCACTAAAGAAGGATCTATCGAAATCCCTGTCTATGAATTCAATCCTATTATCAGTTCTTAAAACCTCTGATTTAGCATATACATATTTCCCGTATATGGATGGAATTGAGCTTCCATCGGTCTTATCTTCCCTCAAAATCTGCATGAACTATTTGACTTACAACCTGCTCTTTCTTTTCTTTCATCCCTCCCTTCTTTAATCAATTCTAAACCGTTAAATAATTTTTGTCCAGATTTTGTGGAAGCAGGGCAGTCACCCATTAATAACTGACTGAATAAAAGAGAAGATGGCGAAGGCTTAGGCCACTGAGATATTAAAAAAATATTTTAATCACCAAAGATGAATATAAAGATGTCTCTCCCACTTACTTTGTGGTCAAAGTTGAGGTCGCAGAACTCATTGAAGCCTTCATCCATATAAGTTTTCCCGAAGGATTCAACCATCCCTTTGAAATCACTCTCATTAACAACGCCATCAAAGTTTATATCCCTGAGGTTGTAGCCACTTATCTCAATTGAGGCATTATTTTGGACCTCGTCAGTAAAGACAGAAACCTCCGCAAAAGCTGTACCCCGAGCCCTTCCTTTAATCTTCACTTCCCCTCCCACCCCATTGAGCCTCACAATTCCAAATGCATTATCAACAATAACCCCATCTACTGAAACAGATGTCACATAAAGGGAATGTGGAGGAAGCTTTATAAAATAGTCATCTTTTCGGGGAAGATCAACTGATAATTCAAATTCACCAGAGCAATGAAACACAATGGGAAAACTCTCAAGGGTTCTTTCTGCTATAAGTGGCGGACTTACAAAATTGTCTTCAAAGCTCCATATAACTGCTGGGTCTCCATAAAGATTGAAATCATAAATATTCATAAGGCCTGACTCAAACGGATCCTCTAAATCACTGAAGAGATGTTTATCAAAATATATATCAAAGGCATTGTATAGAGACTTACCAACAGAATTGCCCTCAACGAGGTTCTTTACAAAATAATAGTTAATGCACTGAGATCCCCCATCCTCCGGTGAATGAAAATAGGAAGGGGTAAAGGAAATTTCTGTTGAGCCAATAAAAGCCACACCCCCTTTTTCCAGAACCGCCTTTCCAAGGTTATTGCCATTCTTCTCATTCAAGCAACTGTCAGAAAAGAAGATGCCGCTTGCCTTAAAGTTGTCTTCGGCAGAAATAAAAGACTTGAAAGTGAAGCCATCATCAGGGGCACCATTTTCATTTTTATCTACCCAGTATTCACTAAAGGCGTCTGTTAGGCTGCCATGTGCACACCAGTTTACAAAGCTAGCGTCCCTAATCTCATTGTAGAAATTCTCCTTATCAAGTGGAAGATGGCAATCAAAGATCGATGGAAAGGAGCCCTGTTTTTCATATAGAGTAACGACTTTACAGGGAATAATCCCTCTTAAAAGTTCGGAAAGCCTTGCTCCATCGCCATTAAAAATATGTGAACCCTGATATAACTCTCCGGGAAATGATACAAATGATGCTGCCAGCACTGCTTTATCAGGGGGGTTATCTTCAAATTTTACAATATTCTCAAAGACTTTCTCTATCATTGAATTATCATCAAATGGAATTCTCCCGACGACATACGATGCCTCAAAATTAACTCTATCATCAAAAAGTTCCCCGGGAAATCCATCTCCATCGTAATCAATGTTACCACTCAGTGAATAGAAAATATCCGATTCAACAGCCCCTGGAGCAGTATTTGAAAAATCATGATTCTGACTTGAGGGATACAGAAGAGGGCGCGGCACACTCTCTTCGCCGCCAAGGATAAGGAGATACCCACGGCTATAATGGTCTTTCAGATATCTTCTGATATTAGGTGGCTTATTTGAACCAATCTCTTCTACAGTGACAATAGAAACGTCATACCGGTTACTTCTATAGTCCCTAAAAAGTGTTGCCGAAGGAAGGAGGTCCTCTGTAGTAAGGATAATATAATTATTCCTTTCTGGAACCCTGCTAACACCCATAGAGGTAAATAAAGAGAGTAAAATAAAAATAGCAATACTCTTTTTCATCGCGCTATAAGAAGAATCTCATCAAAAATCAGGATAACGAAAAATCCGAAGGAAAGTGAAAAAAGATGCGACTTTTCAAAAGATATGGAACGCACACCCTTCATATATACAATAAATGCAAGGAACACTGAAATGAGGATAACAATAGCAGAGGTAAGGTACCCTGGCCAGATACTCCCGATAAATTTAGAAAGACTCATAAAGAAAAGGCTCAAATTGAAGGTCATTCTCCTTAATTCTCCTCCCTGCACAAGAAGCATAAACATAAAAAGAACAATAAAAAAATTTATCAATGTATTAAAATAGATAATGCCAAGAAACTCGAGAGTGCCAAAGATAGAAAAATAAACAAGTTGTGATGAAATGACTGCATATGTTATCTCTCGTATCCTATAACTCTCCTTCTTTGAGAGTAGATAAATGACAACAGCTGCTCCAAAAAGTAGATAAGCAACAATAAGAACCAGACGAGTACTATACGGGATGATAAAATAATAAAATACCTTAAAAATTATATATATGCCAGCAAATATAACAGGAATCCTTAGAAAATCAGATTTAAATTTCACTTTTTCTGAGGCTCCTTCTCATTGCTGAATAAGAACGCGGGTACTTTGGGGGTGTCTCTTTATATTTTCTTATAAGGATGACAAACCTTTCGACGTCGTCAAAACTATAACTCTCGACTCTTTCAATCCATCCACCAAGCATATCTATAAATTGTTCATGCTCTTTTATACTCTCCACCCCGACTCTTCCCTTCCACAGGACAAGTGCACCTCTCAATTGAAGAAGTGGTAATCCAATCTCCACATTCAAAGGAATCTGCCCAAGCTCTCTCATAACGACAAGGTTGAAGTGTTCCCTAAAGTTTGGATCCTTGCCAAGTTCTTCTCCTCTTGAGTTAAAAACCTTCACATCATTAAGAACAAGTTTTCTTAATAGAACTTCAAGAAAGAATGTCTTCTTCTTGCGGGAATCAGTGAGGACAAGATTTACATGAGGAAACGCAATCTTCAAAGGTAGACCAGGAAAACCAGCACCCGTCCCCACATCAATCAGGGAAAGATCCCTTGCTCCCATATCCATGACCCTGACAATCTGAAGGGAATCCACAAAGTGTTTCATTGCAATACCCTCGTCATCCTTAATTGCAGTAAGGTTAAAACGGGTCTCGTTCCAGTCCTTAAGGACATTTTTATATACTTCAAACATATTAAGGCTTTCTTCTGAAAGCGTTACACCAATCTCTGAAGCCTTCGTACGGAGAAAGTCTTTAAATTCTAATTCATCAATCTGAACTTCACCTCCCCTCTCTCAAGAAAACATTCAATCTTTGCATTCTTCTCTATCTCATTCTTTATTATAAATTCTGCAAGGGGATTTTCAATGTATCTCTGGATAGTCCTCTTCAATGGTCTGGCACCATACACAGGATCAAACCCTTTGTTGACAATAAAAATCTTTATATTGTCATCAAAAACAACCTCTATCCCCCTATCGCTGAGTTTTTCAAGCGTCTTTGAAAGAAGTAGATCCACAATTTTTCTGACCTCGCTCATGCTGAGAGGGTTAAATACAATAATCTCATCAACCCTGTTGAGAAATTCTGGCCTGAATACCCTCCTCATCTCATCATAAACCCTTTCAACAATCTTCTCATACTGGTCCATATACTCCTTTGTGCCAGGCATTGCATTAATATCGGATATATATTTACTTCCTATATTTGATGTCATAATGATAATTGTATTTTTAAAATCCACAGTATGCCCCTGTGAGTCTGTAAGACGACCATCATCAAGCACCTGAAGAAGAAGGTTAAACACATCAGAGTGCGCTTTCTCAATTTCATCAAGAAGAATCACTGAATAAGGTTGCCTTCGGACAGCCTCTGTAAGCTGCCCTCCTTCTTCATACCCCACGTATCCGGGTGGTGCACCTATAAGCCTTGACACAGAAAATTTCTCCATATATTCAGACATATCAATCCTTACGAGTGCCTTTTCCGTATCAAAAAGAGCCTCAGCAAGTGCCTTTGCGAGTTCTGTTTTCCCAACACCTGTCGGTCCAAGAAAGATGAAAGAGCCCATAGGCCTGTTCGGGTCAGAGAGTCCTGCACGAGCCCTTCTTATCGAATTCGAAACTGCCTTGATTGCCTGATCCTGTCCAACAACCCTCTTTTTCAACTGCTCCTCAAGGTTAAGCAATTTGTCCTTTTCAGTGCTTAACATCTTAGAAACAGGGATGCCAGTCCATCTTGATACCACCTGAGCAATCTCCTCTTCACCCACCTCCTCCTTGAGGAGGGGAGCATCCTTTTGTACAGTCTTAAGGCGCTCATTCATCTCGTCCAGTTTTTTGCTAAGCGAGGGGAGGTCTCCGTAGAGTATTCGGGCAGCCTCATCAAGATCTCCTCTTTGTTCTGCAAGTTTGGCCTTTGTTCGTAACTCCTCAAGCTGCTGTTTTGTTTTTCTTATTTTCTCAATGACTTCCTTTTCTTCCTTCCACTTTGCAGTAAGAGCATCGTCCTGCTCCTTGAGATTTGCAAGCTCCTCCTGTAGTTTTGTAAGTCTTACGAGAGAATCAGGGTCTTTATCCTTTTCTATGGCTTTCTTCTCCATTTCAAGCATCCTGACCCTTCTTTTGAGCTCGTCAAGTTGAATAGGCATACTGTCTATCTGCATTCTGAGAAGAGAAGCAGCCTCATCAATGAGGTCTATTGCCTTGTCGGGAAGGAAACGATCCGTGATATACCTTGCAGATAGTTTCACTGCTGCAACGATTGCACTATCTTTAATCCTCACACCATGATGGACTTCATACTTTTCTTTGAGTCCCCTCAAAATTGCGATGGTGTCTTCCACTGAAGGTTCCCTTATAAGGACAGTCTGAAACCTTCTCTGAAGTGCTGCATCCTTCTCAATGTACTTTCTATACTCGTCAATCGTTGTTGCTCCAATTGTCCTCAACTCACCCTTTGAAAGAGCAGGCTTCAGCATGTTTGACGCATCCATACCACCTTCACCAGTTGCACCTGCTCCTACAATGGTGTGAATCTCATCAATAAAGAGAATAATCTGCCCCTCTGAGTTCTTTATCTCATCAATCACTGCTTTTAGCCTATCTTCAAATTCTCCTCTGAATTTTGTACCTGCAACCAGGGAGCCCATATCAAGCTGAAATATCGTCTTGTCTTTTAGTGTTTCAGGAACATCTCCCGCTGTAATCCTCTGCGCGATACCTTCAACAACTGCTGTCTTTCCCACACCTGCCTCACCTATAAGAATAGGGTTATTCTTTGTCCTCCTTGAGAGAATCTGCATTGTTCTCCTTATCTCCTCATCTCTTCCAATAACGGGGTCAAGTGCTCCCTCACCTGCAAGCTCGGTGAGGTTTCTTCCATATCTATCGAGCACTTTGTACTTATTCTCTGGGGTTTTGTCTGTCACGGTTTTACTGCCCCTTATATTTTTTATTGCATCAAGTACCCTTTCTCGAGTAATTCCATAAGAACGCAGGGTGCGTCCAAGCTCTTCTCTATCCTCGGTTACAACGATTAATAGATGCTCAGTGCTTACATACTGGTCACCCAGTTTCATTGCTTCCTGCTCTGCATTATTGAACACCCGGTCAAGGCGGCTACTTATGTAAAATTGCTCGGATGATGGAGCAGAAACTTTCGGAAAACCTTCAACAATGGAGTAAAGATCTCTTAAGAGTAAATTTTTGTTTACGTTGAGCTCTTCAAGAATCATAGGGACAACACCATCCGTCTGCTCAATGAGAGCAATAATAAGGTGTTCAACATCAATCATATTGTTCTGCTCTCTTAAAGCAATATTTCTTGCCGAAACCAATGCTTCCTGAACCTTTTCAGTTAATTTACTCTGATCCATCTTATGCCTCCCATCAATTTTACCAAAAAATTAAAAAAGTAAAATCTATCTCATTATAATGTATCATGTGGAAAAAATTTATCATACTCATAGTGGGAATGGCATCTGTGGGCATTGCCTCAATTCTCATCAAGCTGTGCGAGGCACCACCAGTTGTCATATCAACATATAGAATGAGTGTGAGTGCCCTGATGTTCCTGCCGTTATTCATCCTACAGAAGAACAAACAGATGGATACAAAAATTGTTAATTTCCTTCCCCTTGGTATACTTATTGCCATTCACTTCATACTGTGGATAACATCGCTTGAATTCACAACAGTTTTGAGCTCAACAGTCCTTGTAACAACTAATCCCATATTTGTTCCCATCATTTCCTGGCTTCTATTCAAGGAAAAGACAAAAAGAAGCGTCATTTTTGCAATTATCCTTTCATTTGTAGGAAGCGTTTTTATTGCAATGGCCTCAGGAAGTCAGGGACCAGGGCAGAACTTCGGGAACCTTCTTGCGCTGCTTGGAGCAATTGCAGTTTCATTTTATCTTGTGCTTGGGAAAAAAGTCAGGGAAAAGTCCGATCTTATCACATTCACATTTCTTGTCAACGCATTTGCTTCAATCTTGCTTATTACAATATCAATCCTCACAGGACAGAAATTATTTAATTACAGCAAAACCACCTACTTATACTTTTTCCTCATTGCACTCTTTCCACAGGTAATAGGGCACACAATCTTCAACTGGGCCCTGAGATTTTTCTCCCCTTCTTTTGTTGCACTTTCAATACTTGGAGAGCCAGTGTTTGCAACTATATTTGCATTTATCATTTTAAAAGAAGTACCGGTAACATCCGAACTTATAGGTAGCATATTTATCCTTACAGGTATATATGTAGCAGCACGAACAGAAAATGTAAAAAACCCCTCGGAAGAGGGGCAAAACTTAAAAGAGGAGAAGCTACCTAAAAATTAAAACCCTTTGCCAGGTCATACACAAGAGGAATCTTCCAGAATCTTCCCTGGATAGCATAGATAAATCCAATGAGAGCAACTACAAAGAGGATGACTCCAAGAATTGTCCCAAGCACCCATCCAACAAGGGGTATGAGACTAAAAAGCCATGCCACGATTTCTACAATAAAAAGGACTAACCCCTGTTTTGCATGTTCAACTGCAAACTTACTATCCTTTTTTGCAATAAGAGGGATAAGAAAAAGAATCCAGATGTAGGATAAAGAAGCAATGAGTTTATTGTCCTCTACATCCTTCGGATCAAAATCCTTAATTTCTTCCATCATAAACCTCCTTTGATGTATTTTACGATTTTTGATAAAACAGTCAAATATAAAATAAATAAAAAAAGAAGGAGGTATAAAATAGAGAGGTAAGTACCCCTTCGACCTTAGAGTAAAATTTTATACATTAGGTAGATTATGAAAGGGTAATATAATATAACGTAAGGAGGTAATTATGGCTTTAAAGGTTGGGGACATCGCCCCTGATTTTATTTTAAAAGCGCAGGATGAGAAAGAATTTTCTCTCTCAAAATTAAAAGGCAAAAGGGTCTTACTATCATTTCACCCACTTGCCTGGACAGATGTATGTGCAAAACAGATGAAAGCCCTCGATGAAAACTTCGAGGTGCTTGAGAATCTTGGAGTAACCCCCATTGGAATAAGTGTTGACCCTGTTCCAAGCAAAAAGGCATGGGCAGAAAGTCTTGGGCTCAAGAGATTAAGAATCCTCTCAGATTTCTGGCCACACGGAAGAGTTGCATCCCTTTATGGTATCTTCATTGAAAGGTTCGGTTTCTCAGAAAGGGCAAACATCGTAATCGATAGCAAAGGAAACATTATATTTGTAAAAGTGTATCCAATAAAAGAACTTCCTGACCTTAATGAAGTGATTGAATTTCTGAAGTAGATTACGAAATCTTTTGAAGGAGCTCTTCTGTAAGGTCCTTTATAATGAGGAGCTCCTTCTTTATATTTTCAATTTCCTTCTCGGTCCTCACAAAAAGAATCCTTGCTGAAGTCTTCTCAAGACATCTTATTGCAAGCCTCAGGGAGTTATTATCCTTCTTCTTTCTTATTCTCTTAACTATTGTTTTCGTTTCCTCTGCTGAGAGATTCTCTCTTTCCACAATCTTCATAACATCCCTTATCAGGTTCATATCATTCAGTTTCAGAAGGGTTTCTATATGTTTTGATGTAATGGGGGAGAGGGGGTCGTTTAATTTCATTTGAAGGTCCTCAGGAAGTTCAAGAAGAGAAACCCATCTTATCAGCGTAATCGGGCTTTTTCCTATAGTTTTGCAGAGTGCGCTCACAGTGTGCGCAAAATCCTCTGGAACGTCTCTTCCCATCCGATAGTTTATAAGTAGTGTCTTCAATCTCTTTCCATCTGTTAATGGCATAAGATAGTCACTGATCACCTTTGCTCTCTCAATTGGAGAGATATCCTCCCTCTGCAGATTTTCCACAATCTGGATTTCTCTGATCTCCCTTTCATCCCCTGGTTCGATAACAATAGCTGGTATGCTCTTCAAACCTGCGATAATGGAGGCTCTCCACCTCCGTTCACCTGCAACTATGACAAATTTCGAATCTACCTTTCTTACAAGAATTGGTTCTATAACACCCTTTTCACTGATACTGCTTGCAAGCTCCTTGAGAGATTGTTCATTAAAGGATTTCCTTGGTTGACCCTCATCGGGTAATATCTGTTCAATTCCAATATCCCTTACCCTATTAACGATCTTCTCTGTTGAGAGCTCCTCAACATAGTCCTTTGTATACTTTGACAAAAACCCGTCAGGTAAGCCTCTTTTATTTTCCGGCACGTTCAAGAACCTCCTTTACAAGATTCTCATATGCTCTGGCTCCTCTTGAGCCAGGAGCAAAGGCAAATATATCCTCCCTGTAGGCAGGGCTCTCCTCCAGTCTCACATTTCTATGAATAACCTCGTTAAAAACAAGGTCACCAAAAACATCTTTTATCTTTTCGGTTGCCTCTCTTGCAAGTAGAGTACGAGAATCGAACATTGTGATGAGAACACCAAGAATCTGGAGGTTTTCGTTAAATGTCTCCTTTACACTTTTAAATGTATCAAGAAAATCCTGAACTCCTTCCAACGACCATGGGGAGGGAGTTATAGGAATAAGTGTTGCCTGAGATGCAATAAGAGCATTAACGGTAAGTAAGCCAAGAGAAGGGGGAGAATCAATAATGATAAAGTCAAATGTGGATGTTATGTTGCTTAATGCCTTCTTCAGTTTAAGGGGTGCATCAATCTCCCCTGCAAGTATTCGTTCAACTTTTGCAAGGTGAATACTTGAAGGAACGGAAGAAAGCCCTGAAATTTCCGTTTCCCTGACAATGGTAGCAATATCCACTCCACTATCTAAAAATACATCAAAAAGGGAAGCCTTTATTTCCTGCGGTGTAAAAAACATAGAAGTCGAGTTACACTGGGGATCACTATCAACAAGCAAGGTCCGAAAACCATTATGTGCAAGCCCCGCACTCAAATTAATGGCAGTTGTTGTCTTCCCTACCCCGCCCTTCTGATTTGCTATCGTTATAATCATTGAACCTCCTTTAATACCATATAAAATTTCCCTTCCTCTATGTTTATAATAGGGTCGTTTATAGGGAGTTGGTATGTCCGTGAATCACAAAAGGGGATTGGAAAGTTGTTTATAATGTCGACTGTCTCCACCGTGCCGTAAGTTAAAGGAACAGGATTTCTTGGCCCATGACAAAGGACGTCCCCCACACACATAATAAGGGAAAAAACCTCCTCTCTTATTGCTTCCAGCGCGTGCTGCAACGCTCTAACAGAGCTAAGAATCGCAGAAATCACTCCTATTTTCATACACCTATTGTATCATAAAATATTTACTCTGCAACTTACAATGACACTTCCCCACTCTATAACTGCGAGAGTGAGCAAAGCAAACGCATTCCTTATATCTTGTCACCGAGAGGAACATCAAAAACTATTCCTTAAAAACTTCCTCTTCTATCTTTTTAAGCCTCCCAAGAAATTCCTCAAAATCTTTTTTAAGAGCAGGGTATACCTCTTTGTATATCTTTTCCCCTTCTGGCGTTATCGAATAGATACACTTTTTATGTTTTGATCTATCTGACCACTTCCCCTTTACAAGACCTTCCTGGCTAAGTTTTTTCAGGATAGGGTAAATGAAACCAGAGTTCGGAACCCATGTTCCCTCTGAATCTTTCTCTATTCTTTCCATTAACTCCTTCCCGTAGAAAGATTTCTCAATAAGGAGGTGCATTATGTAGAATGCAATCAACCTCGCAGAGCTAAAAAACGAAACCTTAAATAAGGTGCCTTTACCTTCTTCAATCCCTTTAATAAGGGAGCATTTCCCGTTTTTCATATAATTCCTTATATTTTTGATACTCATTTAATTTTACATAATTTTTATAGTTTAAGAAATATCAAAAAGGGAAGAAAATTTCGCAAAAAGGATAAATCCTATCAACACTTTATAATCTTATCCTATATACAACTCCTTCAGTAGATTCTCTGAAAATAAAATTAATGGTATAATTATTATTTGGAATGATTTTTAAAGGAAGGCTAAAATGAAAGAGGAAATTTATATAAAAGGGGCAAGAGTACATAACCTGAAGGATATCTCTCTCCATATACCAAGGAATAAGCTTGTCGTTATAACTGGGGTTTCCGGCTCAGGCAAATCTTCCCTTGCATTTGATACCATATATGCAGAGGGACAGCGGAGGTATGTGGAATCTCTTTCAGCATATGCAAGGCAGTTCATCGGAATGATGGAAAAACCCGATGTAGATTTTATAGAAGGCCTCTCTCCATCAATTGCAATTGACCAGAAATCTGCAAGCAAGAACCCTCGTTCAACAGTAGGAACAATGACAGAAATATACGATTACCTGAGGCTTCTTTTTGCAAGAATCGGCGTTCCTCATTGTCCAAATGATGGAACACCTATTAAAAAACAATCTCCTGACGAAATTGTTAATCAGATATTCGAAAAGGCAAACAACAAGAGGATTGAGATTCTTGCACCCGTTGTAAGGGGAAGAAAGGGAGAGTATAAAGCCCTTTTTGAGAAATACCTCAGGAGAGGATACATCAGAGTAAAGGTTGATGGAATCCTGTATTCACTTGAGGAAAATATACCCATCGATAAGAACAGGAAGCACGACATTGACCTTGTCGTTGATAGAATAAAAGTGAGTGACGAGGAAAAATCAAGAATTGAGGATTCTGTCGAACTCGCCCTGAGTGAAGCAGAGGGTATTGTGAAGGTAAAGATGGTAGATGATAATGAGGAATTCATTTTTTCAGAGAAACTTTCGTGTCCTATCTGCGGATTCAGCATGGAAGAAATCGAACCAAGATTATTTTCATTTAACAGTCCTTTTGGCGCCTGTCCCGAGTGCACTGGTCTTGGTTTTAAAATAGAGCCAGCACCCGACCTTATTGTAAGGGATTGGAAACTTTCTCTCGAAGAAAGAGCAATTGAAATACCAGGGTTCAGGGGTTTTGACACATTCTCATACCAGATCCTTCTGGATGCTGCAAAGACATACCATATTGATACCTTCAAACCATTAAAGGATTTTAGAAAGGAAGAGCTCGACCTCATCATGTACGGAACGCAATGCAAGATACCTGTTCATTTCACAAACAGAGATGGGACAACCTACGATTTTGCTACTTATTTTGAGGGAATCATCCCACTTCTAAAAAGAAGATATACTGAAACAACCTCTGACTCTATGAGAGAAGAATATGAAAAGCTTATGAGAAGAGTCGACTGTCCTATCTGTCACGGAAAAAGACTCAAGAGAGAGGCGCTTTCTGTCACAATAATGGATATGAATATTGCCGATGTCACCTCACTACCCATTGATAAGGCTTATAAATTATTTTTAGATTTACCCGATCACCTGACTGATACGGAGAAGCTAATCTGTCAGCAAATTTTAAAAGAGATTAAAAACAGGTTAAAATTTTTACTTGATGTGGGATTAGCTTATCTTTCCCTTAACAGGCCTTCTGAGACACTTGCAGGGGGAGAGGCGCAGAGGATGAGACTTGCCACACAGGTTGGTTCAAAGCTTGTAGGTGTCCTTTATGTTCTCGACGAACCTTCAATAGGTCTGCATCCAAGGGATAATGACAAACTCCTTGCCACATTAAAGGAATTAAGAGATCTCGGAAATACAGTCCTTGTTGTAGAACATGATGAAAATACAATGAGGAACGCAGATTTTCTTGTAGACATCGGGCCAGGGGCAGGAAGAGAAGGTGGCTATATCGTTAGTTCAGGAGGCCTGCGGGATATTATAAATGAGCCACGATCTCTAACTGGTAGGTATCTTAAGGGAGAAATTGAAATTCCCGTCCCCAAAAAAAGAAGGAAAGGAAATGGAGAATACCTTACAATATATGGAGTAAGAGAACATAATCTCAAGAATATTGATGTAAAATTTCCTCTTCATACATTCATCTGTATCACAGGGGTATCAGGCTCTGGAAAAAGCAGCCTTATACAGGATGTACTCTGGAAAGCACTCATGAAGGAGATCTACCACTCAAAGGAAGAACCAGGAACGTATGACAGGATAGAGGGCCTTAAGTTAGTGGACAAGGTTGTAAGTGTTGATCAATCACCCATTGGGAGAACGCCCCGTTCTAACCCTGCCACATATACGGGTGTATTTACACCTATAAGAGAGATCTTTGCAACCCTTCCAGAATCCAGAGCAAGGGGTTATAAACCAGGAAGATTCAGTTTCAATGTACGTGGTGGAAGGTGCGAGGCCTGCGAAGGGAACGGCTTTACGAGAGTGGAGATGCAATTCCTCCCCGATGTTTACGTCCCTTGCGAGGTCTGTCATGGTAAAAGATACAATAGAGAAACTCTTGAGATAAAGTATAAAGGTAAAAATATTGCAGATGTTCTTGATATGACTGTAAGTGAAGCACTTGAATTCTTCGAAAATATCCCGGAGATAAAGAGAAAACTCTCTCTTCTTGATGATGTAGGGCTTGGGTATATAAAGCTTGGACAATCTGCCCCCACCTTATCAGGAGGCGAGGCTCAACGTGTTAAGCTTGCTGCAGAACTTCAAAAAAGAGGCACAGGAAGGACTATATACTTCCTTGATGAGCCAACAACAGGGTTACACTTTGCAGATATTCAAAAACTCATTAATGTACTGAACAGGCTTGTTGACATGGACAATACAGTTGTTATTATTGAACATAACCCTGATATCGTAAAGTCTGCTGATTATATTATTGATCTTGGACCTGAAGGTGGAGAAATGGGAGGACATGTTGTGGCAACTGGTACCCCCGAAGAAATTGTAGAGAATCCTCACTCATATACTGGTCAGTATCTAAAGAAGATCTTATTTAAAGAATAAGGGGGGCATAATCCCCCCCTTGAATTAAAGCATGAAAATATTTACACCCATCCTCTCAACTTTATTGCAGCCGCAACTCTCTTTACTGCAACCATATCTGCAGCAGCCCTCATTGTAATACCAGGGTGTTCCTTAAACATATCATATATTGCCCTGAAGGCATTCCTCATAATCGTCTCAAGTCTTGAATTTACTTCGTCTTCTTCCCAGTAGTACCCATATGCATTCTGAACCATCTCAAAGTATGAAACTGCCACTCCCCCTGCATTTGCAAGGATATCAGGCACTGAAAGGATATTTCTCTGTGTGAGGATTGGGTCTGCTTCAAGTGTCACAGGTCCATTTGCAAGTTCAAGAATAATTGTCGCCTTAATCCTGTCTGCATTTTCCTGAGTAATCTGATTCTGTATTGCAGCAGGGACAAGCACATCTACTGGGAGTTCAAGAAGTGCAGCATTATCAATAGGGGTTGTGCCAGGGAAATCCACTACAAAACCTGTTTCCTTAGTAAACTTCAAGAGTTCCTCAATATTAATCCCCTCAGGATTGTATATGCCACCTTTAATATCGGAGATTGCAATAATTTTTGCACCATTCTTGTAAAGAAGCTCGCAGATTGAGGAGCCCACATTTCCAAAACCCTGCACTGCAAACACGGAATCCTGTATCCCCCTTCCTGAAATCTTTAATGCTTCTTTAAGTACAAAAAACCCACCCATACCTGTTGCCTTGCCTCTTCCCTTTGAGCCACCAACTTCAATGGGTTTGCCTGTAATAACACCTGGTGCCTTTTTCTGGACAATCTTTTCATATTCATCCATCATCCATGCCATTGTCTGTGGATTTGTAAATACATCAGGTGCAGGGACATCTTTATCGGGACCTATAAAGGGTGCAATTTTGTCAATGTAACCTCTGCTCAGTTTCTCGAGCTCGCCTTGAGACATCTCCAGTGGATTACATACAATGCCCCCCTTACCACCTCCGAGTGGAACTCCCACAACGGCACACTTTAATGTCATCAGTGTTGCAAGTGCCTTCACATCGTCAAGGGTTTCCTCAGGATAGTACCTGATGCCCCCCTTTGCGGGTCCAATTGCATTGTTGTGCTGAACTCTGAACCCCTTGAAGACCTTAGTCTTTCCGTTGTCCATCTTTACAGGAATGCTTACTTCGATTGTTCTCATTGGTTCCTTAATCACATCGATGACTTCCTGCTCAAGAGAAAGATAGCTGCCCGCTGTCTGAATTCTCTCCTGAGCCTCTTCAAACCAACTTTTTCCCATGACTTCCTCCTTGCTTTTCATACCCAGGGCGTGCCCGGTTTTTTTCTATAAACATTATACAAGAAAAAAAATCTATTCACAACTTTACTAATGATACACCGAAAAGGAGGAGTGTTCTGTTCAAAAGATATATAAATAGCACAATGAAAACTATCCCTGTCACAAGTTTTATTGTGGCGAGGTTTCTTGTAAACCACTGTGTAATCTTTTCACTTGTTGCTCCTCTGTAAGTAAAGAAAACAATGAGGATAAGAGGGAGTAAGAACATCAGATTATATAAAATAAGGTAAATGAATGCTTTCCCTCGAAGAGTCGGCATACTGAATATATAGACAATTGTGGGAAGATATGTCTGGCCTGTACAGGAAAACTCAACAATCGATACAGGAAATGCCACAAAAAATGAAAATATTGACATTGTCTGAACCTTTGGATTCCTCAGGAGAGAGTGAATAGTTCTTTTTTCAGTGTTAGAAAGCTGTAGAGTTATATCACTTACTCTCCCACTTCTTGCCCTGAAATAGTCCCTGATCGTCAATATTGCAAGAACAAGTGTAAGAATTGCTGTGCCCATATATACCCATTTAGCGATAGCATCGAAGTATTTCCAGCGAGATATGAGATTAGAGAGCCCCACCCCAAGGAGAAGATATGATACACCAATTCCAATTGTAAATGCAACTCCTACATTGAGGATATTCCTTCTCGTTGTACCTCTCAATAAGAGAAGGGATATAAAGAAGATTAGCACAGTAATTGCACAGGGATTGTATCCATCAATAAGGCCTGCCCCAAGGACAGTTAGAACACCAAATCTATTAAATAGTTCTACAAGAAGGGAATCTCCTCCCCCGCTTTTCAAAGCAGATTCAAGAAATGCAGTTTCAGATGGGTCATATTCTTCAATAACCTTATCAAGACCCTTAAAGGCATCTTCCCTTACGAATGCCCGTTTTCCCATAAAGACTGCAGGGGGAACAACAATCTTGTTTTCTGCAAGGGCGTAGACCTTGCCGAAGGTTGCAAGAAGTTCTTTGTTTTGAGGTTCCGATACAGAATATTCTTTAACATCAATCTGTGGATAGATTTCCTTAAGTGACTCAAGATAGTTACGTACAATGGCACAATCCGCGCATCCGGGTGTTGAGAAAAATACAACAGGAATTTTCTCTTCTGCACCTGCGGAAACAGGTATCGAAATCAATAAGGCAATGATAATAAGAGCAGGGATAATTTTACGATTCATTCTACGGAGCTCTAATTACAACGCTTCGAGTTGTCTCTCTCCATTCAACCTCAAATCCCATGGTCTCAGCAACAAATCTCACAGGGACAAAAGTCCTTTTATCCTTAATCATTGGAGGTGTTCTGAGCGCTACGCTTTTCCCATTCACCATTGCGGTGCTCTTCCCAATCTGAAGCCTTATTTCAAGACCTTCAATTTTTATTGTGACAATCCTGTGATACTCATCCCACTCCACAGCTCCTCCAAGCAATTCTGTTACAAATCTCACTGGAACCATTGTGCTTCCAGAAGCACGATCAATAAATGGGGCAACATCCATTGTATTCTCCACCCCATTAGCATTTACTATATAACTCCCAATCTTAAGGATAATCTCCTTCTCTGGCTTATAAACAACAGTTATGCTTTTGCTGATAGATTTTCCTGTTATCCTGTAAACTGCATTTACGGTCACTGGAAAGAGACTCACAGGA
This sequence comes from Caldiserica bacterium UBA4770, assembly GCA_002403335.1. GTDB lineage: Bacteria > Caldisericota > Caldisericia > Caldisericales > Caldisericaceae > UBA4770. Next base: position 18,318 of record DHHO01000016.1, read on the forward strand.
TTCTCTGGTACGTAGCTTAATTCAAATGTACCATCCTCTTTAACTACTGCCTGTGTATTACCAATGTAGACATCACTGTTTACAGGATAAACACTCCCCTTAACATTTATGCCTCTGGAGTTAATGACCTGCCACTCCTTAGGTTCAAGAACTGTAAGGACAGGTATCGTTTCATCAACAACTGCAGTAAGTGTTTTATATGAACTCAGACCTGCGGCATCTATTGCTTTTACTGTAATCTTATTTTCGCCCACATCAAGGGGGATAAGGATTGTAAATGAAAGGTCTTTATCCACAGTTACGCTCTTTCCATTAATAATAAGTTGGGCTCTTTCAGATACACTTCCCGAAAATGGGATGCTGCCCTCATATGTATAAAATGGATCCTTCGAAGGTATTTCTATGAAAATTTCGGGGGGTTCTGTATCTACCTTGAACTCCTTCATCTGCACTGGCTCCGTAAGTGTTGAGGTCCTGCTAAAGTAGGAAAGCGTGTGAGTTCCCATCTCAATTTCAACTGGTGTCTTATAAGTCAAAAACTCCCCTTCATCGATCTTATAGAATGTCTCAACTGCCTCTCCTGTGTTTGTTTCTCCTGTAAGGATAACAGTAGGCCTCGTTATATAGAAACCATTTGAACCATCAGGAGAAGATGGCTCAACATTAAGAAAAGTGAATACAGTGTCCTTCTCCTTTACAGTAAATGTACCACTTACCTTTTCAGGTTCAGCATCTGTTGAAACAAATAACTCATATACCCCTCCTTTTTCAGGATTCTTCAAACCGAAACTTCCCTCTATAAAAACCTCCGTACTTCTATTTGCACCGAGAGATTGAGCAAGCCTTAAGGCAAGCGTTTCTCCTTTCTTCATTATTTCAGAGGGGTTTACCTCATTGATAATCACTGATTCTTTTTCAAGAGTTTCAGGTAAAACCCCGGAAGGCAATTCAATGTAAATGTATCCGCCATTTGATAAATTCCCCTTCTCCCCTGTTGTAAATTTTATCGTAAATTCAGAAATCATACCACCAGTCTGAGGGTTATTTATCACCTCAACATTTTTTACCTTCGTTGACAGAATTTCAAATGGTATCTCTACTTTAACGCCCTCTTTACTTGTCCACAATGTCAAGGTATATTTACCAGGCTTTGATGGATTCTGGAAGTTTGCTCCCTGAGAAATGACGACCTCAACAGCCTCCCCTTTCTTTACTGTAATTCCCCCCGGCATTGTAATGTAAATTGTCTTTGTGGAGGCATCAACAAGCCCGACCCTGGCAGCATTGTAGCCATTGATCTTAAAACAGGAAGGGCAGTGTCCATATGCACAGGATGTGCAGGGAATATTTGCATCCAATGGAAACTTCAGAAAAATATCATCAATCCCTCCAATTAAATCAGCCTCCGTAATAAAATTTATCTTATACTCTCCATAATCAGACCTATAAGCGGGGGTTACCGTTGTCGAAACATCAGAAATGCCTTTTGCGCCATTAGGTATAACAAAAGGTAAGAGCGCTAATACCAGCAGCAGAGATAAAAGTTTTTTCATTCGTTTCTCCTTTCTAACTTTCCTCTAAAAAGTTCTTTATCTGTGTAATTGTTTCTAACATAGGCTCTCCTGGCCCTCTATAAAATAATATAAGACCTTTGTCAACAAGCGCAATATACGGAGAAGAATTAACCTTAAGCTCTATTGCAAGAGTCCTGTCCGGATCAAGGATCGTATATTTCTCGCCAGGCAAAGATTCTGAAAGCTTCAGGGCTTCCTCCTTATCAGGACTGAAGGAAAGAACAATAAATTTTACATCGTTTGTATTGTACTTTGCTATTTCTTTCGAAAGACTTCTTATGCTATCCACACACCCGCCGCATCCGGGATTTCCACCCACAATAAAAAGTTTATAATCCTTAAACTTCTCAAGGTCAACCTCCTGACCGTTTATGTCAGTTGCCTTTACGGGCGTAACCTTAGCACCTTTTTCCGCAAAAACAAAATCGTTACCTGCAATCTTATCGTACTCCCCTTCTCCAAACTTTTCTATATATAAAAGGCTCATTGCAGCCTTTATCTTGTTCTTTACAATAAGTGCCGTCCCACTTTCATCTGTATAAATCCCATCAACATTATTGATAAACTGAAGGGCATCTTTCCCCTTGAAATCCTCAAAGAATTTCTCGAAATCAATCCCAAGCGTAAAAAATGTAGGATTGAATGGCTTAACCCCCTGAATCTTAAGGTCATTATCAACAAGGAGAAGAATGCTTGCATTGGGAGGTATCTTTTCTGACTTTGCCGCATCGGGGTTATCCAATGTCACTATTACCTCCATAGCAACTCGCTCTCCGTCCTTTACAATATCATTAACAGCAAAATTTTCCCCCACTCTTAGGGGATTGGAAAGAACCCTTGGATTTTCTATCTCCCCTGCGTAACCAAGTACTTCCTCTCTAACCTGCTCTTTAGGAGTTATCTTTGTGAACTTTGAATATCTTGTATTGTTGTATATAAGTATACCGAGAATTACCCCTGCAACAACGGCCAAGACAGTAGCAACTATACCAAGTGTCTTTTTATTGAATCTACTTTTATTCTTCTTTTTTGAAGTCTTTTTATTCTTTTCTTTTTTGGACATAAGGCCCCTCCTACAAGATTACATCTTGTACCCGATCCTTCTTAACAATCCTTTTCTCTTTTCGATATCCTCCTCTGTCTCGATACCTTTTGGCTTCATTCCGTCTACAACACCAAGGACTGCCCTTCCCTGTGCTGTATCACACACAATCACCTCCACAGGGTTTGAAGTTGCAGCATATATAGAGCAAACTTCTTGCACATTTTTAATAGCATTGAGTACGTTAATTGGATAAGCCTCCTTAAGAAAGATAATAAAGAGATGCCCTGCCCCAATTGCATACGCATTCTTCCTTGCAAGGGCGGTAAGTTCCTCATCGTTTCCGGACCATCTCACAAGCGCATCTCCTGAAGCCTCAACAAATCCTATGCCAAATTTTATTGTGGTAGAAGAGGTAACAAGTGCCTCGTATATATCTTCTACAGACTTGATAAAATGTGTCTGACCGATTATCACATTCAAATCCTCAGGTTTTTCAACCTTCACAATCTTTATTTCCATATCCAATTACCTCCCAGATTACAATTATAAGCAAACATCACTTTAAAAAAACTACCTCTGAGAAGGGCTGATAAGACAAAATATTCGCCTATGTTAACCTACCAGTCTCTTCTTTCTTCCCTGTACACGTCTCCTGAGACACTATACCCTCTTTCCTCCCAGAAGCCCCTTCTATCTTCTTTCAATAACTCAAACTCTGTCACCCATTTTGCATCCTTATAGGCATATTTTCCGTCAACAACAAGACGCAGAGGAAAGCCATGCTCTAACTTCAAATCCTCCCCATCCATTCTGCTTGCAAGTATGACAGAATCGCTCAAAAGAAATGTAAGAGGCAGGTTTGTAGAATAACCATCAAGACATTTTACAAGCACAAATCCTATCTCATCCCTTACTTTTACCCCTTTAAAGAGCTCTGCTACCTGAATTCCTTCAAAGACAGGGCCAAGATAACTCCATCCATCAACACAGTGGATATCAAATTGTCTCTCAACCCGAGGAAAGTAAGATAATTCATCAATTGTGAATACCTTCTCAACACCCTCTTCTTTTATACGTAATGTATATTTTGAGGGGTCTATTCTTTCAGGCTTCCCGAAAACAGAGATCGGATAAAGCCTTGCTGAGGGTTTTTGCCCCGGTGGTAACATAAATGAGTCACCCATTTTTCACCTCTTTAAGATTATAAATAAGACAGGTACTTTACAAAATTTTTCTTTAATCACTCTTTATATATAATAAAAGGTGACGAATAAATGTTAAGTGTAATAATCCTTGAATATGTTTCGTATCTTCCTGCCTTAATAGTGGGGGTAGTGCTTCTTTACAGAAGCTACATCAACAAAGGTATTTACCTTCACATACTCTACACCTCTGTTGCCCTGATCCCTGCCCTTGTTACCATTTCAACACTAATGAACATCATCATACTCAGGAGAGGAATTACTGAAACATCCTTTTTCCTTGCAAATTTCACCATCGCAATCCTGTCGCTTATTATAGTTATTTACCTTGAAAGAAGATTATTTACAAAAAAAGCACATATTCAGAAAGAAATAGTCTCACTTATAATCTTAATTATCACCTCCCTCTCCATTTTTGACCTTGTAAAATCGCTCGTTTTCTTCTTCTACGGACTTGCAGCCATTATTATCATATACATAACCTTCAGGGTCACCACAGTAAGCCCCCAAAATAGACTCTACAAGACAGGAAAAGTTTTAATACCCGTAGCCTTACTTACCGACCTCTTTTTGAAATACATCTCCTATGTTCAACTCGTTCCCATTGATTCTATTATACGCCCAGCGCTTTTACTCAGAGGTATTAGTACCACATTTCTTGCATTGTTTCTCTGGCCCCTCTCAATAGGGAAAGAGGTAGAGGAAGAAAGGATTGCCTACCACAAAAGAACAATAAATTATCTACTCCTCTTGTGCATCATTGTAACAGTAGTAAGCCAGCTCCTTATTTACAGATCTTACTACACAGTGAGGAGAAATGAGAACCTTATTAAAGACAGATACATAGAGATAGTCGAAAACAAAAACACCTCAACAACTGGTAACCTAAAACACTTTCTTGAGGAAGACGCCTTAGCCCCCCTTACTTTCCTTGCCACTACAGAAAGAATAGCAGGAAACGAAGTACAGAGAGAAGATGTTATAAAAGCGTTCTATGCCAATTACCCGAATAAATTTTCCTACGTGACCTTTGTAAATAATAAAGGCATAATTGAATATTCACTCCCTGAGATGTCTTTCAAAGGCAAAGACATATCAAACCTAAAACATATAAAAGAGGTGCTTTCAACCCAAAAGCCTGTTTTAGGCGAGCCTTATTTAGATGTTCGTGGTATCCCTGTCATTGATATTTACTTACCTATCTATAAAGACCCATCAAAGGGGGCAATAGGAGTAGGCATCAATGCAGGCAATATCTTCAAGCTGCTATCCTCAGAGAAATTACCCGATGTGCATAATCTGATCCTTCTTGATGGAACAATCCTTGGGACCGATTATAAAACAACTCTCACATTGCAGAATTTTGAAAGTTCCTTCCCCAAAGAAACTCTATCCGGGTATTTCACAAAGAGAACCCCCTTAATATTTCTGGGAAGAACATTTGAAGTTGTTACCCTCATTAATCAGAATATGTATAGAGCTGAACTGCAGGCATTCACCAGAAATCAAACATTGACAACAACCCTCATTGTTTCTCTGATCTTACTGCTTCTTTATATTTATATCGTTACAATAGCAAGGTTAGATATAGACCTCGGAAGAGCCATTGAAGCATCAATAGAAAGGGAGACCTTAGAGCTCCAGAAAAGAGAGGAAACCCACAAAAAATTACTGAGCCTTAATAGTTTTATATATTCAACCTCTCTCAAAGAGAAAGAAGAAGATTTCTTTAAAAAACTGCTGAATGTTTCATTACAACTCCTGCCAGATGGAGAAAAAGGGAGCATCTGGGTAAATAAAGGGGCATATGAAACCCCATTTGTATGGGTAGGATATAATGAGGAGGATATGCAGAACCTGAAGATCCCTATTGAACAGGCAGAGGAAAGATGGAAAGCTAAGAATATCCTGATACTGAAGAATATAAGCGAACAGGATCTTTATAGTAAGGAAGCGAAGGCTATGCTCAAAAAGGTAACAGAAACTATTAAATCAACAATTGTTGCCCCTCTACGCATTGAGGGAGAGTATAAAGGAGGGATCTTCATTGACAGCTTAACAAGCGATGAAGCGTTTGATGACGAAGACATTGAAATAATGCATGGCATCTCGAGAATTGCCTCCTACTACCTTACAACGAGAAAACTATTTGAAGATATTGCAAAAGAAAGTGAAAAAGTATCAGCATTAACAGAAAAGTTCAAAAAGATTATAAGTTTTCAGAGAAATATCGACCTATCCAAAAGGGAAGAGACCTTTTATAGTGATCTACTAAATCTTGCTATAAGCCTTGTGCCCAAGGCAGAGAAGGGGAGCGTCCTCATTAGAAGAGAAAATGAATTAGAGTATGTCGCAGCAGAAGGTCTCGATTTAAATAAGCTTAAAAAGATAAAAATACCCGTAAGTGTTGAGGAAAGAGTAACAAAAAAGAAGAAAGCGAAAGTGATAGAATCTATTGCCTCTCATATAAAATTTGGAGACGCAGAGATGCAAGTAGCAAAGGAGTTAAAACTTTTTGAGATTAAGTCAACCATCACTTCCTCAATCTTTAGAGGTAGCGAGTACTTCGGAGGAATTTTCCTTGATAGCAGCAAGAGTAATGCCTTTACAGAAGAAGATAAAGAAGTAATGACTGCTTTGTCAAACATTGCCTCATTTTATACAAGGAGCAGAGACCTTCTTTCAGGAAGCAAGATGTATGCCGAAATAGAGAATACTGTTCTTAAAATATATCATGTAATTTCATCGGCAAGAAACAGAAAGAAGGCCTTCAGAGCCTCCTTTAATATTATTCAAGAGTTAGCAGGGAATAGAGTTGAATTCGTATCATACATTATGGAAGTCACAGGCGAGATTATCTACAACTATATAGATAAAGATAAAATCAGATACGAAACGCTTGAGGAATTCCCCAAAGACATAAAAGAGATTAAGGAGCCACAATTTCTCACCAATATTCAAAAAGGTTCTGAGATATTCGAGGTGGCAACAAGTACGGCAAGATACGCATACACCATTCCAGTAAGAGGGGGAGTATTTGCAATAGGATTCAAAAATAAAAACATCCCTGAAAAAACACTTGAGTCTCTTCATAGGTTAGCAATAGAGTTATCCGACATCGTCCAGAATTTTGAATTAACAGAGGTAAGAAGAACCTCTCTTGTGCAGACGCTTATAGGACTCTCCAAGACAATCGACTCCAAGGATCCCTACACAAGAAAACATTCCGAAGGAGTAATAATCACTTCCTATCTTATCGGTAAAAAAATGGGGCTTGACAATAAAAACATGAGAACCCTCCTATATGCAGCATTACTACATGATATCGGAAAGATTGGCATTCCTGACTCCATCCTACAGAAACCTACTACATTAACAGCCACAGAGTACAGGTTAGTTATGGAGCATCCAAGAATCGGAGCAGAAATCATTAAACCTATTAAGTTCCTTTCAGAGGCCGGAAATATTATTATGTTCCACCAGGAAAGATACGATGGTTCAGGGTATCCCTTAAAACTCAAAGATGGGGAGATTCCTCTCCTTGCAAGAATCTTAAGTGTTGCTGATACATTTGACGCCGTAATAAGTGAAAGGAAGTACAGACCTGGGAAAACCTACACAGAAGCAGTAAAAATACTTATCAATGAAAAAGGACATCAATTAGACCCGACAATTGTAGATATCTTCCTTTTAATCCCGCAAGAAGAGATAGAAAAAGCCAGAAAAACAACAGACCTTGTAACACTGCTTGAAAGCCTTACCCTCATATGAAGATTGGTGGTTTCACAAGATTCTCCCTCATTGATTATCCAGGGCATATGTGTGCCATTATCTTCACACAGGGATGTAACCTCCGATGTTTCTACTGCCAGAACCCCGAACTTGTTCTACCAGAAAAATTTGCTCAACCCATTGCTCAAGAAGAAATTTTCACATTTCTTGAGAAAAGAAAGGGGCTCATTGATGCAGTTGAGTTCAGTGGAGGGGAGCCCCTCCTTCAAGATGGACTTATTGATACAATAGAAAAAATAAAAATAATGGGGTATTTGATTAAAATCGATACAAACGGAACAATACCGGATATACTTAATGAAATTCTAAAAACAAGGTTAGTAGATTACATTGCCATGGATATAAAGAGTTCCTTAAAAAATTATGAAAATATTGCAAAGGTCAAAGTAGACAATAACGCTATCACGGAAAGCATAAACATCATTATGGAGAATGCCCCAGACTATGAATTCAGGACAACTGTTGTCAAAGGCTTCCACGATAAAGACGAAATTGAAAAGATAGGGAGTCTTGTGAGGGGTGCAAAGAGGTTTTTTATACAGAGGGTACTCTTCATAAAAACTCTTGAGGATGGCTTTAAGGCAGAAGATTTCACAGAGGAAGAGCTTCAGGAGTTTAAAAAAACGATGACGAAGTATGTCAAATATTGTACGATAAGATAGGAGGTTCGATGAAAGATTTAAAAGATTGGGCCAGAGCCCTTTATCCAATGCACACATATCTTATTACCTCAAAGAGTACGGAGGAAACAAATATCATCACGGTTGACTGGCTTACGGTTATATCAAGAAAGCCCGGCATAGTAGGAGTTTCCATTGCACCTACCAGATACTCACACAGGTTGATAAAGGAGAGCAGAGAATTTATCGTCAATGTACCTTCAACCACACTACTTGAAGAGGTCTACAAATGTGGAGTTCTTTCGGGCAGAGACTGCAATAAATTTGAATCCCTGGGGCTTGAGAGGGCCCCTTCAAGGAAGCTCAAAACAGAAATTGTTAAAAATTGTGTAGCCTTTCTTGAATGTAGGGTTATAGATTCAAGAGCATATGGAGACCATACACTCTTTGTTGGTGAGGTTGTTACTTCCTATGCTACAGCATCTTTTACCAGATCTTACAAACCCATCTTTCATATAAAAGGCAGTATGTTTTCAACAACTGCAGATACACTAACTACTCTATAAAGGGTCCTTTGCATTTTCAGGAAATTCGATATAAAGATATCAATGGATAAATTGACGTTAGTTACAGGAATTCTTGGTATAATCTTTCTCATTATCTCTATCGTTATTATTGTTCCTCCACTTATAAATCTTATAAGAAGAAAGATTCACTTTACGAACTTCATTGCCCCCCTCTTAAAGTTTGTAATCATCTTCCTTATCTCAATATCCCTCATATTGCTTACCCTGTTTCTTATGTCGTTTAGAAACTTCACTTATGAGGAAAAGATAGGCACTATCACCACGCAAAAAATAAATGACGAAATTCATGTAACATTCCTTGAGGAGCACACCCAGAAAGAGTACACATTTACCCTTAATGGAGACCAATGGGTCATCGAGGGATTTATTCTAAGATGGAATAAAGCATTAAGATTTCTTGGAGTTCATTCCTATTATGCAATTTCAAGATTTGAAGGAAGGTTTGAGAAACCGGGCGAAATACCTGTAAAATCTTACGAAATCTACCCCGAGGAAGAAATATGGAGGTTCTTTTTAAGAAATGCTAACAAAATCCCATTCGTTGACGCTGCCTACGGGATCGGTGCCTTCGCATACCCTGACGAGGGGCCCTATACAATATATATCAATGATACAGGCTTTATCATTAGAAAGTGAAGTTAATCTGAGAGCACATATCTTTTGAAATTGGATTTCCTTCTGAAATTGAAAAAGAGAAATCCAGCCCTGAACGAAATATCAAGAGCCATTGCAATCCATGCAGAGCCAAGCCCAAGATCAATGAAGTTCACAAATATATAGGAGAGGGGAACCCTAAATAGCCACATCCCCAAAGTTGTAGAAATCAAAGGAGTTTTTGTGTTTCCACCGCCTCTGAGGGCACCCTGCAATATATTTGCAATACCGAGGAGTGGTTGAACACACCCCATAATCCTTACGGCAGCCCTTGCTCTTGCTACCACAACAGGGTCGTCAGTAAAAAGCCTTATAAATGGATCGGGAAAAAGAACCATAATCACTCCAATAATCCCCATAGCCACGAGTGCTATTTTAATTGCTTCATAGGTTGTCTTCTTCACTCCCTGAATATCACCCTTCCCCATACTGATACCTGCAAGTGTTGTCGTGGCAGTCATAAAGCCAAGGCCTATATTCATTGAGATTGAGTCAATATTAATTGTAATTCTATGAGCTGCGAGTGCTGCAGTTCCCAGGGAAAGGACGACGGTTGCAAAAAATAGGTTGCCAACCGAGTGAGAAAGCCTTTCAAGAGAAGTTGGAAGGCCGATATCTATAATTTTCCGTACGATCCCGAAATGAAGCCTGGGGAATTTTAAAGGAAGGCTAAAATCCCTTTTTCCGCTAAAGAGCAAGTATGTATAAATAACAACTGCAATTCCTCTTGATAAGGATGTAGCAATTGCAGCCCCAGCTACTTCAAGCCTTGGAAAACCAAACTTACCAAAGATCATTGCATAATCAAGGAATATATTAATACTATTTGTTATCAACATTACATAAAATGGAGTCCTTGTATCTCCGCTCCCTCTGAAGACGGAGCCAAGGATAAAGGTAGGTACAAAGACAAAACTTGGAACAGTTACCCAGAAAAGGTAATCACCAGCATACTTAATAACGTCCGGTTCTGCATTAAATAGATAAAAAAACCTCCTTGAAAAGAAGAAAGCCATTACAAAAAGAATTGCCGAAAGAAAAAGAGAGATATAAAGGGACTGAAAAGCAGCATTCTTTGCAGCTTTCTCATTTCCAGCACCAATATTCTGGGCAATGATAACAGCAGTACCAATAGAAAGAGCAGCCATTAGAGATAACAAAATAAAGTTTACCTGGTTTGCAAGTCCAGCCCCGGCAAGAGCAGCAGTGCCAAGCCTTCCAATAAACATCATGTCAACAAGAGAGAAGATTGTCTGAAGGAGGTTCTCCCCAACAGATGGAAGGGCAAGCTTTATAATCCTACCTCTAATACTCTTCCTTTCGCTAACTACATCTTCTGACACATTGCCTACCTTTACTTCCATAACACTGCCTTTATTCTTAAAAGGAAATGATAGATATTCTTTATATCTTCTTCTGGTATATTTTCGAGAAGCTCTCTCATTCTTTCCCTTCTTAAAGCAATCAAACTTGAGTAAACCTCTCTACCCTTTCCAGTAATCTCCACAAGAGTTACTCTTCTATCTTCGGTATCTTTTACTCTTTTAATGAGCCCTTCCCCTTCAAGTTTATCAAGAAGAAAAGTAAGTGTAGCATTTGTCACATCAATTTCTCTTGCAATGTCTCCCGCTTTCATCACTCCATTTTTAAAAAGAGAGGAAAGGATATAAAAATGAGAAAGAGAAAAATCCATTCTCACCATCTCTTTTTTAAGCTCAGTATTCAGTTTCCTGTTTATTTCTCCCAGAATACTTTCGATTTCATTCACATAATTTATTTCCATAATCTAAATTTTAGACAATCTAAATGTTTTGTCAAGAGGGCGAATTGAACCATCCAAAATCTGGATGAAAAACCAAAATGGATGTTATCAAACAATAGCAAGAGAAAGGAAATTCTAAATAAGTTGGGGGAAAGATCTGACGAGTTTAACACCGGAAGAAAGAGAAGTAAATAGATACAACAAGATAAATACAAAATGAAGCCCTGACCAAAAAAACTAAAAGATATCAATTTCGTATAAGATTTTCGTAAGACACCTCATAAATTTCGCATAGAAAATTAAATGAGGCAATATAACACTAACCTTAAGTGATTATAGTGGTACAACATAAAAAAGGCAGTGTAAAAAATCCTGAAAATATTAACGAGGGGTTTTGAAAGTCTTACGCTTTTTGAACTCCTCCTGCTTACCTTTGTTAAACTGACTCACAGGTCGCAAATACCCCACAACCCTTGAGTATACTTCGCACTTTGTCCTCTTCTCTACGGGAATTTCGGTCCCGTCTTCGAGAATAAGATTTCCATCTTTATCTTCTTTATAATTCACATTGGCCTCCTTATATATCTTACAACAAATATAAATTTTTGTAAACTATTCATAAAGTTTCAGGTTTTCCTCATTAAAAATAAGTGGAGCAACCTTATGCACCTCATTGAACATAAGATGAGCAAGGGTTCGTATCTCCCATTGAGCGCTTTCGTCAAGGCGGAGCTTAAAAAAATGCATAAGTTCTCTGCTATTGGCTGTGGCAACAATCTTTGTTTCCGTTGCATTTGGAAGAATAAACCTGGCATCTTCAATTGGCACAGCTTTTGACAACGTAGAATACGCACCCTTTATAACCTCGATTGTATTAAGGAATATCTCAAGGGTATCACTATTTTTACTGATAGAGGGTGGAATAATAAATGGAAATTCGTCTACCTTGACAAACCTCTGGCTCTGCTGCGTAAATGAGAAAAATCGGTGACGCACAAGCTGATGGGAACACGCCCTTGATATACCCTCCACAGCAAATGTAAAGGACGCATGCTCAAAGACAGAAAAGTGCTTCAGGGTGAGAGCAAGTTTGATAAGTCTTTCTATATCTTCTTCTGCAAGATGAACTTCCGAGACCCCTCCCCTTAATCTACTCTGCCTCATTGCTGTTGCCACAATCATCTGCGGGTGTGGAGTATAGGCAAGGAGTTTTACGGTAGGGGTTGAAATATCCTTCACGGTTTATTTAGAAAAATCTCAGGTTTGCAAGATTCATCTCTACCTTTTCCCAAAAGCTCTTCATCGCATAGAGGACAGAACTCATGTCGCCCTCTTAGATACCCATGTTTAGTACAAACGCTGAAGGTTGGAGTAAGTGTTATATAGGGAACTTTAAAGTTTTCAAGAATCTTTTTCACAAACATCTTTGCCTCAACACCTTCATCAAGTGCCTCCCCAAGAAAGAAATGAATTGTCGTCCCACCCGTATAAAGAGACTGGATTTCTTCCTGTTTCTCTGCAACCTCAAACGGGTCATCTGTGTAATCAACAGGAAGCTGTGTAGAATTTGTATAGAAAGGCTCTGCCCCCGTCTTCCAACCCTCCTCGTCTGCAACAATTATATCAGGATACTTCTTTTTATCGGCAAGCGCAAGGGAATAGGAAGTGGATTCAGCTGGAGTTGCCTCAAGGTTATAAAAGTGCCCCGACTCTTCCTGATACTTTTTAATCTTCTCCCTCATAAAGTTTAATGTTTTGATTGCAAATTCGATACCACGGGGACTTCCTATATCCTCTCCCAAAAAATTTAGAAGGGCTTCATTCATACCCACAACCCCAATCGTTGAAAAGTGATTGCTCCAGTAGTGCCCAGAGATTTCTTTAATAGGCTCAAGGTAAACCCTTGAGTAAGGATAAAGGCCTGCCTCAGTGAACTGCTCAACAGTCTTTCTCTTTGCCTCAAGTGCATCCTTTGAGGCATCCATAACCTCAGAAAGTTTATTAAAGAATTCGTCTTCATCTCTGGAAAGATACCCAATGCGAGGAAGATTGATTGTAATAACTCCAATACTTCCCGTAAGAGGGTCTGCTCCAAATAATCCCCCTCCCTTGCTCCTCAACTCCCTTAGATCAAGCCTGAGTCTACAGCACATACTCCTTGCGTCCTCAGGTCTTAAATCTGAGTTCAGGTAATTGGCAAAATAAGGGATGCCATACTTTGCTGTGGCTTCCCACATTGCATCAAGAGATTCCCTATCCCAATCAAAATCGCCATCTATGTTAATTGTAGGAATAGGGAATGTGAAAGGCCGTCCGTTACCGTCCCCTTCAAGCATAACTTCCCAGAAGGCTCTATTAATAATATCCATCTCCTGCTGGAAATCTCCATACTTTTCTGATTGCTCCAAGCCTCCTATAATTACACTTCTATCTTTGAGGAGTAGGTGTGGAACTACATCCATAGTAATATTAGAAAATGGGGATTGCCCGCCTGTTCTCATTGTCTGATTCATATTGAAAACAAATTCCTGTATTTCCTGCTTCACCTCAGCCTCTGTAAGATGGTCATACCTTACAAATGGTGCAAGAAATGTATCAAAAGAACTGAATGCTACGGCTCCTGCTGTCTCGTTCTGAAGGGTGAACATAAAGTTCATAATCTGGCCAAGGATAGCTGAAAAATGCCTCGCTGGTTTAGAATATGACTTGCCCCTGACGCCGCCAAAACCCCTGCGAAGCAAACTTTCAAGATCCCATCCAACACAGTAAGCCCCAAGAAAAGAAAGATTATGAATATGGACCCATCCATCCCTGTGAAGGGATGAAATCCTCTCAGGATAAACCTTTTCAAGCCAGTAAATCTGCTCAGCCTTGCCTGAAATATATGCCTTCAACCCCTGAATTGAATAATCTATATTTGCATTCTCATGGATCTCCCACGTACTTCCCCCAAGGTACTCCTCAAGCAAACTGGGAGTAATATGTGTACCAAGTTCTCTGAGTTCCCTCCTCTTTTCCCTATAAAGAATAAAAGCCTTTGCAGTTTCATAAAAACCCTTACGCATAAGGACATTTTCTATTTTGTTCTGAATCACTTCAATACTGAAAAGTTCTCCATCGTGTTCTGATTCAAGCTCTGTAATTACGATGTTTGAAAGAAATTCCGCAACGCCACTTCCATATTCATGGGTAGCATTTCCCGCCTTGAGTATTGCATTCACAATCTTTGACTTATCAAAATCTACAACCCTTCCGTCTCTTTTTATTACTTTTTCTATCATATCACCCACCAGCTTTACAGTATATCATATGCAAATATGAAAAATGAAAAAATACTAAGGTAAGATTCCTAACATGGGCATTGTCCAAAAACTGCTTAGTATTTCGAAAATTTAGGGTACCGCCTTTTGCAATATGCAAAGCAATTAGAAGAAACTCTCAAAATCAAGAAACCCGCTTTAAATCTAATGTTTACATCTTGAATTCCTCAAGCAATCAATAAAATCGTGAAAATTCCCTCAAAAACCACTTGACACGCGGGCAAAATCTGTTATAACATAAGTAAGTTAGTATTTATGCATATTATAAAGAAAGGAGGTGAAAACGTATGAACAAACCAGAGCTTGTTGCTGCAATTGCCGAAAAAACGGGTATGAAAAAGAAGGATGCAGAGGCAATGATCGACGCATTTGTTGACACCGTCAAGGAAGCGTTGAAAAAGGGTGACAAAGTTGCTCTCATTGGATTCGGCACATTTGCAACCAGAGAAAGAGCTAAGAGAAATGGTGTAAATCCCAGAACTGGTAAGAAGATCTCTATCCCTGCAAAGACTGTTCCTTATTTCAAGGTAGGTAAGGAACTAAAAGAAGCAGCAAAATAGGTAACTCAAAGAGGAGTTAACAAAATGGGGGGATTTTCCCCCATTTTTATTTTCATAAAGGATGAAGGTTTTTATGTAACTACTTAAACATTTTTTTTACAGAGAAGCCCTTCTTAATTGTATTCCACGTGTTGCCTCATATAATTTTCTATATGAAATTTATTTAATTGCTTCACTAAAATTATACACTAAATTGTTCTTTTTCACGCTGTTTTATATCATATGCTTTTGATAGTTTTCTCTGCAGTTTATCTACAAAGCAATTATCATTCTTTCTGTACGGCCTTGAACGTGTGAAAGTGATCTGTTCTCTTTTACAATATCTCAATAAGTGTGCATTGATAAACTCAGAACCATTATCAGAATCAATACCTTTGATGTCAAACGGAAATCTTTTTCTTATCTCTTTCTTTTGCAAGAGAATACCCATATCTTTGCCTTATTCTTTATAGTTCTTGTTTCTGTCCATCCACTGTATACATCCGTTACATCCAAAGAATAGATGAATCTAGTTAACTTTTTTTAAACTTCGCATTACTTCACACTGGTGCCTGGCACCAGTGTGTTGGAAACTAAAAAGCAATCTAGTTAACTTTTTTTAAACTTCGCTTTCCTTTTTCTACTACTTATTATTCTAAATTTTGCCAAATAGTTCCGAGAGGAGACTCCTTGCGTTTCCTATATCCCCGGAAAAATTAAACTGAAGTTTGGCTTCTGGCATGACAATCAAAAGACTATGAGGATCTTGTTTCTTAAAATCGTCCTCGTCTCTGTAACTCCTTCCCTCTTTCAATTGTATATTGACCACTGTGCTGGGTTCAATGGCAAATGTTCCCGGTGTTTCTTTTAAAATATCTTCGGGCAACATATCAAGGTATCTCTTGTGAAACGTTGCCATAGTGTTTGCAGATGAAAGAAATTGCTTAAATCTTCCTCTGCCTTCCTGTTTTGTCTCTTCAGCGCGTTCTTGAGCCTCTTTTTTATAGACATCCATTGAAAACTTTGCAACGATAACTCTTTTGTTTGTAACAACAAGATTACAGCTCTCAGATTTAAATAGTCCCTTTTTTAACCCTGCATACGGAATAACCCCAAGTATTTTTTCTTCCTCCATATCACTTCCTCCTTTGCTGTTAGAATTTACTTATTAATAAATAGTAACAAATATAAAGACCATTTGCAACTCTAAAACATTTTTAAAAGAAAGCAAATAAACGTGTTGCCTCATATAATTTTCTATATGAAATTTATTTAATTGTTTCACTAAAATTATATACTAAATTGTTCTTTGTCAAAGAGGATATATTTGGTATATTGGGAGATAGTTCTTTTTCACGCTGTTTTATATCATATGCTTTTGATAGTTTTCTCTGCAGTTTATCCAGTTTTCTCTTCAGAAGAGCAGGATTTAATTCATTGTATTCCTCTGTAAGTTTTTCTTTTATCTTCCATGGTATTTTATCTGATTCCATAATCCTCTGGTAAGGTGCTTTAGGTTTATCATATCTCTTTGACACTTCTTTTATTACTGCTCTCCTTTCCTTGAGAGATAAACTCATAAAATCACCTCTTTCAAATACTTCCAAAGTTTCCTTTTTATTCATTTTATTGTATTACCTCCTTTTTAAAATTTTCATATAGATTTTTAAGTGAGGCAACGATACAATTTCGTATAGATTTTTGGTGAGGCAATTCGCTCCATGCTTTTTTACGAAAAGTGTGTTAAAATATCTTGTTTAATCGGGAGAAAGATATGAGCATAAATTCAGAAATTGAGCTTGTTGCATTTGGAAGTTTTACAAATGATTTAATAGAAAATCCAGAAGGAGTTAAAGGATATTTTATTGGGGGAAGCGTCTGCTATTTTTCTTTCGCAGCAAAAGCCCTGGGTTTAAACGTCCTCCCTGTGGGGTATATATCAAATGAAATTCAAGGCAAGGAATTGAGCCTTATCAAGGAAATGTTCGATACTTCCTACCTTACTTCCTCAGATGGCCTTTCCTTCCACATAAAATATGATAAGGAGTGGAATGCAGAATACATTAAAGACCTTGCCGAGGAAACCGAGAGATTTAACTACAGGAATGTTCCCATTGCACCTTATGTCCATGTATGTGTTATATCCAATATTGATCATCAACTTGAAATTATGAAGTACTTCAAAAGTCGGGGTTGTAGAGTTTCAGGAGGCACGTACCTATTGAGGGTAGAAAAGGATAGAGAGAAGGTAATGGCAATCATTGACACCTGCGACCTATTTTTTCTTAATAAGGTTGAAGCGGCGGCACTTTCCAGAGGAAAAGATATGAATGAATTGAATGAATTTATGCTCTCCCTTGATAAAAATGTTGTAGTCACAATGGGAAAGGAAGGAGCAATGTTCTTTTCGGAAGGTAAGGTTTACACCATTCCTGCAGTAAATATAAAACCTGAAGATACAACAGGTGCAGGGGAAAGCTTTGCAGGTGGTTTCCTTGCATCATTTATAAGGGAACAGGACCCCATAAAGGCTTTAAAATATGGTGCAACTCTTGCATCATTTGCAATTGAGGATTTTGGAGTTTCAAAAATTAAGAAAATCAAAAGAGAGGATATAGAAAAAAGATTAAAGGAGGCTTACAATGATTGAAGTTAACAAAGACAAGGTGAAGGAGATGGGAGAACTTCTCAAACATCTTGACCTAAAATTTAATGTATTTCCCAAAATAAAAAAAGCAGGCTCAAGAGAGGAAGCAGAAAGGACTCTTACCCTTCTATTCTATGTAGATGCCATCTGCCACCAAACAAGAAAGTTTGAAGGTTATGTTGATGATAAACACCTTAAGGGCTGGGATTACCTTTTTGCCTGTTTTGAAAGAAAACTCAAGGAAGATGCCGACTTTATCAATGTTGACAGAATGAGAAAAATTACAGGAACACAATTAGGCGAGATCCTAATGGGCTCTGGAGAAAGATATTATGAAAGGGCATATCTTTTAAGAAATGCGGCAATAATCCTCAAGAGAGACTTTAGCGGTAGTGTAATGAAGATTAATGAGATTTCAGAAGGGTTTATCAAAAGAGAAGATGGGAAGGGTATGCATGACCTTATGAGAAGGTTCAAAGCATATTCAGACCCTCTGGGGAAAAAGATATTTCTCTTCCTAAACTTTACAAAAAAGGTAGGATTTTGGGAGATTCGCGACCCTGAGAACCTATGGACACCTGTTGATTACCATCTTGAGAGAGTCTCGCTGAGAATTGGGCTTGTGGATATCGATAAAAAGACTTTCGACAAATTAAGCAAAGGGAAAAAGGTCCCCCTTACTTTCGATATAAAACTAAGGGAAAAGATTGGAGGAAGTGTTAAAGAGGTTTCTAACATATCAAGGATACCGATAGAGAACCTCGATCAACTCTTCTGGTCGCTTGGAAGAAGCTTATGCCTGAGAGAGGGGCCATTCTGCGATGGGAGGGATATGGAAAACTGCACCCTTAAGGATATCACGGGGATCCCTTGCAAGAATAAATGCATATTCTCATCAAAATGCTCTGCCTACAAAGACCCAGGGAGAAAAGCACTCAAAGAATCTAACATCTATACAATTTATTACTGAGCAAATATTAACTAGATCATCTCCCGAACAATTTCGGAGATATCAGGTACCTGACGCTCATAAAAGTAGTTATGGGTTCCTCTTATTGCCTCCTCAAAACTTTCCTCTTCCTTCTCATAGAAGATACCAATGGGGATTCTATCATCAAACTCGAGAGATTTTAAAATGGCTTTCTCATATTGATCCGTCCTGTAATCTGTATCCTCAAGTTTATAAACCCTGCTTCTATAAAAGGAATATGTGTCATTAAATGTAACACAGGGTTGAAGGATATCAACAAATGAAAACCCCTTATGAAAAATGGCTCTCTCAAGAATATATTCAAGATGCTTTATATCCCCACAAAATCCCCTTGCAACGAATGTAGCACGAGCAACAAGCATAAGAGTAATAGGGTTTATCGGGTTTTCCACATTCCCGAAGGGCGTGGAACGCCCCTTAAAACCCCTCGGAGAGGTAGGGGTAAACTGCCCTGTTGTAAGCCCATAAACTCCATTATCATGAACTATAAGCTTTATATCTGTGTTCCTTCTTGCTGCATGAATTGTATGGCTCATTCCCTCTGCATATGCATCACCGTCTCCCACAAATGCAATGACGCTTAATGATGGATTTGCAAGCTTTATGCCTGTAGCAAGGGGTGGTATACGTCCGTGTGTTGCATGAAATGAATTGATATCATAATAATTTGTAATATACCCGTAACAACCAATTCCCGAAAGAATTACAATATTTTCTTTCTTCAGTCTCCCCTCATCAATGTTTTTTTCTAATACACTTTTAAAGGCATTGTATATGCCGAAATTGCCACACCCGGGACACCACTGTATCTTCTTTTCAGTTGTAATGCTCATCCAATTACCTCCTCAATATCCTTTCTAAGTACAACGGGATCAAAAGGTCTGCCATCATACTTAAGAATTCTCTTCGATATCTCAACACCTGTCCGAGAGCGGATAATATCCGCAAGTTGCCCTGTCGAATTTTCTTCCACAACAATCACATTCCTTGCCCTACTCATAATTTCTTTAACTGATTCTACAGGGAAAGGTTCCAGAGTGAGAATCTGAAGGAAATTTACAGGAAGTCCTTTTATGGATTCCATGATTGCTCCCTTCGTTGAACCAGAAGCAATAATAAGGTTTCCATCATCTGGATTCCCATAGAAATGAGTATTTTCTTCATACATAAAATCTTCTCTTATTGTCTCTTGCTTCCTTATCCTCTTATCCTTCATAAGTTTTACACTCTCAGGAATGGCAGTTGAATAACCATCTTCCATATGTTCGGTAGAGTTGGTATGGTTTACGATACCCTCCATCCCAGGAAAAGCCAGAGGAGAGATACCATCATCTGTAAGCTTATATCTTTTATAATCACCCCCACCTTCAAAATATTTCAAAGGGAGCATATATTCTTCACTAAAAGGAATGGAGACACTTTTTGCGCTTTCAGAAAGATGTTTATCAGAAAGCACGATGACAGGTGTTTGATACCAGTAAGCATATTGAAAAGCCCTTATGGTCATCTCAAAGGCCTCCTCAACACTTCCAGGGGCAAGCACAATACGGGGAAATTCCCCGTGCCCAATACTAAGTGATAGAAATAGATCGCTCTGTTCTGTGTAGGTAGGCATACCTGTGGTAGGCCCTCCCCTCTGTACATCCACAATCACAATGGGAACTTCTGCCCCACCTGAAAGGCTTATTGCCTCCCCCATAAGATCTATCCCCGGACCCGAGCTTCCCACCATCACAGGGGCAGAGGCATAAGAAGCACCTATGCCCATCATAATTGCAGCAATTTCATCCTCTGCATGAATCACAGAGATACCAAGCCTTTTAGCATTCATCGCAAGAAAATCAAGAAGAGTTGAAGTAGGAGTAATTGGGTAGGCAGCATAGACCTTCATCCCCACCTTTACCCCCCCAAGAGCAATTGCATCGTTTCCATACATAATTGGTAGAGGCATCTTATCTCCCTCTGGAATAGGCCTTATGGGAAAATGGTTCTCCCTAACATATTGAAAACCCTTTCTTGCAAGCTCAATATTCGTATAAGCCTTGTCCTTGAATTCATTTATCATCACTTCTTCAACAATCTCGAATGGTAATTTCGTCATATACGAGAGAACCCCCAGGACGATTGAAGACCTCATAAAAGGCTTGGCATTATTTTCCTTAAGAATTCGCTCATATGGAATCTGGTTAACGCCTGCTCCCTCAAGAAAAGTGACTCCTTCTTCCTTGACCCTATTTAAATACCTTTCATAAACATCTTTGTGATACGCAAAAAAGAAATCTGCAAACCCTGCCTGAGACCCGGGTTCTACAGAAGAAATCCTTACCTCACTATAGTCCTGACCTCCCCGAATAATTGACCCATAATCGTTCATAATAAAGATATGATACCCAAACCTATTGAAAGCCTTTCCAATAACCATAGCTCCCCTTTTTATACCTTCACCAGCCTGGCCTCCAATAAAAACAGAAATATCGGGCATATTGCACCTCCCCTTCTTTTTTTCCTTCAATATAACTTTAAATCGAATACAGTCAAGTAGTTTTAAATTTCTCAAAGTTTTATATAATGAGTTCCGAGAAAGAGGTGAGTTTATGAACTGCTGGGAAAAAGCTCTCAGTATAATGAGAGAACAATTAAGTGTACCTACATACGAAACGTGGTTCAAGCCCGTCTCACTTAAGGAAGAGAAAGACAATGAAGTCATCCTTTCAGTTCCTTCCCAATTTGTTAAAGATTGGCTGGACACAAAGTATCTTTCCCTCATTAAAACCACTATTGCGGAAGTACTTGAAAGGGAAATTGAGGTTATCTTTATTGTTGAGGAAAGAAACAGTGAGGCTTCCTCGAGTATTGTTATAAATGATGTTATTCTTTCACGTAACTATACATTTGACAATTTTGTTGTAGGAAACAGTAACAGGCTTGCACATGCAGCTGCTTTTGCAGTAGCAAATAATCCTGGAAAAATCTATAATCCCCTCTACATATACGGTGGAGTAGGCCTTGGTAAAACTCACCTTTTGCAGGCCATTGCTCATTACCTGGTAAAAAACACCCCGTCTTTATCAATCATCTATACCACAACGGAAAAGTTCACAAATGAAGTCATATACGCAATACAGAATGCCCAGAGCAATAGCGATATTATCGACAGATTCCGCAGGCACTACAGGACAATTGATGTACTTCTTATTGATGATGTCCAGTTTCTTGCTGGAAAGGAAAGGACACAGGAGGAGTTCTTCCATACATTTAATGAACTCCACAATGCAGGGAAGCAGGTCGTCATTACTTCAGATTGTCCTCCAAAAGAGATTGCAACTCTCGAAGAAAGGCTTACAACAAGATTTGAATGGGGACTTGTGGCAGATATCCAGCCACCCGATTTTGAAACAAGGGTCGCAATTCTTAAGAAGAAGGCATCTTTAGAGGATATTGAGATTAGTGATGATGTCCTCTTCTATGTTGCAAAGAATATCTTTTCCAATATCAGAGAGCTTGAGGGAGCACTTGTAAGACTTATAGCAAAGGCGTCCCTTTCAAATGAAGAGATCACACTCCCCTTTGCAGAAAAAGCACTCTCTGACATCATAAAACAAGGAAAAGTGCCCATTACAATTGACAGAATTAAGAGCGTTGTTGCGGAGTATTTTAATGTATCAGTTGAAGACCTCACAGATAAAAAAAGATCTCAGGATATTGTTATACCCAGACAGATTGCTATGTATCTGACAAGAGAACTGACAGACATGTCACTCCCTTCAATCGGGGAGGCTTTTGGAGGAAGAGATCACACAACTGTTATGTATTCCTGCTCAAAGATTAAGGAAGAGCTTGAAAAGCATGAGACAATGAAGGCTCTTATAGATGAAATTACAAATAAGTTAAAGGAGTAGGTGGAAAACTCTGTGGATAAGTGGGGGGGGTAATGTGGAAAACTATAAATCAGTGGAAAGTGTTAATAGTACGATATATCTATTCATAGTATTATGCACAGGAAAAAGATAGATGAAACCATTAATAAATAAGGATTTCAACAAAACTAACATCAATTACTATTATTATCATTATTCTTTATATATAAAAAATATAATAATAAATAATAGAGGTGGAAAATGAGAATAAAATTATTAAACAGTGAATTAATAAGGGTATTAAACAATGTAGGAAAAGTAATCTCAACGAGACCAGCTGAGCCTATTCTTGAAAATGTTTTACTTAGAGTTGATGATAAGATTACTTTCATATCTACAAACCTTGAGCAGGGAATTGAATGTACAACTATCGGAGAGATTAATTTAGATGATGGTGTAAGAGAAGCAGTCCTTCCTTTTAGTATTACAAGAGATATTATCTCAAGTTTAAATATGAAAGATGTTGTAGAGCTTGAGATTTCCTCAAAAAAGGGAATAATCAGACAAAATGATGCAAATTATTCGCTTAATTGTTTCAGTTCTGATTCATTTGCAATTCTACCCAAAGTGGAAGAGAAGCTAAAGTTTTCAATTGAGATAGATACTCTTAAAGACCTTATTGATAAAACTTCATTTGCAGCTTCAAAGAAAGATGAAAGCAGAAAAGAGTTTAAGGGTATATATTTTGATTTAAGGGAGGGGATATTAAATTTTGTTGCTACAGATAGTACTGCCCTTGTGACCAATAAGAGGACACTTGCACTTCCTGATATGGACTTTATTATTCCATCAAAGGCTCTTGATATTCTCAGTAAATTAGACATAGGTAGTGATAAAATGGTGGATATTATTTCAGATGGTAATAGTATTCAATTTCAATTCTCAAATCTAAACTTTGTAAGTCTCCTTATTAACGGTAAATTTCCGGATTACGAGGCAGTAATTCCCCAGGATGTTACTTATACTGCTGAGGTAGAAAAGGATAATCTTTTAAAGATATTAAAGAGAGTGAATATTATCGCAAGTAAAACAACTGAGAGGTTGAATCTTATGTTTTCAGGAGGATTTCTTCAGGTGAAGTCAATCTCTTCTGATATTGGAGAAGGTGAAGAAAGAATTAAATATAACGGAAATGTTGAAATGTCCCTTCAATTTTATGCTGAAAAATTAATAAGTGGGGTCGAGCATACACCAGGAGACATTGTTGTTTTTGGTATAAATGGCCCACTTCATCCCGTTCTTATAAATGGTAAAGGAGATGATTCATACATATTTGTCGTCATGCCTCAGAAACCATTGAATGAAAGTTAACTCGCTCATTCTGGAGAACTTCAGAAAGTTTAAAAAGAGTAATTTTGAATTTTCTCAATCTTTCAATGTCATTACAGGGAAAAATGGAAGCGGAAAAACATCTATTCTTGAAAGTATTTACATTCTTTCTACGGGAAAGTCGTTTGTGACAAATCACATTTCTAACTGTATAACTTTTGGAGAGGAATATTCCCTTATATCAGCACGATTTGAAGAAAATAATCATGAAGAGAAGATGGATTTTTTACTTTCACATGAGAAAAGGGAGATAAAGTATGATGGTAGGAAAATATCCCGGTTTTCGGAGGTTATTGGTCATTTTCCAGTGCTTGTTTTAAACTATACTCTCCTTGAGCTAGTTACAGGAGGACCCGAAAAGAGAAGGGATTTTTTGAATCATACACTCATATTTACAAATCCCGGGTATTATAAATTGCTTCTCAGATACTATTCCCTCCTTGATAGAAGGAATTATATTCTAAGGAGTGATAAGCATGATAAAGAGGTTTTGATGGTTCTTTCAGAAGAGCTTGTCTCGATAGGTTCTCCTATAAGGCAGCAGAGGGGAGCCCTGATAAATGATATTCAGTCTTTGATAGATGGAGTATTTTTTAAGATTTCTGGTGAGAAAAGTGATATACGTATTGTATATAAACCGTCTCCTCTGGAAAAGCTGGAAAGTCTCGAGGTCCAAGAGGAGGAGAGGCAGAAGAAAAAAACTCTTTATGGTGTCCATCTTGATGATATTGATGTTTTTTTTGATGGGAAGGATGCGAGAGAATATAGTTCCATTGGTGAGGCTTACAGTCTTGCATTTGCTCTGAGGTTTGTGGAGAGGGAGCTTATAAAGAGGAAGAAGGGAGGAATTCCTGTCATGCTTCTTGATGATTTTTTTGTGGACCTTGATGAGGAGAAACGAGAAAATATCCTTAAACTTGTTTCAGGAGATCAGGTATTTATCACAACACTCTCCCTTAGCAATTTACCTTCCGAACTTGTTAATTATGCGAGAGTAATTGTACTATGAAACATATAAAGAACACTCTGGATAAATTTCTCCTTGATAGGGAGCTTTATGAGATACTTAGAGGGAGGCTTACTCTACTGAAGTGGGAGGAGATAGTAGGTGAGAAACTCGCAAAATATACTCAACCTATAAGTTATAAAGATAAAACTATTACGGTGGGTGTAACAAGTTCTATGTTTGTGAATGATTTAAATTACATGAAGGGAGACATTATAGAAAAGATTAAGGAAGTTATTCCAGATTCACCTGTCCAGGATATTAACTTCAGGGTCGTCGAAAGGGTCACCTCTCGTAACCGTGCTAAAGAAAAGCCTTCCACAAAAGTGGTGCTCGACGATGAGGACAGGAAGTGGATAGATTCAATGGTTGTAAAGCTCAATGTTAATAAACAACTTAAAAAGCAATATAGAGATCTTTTAACTCAATACCGGCTTGACCAGAAGTTAAAGACGAAAAACGGGTATAAGAAATGTGAAAAATGTGGTGCCCTTTTTAAGGGCAGAGGAAGTCTCTGCCCTGTATGTGTTATCGAGGGAAAAAAGTACTAATTGGATGATTATTTACTTCTTCCTCTGATGTTTACCTGGCGAATATTAACAAGAATTTCATTTTCTCTTATACCTTTTATTTCAACGGCATCTCCTACATCAATTTTATCAAACTCTATATTTGTTGCCGTGTCCCTTATTCTAAAAACGAACCTTTTATTCTTTAAGATCAAAACCTTATTCTTCCTGTCAATTGCTCCTACAATCCCTTTAAAACTTTCTTCCTTCAAAACGCTAAGTTTAACGATATGTGTTGCATAGTATTTCTCTCCGTCTTTTCTTATATGAACAAGGATAGCGTCTCCTGTTTTAATGGAGGTGGGGGAGATTTTCCTTCCCTCTAATTCTTCTATCTCAGTGAGTCCATTTATAATAATGTCGTGGGCGAATCCTTCTATCCTGAGAAGCCCCGGATGGAGGGATATTACGTGACTCTTAAATTCGTGCTCACCATTTTCTCCCCATTCAGTAATGGTAATTTCAAGTGCAAAACTTCCTCTTGCCTTCACTATAACGTGGTCTCCTATGGAGATTGAATCTTCGTAAATTTTGTTTCCCTTCTCCTTAATCACAACATCGTCAGATACAAGGAAAGGAGTTGAATCTACAACAATTGCACCTGGCATGACTGCTGTAACTGTTCCATTTATTTGAATAGTTTTGTACTCTTCCTTTTCCTTTATATTTAGCACATCTATATTTTCAGCAATAATATGTCCTTCGTTCCTTTTACAATGAGCAATAAGCTCCCAGCCTGTCTTCAGGTCTTTTGCTGAGAATTGCTCCTTTCCATATGTAATTGATGTATTTTCCGTAAGGAAAATACAGTACCCGTGAATATATACTCTATCTATTTCGATTTTTTCGAGTGTTCCCTTAATAACAAGACCTGTCTTTAATCCCCCGGCGTCTTCCTCATATGCTTTATTGATAAAGCCATTTTCAGCGTTATCTGCTCCTTCCTTAGTGAAGACTCCCTCAATAGTCTCTATATTAAGGTTTAAATCCGAAATAATTTTACCCCATCCAAGACCTGCCTTCCTTAATTCAATAATCTTTTCGATCGGAACATCATTTCTTGCAGTAAGGGCAATTGCAATAACGCTATCCACAGGAGATAATTCACTGTCTTTGAGTTGGTTAATTGTGCCCTCCTCTGCAGGAACATCTCCCGAGAAACCTGCAGCCATATGCTCGATTTTAATTCCCTCAATAAATTGTGGAAGGGTGCCGTTTTTTCCAAATACAGGGACAGAGAAGCTTATCAAAAATACACATATCAGTGCTGCAGATACAGTAGATAGAAGGATTCTTTTGTTTCTTGACCTTCTTTTCATAACCCTTACGGAATTCATTACCTTTTGTTCAAGTAAGGGGGAAACCTGCACGTCATTTTTAAATTCCTCAAACATCTTTTTTGCCTCTTCATCAAATGAGTTCATTCTTTATCACCTCTCTTAACTTCATTCTTGCCCTGAAAAGCCTTGTCTTAACTGTGTTAGCGGGGATGCCAGTAAGAAAACTTATTTCTTTAATCGAGCTATCTTCCATGTAGAAGAGAGTCACTATAAGTCGATCCTGTGGGTCAAGCTTTTCAAGTGAAAGATTAATCAATTCTTTTATTTCATAATTTTCGTTACTATCAGCAATGTTTGCATTGAATCTTTTTCTCTTTTTCAGGGTTCTCATTGCATAACTAATTGCAATTCTCTTCATATAGGCGAGGATATACTTCTCAGATTTAATCCTTTTCCTTACAGAGTAGACTTTCATGTAAGTGTTCTGAATGACATCCTCTGTATCCTCCTTTGAAAGGAGGCAGGGATAGATAATTGCATAAAGATACCTTACCGTCTCTCTGTAAAGTTCTTCAAAGGCCTCTTCATCATCATTTTTAATTCTTTTAACTATCTCTTCAAGATTTTCCATTTATATATAATATCCTCTTAAACTGAAAAAGGTTTCAAAAATTTCAGCATTTGTATAGTAGTCCTTCTTCGAATTTTTAAGATTATATTCTTGATTTTGACTAATAATAACTTTCTGGTATATTTAATAGATAAAATGAAAAATTTTTGGAGGTTAAGATATGAGAACTACGTATAGACCACATGTGAAAAAAGGTAAGAAAAGCTCTGGTTTCAGGGCGAGAATGAAGACAAGCTCTGGAAGAAAAGTCCTTTCAAAAAGAAGGGCGAAGGGAAGAGATAAGCTTGTTAGTGTATGATGCTATAAAACCCAGTGGGGAATATCTTTTTTTGTGAAACTCAGGGAGAGATTAAAAGAAAGTGAATTTGAGAAGGCATTCGAGAACCCAAAGAAGCGCACAGGGCATTACATTATTTTATATGTTGTTAACAATGTACCTAATAAGGTAGGTTTTATTGCAACCAGAAGGATTGGAAACGCCGTGAAGAGAAACAGGGCAAAAAGGATTATGAGGGAGGCTTTTCTCAGCGTGGAGGAAGTACTCCCCTCTGATTTGACTTTTATTCTTCTTGCAAAAAGTGAGATCGAAGGAAAGAAAACAAAAGATATAGTAGAAGACCTGAAGAATATCTTAAAGAGAGAGGGAATTAAGGTATGAGAAATGTATTAATCATTGTTATTAAGTTTTACAGACGTTATATTTCTCCGTTTAAACCGCCGTCGTGTAGATATATTCCTACATGCTCGGAATACGCAATTGAAGCAATTGAAAAACACGGAGCTTTAAAGGGAGGATGGCTTGCCTTTAAGAGGGTTTTAAGGTGCAATCCTTTCTGTAAAGGTGGTTATGACCCAGTTCCTTAGAGGAGGATAAATGAAAAAAGGGTTTTTGTTTGTTCTTTTATTTGCAGTTTTTTTTGTCGTTTTTCTTACAGGATGTGCTACTTCTCCATTCCCCAACGTTACAGAAAGCGGAGTTATCGTACAGACGATTGCTCAGGGAAGACCAATGGAGAATATCAATATTGGAGTACAGGTTACCAACAATACATCTGACTATATAGGAAATGTCAGGGTGAGCCTTGTTTCAATAAATGGTAATGATAACCTTGCTCCATTCGAATTATGGAAGAGCAAGAGGGAGGCTGACTTAAGGGAGGTTGCCAATACTACTACTCTTGACTCGGGAAAGTCCTCGACCTTCTATTTTAGGGTAACTTCCTATAATTATCTTGAACCAAAG
Source organism: Caldiserica bacterium UBA4770 (assembly GCA_002403335.1). Lineage (GTDB taxonomy): Bacteria > Caldisericota > Caldisericia > Caldisericales > Caldisericaceae > UBA4770. The sequence goes on from DHHO01000016.1 coordinate 47,026, forward strand.
GCATATCCAATGGTAATAAATGTAACATACAGAGATGCAAATGGTATTGACCAAACTATTACGAAGAATAGCGTTATTGAAGTTCTTGCTCCTAATGGATTTTATAAATTTATGAGAGATATTATTGATTGGATATATAGGTTGGTAAGAAACTATGGTGTTGCAATTATAATTCTCACTCTGATTGTTAAGCTTGTAAGCCATCCACTTACAAGGTCGCAGCTCAGGTCTACGGCAAGAATCAGTGAATTACAGCCAGAAATGAAGAAAATACAGGAGAAATATAGAGATAATCCTCAAAAGATGAACCAGGAGATCTCTCGACTCTATAAGGAACACAATGTGAGCATGATGGGGGGATGCTTGCCACTTATTGTTCAGCTTCCAATCTTTTTTATATTATATGGAGCGCTTCAAAACTATTCACCTTTCAATACCTCCGCTTTCCTGTGGTTAAAAGACTTGAATACCCCTGACCCCTACTATGTATTGCCGGTACTTGTCTTTATTTCTATGTTTCTCCAGAGTAAAAGCTCACAGGTGCCAGGTTCTCCCCCTGACCCAAATACAAGAATGATGACTTACTTTCTTCCAGCCATATTTGGATTCATGTCAATTCAGTGGGCGCCCTCCATACTTATTTACTGGATCACATTTTCTATTGCTCAGGTTGGGGAATCCAAACTTATTTTAAGGAGGTTGAGACCGGTTCCTTCAACTATCAGTAGCGATGTGGAAAGACCAAAAGAAATGAAAGAGCTTGATAGTATAGTAAGGGAAGATAAAGCAAAGACACAACCTTCTAAGAAAGAGAAAAAGCAGGTTACGGAAGAGTCGCAGATGCGCAAACAGAAAGAGGGTGGCAAGAAGAAGAGTGGTGGAACAAAGGAGAAAAAGTAAGATGGTTGAAGAGAAAGTCTTAGAGCTCGTCACGGAGATCTTTCAAAGCGTTGGAGAAGATGTAAGGATTGTAAAGGGTAGAAAATTCGACGGATTTTATGTAGATATTCAGAACCTTAAAGAACCCGCGATTTTCATTGGTAAAAATGGAATTGTGCTCAGGTCAATGCAATATATTCTGAACGTTTATGCACACCGCCTTGACCAAAATTTTCCTACTATTATTCTTGACGTAAACGGCTATAAGATGGATCAATTTGAAATGCTCAAGACTATTGCAATCAACGCAGCCCTCAGAGCAAAAAGGCTCAAGGAACCCGTTGAGCTAAAGCCAATGTCGGCTTCTGCAAGGAGAATTATTCACATCACTTTAAAGAATTACCCTGATGTCTGGACAAGGAGTATAGGGAAAGAGCCAAGGAGAAGGGTCATTGTTGATGTTAAAAAATAGGTTTTTCAGTAAACTGGATTTCTGTTGTAATCAGGGGGGCATGCGCCCCCTTTAAAGAATTGAAAGATACAATTGCTGCCATTTCAACTCCAAGAGGTTTTGGGGGAATTGGTATTATAAGGATGTCGGGAAAAGAAGCAAAGGTCATTGCAGAAAAGGTATTCTCCAGGAATCTCGAAGAGCCAGGAAGGGCTTACGCCGGCATTGTTTTTGACCCTAATACGAGGGAGAAGATCGATACCTGTGTTGGTATTTATTATAAAGCACCCCATTCTTATACTGGAGAAGACGTTGTTGAACTCCAGATGCACGGTGGAATAAAGAACCTCGAGGTTGTGCTTGGTACGCTTCTTAACCTTGGTTCACGACTTGCTGAAAGGGGAGAATTTACAAGAAGGGCATTCCTAAATGGGAAAATGGACCTTCTTGAGGCTTCTGCTGTCATAGAGCTTATTGAGGCAAAGACGGATAGAGCACTGAAGATTGCTTCAAAAAGACTCTTTGGAGAGGCAAGTGGAAAGATAGATAGTCTGAAGGAGAAAGTTTTGAATCTTCTTTCTGTCATTGAAGGGAGTATTGATTTTCCTTTTGATGTCGAGAACGTTGAGGAGGAGGAGATTCTTAAGAGGCTGGAGGAGATTAGAGAAGAAATTCAATTAATGCTCTCTTCTTACAGGATAGTAAGAAAGATAAGGGATGGTGTAAATGTTGTAATTGCTGGTAAACCAAATGTGGGAAAGTCAACACTTCTCAATACACTTCTCAGATTTGAAAGAGCAATTGTCAGTGAAACTCCTGGTACTACGAGGGATACTGTCGAAGAGGTCATAGATTTTTACGGATTTCCCGTAAAGCTTATTGATACTGCTGGAGTAAGAGAGAGTCCTGATAAGATTGAGGCTCTTGGTATGGAAAGGACATTGAAGGCTATTGAGGAAAGTGATCTTGTTCTGTTTGTTTTTGATGCAGCTGAGACGCTTTCTTCTGAGGATATATACCTTGCACACCTTACGGAAGGGCGTGAGAGAATTATTGTCCTCAATAAGATGGACCTTCCATATTTGGTTGACAGGGAGGAACTTGAGAATCTCTTTAAGGGTGAAGAAATAATTGAGACATCGGCACTGAAAAAGCAGGGTATTGAGGAACTTGAAAGAATGATGCTTGAGCACATTTCCCCTGTTTACATTGAAGACGGATTTATCGCTGATGAAAGAGAAAAGGGGATTCTTACGCAAATCCTGGGGCACATTGAAGCGGCTATTTCTATTTCAGGTAAAGGTGGAGATGAGCTTATTGCCGAGGAATTGAAAGAGGTAATAAGCAAGCTGGGCGTTATATCGGGAGAAGGAGCTACTGAAGATATACTTGATGAAATTTTTTTACGTTTTTGCATTGGTAAATAAATTTTTAAAAGATTAATTTTTGCTATAATCTCTTGTTGATAAGGAGGCTTAATGTGGAGAGAGTCATTGAAGAGGCTCTTTTAACGGGTAAAAAACTTGGTGCTTCTTACGTTGAGGCAAGGGTGATTGACCGGGAGATTGAGGAAATATCCACAAAAGATGGTAGTGTGGAAGGAATAAAGCATTCAACTTCAAAAGGCTTCGGAGTGAGAGTTATCTGTAATGGAAGCTGGGGGTTTTCCTCTTCGTTTAATGTAAGCGATGCTGAAGTGAAGAGGGTTACGGAAGAGGCTGTTGAGATTGCAAAGGCGTCTGCACTCACAAAGATTGATGATGTAAAACTCAGGGAAACCGATATATATCAGGATAAGGTTCCACAACCAGTAAAGATTGACCCTTTTTCAGTATCGCTTGAAAAGAAGATTGATACTCTTATTGAACTTAATAAATTGATGAATAAAGAGGGTGTGATTGTGAGAAGGGCTAATATGCATTTCTCGAGGGAATGGAAGACATTTGCTTCCTCTGAGGGGGCATTCCTCGAAATGGAGAGAATTGTAAGTGGGGCGGGTCTCGCATCTATTGCCTCTAATGGGAAGGAAATTCAAATGAGAAGTTATCCATCTTCTTTTGGTGGGGATCTTCAGAGGAAAGGATTTGAATGGATTGAGGAGCTAAAGCTGCAAGAAAATGCTGAGAATACAGCCAGGGAATCTATTGCTCTTCTTAATGCAAAACCATGCCCCTCAGGAAAAATGGATATTATACTTCATCCCAATCAGATGGTGCTTCAGATACATGAATCATGCGGCCATCCTACCGAACTGGACAGGGTATTAGGTGAGGAGGCTTCCTATGCAGGGACTTCATTCCTTACTCCTGATAAATTAGGTAAATTTAGATATGGTTCAGATATTGTTAATATTGTAGCGGACGCTACCGCTCCATATGCCCTGGGAGGGTTTGCCTACGATGACGAGGGAGTAAAGGCAAGGAAGGTTTATCTCATTAAGAATGGTATCTTTGTTGGGTATCTTAATTCAAGAGAGACTGCCCAAAAGCTTGGGCTTGAGCCTATGGGAGCAATGAGAGCGGACAACTGGAACAGAATGCCTATTATTAGAATGACAAGCGTAAATCTGGAGCCTGGAGATAAAACCCTTGAGGAACTCATTCAGGGTGTTGATTATGGGATTCTTATGTCAACAAATAGAAGCTGGAGTATTGATCAGATGAGGTTGAACTTCCAGTTTGGGACAGAGATTGGGTGGGAGATTCGCAATGGGAAGATTCAGGATATGGTAAAAAACCCCACTTACTCAGGGATTACCTACGAATTCTGGAGAAGCTGTGACGGTATTGGCAATGAAAATTATTACCACATATTCGGGCTTCCCAACTGTGGCAAAGGAGAGCCGCCTCAGGTAATGGAGGTAAGTCATGGCTCTTCCTATGCAAGATTTAGAAATGTTCAAGTGGGGGTGCTTAGATGAATAAAGATGAGTTAGAGAAAATCCTCAGGAAGACAATTGGTGTTTCAAAGGGGGAAACAGAGGCAGTTGTTCTTGGGGGAAGGTCTTATGTGACTGCTTTTGCAAATAATTATATTCATAGGAATGTTGGAGAGAATAATTACACTCTCTCTATAAGGGTTGCCTTTGGCAAGAGAGTGGGAAGTGTAACAGTTAACGATTTTAATGAAGGCGCAATTGAGGATGCTGTGAAAAGGGCAGAGGAGATTGCAAAATCTTCTTCAGAAATTCCTGATTTTGTATCATTTGCAAAACCTGAGGAAGTACCGGAGAGATCTTTCTTCCTTGAAAGCACGGAACAAGCATCCCCGTCATTGCGGGCAGAATATGTTAAAAAGATTATAGATACTGCCAAAGAAAAGGGACTTAATGCCAATGGTACATTTACAACCGAGGAAATGGCTTTGGGTGTTGCAAATTCTCTTGGGGTTATGAGAATTTCTCAGCTTACTACTGCATCTCTTAAGAGTGTAATAATGAGTGATACCTCAAGTGGTTATTCCCTGGCTACCTCTATAGATATCAACGATATCTCCGTAGACTCTGTTATTAAAGAGAGTGTCTCCCTTGCTCTGTCTGGTAAGAACCCTCTACCAATAGAACCTGGTAAGTATGAAGTAATTCTTTCTCCTTATGCATTTTCAGAGTTTCTTTCTTCTCTCTGCTACCTTACCTTCAATGCAAGGGCAGTGGAAGAATGCTCAAGCTTCTTCCTTGACAATTTTGGTAAGAAGATGTTTCCAGAGCATGTGACCATATATGATGATGGGCTTTCTTCGGAGACCATTCCTATGCCTTTTGATTTCGAGGGGGTGCCTAAGAAGAGGGTTTACTTCATTAAAAATGGCGTTATAACAGATGTTGTCTATGATACACTTACTGCCTATAAGGTAGGGAGGGAATCCACAGGACACTCGCTCCCCCAGCCAAGTGATTTCAGTCCATATCCTATGAATGTGATTATGGAGGGGGGTAGTTTAGCAAGAGACGAGATCATCTCTCATGTTGAGAAAGGGCTTTATGTACACCGTTTCTGGTATACAAACCCCATGGATCCAAGAAGGGCAGTGATTACAGGAATGACAAGGGACGGCCTATTCCTGATTGAGGGAGGCAAAATTACCAAGCCAGTGAAGAATATGAGATTTACAGAGAGCGCTATAGATGCATTGGCTAATTGTGTTGAAGTAAGTAAGGAAAAGAAAATTAATTATGAAGGAACATCAATAACCGTTCCCTATGTGAGAATAAAGGATTTTATGTTTACAAGTGCTACTGAGTTTTAGGAGGTTATATGAAGAGATTTGGGATTTTGTGTGATGGTGGAGATGCTCCCGGTATAAATGCGGCCATAAGAGCTGTTGCAAGAGCCTCTTTTGAGAGAAATTTTGAAGTCCTGGGCTTTATTGATGGATTTGAAGGGCTCATCCGTAATGATGTAAGAATTATGACAAAGCAAACAGTTTCAGGTATTCTGACGGCAGGAGGCTCTATCCTTGGTATATCCAGAATAAACCCCTTCGGGGATCCAAAGCATATTGAGGCAATCAAGGAAAATTTCAAAAGAAATTCGATTACGATGCTCATTACCATCGGGGATAGGGATACTGTAAGTATTGCTTACAGACTTTCTAACGAAGGCATTCCCTCTATTGTGATACCAAAGACGATTGATAATGATGTCTACGGCACGGATTATTCAATTGGTTTTCATACAGCATTAGAGACAATTGCTAATTCTCTTGATAGTCTTCATTCCACTGCATCTGCTCACCACAGGATTATGGTTGTTGAGACAATGGGTAGAGAAACAGGGTGGCTTGCTCTTTTTGGTGGTCTTGCAGGAGGGGCCGATTATGTTATTATTCCAGAAGTGTCATATGATTTAGGTGAAGCTGCAGAGCATATAAAAGAGAGAAAGAGCGAGGGAAAAAATTTCAGCATTATTGTCGTTGCAGAAGGAGTAAAACTCCCACAGGATCTGGAGAGAAGTATTGAGAAGGATGAATTTGGTCACCCCGTGAGCGGGAAGAGAAGGATTGGTTACTATATTGCAGAGGGCCTGGAAAAATTGACGGGCATCAAAGCGAGAACAACTGTCCTTGGCTATATACAGAGAGGGGGAATTCCAACGGTAAGTGACAGGATTCTTGCAACAAGATTTGGTGTTGCCGCTGTTGAATTTGCTTCTCAGGGGAAGTTTAATGGAGTTTTGGGTGTAAAAGATTCGGGCATAATCTTTAGCTCTTTCGAGGATTGTGTCAACAAGATAAAGTATGTGGATATATCTTATCTTAACTTAGCTAAAATTTTCTTCTAACATGCTTGAAGGAAGCCTTAAGGATTTTTCTCTTGATGAAGTATTGCAGATGGTTTCCCTCGGGGAGAAGACAGGGGAGCTTGTTCTTGAGGGAGAGACCGCCATTGGGAAAAAGAGTGGAAAGATCTATTTTGAGAATGGCATAGTAAAGGATGCTGAGACAGAAGAAGTTAGAGGAGAAGTTGCAATTGTAGAGCTCCTGAATATCAGGGATGGTACCTTTAAGTTTGTTCCCCGTGATGTTGGTGATATAAAAAGATCAATAAATAAATCAATCCCGGATCTTGTGTTGCTTGCGACTTCAAAGCTTGATGAGTGGAACAGAGTTAAAAATAGAGTTGCCTCTGTGGATTCTACTTTTAAGCTTTCAACTGATGAAGTACCCGAGGAGATAACTCTTACCCCCCTTGATTGGAAAGTCCTTTCCCTTCTGGGGAAAGGATATACAGTAAGGGAGGCTGCTCTTAAGTTAAATATGACTGTATTTGATGTTGCAAAGATTGCCTATGGGCTTGTAGCGCTTAAGATTTTAAGAGAAGCAGGAGAGAAGAATCCGCAAGATGATACCATTGTTAAAACAAAAGGAGCCCCGAGGACTTTTATTACAAAGCTTATTGAAAGAGTAAAAAGAGAATGAAAAGGTACAAGATTATTATCTCAGGGCCTTTTGCAGCTGGTAAAACAACATTTATAAAGACGATAAGCGAGATTGCCATGGTTGAAACAGATAGGAAGGTAACAGACAGCGAGGAATCCGCTGTGAAGGATTTTACAACTGTTGCAATGGATTTTGGAAGAATTACTATTGATGGAGAGACTGTGCTTCATATATTTGGTACACCAGGACAATTCAGATTTAATTATATGTGGAGCATCCTGGTGAAGGATGCAATTGGTATTATCATTATTGTTGATTCTGGAGAGGTTGAGACATTTGAGGATGCCTCTGACATGTTGAATTTTTTCAGGGTAAAGACTGATTGTCCCATTGTTGTTGCACTTAATCATTTTAAGGATAAGGAAAAAATAAGTGTAGAGGAGCTCAGAGAGGATATGAATATCCCGCCTGAGATTCCTGTAGTTGAATGTGAAGCAACTGATAAGGAAAGTGTTAAAAATGTCCTTTTAACTCTACTACAGTTAATTTTAACCCAGGGAGATTTATATGATTGACAACATTTTCAATAATTATATAATATATTCAAATCCTTTCGAAAGGAGGAAGGAATGAAAATAAAAAAGTTATTAGTCCTGCTTATTTTAGTAGGACTGAGTGTGTCTCTCTTTGCTGGTTGCAGGCAGCCGACGCCTCCACCAGTGGAGAAGATTAAGATTGGTCTTTGTACAGATGTCGGTGGACGGGGTGATAAATCTTTTAATGATTCTGCTATTCGTGGTCTTGAGAACTGGGCAGGAGGTCTAAAGTACGTACCTGGTGGTGATTATCAAACACTTACCCCAGAAGAATACCAGAAGATTATCACAGATGAAGCACCAGACCTAGTGGGCCGTGGTATCAAGAATCTTAACATCCAACCTGTTATTATTGAATCAAAGGCAAATGAAGACTATGTGCCGAACCTGAAAAATCTTGCAGACCAGGGATGCAAACTTGTTATTGGTGTTGGATTTATGCTTACAGACGCTATGAAAGAAGTTGCCCCTCTATATCCTAACACCTACTTTATGCTCATTGACGGAGTAGTGGATCCTCTTCCTTCCAATGTTGTATGTTATGTCTTCAAAGAGCATGAGGGTTCTTATCTTGTTGGGGCACTTGCAGGCCAGATGACGAAGACAAACAAGCTTGGCTTTGTTGGGGGAGTAGATATGTTCCTTATTAACAGGTTCGAAGTTGGTTACAGAGCGGGTGTAAAGACGGTAAATCCCAATGCGGAGGTATTTACAGCATATACTGGTAACTTTACAAATGCTGATGACGGCCAGAGGCTTGCAAAGACACAGTTTGACCTTGGTGCAGATATAGTTTATCATGCTTCAGGTGCCTGTGGACTTGGAGTAATCAAGGAAGCGGAGCAAAGAGGCGAAGGATACTTTGCAATTGGAGTTGATTCAGACCAGGATTATATAGCACCAGGAAGAGTCCTGACATCTATGATTAAGCACGTGGACTATGCCACATGGCTTGCTATTAATTCAGTAGTGAACGGTACTTTCAAGAGTGAAATTGTTGCTCTTGGCCTCAAGGAGGGTGGAGTGGGAATTTCTCCTCTTAAACATACAAAGAGTATCATCCCTCAGGCTGCTCTTGATAAGGTAGAGGCACTCAGGAAGATGGTTGTTGAGGGAACACTCGTTGTTCCAGAGTCCAAAGAACAACTGGAAACTTTTGTTCCTCCGCAGTTATAGTTTCAAAGGTTGCAAGTAAAGGGGGACCTTAAAGGTCCCCCTTCATATATCTCAGGGAGGAAGACAGTGGCATACGCAGTTGAGTTAAAAAACATAAAAAAAGTGTTTCCCGGTACTGTAGCAAATGACAACATTTCTTTGGAGGTTGAGCAAGGCGAAGTGTTTGCAATTGTTGGGGAGAATGGTGCTGGTAAAACAACCCTGATGAATATTCTATATGGTCTTTATGAGCCAGACGCTGGCGAGATTTATATCTTCGGTAAGAAAGTAGAGAATAACAGTCCAAGGAAGGCAATAAAACTTGGAATAGGTATGGTGCACCAGCATTTTATGCTTATTCCGAAATTTACTGTTTACGAGAATATTGTTCTTGGAGAGGAGTTCGTGAAGAATGGAATCCTTCTTGATAGAAATAAGGCAAGGGAAGAGGTTAAGAGAGTGTCACAACTTTATGGACTTGAGGTCGATCCCGATGAAAAGGTGGAAAATCTTCCTGTGGGTATTCAACAGAGGGTTGAGGTGGTAAAGGTTCTTTTCAGGGGTGCAGAAATTTTAATTCTTGATGAGCCGACGGCTGTACTCACACCTCAGGAGACAAAAGATCTTTTTAAAACCATTAGGTCCCTAAAGGAGAGCGGTAAGACAGTTATATTTATCTCACATAAACTGAAAGAGGTTCTTGAGATTGCAGATAGAATTGCAGTACTTAAAAATGGAAAGCTGAAGGGCATAGAGAATGCCAGGGAAACTGATGAGAGAAAACTTGCCAGACTTATGGTGGGAAGAGATGTTATTTTTGAAGTGCCTAAAAGAGAGAAGAAACCTCAGGATGTGATCCTTGAGGTGAAGAACCTTGTCATCATGGGAGACAAGGGTATCCCTGCAGTGAAGGGAATTTCTTTTTATCTTAGAAAGTATGAGATTCTTGGTTTTGCAGGCGTAGAAGGAAATGGCCAGAGAGAGCTTGTAGAGGCTCTTACAGGTTTAAGGCCAGTAAAGGAAGGAAAGATCATTATAAAGGGGAAAGAGCTCACAGAATTTGACCCCTGGGTATTAAGAAGACAAGGTGTGGCACATATTCCTGAAGATAGAAGAGACAGAGGGCTTGTGCTTCCTTTCTCTGTTTCTCATAACCTTTTTATTGGGAGACAGAGAGAAGGGTTTTTTTCAGGAAGACTCTTTCTGAGAAAGGACAATATTGATAGTTTCAGCAAGCAGAAGGTAGAGGAGTACGATATAAGGCCTCACAACCCTGAGCTTGTTGTAGATTCACTTTCGGGTGGAAATCAGCAGAAGGTTGTTGTGGCAAGGGAAGTCTCATATGAACCCGATATACTTGTTGCATCCCAGCCTACAAGAGGTCTTGATGTAGGAGCAACAGAGTTTGTTCATGAGAAGCTTATCGAGCAGAGAGATGCAGGTAGAGCTGTTGTTCTTATTTCCTTTGAGCTCGATGAGATTATGAGATTGTCTGATAGAATTGCCGTTCTCTACGGAGGGGAGATTGTAGGTGAACTCTCTGCCGAAGAGGTAACTGAAGAGGAACTCGGGCTTCTTATGCTTGGGCTTAAGAGGTATGAGAAAAGAGAGGTGCCAGCATGAAAGAAGATATAGCGCATTCCACAGGAGGTATTATAAACTGGTGGAACAGCAGGAAAGAGAGCCTCTCTGATTATATTGTCCCTATTATCTCCATTCTTTTTGGTTTTATTGTTGCTGCAATTCTTATGATAGCAACAGGCCAGAACCCGCTTGCAGGCTATACTCTTCTCTTTAGAGGGGCATTTGGCTCCTCCTGGGGTGACTTTATAACACTGAAACAGGCAGGAGAAGGGTTAGTAAAGGGGGCTGTGCTTACCCTTACGGGTCTTTCTGTGGCTGTTGCTTTTAATGTCGGACTCTTCAACATAGGGGCAGAGGGGCAGTTTATAGTTGGGGCAATTGTGGCTGCCTACCTTGGTTTTAAGCTGAATATAACGCCATGGATTAATATTCCTCTTATTCTTATAGGTGTTGCTATTGTTTCTGGTCTTTATGCTGCCTTTGCTGCATGGCTTAAGGTAAAGAGAGGAGTGAACGAGGTTATTACTACAATCATGCTTAACTGGATAGCAATAAACCTCGTAGAAAACTGGATTGTTGTCGGTCCATTTAACATTCGGAATTACCAGCCAGGGGCACTCCTTGCAGGGACTCCCTATGTCAAAGAAACCTCGCGGTTAAAGCCCCTGATTGCAACTTCTCGATTGAATGCTTCTCTTTTTATAGCGATCATTGCAGTGATCTTTGTCTATATCCTTTTTAAGAGGACTGTCCTTGGATATGAAATTCTGGCAACAGGTAAAAACCCGAGGGCTGCCAGGTATGCTGGAATTAATACAGGTAGAACAATGATCATTGCGATGTTTATCGCGGGTGCTCTTTCGGGAATTAGTGGTGCTTGCATGATCCTTGGTACAGAAGGGAGGTATCCAGGTGTGTTCAGACCTGGCTATGGTTTTGATGGTATTACAATGTCGCTTATTGGGGGAAATGGAGCAATTGGCACCTTCTTTGCATCGCTTTTCTTTGGTTTCGTAAGAGCTGGTGCTACAAATATGCAGTTGATAGGAATTCACAAAACATTTGCTGATATCATACAGGGAGTGGCTACTCTGTTTGTCGCCTCCCAGATAGGGGTGAGATATCTTATTTTGAAGATTGGCGAGAGAAGGAAGGTTGGGAGGGAGGTAGAAAGTGAACGTATATGAAACAATTGTTTCTTTTATAACTTCTGCTATACAGTTCGGTACTCCTATCATACTTGCAGCACTTGGTGGAGTGATATGTGAGAATGCAGGAGTGGTAAATATTGCACTCGAAGGCATGATGAGGATGGGTGGTTTCTTTGCAGTCCTCGGTTCCTATATTACTGCGAGGAGTTTTGATCCCATACTGGGTGGAATCGATCCTCGGTCAGGAAACCCGTGGTTTGGAATACTTCTTGCAATACTGGTGGGGGTGCTTGTTGGTCTTCTTCACGGTTACATCTCCATAACACTTAGAGGAAATCAGATAGTTTCGGGCGTTGCTATCAATGTTTTTGCTCTCGGTGGTATGACATTTTTCCTCGAGAGATTCTTTAGTACTACCGGACACTCTCCTTCTGTTGCATCTTTTATGGGTCAACCGCTTATACCAGGCCTATCAGGTGTTCCCATTATTGGGGGGATATTCGGGAATCTGAATGTTTTTAACTGGCTTGCGCTAATTTTGCCTTTTGTTATCCACTTTTATCTCTACCATACAGCTATGGGCCTAAGGCATAGATCTGTGGGAGAGCATCCGAAAGCAGCCGATACACTTGGCGTGAATGTCTACCGAATAAGGTACATTGCAACAATTGGTTCAGGGATTCTTGCAGGCCTTGCTGGTGCCTCTATGTCTATGGGGCAGCTTGATTTGTTTGATAACCATATGCCTTCTGGTTTAGGATTCATAGCACTTGCGGCTATGATTTTTGGTAAATGGACACCCATAGGAACCTTGTTTGCTTCACTATTCTTTACCCTTGCATCAGTAGCGCAGTCCTATGTACAGTCTGCTGCACCTCAGGTATTGAAATATATACCGGTTGGTTTCTGGCTTGCTTTGCCATATATTCTTACAATTATTGTGCTTGTGAGTTTTGTTGGGAGAGCTGTGGCACCTGCTGCAGATGGCACTCCATATGAGAAAGGAGAAAAACTATGATTCTTGTTACAACAACCTCAACTATTGAAGGAAAAAAGATTGTGAAATACCTTGGTATTGTCTCAGGAGAGGTTATTGTAGGTGCAAATTTTTTCAAGGATTTTGCAGCAAGCATCACTGATGTATTTGGTGGAAGGGCAACTGGTTACGAGGACGAACTAATAAAGGCAAAAGAAGAAGCAATCTTAGAGATGGAGAAAAGAGCAGTGGCTTTGGGAGCAAATGCTATTATTGGTGTTGACCTTGATTATGAAACTGTGGGCTCAAATGGTTCAATGCTTATGGTAGATGTAAGTGGCACTGCTGTTGTTGTAGAATAATTATCTAAGAAAAGGGTTGTTCTGGCTCGAATTTGTTCTCTATTAAATGCCTCTCCAAAGCAAAGTGGAGGATGTCGTTTACGAGGTCTTCAAAGGATTTTCCCATGAGCCTGTATATTCTGGGGAAATCTGAGTGTTCCGGGTCAAGCCCGGGCAAAGGATTGATTTCGAGAATATAGGGGTTACCTTCTTTATCAACTCTCAGGTCAAACCTTCCTATATCTCTTACTCTCAATATTTTAAATGCTCTAAGGCATATGTCCTGAACCTTTAATATTGTTTCCTGGGGTAACCTTGCAGGTAGATAATAGTTTGCCTTTGTAGAATATTCTGTTTTAAATCTGTATGTCTGTATTCCATATCCCGATGCTTTTAATTCTCTTTTACTGAGTGGTGAGAAATCTATCTCCATTGGTGGTAGGGCCATGGCAGGATAGTTTCCCATAACACCCACGGTAATTTCCGTCCCCTCAATAAATTCCTCGACCATCACAGGCCTTTTGAACTTCTGAAACATCTTCTGCAGTTCTATGTTGATAGTCTCTTCATTATGACATACGGATTTTGAGGTAATTCCTATACTTGAACCCTCAAAAATTGGTTTTACAATAAGTGGAAAGGCAAGGTTCTCCATTTTATAATGGCCGTTGGGTTTTAGCACCTCAAATCTTGGGGTGGGAATGCCAGCATACTTCAGTATCTCGTTTGTTGCAGTTTTGTCCATTGATAGCGCAAGCGCAAGGACTGATGAGCCCGAATAAGGAATCTTCAGCTCATCGAGTATGGCGGGGACAAATGCCTCTCTGTATGGACCGTTTTTTCCTTCTGCAATATTAAAAACAAATTGTGGTCTATCCAGTGCGAGTGAATAGAATAAAAGGGGAGAAGTTGCCTCGTAAAGTTTTACTCTGTGTCCCCCTGCCTCAAGAGCTTTTTTAATTGCATCGATTGTTTCGGGGCTGTCAAACTCAGCCTCTCTATCGGTGTTGCTTCTCTTAAGGTTGTACGTAAGTCCAATTTTCATTTCTTATTTACAGGCTCTTATTTTATCAACTTCTTTGTGAAAGTCAATAGGGTATACAAGTGTGTTTTCATAAGGTCTTTCTTTGTGTTTCATATAAGATGACTTATCAACTTTCTTAATCCTCTGTAATCTATAATTCTTTTAAGAAAATTCACTGCCCTTTCAATGAAACCATTTATCCTTGGGTAAATAAGGTTGTGTTTGATCATTCTTTTCTTATGATAGTTTATTTTTGTTGGGGCAAAAGGTAGCAGTCTCATATGTATAGTAACCTATTCAAAGGAGCGAAAGTATGTTTTTATAAGGATTTTTTAGAGTATAACACTTTGAAATTGCATATGCATAAATATATCTATTTTGAGCGTTCCAGGGTTTATAAGAATGATTCTTATATTTGAAAAGAGGCTGTGATTAGGGATTGCGTGTGTTTTTGTATTATATCGAAAATTGATATAATTTAATTATGATAAGGGAATTTTTTCTTGGATTTATAAGGATACACATCCTCTTTCACGCAGAGGAGGGCGAAATATACGGACTCTACATAAAAGAGGAGCTCGAGAGGCATGGATATAAGTTAAGCTATGGAACTCTTTACCCCACACTTCACTCTCTCGAGAAGGACGGGTACCTCAAATCCTACAGGAAAAAGATTAAAGGCAGGTCAAGAAAATATTATACAATAACAGATAAAGGGAGGAAAGCCCTTAAAGAAGCAAGAAAACAGGTTGAGGAGCTTATGAAGGAGGTCTTACGATGACGGGTCTTACATCAGAAGAAGCAAGAGCTAATTTAGCAGAATTTGGTCCCAATGTTATTTTCAAAGAGAAAAAGGTAAGATTCTGGGACACATTCAAAGAAGAAGTTACCGAACCAATGATTCTCTTACTTATTTTCGTTGGGGTTATCTATAGTATCCTTGGAAAATTAGGAGATGCTATTACCATATTTGCCATTATATTTACCCTTGTTCTCGTTGAGGTATGGAATGAATACAGGGCAAAAAAGGCAATCAATGCTCTTGAGCAGCTTTCAGCCCCCAAAACGAAGGTAATGAGGGACCAGAAAATGGTGGAAATACCCAGTGTAGAAGTTGTGCCAGGAGATTTGCTTATGCTGTCAGCGGGGACAAAGGTTGCAGCAGATGCAAAGGTAACAAGGTCTATCAATCTTCAGGTTGACGAATCTCCCCTTACGGGAGAATCCCTTCCTGTAGATAAAAACGGTGGAGATGAAATTTATGCAGGAACAACCATAATCTCGGGGGAAGGATTTGCAGAGGTCTTTGCTACAGGAAGAACTACAAAGTTTGGAAAGATTGCAGAAACTCTCGGTGAGGTAAAACCTCCCAGAACGCCACTTCAAATTGCAATGAGATCTCTTTCTCAAAAACTTGTCTATGTGGCTGTTTTCTTTTCTGCATTTATCCCCATCCTTGGCATTATTCGCGGCCAGGATATAAGGACGATGGTTCTTACGGGACTTTCTCTTGCATTTGCCACAATCCCTGAGGAGCTTCCTATTGTAATTACCATGGTCCTTGGGCTTGGCTCTTATAAATTGTCAAAGAACAACTTTCTTATAAAGAAATTGAGAGCTGCAGAATCCTTGGGAAATGCAACAGTTATAGTGACAGATAAAACAGGGACAATCACTGAAGGAAGGATGAGTATAGTATCAATTTATCCACAGGATAAGGAGCGCGATGTAATTGAGAAGGCATTCTTTGCCCTTTCTCTTCACACAACCTCACCAATGGAGGAAGAGATAAAGAAAAAGGCACAGAAGCTTGGTATTGAAGAAGAACTTGCCATTGCAAGAGTTCGTGATATTGGTAATGGGAGAAAGACAAAAAGTGTTGTAAGAAAAGGCAAAGATGGGTATGAAATATTTATGAGTGGTGCCCCTGAAGAGATCTTTAGAAGTGTCGGTGAGATCTCAGGGAAGGTAAAGGAGAAACTTGAAGAGGAGACTTCTAAAGGAAGAAGGGTAATAGGGGTATGTTATAAGGAACTCGGAGAGGCTGATTCAAGGCTTCCTTTTGATAGGATTGAAAAAGACATGAACTTTATAGGTCTGATAAGCTTTGAGGATCCACCCAGAAACGGAGTAAAGGAAACCATTAACCAGGTTAAGAGAGCCCATGTCAGGGTTATAATGGTTACGGGGGACCATCCTTTGACGGCTACCTATATTGCAAGACAGGTTGGGATTGATTCAGATAGTTTCTTAACGGGTGAGGAAGTGGATCGTTTGACAGATGACGAATTACATGAGGTTGTAAGAGAAGTCTCCGTATTTGCAAGGACATCTCCTGAGCATAAGTACAGGATTGTGAAGGCCTTACAGAGTGGGGGAGAGGTAGTTGCAGTTACCGGTGACGGCATCAATGATGCAATTGCTCTTAAGGCGGCAGATATAGGGATTGCAATGGGTAAAAAGGGAACAGATGTTGCTAAAGATGCAGCAGAGGTTGTACTTGCAGATGATAACTTTATCACTATTGCAAGGGCACTCTTTGAAGGGAGGAAATTCTTTGATAATCTTAGAAAGGGTGTGGTTTATTATCTTTCTGTAAAGGTTGCGCTCATTCTTATATTCCTTTTCCCTGTTCTGGTGGGAATACCACTTCCATTTGCCCCTATACAGATTATTATTCTTGAACTCTTTATGGATCTTGCTGCTTCTGCAGGTTTTGTTAATGAGCCCGCAGAAAGGAATATATATGAAAGACCACCAAGAAATCCAAAGGAAAACCTTATAAATAGGGAGACGTGGGAAGAGATTTTTTTAAAAGGGGGTCTTCTTTTTGTGGGTGTAACCTGTGTCTATCTTTACTCAAGGTCAATAAATTCTTCTCTCTTATATCAACAGACCCTTGCTTTCTCTGCATGGATTTTCGGTCACCTCTTTCTTGCGTTTTTCTCTCGTTCAGAGAGGGAGTCGGTTTTCTCTATTGGCTTATTTTCCAATACTGTTATGAATCTCTGGGCACTCCTTGCGGTTTTATTTCTCCTTGCAGGTATCTATACGGGGCTTAGAAGTACACTTTTTCTCTCTTATGTTTCACCACTTGATTTAATCTTTGTTGTGATTTTTATGCTTGTACTGATTGCTATTATTGAGGTGAGGAAAATCCTTTTAAATAGAAGGGTCCTTCAAACGACATAAAAATAATGGCTCACGGTTTTTATATTTGTTTAGATGTCTATAATAAGGTGGAGGTCTGTTTATGAAGAAAAGGCTTGCAATATTTTTTATCCTGATTGCCTTCGGGATAAGGTTTGTCCCGCTTAAACTCCCTAATGTGGAATTTGTTTCCAGTGCTATTGCTTTTCTTGTGCTTTCTTTTGGTTTAAAAACTGCATTGCCTTTAATGCTCGGGCTTGTACTTCTGTCGGATATTGCTCTTTCAGGGGTTCCTCAGTCATGGGAACTCATTGTAATTCTGGGGTGGGCATCTGTTATCTTTACTCAGTGGTTCATAAAGGGGAAGAAATTTTATAGGGTTCTTTTGATGGAAGTTATGGGGACTCTTTCATTCTTTTTTGTCACAAACTCTCTTGTATTTTTTATGTATAACTACTATCCGAAGACGCCTACAGGCTATATTGCTTGTCTTGTTGCTGGGATTCCATTTATGCGAAACCAGTTGATAGGGAATACACTGCTTTCATACATTGTTTACCTTACCTTTCACCTTGCCGAAAGCAGAGAGATTGATGGGGCGAAAAACACAATCTCAGGGTAAAAAGTAAAGAAGCGCTTTATCGTTTGAGCCCTTTCTGATGCTCGGGTTTCGCTATTGAGGCAAAGGAAAGGATTGATGACAATTTTTGAAGGGTAACAATTGACGAGGAAATTCAATCACAGTAGTTAGCTCAAGATTCCTTCAATAAGGACCTTTATTGCTTCTTCTTCGGAGAGCCCTCGTGTCTCAAGGGTTTCTATTTCTCTTGAGTCAAGGGAGCCGATGGCTGCCTCATGTGTCACCTTTGCAAGATTATTAGACACATGTACGGTGGGTACAGCCTCTGCAATGGCATCTCCCTGGACAACTTCTGTGCAGTCTATGTGTCCCTTTGTGTAGGGAGCTGAGGCATCTATGGTCGAGAATACCTTACTGTGTGCGTTATCTGAGATTACTACCTTGCTTTTAACAAGAGCTTTCGCCCCTTCCTCTGTCAGATGCGCCCTTTCATCAATGGATATCTCATCATTTCCCTTTCCCCATACCTTTGCGTATAACTCAATACTGCCATTTTTTAATACTTCTATGTCATATTTTGTGTCAAAAACCCCTACCCTTCCTTCTTTAAGTACAAAGGTTGCCTCAAAAAATGAACTCTCTCCTACTCTTCCTTTGATATATGGAGTGACTTCTACTCCTCCCTTTTCTCCATGAAAGTGAATCTCACTATATCTGTAAAAACTCCCCCTTCCAATCTCAAGCTCAAAGTTCATTTTATGCAGGATATGTTCTGCATTTGGAAATACGCAGTGAGATATTGCATTCATCCCTGCTTCTTCCTCAATAACTGCATGCATATTGATAATCTGAATCCCGTCTTTCGGGACAAGCCCAAAACAGAGCCTCATCGGGTAGAAGATCTTTGTACCTTTGCGAAGTGTAAGGCGTAAATTCACTCCATTTTCTACTGCCTCAGATTCGAGTTCGAGCCCTTTAACAACATTTTTTCCAAGTATTTTATTTCCACTTACTATAAGAGAAGGGATATTCGGATTAGAAAACTCCCCTCTCACCCCTCCTGTCCTTTCGTAAGCCTCTATAAGTTCTTCATATTCATTTAGCATTCTTTCCATTGGATTCTCTCACCTACTCTGGAAGTTTACTGTGAAAACAACTCCCACATTTTGTTATAAAGAATTCATTTACTTCTTTAGGTGGACCGCTTTTTATTATCCTTCCTGCATCCATCAGGTATGCGATATCAGCAATTTCCGCTATAGTTGCCCTGTGGGTAATGAGAAGGAGAGCCGTATTTATCTTCTTAAAAGAGAGCAAAAGCTCTTTTATTTTCTCGATTGCGATAGCATCTATTCCCGAATCGGGTTCATCGAGGATTGCAAGCCTTGGCCTCATTGCAAAAACTGCTGCAAGTTCTATTCTTTTTCTTTCACCTCCAGAAAGGGATTTGTCCAGTGTTCTTTTCATATAAATATCTGGGTCAAGGTCGACTCTTTCAAGCGCTTCTCTTGCTGTCTTTTCATTCTTATCCTTTGCCCCAAGCAGGATATAGTTGGATATTTTTAATCCCTCAATTGAGACAGGGTTCTGGAATGCAAGGGTGAGTCCCATGCGCGCTCTTTCTGGTACTGAAAGGTTCGTGATGTTGACATTATTGAAAGTAATTCTTCCACTTGTTGGCCTGTAACCGGAAAGCCCCATTATGATAGAAGCCAGCGAAGTTTTCCCTGCTCCATTTCTTCCTAATATTGCGCAAAGGGTACCTTCTGGCACGGAAAAAGTGAGGCCATTTACAATATCCCTTCCATCCTTTTTCAGATAGACACTGTCAACTATCAGTATCTCATTCATAATTATTACCTTACCAGTAATAATTATACCTTTTCGTTAGATTTTTCAAAATCCTGTATGCTGTTTCAGGTTTTCTGAATGCTAACATACAATGAGGTTAATGGTTTGGTTGGCAATTTTTATGGGTCCTTTTAAACATATCAATTTTGTTTATTATTTAATAAAATAGGTTTTACAGTGAAAAAATTGATCTTTTTGTTAGTTTTGTTTGTGTTGTTCTTCTCTCTTGTATCTACAGGATGTAAAAAAGAAGCGAGTACCGAAGGCTTAAAAATAAGTAATCTTGTTTTCTGCTCTCAAATACGAGGTGACAGAGACTACTCAGAGAGAACTGACAGGACATTTTCACTTGATTTACATTAAATAATTCTTTGTGCTCTATTCATATTGCTTTCGTTCTATGATTGCTCTCATCTTATCCAATGCTCTCTTTCTCCTATATCTTACAGCTGGTCTTGAAATGCCGAGCTCCTTTGCAAGCTTGTGAACTGATACGTTGTCAAAATAAAGGGCAGTAATGAGGGCTCTATCTTCCTCAGAAAGTTCTAAAAGGGCTTCCTGGACAAGTCTTTTCATTTGCCTGTTAGATAATTTCCTCATTTTGTCCTGCTTCAGATTCATATAGTTGAAGCAACTTCCTGTACCTGTACTCTTTAAGGGCGAATTTATACATCATCCTATTTATGATGCGGTGGGATAGAGTAAGGAGCACCTCATCGGTAACGCTCCCTGCATATCTTACATATGTTTCGCATACTGCCAGAGCTCCTGTTTGAAGTAGGTCCTCAGGCTCTGCACCAAAAATACGAGAGTAATGTATGGCAAGCTTGCGAATCCTTGCTCTCTCTATGGTATAGAGTTCTTCAAGGGACATCTGTCACCACCAATTTTAACTTCCTTAACACAGTTACCTTTGTTTTGCACTTCATAGTAATGCCTCTCCTTTCCAATCGCCTTCTACTCTTGTCATTGCGCGTCCTCTTCTTTTCTGTCATCGCGCGTCCTCTTCTTTTCTGTCATTTGCAGCCTTGTTTTTTCTTGTCATTGCGAGCCGACTTTGCGAAGCAATCTCGCCTTTTCCTTTTCCTCTTGTCATTGCGAGCCGACTTTGCGAAGCAATCTCGCCTTTCTCTTTAATCGAGGAGGTAAGAGAACCATCCTTACGGCTCCACCCATTTTTCCCCCCTGTCACCCTGAGCCGACTTTGCGAAGGATTTCCTTCTTTAAAAGTGAGATTGCCACGGCTGTGAAAGACAAAGGCACTCCCGCTTGACTTCGTCAAGGAAAGGAATGCGCAATGACAAACAGGGGATATTGGGGAAAGTCCGAAGGGGGTCTTTCCACCTCTTCGAATTAAAGCAATCGCCCTACCATTCGCCAGCATTTGCATCAATTCCTTCTCCTCTGTAGTCTCCCGCTGAAATCGTGATATATCTACTAAGACCTCTTCTATTCTTTTCATTTACTCCCCCAACTCTCTCTGTTATAATTCCCTTTATCTGTGCTTTTGATAGTGCCTCAAGCAGTTCGTTTGGCAGAGGGGTAAATTCTTTAAATTCTCTCATCCTCGACCTCCTTTAAAATTGCATTTTAAAAACACTTTTGTTTGCCTTATTATTTTTCTAACCATTTCTCTTCCTTCCAATCAATAAATTTACTGAATTATATCATAATACAGTAATAAGTCAAGCGATAAATTTGAGATAATTAATCAGAAGATAAGATTAAATGAATTAAATTAAGAAGTTGACAATATTTCATTTTTTTCATATAATATAGAAATTACAGGAGGAATAGAATGAAAACAAATGAAAAATTGCTGTATCTAAGAACCTCTCTTGGTTTAAACCAGGAGGAGTTTGGAGCAAAACTCAATGTATCAAACCAGTTCATCTCACAGGTTGAGCTGGGAAGGAGGAATGTTGGTCTCAGATTCCTTACGAAGGTTTCAGAAACCTTTGGAGTGCCCCTTACAGACCTGATAGGTGATGAGGAGCAGTTTGTCATAACTGAAGATGATGAATCCTTTATCGTAAAACTACTTAAGACATTAACACCAGAGGAAAAACAACAGATACTCAGAACAATCTACAGGATAAAAAAGATACCCCTAAGGGAAATCCCTGTTCTTGGATACGTAAGGGCAGGAGAACCTCTTGAACTTGTTGAGATAACAGACCCCATTGATGTGCTTACCATTCCAGATAATGCTGTTAAGAATGTTTCTTATGCGGTTATCGTAAGAGGTGATTCTATGAAGGACAAAGGCATTGAAGAGGGAGACTTACTCCTTGTTGACCCTGATTCACCCCCTGAAAATGGGCAGTTTGTTATAGCTATCATAGACGGTAAGGCAACCTTTAAAACGCTCAGACAGGAAAACGGAAGAGTATTTCTTGACCCTGCAAACAACCAATATGAGAGCATAGAACTCACCCCCGATATGAACGTGAGGCTCTTTAGAGTTAGAATGGTAGTGAAAAAAATGTAGAGGGAAGAATTTGAAAGTGTCCTTTATTCTTTAATCAATTTATGTGAGTGTTTATGGTGAATATCAGGAAAATGCTTGTGAGTATGCGTTATTTTTTCATGTTTATGCATATGAGTATGTCTTACATTTGGGTTAACTTCATATTCATGTGAATGATTATGATGGCCGTCGTTATGTGAATGCATATGAATGTGCTCCATCTCCTGATGTGTATGCTTATGTTCATGGACAAGAACAGAAGTGAACAAGATACCACCTACAAGAAGTATCATTGCAATGATTTCAATGAGTGTTATTTTAGTTTTAAGGAGTAGAAAAGCAAAAAATATGCCCCAGAATAGAGAAGTTGAGAAAAAGACCTGCCCTCTTGTCACTCCAATTTGCTGTGCTGTCACTACATAGAGCGCTATACTAATTCCATAGGATATCATACCAATAACAATTGCATACAAAAATGTTGAAGGTGCTAACGTTAAACTCTCAATGCTTGATCCAATAAACAAGTTTATACTTCCAGCACAAATTCCTTTTATAAAAGTTATCTCCTGTGTAGTAAAACCATCAATTATTGAAGTAAGGTTGTTATCAATACCCCAACAGATACACGCACCTGATACGAATAATCCCGCGATAATATTTGTCTTTCCGCCAGATACCGCAACTATTAAACCTGCAGAAAAAGTAAGTAGTAAGCCAACCAAACTGTACCTATCAATCTGTTCTTTAAAGAAAACTACACCTATAATTGCAGTTGCTAAAAGTTCCATGTTAAGAAATATCGAAACCGAAGTTGATTCCGCAATATTTAGTCCTATAAGCATCAATACAGGTGCAAGCAAACCACCGAAAAGCACTATTCCTGAAATTAGCTTTATCTGCCTTCTGTTTTTAAATGCGTTGATAAAGCCTTTGAATCCTTTAAGCACAAACGGGATCATTACAACACCAGCCCCAATATAAAGTAAACCCGCAAGCTCAAAAGGATTCATTTGTGATATGAGTATTTTGCTTAAAGGTGTTGCTATGCCAAACAATAGACCGGCTAACAATCCAGTAAAAATATAAAAATTTTTCGTGTTTTCCATGGAGAAATTATAATACACTTTTAAACCGTTAAATAATTCTCTGAAAAAGAAGAAAAATCCCTCCAATAATTTCTATTTCTGTGAGGAGAGGCAGGAGATTAGTTTTAGTGCAACACACTGTGAGTAATTGAATGAGCAGCTACCGAGCGTGTTAGAGTTGTGGGTTGTCTTGAATTGTCTTTGAGCAACAGAGCGAAATAGACTTTTTTCTCTATTGCTACATTGGGATAGTGAATACTATCAATTATTCAAGTATCTTGTATTTTCCATACTATAGTAAGGCTTTTTTAAATCTTAAAAGCGTAAGTGAATGTATGCATAAAAATTTGCTAAACTTCTATATATATTTTATAATGATTTGAGAGAAAATATGGGGGTACTTATGATTGATAACAAATTATTAACAACAAGAGAGATCGCAAATTATTTTGGTGTAAGTATCTCGACTGTTTATCGGATGGTAAAAGAGGGCTCGATTACTCCAAGAAAAACATCAACAAAAAAGAAGCTCTTTAATAAGAAAGACGTAGAAAAATGTTTAAGAGAAAGGCAGAAAGAAAGAAAATTTAGAGAAGCCAATGCATATAAGAAAACAAAAAGGCAAGGAAAGTTAGTTATAAAAGAAAAGGAGACAATTTATACTTCAGAACGACTCAAACCTGTAAGTACTAACTATGAAGATCTATACTTCCATTCTGATGCAATTTGGATTTACAATGCTGACATTCTAAAAATAAGAAGTATTGAAGAAAAGTCTATCGATTTGATAATAACATCTCCTCCCTATAATGTTGATATTCAATATAACTCACATAATGATGCATTGTCATACAATGAATACTTAAATTTTGCAAGAGAGTGGCTTGATAGATGCTATAGATTTCTTAAAGATGATGGAAGGTTTTGCCTAAATATTCCTTTAGATAAGAATAAAGGCGGCCAGCAGAGTGTATGTGCTGATATTACCACAATTGCAAAAAAGGTTGGTTTCAAATACCATTCAACAATTATTTGGAATGAACAAAATATCTCAAGAAGAACCGCTTGGGGGTCTTGGCTTTCTGCTACTGCCCCTTATGTAATTGCCCCAGTCGAAGTAATTCTTGTGTTATATAAGAAGAGTTGGAAAAAAACTAGTGGTAGTCGCATCTCTGATATAACTAAAAAAGAATTCGTTGATTGGACAAATGGGGTTTGGAACTTCATGGGTGAAAGTAAAAAGAGAGTTGGCCACCCTGCTCCTTTTCCTGTAGAACTCCCAAAAAAATGTATAAAACTCTTTAGTTTTGTTGGAGATACAATACTTGATCCTTTTGTTGGAAGTGGTTCAACATTGCTTGCCTGCTTGCAAACTAAAAGAATTGGAATAGGAGTTGATATCGATGAGAAATATTGCGAGTTAGCGAAAAAAAGGCTTTTAACAGAAGGGAGAATCGGTCAACTACAACTTAACATGAAAGAAAAGGGTTGAAAAAGTGCCAGATACTATTAGCTATTTTGTAATGGAGTATTTTAAAGAACACCCGAAAGAAGATCTTAAAATGGGTCCTGTCGTTGATTGGGTAACAGAACAATATCTAAAGACTCATGAAAGTCCTCCTAGAGATCCGTGGCGAGCAATTCGTCGTTTGCATCAAGAGGGCAAATTAATTAAGGTAAAAAAAGGCGTATATCGGTATGATCCTGACCAAGTTAGAGACGTTGAGTTATTTGATTTCTCTCCGGAGGTTAAAGAGGCTATCTTCAAAAGAGATAATTATAGATGTGTTGTATGCGGGCGCGGAAGAGAAAACGGAGTTGAAATATGTGCAGATCACATCAGGCCTAAGGATATGGGAGGAGATAATTCTATAGAGAATGGACAAACTTTATGTACTGAGCATAATCTTCTTAAGAAAAACTACTCTCAAACAGAAGCAGGTAAGAGGTATTTTATAAAAATTTACGAACGCGCTATATCCGAAAAAGATGAAAGGATGATTAAATTCTGCAGAGAAATATTTGATATTTATGACAAATACAAAGTAAATGGTCATGTCAAGAGACCTAATGGGAAATAGTTTTTGAATCTAACCTCATTAGATAGATTTATTTTTTTATGCTTACTACTGTCCAAAATTATTTAGGAAACAATTGCAAGCAGAACGCTAGAATACAATTTAAAACACAATTCTATCTATAATAAAGTCTATAATTTATTCCCTCTATCTTGCTATGAATTATTGTTTCTTTCTCTTATTTTTACAAAATCTACTTCAGCTTTTTCATTTAAATGCATAGATTTATCGCGTTATAAGAAATTCTTTCAATTAAGTAATATATTTGACTAACGGAGATAGCTATGTAAAATATGATAGATAAATAATGTTTTATAAAAAATGATAAGACATTTAGCTACGGTTTTATAAGACAAATCATACAAATAAAGAAGGGAGGTAAAAATGCCAAAAAGGATCTGTGATTCTTGTGGGAAGGAAAAAGATGTTAAGGGTGGCAAGACTTGCGAAAATGGCCATTTCATCTGTAAAGACTGTATTTATGAAGAAGTTGGTTTTATGGGTTTTGGTCATGTTAAAACAACCTGCCCCATTTGTGGTAAGCCGCTTAGATAGAGCTAAAAAGTTATATTAATTTTGTAACTATGAGAAGAGGATTATTTTTAGAAGGTATTCATTTTTCTTATAATTATATAAAAGGGGGTATAGTTTTATGTGCCATGCCCACCCTTCCTTGACATTCGTAGTTAAATAGTATACAAGTTCTTGTCGAAATTGAAAGAGCCAGGCACCCAATGAAAAATATGCTTACAGGAGTAGGTGGTAAAACAAACTTTGAAGAAGATATTTGTTCATCATGTATTAGAGAAATCAAAGAGGAAACTGGTTTTGAAGCAAAAAACCTTAAACTTAGAGCAATAATAAAAACCGTCTTAGATTCTCTTGATAGCTCCTGGATCCTCTTTGTATATACTACAAATGAATTTTCAGGTGAGCAAATCGAATGTAAAGAAGGCAGGTTATTATGGGTAGATCGTAGTGATTTGTTAAATCAGAACTTAATTGGTTTTATCCGTGAAATAGTACCTTACATCTTTGATGAAAAGGTCGTTGAAGGGACTATCATACACGACCAGAATGGCAATGTAATAAATAGCAATATAAGAATAGCGTACTTCATATAACACAGCATAAAAGGTTCGCAATTACTCATCCAAATTTTTGCAAAGCAAGACTTATTTTATAATAGAAACGTTATGCGCCATTGGCGTAAAGGAGGTAAATAAACATGGCTGGTGAAAGAAAGCTATCTATTTTTGAGAAGTACCTGACACTCTGGGTTTTGCTTTGCATTGCTGCAGGCATCCTCTTAGGGAAGATGGCACCGGAGGTTGCGATCAAATTGGATTCTCTTTCAATATACAATGTGTCTATACCCATTGCTATCTGTCTGTTTTTTATGATGTATCCAATTATGGTAAAGATAGATTTTGCAGAGGTAGTAAGAGCGGCAAAAACGCCTAAGCCTGTGGCTTTAACACTATTCATTAATTGGGCGATTAAGCCGTTTACTATGTATCTGATTGCTTCATTCTTTCTGGGGCACCTCTTCAATGGATTCCTGCCCGGGACTGAGATTATTAAGACAGGACAAGAAGTCGAGTTATGGAGAAGTTATATCTCGGGTACAATTCTTCTGGGAATTGCTCCCTGCACGGCTATGGTGTTGATGTGGAGTTATCTGGCAAAAGGTAATGATGGGCTTACTTTAGTCATGGTTGCTATAAACTCTTTGACAATGCTTGTACTTTACGCACCTCTTGGGAGATTTTTGCTTGGTGTGAATGCAATGCCTATACCCTGGCAGACAATACTGCTTTCTGTAATGATTTATGTAGCTCTGCCACTGGTTGCGGGATACTTTTCACGGAAGTGGCTTATCAAATCCAGAGGGTTAGAATGGTTTAACACAAAGTTTTTGCATCGGCTCACGCCGATTAGTATGTCTGCACTTCTTGCCACACTGGTTCTTTTATTCTCTTTTAAGGGAGAAATAATAATGGAAAACCCTCTAACGATACTATGGATTGCTATACCTCTTTTTATCCAGACGATGCTCATTTTTAGCCTGGGATACTTTGTTCTGGCAAGGTGGCTAAAACTCTCTTATCATGATGCTGCTCCTGCTGCGATGATTGGCGCTTCAAATCATTTTGAGGTAGCGATTGCGACAGCAACCACGCTTTTTGGATTGTCTTCAGGTGCAGCACTGGCAACAGTAGTTGGTGTTCTAATTGAGGTTCCGGTGATGCTTATGCTTGTTTCTATTTGTAAGAGATATTGTCATCTGTTTGAAGAATGTCATTTAGATTTACCACAGTGCAAGGATAGATGTACAGCTGATGAGATAGAAGGAGCGTAAGGGGAGAAATAACCCAATAGTTCATAACACATTTTTGTAGCTTGTTTTGTTTGCCTGACTTTGCCTTCGCAGGCTTTAAAAACACGCGAAACGCTACATTCCATTAGTTGGAGGTGAGAAGCAATGAAACAAATGATGGAAAAACAAAAGGTTCTATTTATTTGCACGCACAACTCTTCACGCTCTCAAATGGCAGAAGGCTTACTTCTAGCATTGTACGGTGATCGCTTTGAGGCGTATAGTGCTGGAACACAACCATCAGAGGTTAACCCTTATGCTATAAAAGCAATGTCAGAAATTGGAATTGACATTTCACATTACCGTTCAAAAAGCGTCAGAGAATTTCGTGATATGAAATTTGACTATGTAGTAACTGTTTGCGACAATGCGAAAGAAACCTGCCCTTTCTTTCCTGGTGGTAAAAAATACCTTCATAGAGGATTTATTGATCCAGCGGATTTTGAAGGAACAGAAGAAGAAAGATTAAGGGTATTTAGAAGAGTGAGAGATGAAATCAAAGAATGGATTGAAAAAACATTTGGAGAAGAACAATTAAGTAATGGTGTATAACGCAGCATTTATATTTATGATTTTACAAGATGGAAGGGAATTAATCAAAACTTCAAGTGTTGAAAAAGAGTAAAGTGGAATTTAATGTGCAGTCTTTTTACGTTTTTCCTGTAAAGGAATGAAGGTGTATAATATTGAATAGGATTTTGAAATATCCCATCTAAGCTAAAGGAGGCAAAATGAAGTATCATGTTAAAGATGAAAAATTGGCAAATGTGGGGCTTCAAAGGATTGAGTGGGCGGATTCCCGAATGCCAGTATTGCGAATTATTCGTAGTGATTTTGAGAAAAGAAGGCCACTTACCGGAATCAAAATAGGCTGTTGTTTGCATGTGACAACAGAGACGGCAAATCTCATGAAGACATTGAAATCTGGTGGTGCAGATGTGAGATTGTGTGCATCAAATCCGCTCTCTACACAGGATGATGTTGCAGCTGCATTAGTTAAGCACTTCGATATACCCGTCTTTGCTATAAAGGAAGAAGACCTCGATACATATTACAGTCACATAAATAGTGTACTTGATATGGAACCGAACATTACTATGGATGACGGGGCTGATTTGATTTCGACACTACATTCAAAGCGGAAACAACTTCTTAAGAATGTAAAAGGTGGCACAGAAGAAACTACAACAGGGGTTATACGACTCAAGAGTATGGCAGAAAAGGGTATTTTGCGTTATCCTGTAATTGCAGTAAACGATTCGTATACTAAATACCTTTTTGATAATAGGTATGGAACAGGTCAGAGTACCATTGATGGTATTTTGCGTTCAACCAATATTTTACTTTCGGGAAAGAACTTTCTTGTATGTGGCTATGGATGGTGTGGACGCGGAATAGCGACCCGTGCCCGTGGTATGGGAGCGAATGTTATAGTATCTGAGGTTAATCCAGTGCGTGCACTCGAAGCATTAATGGATGGGTTCAGGGTTATGTCTGCACTTGATGCAATAAAAATTGCAGATGTTGTAGTAACAGCTACTGGTGATATAAACGTCATTGATGAGAAACACATTGAGAATGCAAAAGATGGGTGCATTCTTGCAAATTCTGGGCATTTTGATGTGGAGATTAATAAAACTGCGCTTAACAAACTTTCAAAATCCCATCGTGAAGCACGAAAATTTGTTGAGATGTTTGAGTTAAAGAATGGCAAAAAGGTCTATCTGCTTGCAGAGGGTAGATTAGTTAATCTTTCATCAGCCGAGGGTCACCCACCTGATGTTATGGATATGAGTTTTGCAAACCAGGCACTTGCTGCTGAGTATATCAATAAGAATAGCAGTAAGTTCGAAAACAAAGTATATAAACTACCTGATGAAATGGATAGAAAAATTGCAGAGATTAAGCTTGAAGAAATTGGAATAAAGATTGATAAACTTACACCTGAGCAAAGGAAATATTTAAGCTCCTGGCAAATAGGTACTTAGAAGGTGTTTTAAAGTGAGAAAATCTTCTTGACCAAGTTTCAACAAGTTGAGAAGAATCTATGCTAATTGCCTTCTTTTGAGAGAGTCATTATTTCAAAACATCTTTCAGGGGTTTGCAGATTTCTTATAAGGATTGAAACAGAGACCTTATCTGAAATTGTGGGCTTCTATAGTTGAAGGTGGCAGAGAAATTTAAGAAAGAAGGAATAGGTTATATCTATTAATCCAAGCTAAAGAGGAAGGATTTTAAAGAATATATGATGATATTTTAAGGTTATCAAAAAAGGGCTTGTGGAAGCATAGAAA
>DHHO01000001.1 GCA_002403335.1 Caldiserica bacterium UBA4770
CCAGACCTTGTTAAGATTGGTGGAGAATCAGTTGAAGGTGCGTACTTTACAGGACACTTTTCAAAGGATGACCCAAGACCCGAGGTACAGGAATTCGTGGCAAAATATAAGGAAAAGTATGGAGAGACTCCTGATTCATTTGCAGCCTTTTCATATGATGCAACTAACCTTCTCCTTGACGCTATTAAGCGTGCTGGAACAACAGAGGGTGCTGCATTAAGAGATGCAATAAAGGATTCAAATTTCCAGGGAGCAGTTGGCGGGGCTATAGTATTTGATGAAAACAGAAACCCCATAAAGGCTGCAGTCATTATTGAGATAAGAAACGGCCAACAGGTTTACAAGACAACAGTTAATCCTTAATTATACTTGAGAGGGAGGGGGAGCTACCCCTCCCTCTTTTTTAAATGGGAGGAAGAATGGGTGAGATATTTAATCTTCAGCAACTCATTAATGGAATCCAGCTGGGAAGTATTTACGCGCTGATTTCTCTTGGATATACAATGGTATATGGCATTGTAAGGCTTATAAACTTTGCGCATGGTGATTTTTATATGGTTGGGGCATATGCTGCCTATTTTATAGTGAATTTTGCCCTTGCAAGGCATGTGAATATTCCTGTTGTGTTTGTTTTTGCTGCAAGTATGGGGGCTTCTGCCCTTATTGCAATGGCTGCAAACAGAATTGCCTACAGACCCTTAAGATACAAACCCAGACTTTCTGCACTTATCACTGCGCTCGGAGTCTCCATGTTTCTGGAGTACTTTTTCTCCGCTCTTCCTTTTATTGGTCCCTCCTTCAGAAGCTTTCCTGAGCTTATAACTCAGAGGATTTTTACTATCGGAAACATAAAAATCTCTAATTATGCGATTGTTGATGTAGCAGTCTCTGCAGTACTTATGATTTTTCTTACATATCTGGTACGCAGAACCAAAGTAGGAATGGCAATGAGGGCTGTATCTCAGGACAAAGATGCTGCAAGACTTATGGGCATCAACATAGAAAGCATTATAACAATCACATTTTTGATAGGTGGTGCTTTTGCAGGTGCTGCAGGCATTCTTGCAGGTATTACGTATCCGAGAATATATCCATATATGGGCATACTTCCTGGTATTAAGGCATTTACTGCTGCAGTACTCGGTGGAATTGGAAACATTCCTGGAGCGATGCTCGGAAGCTACATAATGGGTATCTCTGAAACGTTTGCAACTGCATATAACTCGCTTCTCGGGGAAGGTATTGCATTTGCTATCCTAATTATTGTACTCCTCTTCAGACCTCAGGGTCTACTTGGGGAAGTTACAGCAGAAAAAGTATAGGTGCGGCATGAGAAATAAAAAGACAATACTATTTATCGTTTATTCGCTTATCTTTTATGCTATTATTTTTCTTTTTCATTCATTAGGAATAATCAGTGATTATATCCTTCATATTATTAATCTTTCGTTAATTTATGTGATTCTTGCAACAAGTCTGAATCTTATTAATGGTTTTACCGGTCAGTTCTCTCTGGGACATATGGGATTTGCTGCAGTTGGTGCATACATATCAGGAATCCTAACGACATTAATCTGGCATATTAAACCAGGGAATCCAGGTAGTTACGTTCTTTTCATTATTGCTATGCTTGTTGGTGGAGTTGCTGCTGCTCTTGTCGGGTTGCTTATTGGATTACCAACCCTACGGTTGAGAGGTGATTATCTTGCAATTGTGACTCTTGGTTTTGGAGAGATTATAAGGACAATCATAAATAACATTGATTATGTTGGTGGGCCAAGAGGGCTTCTTGGTATACCAAAATTTTCTAACTTTACCATTATTTTTATTACGGCACTACTTACGGTAATTCTTCTAAGAAATCTCATTTTTTCCTCTCATGGAAGGGCATTCCTTTCTATAAGGGAAGATCCTATTGCTTCGGAACTTGTTGGTGTTAATACAACAAGACAAAAGGTGATAGCATTTGTTATTGGTGCATTTTTTGCAGGGATTGGTGGAGCACTCCTTGGACATCTTCTCACTCTTGCTCATCCCACTCAGTATGGCTTCATGCAGACTGTCATGGTGCTTGTGATGGTTTATGCAGGAGGTATGGGAAGTATATCTGGCTCAATTGTTGCTGCATTTGGATTAACATTTTTGTCTGAAGGATTGAGGATATTGCTTGGTGCAATAGGCGTGGCTATAGAGTGGAGAATGGTTGTATACGCTGTGCTTCTTATTATGATTATGTTATTCAGAACTTCGGGGATTATGGGGGGAAGGGAATTCAATTTTCTTTTGCCTTTTAATAAGGAGGAGTGATGGAAACAATTCTTTCCTTACAGGGATTGACTCATTATTTCGGGGGATTGAGAGCTGTACATGACTTTAATCTTGAACTTCCTCAGGGAGCTCTCTGGGGACTTATTGGGCCGAATGGTGCCGGTAAAACGACAATATTTAATCTAATTACGGGTGTTTACAAACCAACGGAAGGGAAGATTATCTTTAATGGTGAAGATATTACGGGTTTAAAATCCCATCTTATTGTTGAAAAGGGTATTGCGAGGACTTTTCAAAACCTCAGAGTCTTTAATGGGTTAACAGCGCTTGACAATATAAGGATAGCCAGGCAAGCTAAGAACAATATTTCTCTTTTTGATTCCTTTCTTTATACTCGTAAGTTCTATGAGGAGGAGAAACAGGCTAAAGAAGAGGCAATGGAACTTCTGAAGATTTTTAATCTCCAATCGCGTGCATATACACTTGCAAAAAACCTTCCATACGGAGAGTTGAGAAGGCTTGAAATTGCAAGGGCACTTGCTACGCATCCTAAGCTGGTTCTTCTTGATGAGCCGGCGGCAGGGATGAACCCAAGAGAGGTGGGTAACCTTATGGATTTGATTCACTGGATTAGGGAGCAGTTTAAGATAACGATTTTTCTTGTTGAGCACCAGATGAGGGTTGTTATGGGAATATGCGAAAGAATAAAAGTACTTGATTTTGGTGAGACAATCTGTGATGGTTCGCCAGAATATGTGAAATGCGATCCAAAGGTGATTGAAGCATATCTTGGGAGGGTGGAAAATGCTTAAGGTTTCTAATCTTGAAGTGTCTTATGGAGCAATAAAGGCAATTAAGGATATCTCTTTCGAGGTTAAAGATGGGCAGATTGCAACACTTATTGGAGCAAATGGCGCAGGTAAGACAACAACATTGAGGACAATTAGTGGACTTAATAGGGTAAGTAGCGGCCATATATTTTTCAAGGATACCAACATTACTAATATGGAACCGCATAGGATTGTTAATCTTGGTATAAGCCATGTACCTGAAGGAAGGAGAATATTTGCAACTCTTACTGTTATGGAGAATCTTGAGCTTGCTGCGTGGACCATTAAGGACAAAAATGTAAAGTCAGAAAGGTACGATTTGGTATTCTCAATTTTTCCACGATTGAAAGAGCGTTTTAAGCAGCTGGCAGGTACTCTTTCAGGTGGTGAGCAACAGATGCTTTCAGTTGCAAGGGCATTAATGACCGGAGGAAGTCTTATGTTGCTTGATGAACCTTCAATGGGTCTTTCCCCGATTCTTGTGGACGAAATTTTTGATGTAATCCAGAAAATAAATAAACAGGGTACAACGATTCTACTTGTGGAGCAGAATGCAAGAAAAGCACTTGAGGTTGCAGACTATGCGTATGTGCTTGAGGTAGGAACAATTGCTTTGCAGGGAAGTGCAAGGGAGTTAAAGGAGGATCAAAGGGTTAAAGAAGCTTACCTTGGTGCATAGGTGCTCAGCGTTTTATAATCTCTACTAATCTCCTCCAGAAGGGTTTCTTGGGATATTCAATTGATGATAACTCTTTAAGGGCAAGAGAAATTTCCTCAGGGTTTTTTGCTCTGTAGTTTGCATATGTAAATCCATCTCCGACTTTTATTGAATAAACATCTCTTTTAGGAAGGTTTTTGAAGATTCCTTCATCAATTGAATCGTCGCCTGCTGCGAAGATAAAATCGTAGGGTTCTCTTAAAAAATATAGAGAAGCAATGCTTTTATCTGCCATTGCACTTTTCACTTCAATTCCCTTATTGATTTTTCGGACAACAATGCCTGTATTCGAAGTAAGAGTCTTTAAAACGTCATAAAGCTCTGGTATTTCTTGCTGTACAACTTCTTCTGGTGCATTTCTGAAGTGGAAAACCACTGAAAAGTCCTTCATCTCAGTAAAAGAGGCAGGGACTCTGCTTTCGTAGATTTTTATGATATGAGCAATCTCTTCCTTCCATCCGTTTTCAACAGGAAGCATTCTTATCCATTTCTCTCCTTTCTGTCTTAAATATGCGCCGTGTTCTGCAAAGATTTGAATATCTGGATTTCTAAACCATCCTCCAATGGTTTCTCTGTCCCTTCCTGTGAGAATTACAACATCGTTTTTAGTATTTTTTGACAGTCGTTCAAGAATCTTCACTAGGTTAGAGGGAGGCTTTGCAAGTTCTGGTTTAGGTGAAAAATTTACAAGAGTCCCATCGTAGTCTAGTAGAAAAAGCCTTTTTTGAGCCATTGAGTAATCCTTGATCATATCTGACTTTATTTCATTGACATCCTTTTTTTTCTCTAACTCTATCTTTTCTTTGTGGGATTCCATAAGTTTGTTGATAAAACTTCCCGCCCACCATTTAACGTCGTACTTGCTGAGATAATCCTGTAAAGACTTGTTGATACTCTTTTTCTCCTCAATCGTCATTTCGAGGGCTCTTTTTATAGCATCTGCCACTTCTGAAATGTCATTAGGGCTTACAATGATTGCCTTTTTAAGCTCTTCTGCAGAACCCGCGCATTCGCTTAGGATGAGCACTCCATTGAGATCTCTATGTGAAGCAATGTATTCCTTTGAGACAAGATTCATTCCGTCTATAATGGGAGTGACAAGTATAATGTCTCCTTTTGCGTAGAGTGCAGTAAGTGATTCAAAGGGAAGGTTCTTAAACTGATAAATAATGGGTGTCCAGTCAATAGCCCCAAATTTTCCATTAATGCTTCCCACAAGCTGGTCAATGTCATTTTTAGTTTCCTGATATTTGTAAACACCGATTCTTGAGGGTACCAGTATCATAACAAGGCAAACTTTTCTGTGCCATCCAGGGTTTTTTTCGAGGAACTGTTCGTAAGCGTGTAACCTGTTTACGACTCCTTTTGTATAGTCGAGCCTGTCTATGGAAAGAATAACCTTTTCGTTCTTGAACGTATTTTTAAGGTTTTCAAATTCCTGTTTTACGCTTTTGTTTTCTGTTGCTCTGTTGTACTTTTCGAAATCAATGCTTATCGGAAAAACTCCTACGGAAATTATTCTATTGTCAACCTTGAATTTTCCAAATTCACTTTCAATTCCAAGTGTTTTTTCGCAGGTCCTTATGAAGTTTTGCATATATGTATATGTGTGAAACCCGATAACATCTGAACCAAGAACTCCCTTTAAGATAGATGCCCTCCATTGTTTGGGAAGTAATCGGTATATTTCAAATGGTGGAAATGGTATATGAAGGAAGAAACCAATCGGAACATCTTTCTTTTCTCTTAAAAACTGCGGAAGGAGCATTAGATGGTAGTCGTGAATCCACACAATGTCGTCGTCTCTGAGAATATTTGAAACTGTATCAGCAAATTTTTTGTTTACGTTTACATAATCTTCAAAATATTTATCACTATATGTAGCAAAGCTTGGTATCATGTGAAAGAGCGGCCATATTGTGCTATTACAGAAACCAAGGTAAAACCCTGTCATTTCGTTTTCGTCTATGAAGATAGGAAGCGCCCTGAAATTCTTTTGAAGATCTTTTCTTACTTTTTCCTGTAGTTCTTCTTTGATATTTGTCCCGGGCCATCCCACCCATACATACTCAGCTTCTTTTGTGTAATCTTTAAGAGAATCAAGGGAGGCACTTAAGCCTTGAACGAGTCCTCCTGTACTTTGTCTAAACGAGACTTCATTTTCACCCCCCTCAACAGTCACAGGGAGCCTATTTGATATTACAACAAGTCTCATCCCGGCACCTCCTACTTTATAGAATTATAACACAATTTTCTTTTTTGTCATTCCTTCCCTATGTTATACGAAGCGTAATGAGGTGTTTCCGTATTTAAGGTATTTTGGGCGGAGCATTGAGGATGGTACTCTCACTTCCTCGATTGGAAAAGGCGATTGCTTCGCCTTCGGTGCTTGCCTTTGGCAAGGTAATGATTGAACAAAGGCAATTTACTGGGGGTTTTCAGAGATCCCCACACACCCTATTGACTTAAATACATAAATGAAATATAATTATGATACCGAATATAGATACCATAAGGAGGTGCTGCATGAAAAATACAGCAAACTTTACAGTAAGAATTCCTGCATCCTTACACGAGAAAGCAAAGGAGGTTTCCAAAAAGGAAAACAAATCTCTCAATGAAGTAATAAAAGAGCTCATAAAAGAGTGGGTGAAAAAAGAGGAAGAAAAGTTGCTTTTCAAAGCGTTCAGCGCTGCAAGTGAAACCGATGTAGAATATGCACTTGACGTACAAAAAGAAGTAATTCTTTCAGATGAAAAACCCGAAAAGATTTGAAATTTGGCTTGTTAATTGGAACCCAGGAAGAGGTTCAGAGCAAGAAGGCATAAGACCATCCCTTATCATCCAAACTGATGCAGGCAACATAAACCCGAACTATCCAAATACAATTGTTTTGGCTATAAGTACGAAAGGAAGGGAACTTCTCTTCCATATAAAAGTTAAGCCCTCCTCCACAAATGGATTAAAAAGCTCATCCTTTATAAAGTGCGAACAAATCCTTACAATTTCAAAGGAAAGGCTTGTAGAAAAAATAGGAACATTAGAAGAGCATTATGTAAATCTCGTAGAAGAAGCTCTGAAACTTATTTTGAGTTTAGAAACTTAAGTTAGACTAATGTATGACCCCCTTCAATATTTTCCCCAAAGTCTTCTATTTGTCATTGCGCAATCCTTTCCTTGACGAAGTCAAGTGGAGCGCATTTGTTTTTTGCGACCGAAGCAATCTCGTCTTTAATGTCTTTTGGGCGGAGCTTCGAGGATGGTACTCTCACTTCCTCGATTGGAAAAGGCGAGATTGCCACGGCTTCTTCGAAGCCTCGCAATGACAAAAAAAGAAGAGTCGCAGTGACAGACTTTTTCTTTGTCATTGCGAGGGAGTGAAACGACCGAAGCAATCTCGTCTTTTCTTTTTGTTTTTGGGGAAAGTCCGAAGGGGGGTCAGTCCACCTCTTCGAATTAAAGCAATCTCTGTTTTTTTGCCATACCGGGCTTGATTTAACATCTCTTCTTTAACATAAAGAATCAGACACTTAAGGATCCTGGCTCTGAAATAAATTTAGGGTAATATGATTTTTTACAATGTAATAGAGGGAGAGATTAATAGAATTTAATACAATTCTCCTCTATGATAAATGGGGCGAAGGTTTTACTTCGCCCTTAACTATTAATCTCCTGTCTTTCTTTGTCCGAGTTCTTTATCCAGCGTATAAAGTGAAATATTTGTTTCACCAAGGAGTTTGATTTTTTCAACGATTGCGAAAGTCTGCTCTTCTTCTTCGACCTGTTCACTAACAAACCATTGGAGGAAGTTTGATGTTGCATAGTCCTTTTCCATTATTGCAAGGTCAAGGATTCTCTGGATATTGTCAGAAATATATCTTTCATGGTTATAAGCATCTTCAAAAGCCTGCAACAGAGATTGCCATGATGTTGGTGGCTCTTTAATTGCCTTTAATGACACCTTTCCATTTACCTTAGTGAGGTAATCTATGAATCTTTCTGCATGTTTCAGTTCCTCTCTGGACTGAGCTGAGAACCACCTTGCAATGCCTTTTAGATTGAGAGATTCAAAGTGCATTGCCATTGCAAGGTAAAGATAGGCAGAATAGAATTCTCTGCCTATTTGCTCATTTATTTCATTTTGAATTGTGTCTTTAATCATTTTTACCTCCTAAAATTTTGTTACCCATAAGCCATGTATGTTGCAATAAGCTCGTACTTCTGATACATCAGCTATATGAGCTCCAAAGTTAGCCTCGGGAGGATTTCCTGGTTTTAACTCAGTCCTGCAATTTTTGCCATCTTTTCTTATGACTTCAATCCACTCTATGTAGTGTGTTTCTTCCATTGGATGTGGAATTGAGCCAACCTTTATATGAATGCCATTATCTCCCTGTTCTACTACCGGTTTATGTTTCTCATTTCCCTCTTCGGTGGATTTCTCCTTCATAAGTATCATTGGTTGACCACAGCATACAAGAGTTCCTCTTCCCTCATGAATCATCTCGACTGTATTTCCGCATACTTCGCATTTATAAATCTCATACTTTTTTGTCATATGTCCTCCTTAAATTTTTAGTTCTTCTTCACTCTTCCATAAACCATGAATATTACAATAAGAATTTGCAATAAGCGTTCCATTTCCTTTCACTTTGAATGAGAATGTTATATCCGGTTCTGTAAATACCCCACTTGTGTTTGGACCTTCTGTTGAGGCCCCGTGTGCGTTGAATGTGAACCTTCCTAATAGGTATGGGAATTTTGCACCTTCTTGCATGAAATATATCTCAATCCACTCTATGTGGTGCTCTGTTGTGTTCGGGTGTGGAATCTCTTTACCAACACTTACTCTTATTTTGACCTTATCTCCTTTTTCAAGGATTTCGATTGCTGGAATGTGCTTTTCTGCCTTCCAGTCCCCTGACTGGAACATTTTGTTTAAATCTATCACCTTTACCTCCTCATTTAAAATATTTCTAATTTATTATAACAAAAATTTTAGGTAATTCCAAGAGACTTATGCATTGTATGAATTTTCTCAGCGAGTTTGTTAACCTTATCGAGGTCTTCTTCAGTTGGTAACCCTTTAATTTCGAGGGGTTCAATAAATTCCCCTTTAAAATTTGAGAGGTGTTGTGTAAGCCAGTTCACCGTTATGCTACCCCATCCATATGAATTTATAATTCCCATAAATTTGGTCTTTGGTTTTGTTGCATTTAGGAAGATAGTGATGTAGGCTGTCAGGGGATGAGGGCCTGCAAGAACAGTAGGAGTTGCAATAACAATTGTAGCAGAATCGACTGTTTTTATTGCAATTTCTCCTATATCAGCATGGGAGAGGTTAAATGGATATACGTCAATTCCCCTTTCCATAAGTGCTTCAGTAAGCTTTTCAACGATGACCTTTGTGCTTCCGTGCATTGATACATAGGGAATGACTACTTCATTTTTTACAGCATCAGAGACCCAATCTCTGTAAAGAGCTATAATAAAGTTTGGATCTGAATAAACCTGCCCATGACTTGGTGCAATGATTTTTATATCATACTCTTCCAGTTTTTTGAGGTTAGAACTGATGAAATTTCTGAAAGGCATCATAATTTCTGCATAGTATCTCTTTGCTGATTCTTCGGCTTTTGATAGGTCCTTTACGAATGTTTCAGGACTTGCTGTATGTGCTCCGAAGAAATCGCAACTAAAAAGAATCTTGTCCTCTGCAAGATAGGTGCACATTGTTTCTGGCCAGTGTACCCAGGGAGTAAAAATAAATTTTAATGTCCTGTCCCCGAGGGAAAGTATCTCCCCATCTTCTATAGTGATAAACCTTTCGGAAGGAATATGTAGAAGCTTGATAAGAAGCTCCATACATTTTTTGTTTGTAACAACCCGAGCTTCTGGATTTGCTTCTAAAATATCCGGGATAGTTCCTGAATGGTCCTGCTCTGCATGGTTTGAAATAATGTAGTCGATTTTAAGCCCTTTAAATTCTTTGAGGTGATTGATTAATTGCTCTTTTGTTGCTGGATCTACTGTATCAATTAAGGCTGTTTTTTCGCTGCCCATTATAAGGTATGCATTGTAGCTTGTCCCATCTGGTAAAGGAATAAGTTCATCGAAGAGTCTTCTGTCCCAGTGTATTGCTCCAACTGAATAAACGTTCTCTATAATTTTTTTCATTGTCGCCTCCTGATAGAATTCTAATATTAATGTTTGAATGTGTCAAACATTGTTTTAAGATATATTTGCAAAAAAGCGCTGAAAATACAAAATATAGTGATGGGAGGAATTTTAAATATATTCAAAGACATTACGTGGAGTACTGTAATGCTCACGGTGATAGATGTAGTGATAGTGAGCATTATATTTTACTTTGTACTTAGAGCGATACAGCACACGCGGACTCTTCAACTGGCAGAGGGCATTGCACTCTATTTTATTGCGGTTGCCTTACTTGCCAGATTGAGCACCTCTCTAAATCTTGTGACCTTTTCCTTTCTTATGAATGGTCTTCTTACGTTTTCTCTTAGTTTTTTGCCATTTCTTCTTGTAGTTGTCTTCCAGCCTGAACTAAGAAAGTGGTTTACAGGCCTTGGAAAGGGAATTATGCTCCCTGAGACAAGCGAGAATGGGGAGGACTATAGAAACACGGTAGAAGAAATTGTTAAGAGTGTTAACTATATGTCACTGAATAAGATAGGAGCAATCATTGTAGTTGAGAGGAGTATTCCACTAAATGATTATATTGAAACAGGCGTTCCTATTAACTCTCTTGTTAAGTCTGAAATTCTGAATACGATTTTTTTTCCAAATACTGTTCTTCATGATGGCGCAGTTATTATAAG
The DNA here is from genome assembly GCA_002403335.1 of Caldiserica bacterium UBA4770. Taxonomy (GTDB): domain Bacteria; phylum Caldisericota; class Caldisericia; order Caldisericales; family Caldisericaceae; genus UBA4770. Next base: position 10,659 of record DHHO01000001.1, read on the forward strand.
AAATGGGAGGATAGTTGCAGCTAGATGTGTTTTACCTCTTTCAATGGATAAAAGCTTCGATGAGAGTAATCTTGGTATCAGACACAGGGCAGCTGCGGGTATCTCAGAAGAAACAGATGCAATTTCAGTTGTTGTCTCGGAGGAGACAGGAATTATTTCGCTTGCAGTGAGGGGAAAGCTCACCAGATACTTAAGCCCTCTTGAATTAAGAGGGATGTTACTCGTTATGGCAAGGCCCGTGGAAGTGAAAGGACCGAAGGTAAAGAAATGAAGAACTTTTTAAGGAAAGTCCTTGATATAAGAGTTCTTTCGGTTATTTTTGCAATTGCTCTGTGGTATTATGTTATTGGCGTACAGGGACCAACTATTGAGCGCTCATTTGAAGGAGTGCCTGTTGTCCCACTTAATATTCCTTCGGAGAGTTTCATTGTTAATGAGATAGAACCTGTTACTATCTATGCAGAGGGGCCAAGCAAGGTTATATTAGGGATAAAGCCAACAGATTTTACAGCCGTTGTGAATTTATCCGGAAAGGAAACAGGAGAATACTATCTTAATGTAGAGGTGCGTTCTCCTCTTTCTAATATAACAGTAGAAAGCTACACCCCCTCTACGGTAAAGGTTGAAATTGAGAAACTCTCCTCTATTACATTGCCTGTCAGTGTAGCATTTGAGAATGTTTCAGAGACCTTCTTCCCAGAGAATCCAAACGTCTTTCCATCAACGGTAACAGTTTTTGGGCCTGAGAGTCGTCTTAAGGACGTTGAAAAGGTATTTGTGAGCGTTGACCTAAAGAATGCGAAAGAGGGCGATTCCCTAAATCTACCTGTACAATTATCTGTGAAGGAGGGAACAGTTGAGAACCTTTATGTAAGTCCTTCAACGTGTATTGTGCAGCTGTTAAGTGCAAAGAATGAGGTGATTAATATTGTGCCTGTTATTCCTGATGTTATGGGTTCCCCTTATAGCGGATTTGGCATACGTTCTGTTTCAGTTACGCCTTCGACTATTACGTTGAGGGGCGATATTAAAATTGTGTCGCAGATTAAGAGCGTTAAAACAAAAACTGTAGATGTATCAAACCTTACTAAGAATACAGATATAAAAGTAGAGTTGGTTGTACCAGAGGGGGTAAGTGTAATGGGGGAAACTCAGTGTACTGTGAGGGTTGGTATAGAGGCCTTTTCAACGAGAAGTTTCAAGATACTTCTTACAGTTCTTCATGGAAGCGACCGCACGGCAACTACGAATATTGATGCAGTTGAACTTGTGCTTATAGGATTTAAGGATATACTTGATAGTTTTGACTATAGTGCTCTTAAAGTGAATGTTGATGCAACTAATCTTTTGCCAGGGAGATATGAACTTCCAATAACTGTTTCGGGTCTTCCCTCTGGTGTTTTTGTGAGTACAATAAATCCTTCATCTGCGGAGGTGATAATTTACTAATGCTTAGATATGTTGAATATTTTGATGTTCCTGTTACTCTTGAAATAGAGAACGGAGTTGTCCAGAGGACTTATTTGAATATGAGATGCGGTAGAAAAGACCCTGAACTTGAAAGACTCCTCCTTGCGTTCTCAATGGGGGAAAGGAATGCCCTTAAGTTTTATATGGACAATCTTGAAGAAAAATTCAAAAGAATTTACGAAACAGCGATAAACATTTCCTTTGGCAGAGTATCTTCTTATGGAGATATTTCTCTTGCATGTTTTGGAACAAAAACTTATTCTCGTTTTGTAGGGATTACAATGAGGATGAACCCTCTGCCTATAATTATTCCGTGTCACAGGGTGATAAGAAGTGATGGACTGCCTGGTGGTTTCTCTGGCTCACCCGATTTGAAGGTATATCTGCTTAATAAAGAGGGGGTTGAGATAAGGGAAGGACATGTTGGAAAGGCATTTTTTACTCATCTCGAAACCAAAGGGGATCACTTCAAGGAAGTTTCTTAATAAAGTACAGGATGCAATAGGGACTGAAAAGGTTGGACATGCAGGAACGCTTGATCCAATGGCGAGTGGTTTGCTTTTTATTGGTATTGGGAAGGCCACAAAACTCATTCAGTATGTAAACCTTGAACCGAAGGAATATGTTGTTCAGATACAATTTGGTATAGAAACAGATACAAATGATATCACCGGAAAGGTTCTCAGGAATTGCCGTAAACCGGTTACTTTATATGAATTTATGAATGTCATTCAGGGCTTTAAGGGGAAATTTTTTCAGATGCCTCCTCTTTTTTCAGCAAAGAAAGTAAGTGGTATAGAGGCATATAAGTATGCACGAAAAGGAGAAGCTATCAATAAATTGAAGCCTGTTGAGGTAGAAATCTATGATATCGAGGTAAAAAGTTTTCTCGAAAATACAGCTGTTTTGAGAATTTTGTGTTCTAAGGGTACATATATGAGGGCTCTTGCAAGGGATATCGGTATTAGACTTCAATCATGTGCTGTCATTTCAGGGATTACGAGGACAAGGCTTGGGAGGTTTACTATTTCGGATGCAACAACTCTTACAGAAATTGAGCGCGGTAATTTTTTAAGAGGCTTCTTCTCGGTCGACGATGTTTTAGACTTCTCTACCGTTTTACTTAAGAATAAAGCGCCATTTCTGAACGGTAATGAAATAATTCTCGAGAGGTTGATTGTTAAGGACAAGGAAGGCAGGTTGCTTGGAGTTGGAAAAGTGGAACAAAACTCTCTGAAACCAGAGAAGGTTATCTATGAAGATATTTAAGTATGGCGATACAATAGGAAGTAATAGTGCAGTAACCATAGGCATGTTTGACGGTGTTCATCTTGGTCATCAGCAGCTTATCCGAAGGACAGTAGAGATTGGAGATCTTTTTCATTTAACTCCGCTTGTTTACACCTTTGCAAATCACCCTTTGAAAGAGAAGAAAAGAGATTTTATAACAGTTCTTGAGGAGAGACTCTATCTTTTCGAACTTTATGGAATAGGTACTGCCTACCTTGCGGAACTTACTAATGGCTTCATGGCAATGAGAGCAAAGGATTTCATTGAAAATGAGCTTATTGAACACCTAAATGCCAGGGCAGTGATTGTTGGGGAGAATTTCAGATTTGGGAAAAATAGAGAGGGAGACATTAATCTTCTTAAGAATATCGGCAGGGGGCTTGGAATTTGTGTAGAGGTTATACCTGTTTTAAAGTTAGGGGGAGAGGCAGTCAGTAGTTCCCTTATTTGTGATTACATCAAAAGAGGAAATATGGAAGGATCATACAGGTTATTGGGGCATCATTTCTTCCTTACGGGAAATGTAGCTAAAGGAAAGGGGCTTGGACGGAAGATTGGATTTCCGACTGCGAATCTGAATTATCTAAATGGAAGCAAGATCCTCCCTAAGACTGGAATTTATATTACTTCTGGGGAATTGGATGGAAAATTGCTCCCATCTGTCACAAATATCGGGTATAACCCCACCTTTGATACGGATAATAGAATAAAGGTCGAGATTCATTTTTTTGATATGAGTGAGGACCTTTATGGGAAAGAGATTCGTCTTTATTTTCTCGAAAGAATCAGGGATGAGAAAAAGTTTGAAACAGCTTCGGCGCTTAGAGAGGCTATAAAAAAAGATGTGCAGGTAGCAAAGACATATTTCAGCAAAATCAATAATTAATTAATCCAAAATCTTGGCAATCGTCGTTTTCTTGCATAAGTTGTCAAAAACATTATAATATGTACGCTTTTAACAGAGGGTTTCGTAAGCTCCGGCGATTTTCTCTGCTAATTGCTTAAGAATATTACAGGAGGTAATAATGATTACGAAAGAAGAAAAAGAAGAAGTTATTAAGAAGTTTCAAAGGCATGAGGGTGACACGGGTTCACCAGAGGTTCAAATTGCACTCCTCACATTAAGAATCGAGAATCTCACCGAGCATCTTAAATCGTTCAATAAAGACTATGCCTCGCGTAGAGGTCTATTCAAGCTTGTTGGAGAAAGAAGGAAGCTTCTTAACTATCTTAAGGAAACTGATAAGGCAAGATATGCCCAGCTTGTGAAAGAACTTAATTTGAGAGCGTAATATGATTGAGAAATTAACAGTCGAAATTGCCTCTAAGACGATTGAGTTTGAAATTGGAAGACTGGCAAAACAAGCAGGAGGTTCGGTTCTTGCAACCTGTGGAGGCACACAGGTACTTGCGACCTCAACCATGGATAAGGAACCAGCAGAACCCTCTGATTTCTTTCCCCTGACAGTCGATTACTTTGAAAAGATGTATGCAGCGGGTAAAATCCCTGGGGGATTTTATAAAAGGGAGGGGAGACCTTCAGAACAGGAAATACTTGGCTCTCGCCTTATTGATAGACCCTTGAGACCTCTTTTCCCTGCCCAGTTTAGGAGGCCTGTTCAGATTATTGTTTATGTGCTTTCTTCTGATGGAGGGGTCGCTCCTGAAATACTCGGAATAAATGCCGCTTCTCTTGCATCACTGCTATCAGACGAACCATTTAGAGAAGCTGTGGGTGCTGTAAAGGTGGGGATGATTGATGGTAAAATTGTCATTAATCCTTCAGAGAAGGATATTGAGGATAAAAGCGCTCTTGACCTGAGTATTGCAGGTACCAAGGATGCACTTATTATGGTTGAGGCAGGTGCAAAAGAAATATCTGAAAGTCAAATGATTGATGCAATGGCTCTTGCAATGGAAGAGATAAGAAAACTTGCAGAAGCTCAGGAAGAATTTGCATTGAAGTTCGGAAAGGAAAAGATTGAAGTTCCTGAAGTTGTGATTGATGAGACATTGAAACAGGAGATTGAGCCTATCTTCCTTTCAAACATCAAACTTGCCCTTGAGAATAAGGAAAAAATTGCAAGAGAAAAAGCTCTCGAGGAGATTAAGAATGAAATACTCCAGGGCTTTAATGAAGAATACGCAGATAGGTTAGAAGAAGTTAGTATGATATTTGATATTATCCTGAGGGATTACGTCAGGAAGGAGACAATCCAGGGGCGAAGGATTGACGGAAGAACTCCCGAAGAGATAAGACCTATTGCTATTGAGGTAGGAGTGCTCAAGAGGACACATGGCTCTGCGATCTTCACAAGAGGACAGACTCAGGTACTTTCTATTGTGACTCTTGCTGGTAAAGGAGAGGGGCAGCTTATAGAATCGCTCGAGGAAGAGGTGATTACCAAAAGATATATGCATTATTATAACTTTCCTCCATTCTCTGTAGGAGAGGTGAAACCAATGAGGGGTCCCTCAAGAAGAGAAATCGGGCATGGTGCACTTGCTGAAAGAGCAGTAGAAAAGGTTCTTCCTCCGGAAGAAGAGTTTCCCTATACAATCAGAGTTGTTTCTGAAGTACTTGAATCAAATGGTTCCACATCAATGGCTTCTGTGTGTGGTTCTACTCTTGCCCTTATGGATGCAGGTGTCCCCATTAGAAAACCTGTTGCTGGCATTGCAATGGGTTTTATCAAGGAAGGTGAGGATTATGCAATTCTCACAGACATTCAGGGCGCAGAGGACCACCTTGGTGATATGGACTTTAAGGTAGCAGGCACAGAGACAGGGGTTACTGCTTTGCAGATGGATCTTAAGATGAAGGGTATTGGCCTTGATGTCCTGGGGAAGGCTCTTGAGCAGGCACGCAAGGCAAGGCTTGCTATTGTCGATAAGATGCTTCAAGTTATTCCCAAACCAAGAGAAAACATTTCTCCACTTGCCCCAAGGATCTTTATTCTTAAGATAAAACCGGATAAAATTGGTCTTCTAATAGGCCCTCAGGGAAGGACAATCAAAAGCATTATTGGTGACACTGAATCTGAGATAAACATTGATCCTGATGGCACTGTATATATTGCAGCTCCCAATGAGGATATTGGTAGGGAAATTGAAAAGAAGGTCCTTGGCCTTGTGGAGGAGCCCGAAGTGGGAAAAATTTACGATGGAGTTGTCGTAGAGATAAGGGACTTTGGAGCACTTGTCCAGATACTTCCTACCCATGTTGGGTTGTTACATATCTCTCAACTATCCAATAAGTTTGTGAAGGATATAAGGAAAGAAATAAAGGTTGGGGATAGAGTTCGTGTGAAGGTTATGAAGGTAGAGGAAGACGGAAAAATACAACTAACAAGAAAATTTTCTCAGCAGGAGGAGAATAAATAATGTCAGAAGAAAATGAGTTTGAACCATCTCGAACATCAAAGAGTGGTATAAGATATTTTCTTCAGGAGAATAATACATTTCCCTCTCTTTCTCTGGGTGTTTTTGTTAAGTCAGGAAGCAGATATGAAGAACCACAATTTAGAGGTATCTCCCACCTTATTGAACACACAGTGTTTAAAGGGACAAAGAAAAGAAATGCGTTTGAGATTTCCAGAGAGATAGAAAAGGTCGGCGGGGAAATCAATGCATACACCTCAATAGAGCACACAGTCTTCTACGTAAGGCTTCTTAGTAAAGACGCCTGTAAAGGATTTGAGATACTCTCGGATATTTTGAAGAATCCCTTATTTCAACCCGAGCTTGTAGAAAGGGAAAGAAGGGTAGTACTTGAGGAGATTCATGAGTATTACGATGATCCTCAGGATATCTGTCAGACAGAAGCACTCAAGTCTATCTGGGGAGATGATCCTGTGGCAAATACTCCTCTTGGAAGCGAGGAGACAGTGAAAAATATGAGGGTTGAAGATTTGAAAAGCTATTTCTCAAAAATGTTTAACCACCATAACCTATTTGTATCAGTAGCAGGGGATATCGATGATATTACTCTCCGTTCTTTCATGGATGAGTACTTTTCAGATTTTAATAGTAATAGCTTTGAGCCACAGGTGTTGCCACCTGTTTACCATTTTGAAGAAAGAAAATATGAGAAAGATACAGCCCAGATACATGTTGCAATAACATTAAAGGGGAGTGGACTTTTTATCAGGGAAAACATCCTTGATTCTTTATTTACGACTGTACTTGGAGGTAATATGTCTTCTCGCCTTTTTCAGAGACTCAGAGAGGATAGTGGGCTTGTTTATACCGTCTATGCTTATCCTGTGAGGCTTTCAGATGCAGGTGGAACAGTTGTATATGCCTCTACTACATCCGAAAATCTTGCAGAGGTTGAGGGGATTATTCATAAAGAGGTGGAGGATATAAGAAGGAATGGTTTAAGTAAGTCCGAGTTTGAAGATGCGAAGTCGTTCGTAAGAGGTAATCTACTCCTTGGTCTTGAAAGCACTTCTTCAAAGATGCAGAGAAACGGAGTGCAGGGTCTTTTTCTGGGAAAAGTTAAAAGAGCTGAAAAGCTTTTAGATGATATAGACGGCGTTTCCTTTGATAAATTGAACAATTATATAGAGTCTCTGCTTGATGACGGGACCTTCGGCAGGGTAGTTGTGGGAAAGGTTTAGTTATGGTCATATTTGATGAAATTACCAGGGATATCCTCGGGTGTAAAAAATGTGAGCTCTGTCGATCAAGAACAAATGCTGTCCCTGGTGAAGGACCAATTGATGCAAAGGCGATGTTCATAGGAGAAGGGCCAGGAAGGGAGGAAGATATTCAGGGAAGGCCTTTTGTAGGCCCAGCTGGACAATTGCTTGAAGAACTTCTTTACTCAATTGGCCTTTCAAGAGAGGATGTTTTTATTGGAAACATAGTGAAGTGCAGACCCCCAAATAACAGGGTACCTACAATAGAAGAGGTTCAGTCCTGTATCCCTTATCTGTATGCGCAGATTGCTATTATTCAACCTAAGATTGTCTGTACTCTTGGTAATACTCCTCTTAATGCGCTGGTGTTACCGAAACTTACAATAGGCTCAGTTCATGGCAAGTTATTGGAAAGGGATGGATTTGTGTTTTTCCCAATGTATCATCCAGCAGCAGCGCTTTATCATGGTGAGTTGAAAGATGTGTTGGAAAATGATTTTCTGAAGTTGAAGGAAGTTCTTAATAGTGGAAAAATTAATAAGTAGGAGGAGTTTATGAAAAGGAATAAAGTTTTGGTTGTTGTGTTCATTCTTATTGTTTTTGCTCTTTCTCTCTGGATTGATGTGAGGGGTTTTATGGCTTTAGGAAAACCTCTTGAAACGCAGACAAATTTCGAAAAGCGTATTGCCCCTCGTTTTGGTCTTGATTTACAGGGTGGAGTAAGATTTGTCTTAGAGGCAGAGGATACCGAGAATGTTACTGTAACTCCTGAGGCTGTCCAATCTGCAATTAGCGTTATTCAGAGAAGGGTAAATAACCTCGGAATTTCTGAGGCTGTTGTTGTTCAGGAAGGTGGAGTAAACTGGAGAAGAATAGACATAGAGTTACCGGGGTGGAAAGACCCTCAAAGGGCTCAGGAACTTATTGGACAAACTGCACTCCTTCAATTTAAGACAGAGGATGGGACTGTTGTTCTTACAGGAGCGCACCTCAAGGATGCAAAACTTGTCTTCAGCCAGGAGACGGCAACATTGGGGCAACCTGTCATTCAGTTCACACTCGATGCAGAAGGGGCAGAGATATTTGCTAAGGTCACAGAGGAAAACCTCGATAAGAGGATTGCCATATATCTTGATGATAAACTTCTTATGAACCCAATTGTTAACGATGTAATAACAGCAGGGGAAGGCGTTATTTCAGGAGGATTTACCACGGAGGAGGCAGCAGACTACGCAGCTCTTTTGAGAAGTGGTGCACTTCCTGTTAAATTGAACACCATTTCAAGAGAAGTTGTGGATGCCTCTCTTGGTGAAGAAACTGTCAGGATGGCTTATATTGCTATTCTTGTTGCAATTGCTTTAATCTTTGGCTATATGGTAGTCTTTTATAGATTGTTAGGGGTTCTTTCTGTGCTCTCCCTTACAATATATCTTTCGATAGAAATTGCAGTACTTTTCCTTCTAAGGGCGACGCTTTCTCTTCCTGCTATAGGAGGTGTTATACTTTCTCTTGGGATGTCTGTAGATATCAATGTGATTGTTTTTGAAAGGATGAAAGAGGAGCTAAAGCTGGGGAAATCTTTGAAGTCCATTATCTCTTCAGGGTTTGCAAACGCTTTTAGAACTGTATTTGATTCCAACCTCACCGTACTTGTTGGTGCTGCAATGATTTTCTATTTTGGAACAGGAGTTGTTAAGGGCTTTGCTGTTACAACCAGTGTAGGTTTGCTTGTGGGGTTCTTTAGCGGAATTGTTGTGACGAGGACTCTCCTGGATGTTTTCCTTCCTCCCGGTGTTACAAAAAAGCCGGGTTTGTGGGGAGTTTAGGAGGCTAAAATGAGTCTAAGGGATAGAATTGCTACGTGGAATATTGTCGGAAAAACAAAGTTATGGTTTACCATTTCTATTGTAATCATCCTTGTTGGGATTATTGCTTTCATTGTAAACCAGGTTACTTTAGGAGGGCCCTTAAACTTTGGTATAGATTTCAGGGGTGGCACAGTCGTCAATATAACCTGCACTGAAAAACCGGATGAGTCAAAGGTTAAGGATATTCTTTCAGAAAAGGGCTATAAGAATGCAATTGTTCGAGGAGCTGAGGGCAACAAGATCTTAATAAAACTGAGTGAAGAAACAATAAAGGCTGAAGATATAGATGCAATTGTTTCAGAGATCTCACAGAATGTCTCTCCTGTAACGCAGCATAGCGATACTTTGATTGCCCCTGTGATAGGTGGGGAGCTTCAGAGGAGCGGATTAATCGCCCTTGGCCTGGCCTTACTTTTTATCCTTTTCTATATAACAGTGAGGTTTGCCTTCCAATTTGCACTTGCAACGGTTCTTGCGCTTTTCCACGATGTCATTATTACTCTGGGAATGCTTGCTCTGTTCAGGGTTGAGATTAACGCCCCTTTTATTGGTGCATTTCTTGCAATAATCACATATTCTGTGGAAGATTCCGTTGTTGTTCTTGACAGAATCCGGGAGAACCTCAAGTTCAAGACGAGGGAGACCTTTGCCTCTCTTGTAAACAGAAGTATCCAGGAAGTGTGGATAAGGTCGATGAACAGTTCTCTTACAACGTTTTTTGCGGCTCTGGCGCTACTGTTATTTGGAGGTTCTGTGTTGAGGGATTTTTCCATGACACTTGCGATCGGCCTGCTTTCCGGTACCTATTCCTCTATTTATATTGCCTCTCCTCTGCTTGTGCTCTGGAAAAAGGAGAAGGTACCTCAATATAAGGTTCCCCGAGTAAAAGAGGAGGTTGCAATAACAGTGGATGTGCCGGAATTAGATACTGAAAAGCCTGTCGAAAAGAAGACTATGAAGGCGAAGAAATCCTCAAAAGGGAAGAAAAAAGGGAAGAAGAGATAGTGATAAGTTTTCATTTTTTTATAATTATTTTGTGATGAAGGGAGGAAAACATGGAATTGAAGGAATATATAAGGGACATCCCTGATTTTCCGCAGAAGGGAGTTCTTTTTAGAGACCTTACTCCTCTTATGGGGAATAGGGAGGCCTTTACTTATGCTGTGAATGCAATTGCTGACCATTTTGAAAGTATGAAGATTGATAAGGTGGCGGCAATCGAGGCAAGGGGCTTAATTTTTGGAGCACCTATTGCAACAAAAATTGGAGCAGGTTTTATCCCATTAAGAAAACCTGGCAAACTTCCTTTTGAGGTTGTTAGAAAAGAATTTCAGCTTGAATATGGAATGTCCATCCTCGAGGTACACAGGGATGCAGTGAGTAAAGGAGAAAGGGTACTTATGATAGACGATTTGCTTGCAACTGGTGGTACTGCACTTGCTGCTTCAGAACTTATTGAGTTTCTCGGTGGAGAGATAGTGGGATGGGGATTTGTTGTGATACTCAAAGATCTTAAAGGGGAAGAAAAGATAGGAAAGTACCCTGTATTTTCACTTATAGATTTTGATTGAGCGTTGAATAACGACCCTGAAGAACTTTTTAGAGTGCTTCTCAGTAAAACTGCCTCCTATGTCGGAGAAGAAGGTGTGCTGCTTATTGAGAGGGCCTATAAATTTGCAAAGGATGCCCATACAGGTCAGATGAGAATGTCTGCCGAAGGGTATATATCACATCCTTTGAATGTTACTCTTATTCTTTCAGACCTTCATCTGGATGCGGAAACCTATGCAGCAGCACTTCTTCACGATGTTGTGGAGGATACAGGTGCGCCAATTGAGGAGGTAAGGAAAGAATTTGGTGAAAATGTTGCATTTCTCGTAAACGGGGTTACAAAGCTTAAGGAGATTAAAAGGGTCTCTTCAGAGGAGACGAAACTTGAGAACCTCAGGAAGATGTTACTTGCAATGGCCCAGGACATCAGAGTTGTTCTTATAAAACTTGCAGATAGACTTCACAATATGCGAACCCTGAGCTATCTTCCACCAGAAAGGCAGAAAGAGATAGCCAGAGAAACCATGGATATATATGTACCACTTGCTCATAGGCTTGGGATATATACGATGAAATGGGAACTTGAAGATCTTTCCTTTAGGTATCTTGAACCGGAAAAGTATTATGAACTTTCAAGGAAGGTGACCAGAAAAAGAGGAGAGAGGGAAAAATATGTTGAGGGGCTTATTGAAGAGCTCAAAGCTCTTATGGATGCAAATGGGATAAAGGCGGAAGTTTCTGGGAGACCAAAAAATCTTTATGGAATTTACAGGAAAATGATTCGTGATGGAAAAGAGTTCGAGGAGATTTATGACATTATTGCTCTTCGTATCATTGTTGATGATATACCAACCTGTTACCAGGTACTTGGGATTGTAAATAATCACTATACATTTGTCCCCGGGCGTATCAAAGATTATATAGCGCTACCCAAACCTAATATGTACCAATCCCTCCATACAACAGTAATAACAAAATCAGGGGAGCCTTTTGAGATCCAGATCAGGACATGGGAAATGCACCGTCACGATGAAGTTGGTATTGCAGCTCATTGGAAATATAAGGAAGGAAAAAACCTTGATAGGGATTATGAGACAAAGATTAACTGGCTGAGGCAGATTCTTGACTGGCAGAAAGAGATTCGTTCTTCAAAGGAATTTGTGGAGAGGGTAAAAGTGGACCTTTTCAGTGAAGAGGTGCTTGTTTTTACACCGAAAGGGGATGTAATTGAATTACCTCAGGGTGCAACACCTGTTGATTTTGCATTCAGAGTTCATACCGATATTGGTTATCAATGTGTAGGAGCAAGGGTAAACGGAGTCATGGTGCCTCTTAGTACTGAATTGAAGACGGGAGATAGAGTTGAGATTATCACTTCAAAAACTTCCAAGGGGCCTAAGAGAGATTGGCTTAAGTTTGTAAAATCCGCCTCTGCAAGGTCTCGAATTAAAGCCTTCTTGAGAAAACAGTATGAGGAGAAAAAGGCAGCAGAAGTTCAACTGTTAAAAGAAGAAACTATAGAAAAGCCCGTCCTTAGAAAACCTCAGGTAAGAAGAGAGCCGGAGGAGTTTTTCCCAGTTGTAAGCGGTGTGAGGGGAGTAAAGATTTCGATAGCAAAGTGTTGTGAACCTCATCCTCCGGAAGAGATTGTGGGTTATGTGACACGGGGAAGAGGAATAAAAATACATAGTAAGACCTGTAAGAATCTTGGAGAAATTATTGAAAGAGGAGGGAAAATCCTCCCAGCAATATGGACAAATGATGTAAGTAGAAAGTTAATAGCCTTCTTCAGGATTACGTCATGGGATGTCCCGGGGATGATATACAAGATTTCAGAAGTCTTCGCCAGAAGTAATGTTAATATTGAGAACTTTCATGCCTCAAAAAAGGTTGATAAGAAATCCCATGGGCATAATCTCTCATATATAAGATTTGTTGCAGATATCGATACCCGTACTCCTTTGAACGAAATTGTCAAAGAGCTTGAAGGTATTCAGGAAATTGTAAAGGTTAGAGTGAGCAAGAGATGGATCTATGAGGACAGTTATCCAGAGAGTGAAGGAAGCAAAAATATTGGTTAATGGGGAGTGTGTCTCTGAGATTGGGGTAGGAATTCTTGTGTTGCTTGGAGCAGAGTCGGGTGATACAGGGAAAGAAGCAGATTACCTTGCCCATAAGATTGTAAATTTCAGAATATTCCGTGACGAAAATGACAGGATGAACATGTCGGTGAAGGATGTAGGAGGAGAAGTACTGGTGGTTTCCCAGATTACCCTTGCTTCCCATGTAAAGAAAGGATTGAGACCTGATTTTTCAGGGGCAATTGATGAAGACTCTGCAAAGACCCTTTATGAAAGATTTGTCCAGAATGTCCGTGAAGAGGGTGTCTCAGTAAAAACAGGAGTCTTCAAGGCCCATATGGAAGTCCATATGATAAATGATGGCCCTGTTACATTTATCATTGAAAGAAATCCAAAGTGAAGTCCCCCTTCTGCTAACTTAAACTTTGTTGTCTGCTGTTCATATTCAATAGAAAGTTTATTTTTCTTTCATGAGTTTCCTAATATCTTTGTTAAGAGAGGAGTCTTTTTAATTTATATACGTTCTTTCTGACTTATTAAACTGTGGTGGAGCAGAGGGGAATTGAACCCCTGACCTCATCCTTGCGAAGGATGCGTTCTCCCGCTGAACTACTGCCCCGTGCATTATTATAACAAATTTGTGGATTTTTATAGAAAGCAGGGGGTGTAATATCTGATTCTTTTTTATATTCTTTTTATTTTCGAATACCTTTACCAAAAAATATGAAAAATGGTAAAATATGGAGGAGACAGAACAGAGTGAATAAAAGGTGTAAAAATACATTTTCAGTTGATATACGCCGTAGCTTGTAGTAAAAATTTTAATAATTATAGTTAGAGGATTTTAAGTCAAGGTATGGAAGGAGGAGGTATGAAAGCAGTTTTAAAGGAAAATCCTGGTAGAGGATTTGTTCTCAGGGATATACCTATGCCAGAGATTAAAGAAGACGAGGTGCTTGTGAAGGTAAGTGCAGTTTCTATTTGTGGGACGGACCTTCACATTTACCAGTGGAATACATGGGCACAGGGAAGGATAAAACCACCTCTTGTGGTTGGACATGAAGTCGCAGGAAGGGTAGTCGAAGTTGGAAGAAATGTCAAAAGGGTTCAAATAAATGATTTTGTTTCTGCAGAAACTCATATATATTGTGGTTATTGCCACCAATGCCTTACTGGGCATCCAGAAATTTGTGAAAACTTGAAGATATTAGGAGTTGATACGGATGGGGCTTTTGCAGAGTATATAGCAATTCCCGAGAGGGTTGTGTGGGTCAATCCTCCTGAGATTAATCCAGAGTTTGCATCCGTTCAGGAACCTCTGGGGAATGCTATTGACACAGTGCTTGTGGAGGATGTTGTGGGTAAAAGTGTGCTTATTACAGGGGTTGGTCCTGTAGGGCTACTTGCAGTAGGAGTTGCACGAGTTTCTGGTGCTTCACAAATTATTGTTTCGGATATTGGAGATTTTCGCCTTAATATTGCAAAGAAAATGGGAGCAGATATCCTTGTGAATTCGAGGAATGAAAACCTCCGGGAGATTGTAATGGATGCAACTCATGGAAGAGGTGTTGATGTGGGTCTCGAAATGTCAGGAAACGAAGGAGCTCTCAGAGATGTTATTTACCTTGCCTCTCCAGGTGGCAGAGTGTCCCTTCTGGGGCTCTTTGACAGGGATGTCACAATAAATCTTAATGACGATGTAATTTTTAAAAAGTTGAGAGTCTATGGCATTACAGGGAGAAGAATTTTTCAAACATGGAATATTGGCTCAAATCTTTTGAAATCAGGAAGACTTGACATTTCTCCTGTTATCAGCCATAAATTTACTCTCGAAGAATTCGATAAAGGAATAGAGGTTATGGAAAGAAGAGAGTCAGGTAAAGTTATTCTTATACCTTAGGAGGTGAGGAATGGAAAAGTTTGATTTTCTAAGGAATGAAATTGACGATCTTAAAGAAAAGGGCCTTTATAATACGATAAGAGTCCTTGGGAGTCCTCAGGATGCATGGGTTACCATTGGTGGCAGACGCATGCTAAATCTGTGCTCAAATAATTATCTGGGGTTTGCCAACAGTGATGGAATGAAGAGGAGTGCTATTGAAGGAATCGAAAAATTTGGTGTAGGTGCAGGAGCAGTAAGAACAATTGCAGGCACGTTATTAGTTCATGAAGAACTTGAGAGGAAGCTTGCAGAATTTAAAAATGCAGAGGCGGTAATCCTTCTTCAATCCGGTATCCTTGCAAATATTGCTACAATTCCCCTTATTGTGGATGAGGGAGATATCGTGCTGAGTGACGAATTGAATCATGCAAGCATTATTGATGGGTGTAAATTAAGTAGGGCACAGGTTGTAAGGTATAAACACCTTGATGTATCAGATTTAACAGCAAAGCTCGAGGATTATAGTAATTTTGACGGAAGAAAACTTATTGTGACTGATGGTGTTTTTAGTATGGACGGTGATATCGCTCCTCTTCCTGATATTGTAGAGGTTGCAGAAAAGTATGCAGCGATAACAATGGTTGATGATGCGCATGGAGAAGGTGTTCTTGGTGAAAATGGAAGAGGCATTCTTAACTACTTTAAACTCGAGGGAAAGGTTGATATTGATGTAGGAACTCTTTCTAAAGCATTTGGAGTTGTAGGGGGATATGTTGCAGGCTCCAGTGTACTTATTGATTATATGAAACAGCGGGCAAGGCCATTTCTGTTCAGTACTTCTCTTTCTCCCGCTGACGTATGTGCCCTTATAAAAGCAGTCGATCTTCTTATGAATGATCCAGAGCCTGTAAGGAAATTATGGGAAAATTCTGCCTATATTAAGGAAAGATTTAGTTCTCTCGGCTTTAATACAGGTCATAGTAAGACTCCTATTACTCCTGTTATTATAGGGGATGAGAAAACCACAAAACGATTCAGCGAAAGGCTATTTGAGGAGGGTGTTTTTGCTCAGGGTATCGTATTTCCCACAGTTCCAAAGGGTAGTGCAAGGATAAGGGTAATGGTATCTGCAGTGCATACGAAAAAAGACCTTGACTATGGCATTGAGAAGTTTGAGCAAATAGGTAGCGAACTCGGAGTTATATAGATGAAGAAGGTTTCCATTGTACTTGCTGGAGGCATTGGTAAGAGGATGCACTCTAAAACTTCCAAGGTCATGCATAAAATTTGTGGCAGAGAAATGCTTTTTTATGCAACCGACGCGGTTAAAAATGTTACTGAAAGGGTTATCCTCGTTGTTTCTCCTCATATAAATAGCGAAGCGTTGAAGGGGTTTGAGGTTGTTTATCAGGAAGCTCCTTTAGGGACAGGGGATGCTGTAAAGAAAGCCATGCCACTCATTTCCTCTCTTCCTGATGATGGTACTATTGTCATTGTACCAGGGGATAATCCTTTAATTAGAGAAGGAGACATCTCTTCACTTATGGATTTCCACGTAAAGGAAGGGAATGGTGTCACTATCCTTGCTGCAGTAAGTGAAAACCCTGCTGGACTTGGAAGAATTGTAAGAATAGGGAATGAATTTGTACATATTGTTGAGGAGAGCGAGGCAACTGAGGAAGAGAAAAAAATAAAGGAAATAAGTACAGGAATATATATTTTCAGAAAGGATTTGCTTATTGAAGGGCTCTCTCAGATAGATAACAAAAATACTCAAGGGGAATATTATCTTACAGACGTGCTTGGAATAATCGCTCATAAGGAAAGAGTGGGAATAAAAATCCTTGAGCGTAAATTGCCTGTTTATGGTGTGAACAACAGGGTAGAGCTTTCTATCGCTACTGCCAATATTCAGACTGAGATTGTAGAACGTCTTATGCTCGAGGGGGTTACATTCATAAATCCTCAGACAACGAGTGTTGATTACTTTGTTAAAATTGGAGAGGATACGACGGTTTATCCTTTTTGTATCCTTGAAGGAAAAACAGAGATTGGAATGGATTGTACACTTGGCCCTTTTGTTAGAATAACAGATTCTTTTGTAGGAAAATCAACGAAGATTCAGTATAGTTTTGTGAGAGGATCTTATATTGGGGAAGAATGTTCCATTGGTCCATTCTCCTCAGTGAGGCCGGAAAATGTATTTGAGAAAAAGGTGAAGATAGGGAGTTTTGTTGAGGTAAAGAAATCTAAAGTTAGCGAAAATTCAAAAGTACCTCATTTAAGTTATATAGGAGATGCTATCGTAGGCAAGGATGTAAACGTTGGTGCAGGTACTGTTACGTGTAATTTCAGTGGTCTTGAAGGAGAAAAGAAAAACCCGACTTTTATCGAGGATGGTGTATTCATTGGTTCTAATAGCACGCTGGTAGCTCCTATTATCTTAAGGAAAGGGGCATATATCGCTGCGGGATCTGTTGTGACCGAGGAGGTACCCCAATATTCTCTTGCTGTAGGAAGAGCAAGACAGGTGAATAAAATTGGCTGGGTTAAAAGGAGGAAAGATTAATATGGTAAGAGTTCGTCTTGAGGAATTCAAAGTGTTTTCAGGTAGCTCTAATGAAATTCTTTCTAAGAGGATTGTAGAATATCTTGGTATTTCAGCCGGGAAGATTCTGGTCACCAGATTCCCTGATGGAGAGATCTACGTGAGGTGCCTTGAAAATGTAAGAGGCAAAGAAATTTTTGTCATTCAATCTACTTATTCGCCTTCTGATAACATTGTAGAACTGCTTATTATGATTGATGCATTAAAAAGGGCGTCTGCACGTTCAATATGTGCGGTGATTCCATTCTTTGGTTATGCAAGACAGGACAGAAAGACAAAGTCGAGGGAGCCTATCTCAGCTAAGTTAATGGCAAACCTCATCACTACAGCAGGGGCATCGAGGGTAATCTCCGTTGACCTTCATGCAGGACAGATTCAAGGATTTTTCGATATCCCGATGGATAATCTTACGGCCTATCTTATACTCGGTCGATACTTCAGGGAAAAGGGCCTCAAGGAGCCTGTTATTGTAGCTCCAGATGTAGGTGCAGTCCACAGGGCAACCCAGTTTGCAGGAGAAATCCCTACTTCAACTCAGGCAATCTTTGTAAAGAAAAGACTGAGTCCCGAAGAGGTGGAAACTTCAAGACTCATAGGAGATGTTAAAGGAAAATCTGTAATTCTTGTTGATGATGCAATTCATACTGGAGGAACGCTTATCTCCGCTGCAGAAGAGGTGCTGAGGAGGGGTGCTGTTGAGGTTTATGCAAGTGCTACACATGGAGTCTTTGCAGGGGATGCACTCGAAAAGCTTGATCACTCTCCTATAAAGGAAATTGTTGTAACTGATACAATGCCTGTTGAAAAGAGGATAAATTTGCCAGAGAAGGTCAAGGTATTGACTGTTGCTCCCCTTATTGGAGAGGCTATAAGAAGAATTGTTCTTCATGAATCTGTGAGTGAACTATTTGAAAAAGGTTTATGAATATGTATAATATAACTCTGAAATTTAGTAAAGGAGAATAAAGATATGAAAAGGGTTAAATTAGATGCAGAAAAAAGAGAGATTTCCTCTAAGGGAAGATTGAATAAATACAGGAATGAGGGATACATTCCAGGCATAGTATATGGTAAGGAAGTCTCAAATATACCAGTTGTGTTGAAAGAAAAAGATCTCCTCACCCTGAGGGCAAAAGAGGGAACAAACGTCATTATTGACCTTGCTGTAGGAAATGAGATATACCCCACCATCTTTAAAGAGATTCAAAGAAATCCTATAGGCGGAAAGGTTATACATGTGGATTTTGAAGCAGTAAATCTTGAAAAGCCTGTTTATACAACAATTTCTGTAGTGGCCGTGGGAGAGGCCAGGGGCGTAAAGGTTGGTGGTGTCTTTGATCAGGAGCTTTACGAGCTTGAGGTAGAGGGGCTTCTTACTGACCTCCCTGATCGAATTGAAGTTGATGTAAGTAATCTTGATATAAAGGAATCCATTCATGTAAGGGACCTGGAGCTTCCAGAGAATGTAAAGGTTTATACTCCTATGGATGCAACTGTTGTATCCGTTGTAACTCCAACTGTTGAAGAGGTCGTTGCCCCTGTTGAGGAGGTAGCTGCAGAAGGTGCTGAAGCTCCTGTAGAAGAGAAAGGTCCTGCGAGGGAAGAAAAGGGCACTTTGAAGGAGGAAAAGGTGTCCCCTAAGGAAGAGAAAAAGTAGTCCTTCTTTTATTTTTTTTGTAGAGGCTTTTAGCCTGTACTTTCACTATGAGAGTTATTTTTATTGGAGACATCTTTGCAAAACCTGGGAGAGTTGTATTAAAGAAATTTATCCCTCAGATATTTGAAATATTTAAGCCGGATTTTATTATAGCAAATGGGGAGAATGCAGCACATGGCGCAGGGATAACTAATGAAATTGCTGAAGAAATCTTTTCGGCAGGTGTTGATGTAATAACTGGCGGGAATCATACCTTTGATAAGAGGAGTTTCTGGGATATTTTCGATAGTAAGCCTTATTTGCTTCGGCCTATTAACTATCCTGAAGGTACTTTTGGGAAAGGCTATGCAATCCTCGAAAGAGGTGGTCTGAGGCTTGCAGTAATAAGCCTTCAGGGGAGAGTAGAACTTCCCACAATCGATTCTCCATTTGCAGTCATAGACCGTGCTATCCCTCAGATAAGAGAGGAGACAAAAAATATTATTGTGGATTTTCATGCAGAGGCAACAAGCGAAAAAAAGGCAATGGGATTTTATCTTGATGGAAGGGTAAGCGCGGTGATTGGTACACATACACATGTTCAAACGGCTGATGAAACAATCCTTAAAGGGGGTACTGCATATATTACTGATGTGGGAATGTGCGGTGTGGAAGATTCTGTGATTGGTCTTGATAAAGATATTGCATTGAAAAGATTTATTACCCTTCTTCCGTGGTCATTTCAGCCTGCTGAAGGCAAGGTAGTAGTTGACTATGTTATTATTGACATTGGGGTATTGGGTGAAAGCATTGCCATAGAAAGAGGAAGATGGAGAGAGCCCTGAATGAGGTAAATAGGATACTTTCTGATACTTTTATAGATATTGTCAAGCATAAAGTTCGTAAGATGTATCTTGTGGGTGGTTCTTTGAGGGATGCCTATTATGGAAGAAAAGTGAAGGATTTTGATTTTGTACTTTCTCATGAAGATTTTATCACAGTTGCAGAGTTCATTGATAAATCTTCCCTCTCCCACTTTACGTTGAACTCAGGAAGATTGAAGCTTTTGAGAACCTTCCAGGGAGAGCTAACATTTGATTTTATGATCCTTTCAGGAACTTTGGAGGAAGATTTTGAAAGAAGGGATTTTACGCTTAATACGCTCTATTATGATTTAAAAAGTAATGAACTTATCCAGTTTGGAAGTGCTTTTCAAGACCTTGCAAGTAAGCTGCTTAAAGTGGTGTCTGCACATTCCATTGAGGACGATCCTGTAAGAGCCCTAAGAGGTATAAGGCTTATTGGCACCTTCAATCTTGAGGTAGGTAAAGAGTCAGTGAAGATGTTGAGAAAAGGCATGAATCTCCTGACAAATGTAAAAAAGGAGAGGATAAGGGAAGAATTAAAACAACTTGTCCATATTGGAGATGCGAATCTTATAAATGCTCTTGAAATTGTATTTGGTGAGCATTTTGGCGATATACTTGAAAAATTAAATGTTGCAGAGGATTTCACGGTTCTTGACAGAGAAATTAATGTTGGGTTTTCATACAGAGATATCCTTAGAGTTGCTTTTTTAGTCAGAAGGTTTCCGATTCTTCTGTGTGGATTTTCGGGAAGAGAATTGAAGGTGTTGGAGAAAACTATTAATACAAAAGTTTCAACTACATTTGAAAGTCTGTTTGATATGTATATAAGAAGCCGTAGTTTACCTGAAGCACTTCTTGTGATACTTATGAATTTTGAAGGAGATAGTGCACTTAAATTTGGGAGGATGATTGAGCAATGGCATACTGTAAAAGTTGACGGGAACAGAATAAAGGGGATTGCTACCTCAGGCAAAGAGCGCGGCATTATAAAAGAAAATATTCAGAAGACTGAGTTAAGGAAGATGTATGACAAAGTTTAGTATTATCACATATGGGTGTCAGATCAATGAATATGAGTCGGGGAAGTTCAAAGAGGTTTTCCTTGAGCTTGGATTGGAAGAAGCAAATGAGGTCAAGGAAGCAGATATTGTACTTTTTAATAGTTGTTCTGTGAGAGAGAAATCGGAAGAGAAATTGATGAGTAGGATTGGTTACATTCGCAGCCTTTATGAGGAAAGAGGGTATCCTCAAAGTATTGTAACGGGTTGTGTTGCAACAAATGAAGAGAAGAGAATTCGCAAAGTTGGCAAAGAAAGTGTGCTTCTTGTAATGAAGGGAACAGAGTCTCTTGCAGAAAGAATGGAGAAGGTTAAGGAAACTATTTTGAATCTTGCAAATACCGAAGCTTTAAGAATGAAAAAAAGCAATGTCTTTGAATTTGTACCAGTAATATTTGGTTGTGATACTTTTTGTACCTATTGTATTGTGCCCATTGTAAAAGGAAGAGAAAGGAGCAGGCCCCTTGGCGAAATTATACAGGAGGTTGAGGATCTAACCGATAGGGGGACAAAGGAAATTATCCTTCTTGGTCAGAACATCAATCATTATGGGAATGATATTGGAATAAGTGGTGGGTTTGTTAAACTTATTGAATGTGTGGATAAAGTCCCCGGAGTAATGAGATTGCGCTTCCTCACCTCTCATCCTGCAGATTTTAATAAGGAGGTTATAGAAAAGATGAGGGGACTCACTCATCTCTGTCCACATTTTCACATTCCTCTTCAATCTGGAAGTAACAGAATTCTTCAGTTGATGAAAAGGAATTATACTGTGGGGGAGTATTTGAGCCTTATTTATGAAATTCTTGAGACATTTCCTGATGCTTCTATTACAACCGACCTTATTGTTGGATTCCCTTCTGAAAGTGAGGAGGATTTTCATGAGACTCTCAGTGTTGTTGAAGCATTAAGATTTGATAGGAGCTTTATTGCTGCATATTCTAAAAGACCAAACACTCCTGCCTCAAGGATGGAAGGGCAGGTTGATGAAGAGACAAAGAGAAGACGATTAAACGAACTCCTCGATATACAGAACAATATATCTCTTGAGAAGAACCTTTCCTATGTGGGGAAGAAGACTGAGGTCCTTGTTGAAGCAATTGATAGGGGGAAGACTTACGGAAGAAATCCTCAGGACAAACTCGTAGAAATTGAGGGAAAGGTAGCGGAAATTGGTAGTTTTGTTGAAGTTTACGTAACGGATGGAACATTTACGAAACTTAAAGGGCGGATTGGATAAATCTATTATAATCCTTGGCGCAACTGCAACGGGTAAGAGCAAGGTGGCTGTCTACCTTGCTGAGAAGTTTCCTTTCGAGATTATCTCCGCTGATTCCATGCAGTTTTATAAAGGGATGGATATCGGCACAGATAAGGTCTCAAGTGAAGTACGGAAGGCTATTCCACATCATTTCATTGACATTATAACGGTTGAAGAGGAGTTTAGCGTTGCTCAATTTAAAAAGGGAGTGGTTAAAATACTTCCAGAAATTTATGGAAGGAAAAGAATTCCTCTTATTGTAGGAGGTTCTGGGCTATATATACGTGTCCTCACGCTGAATTTTCCGGTGGAGGTATCTTCTCCTCCTGACTCACTACTCAGAGAAGAACTTTCTAAGATTTCTCTACAGGAGCTTCGCAACCTGGCAGAGTGTTGCGACCCTGTTGCAACAGAAAGAATTGGCACTCATGATAAAAAAAGACTTATAAGAGTGATAGAGTATTTTCGTGCAACGGGTAAGAAAATTTCTGATTTAGAAAATACTGAGCCTCTCCTTGATTTCCTTAAGATTGGTCTTTATAAGGAAAGAGATAAACTTTATAAGGATATTGATGAAAGGGTTGAACATATGTTTGAGAAGGGATTTGTGGATGAGGTAAAAAGATTAAAAGAAACATATCCCCATTGGTCTAAAACTGCACTTCAGGCAATTGGATATAAGGAGGTACTTAACTATCTTGAAGGGCAGGTTTCTCTTTATGAGGCTAAAGAGATTACTAAAAAAAGAACTAGGAACTTTGCAAAAAGGCAGATCACGTGGTTTAAAAAGGAGAAAGAATTAATCTGGTTTGATAGTACAAATCTTGAAAATATTCTACCCGATGTTTATAGGCTGGTACGGGAGTTTATATATGAAAGTTAGTAAAGAGATTATAAATATCGGGGAGCGTATCGAGGATGAATTAAAGGATATCTTTATAGAGGTTGACAAAATTCGTGAGAAGAATTTTCTCAAGGTTTTGAATGCATTTCAAGATGCGAGAGTTCACGATGTGGACTTCAGGGATACCTCAGGCTATGGATATAACGACCCGGGAAGGGATAAGGTTGAAAAAGTTTATGCAGGAATTTTTAAGACAGAATCTGCAATTGTCCGTCCTCAGATTGTTTCGGGAACTCATGCAATTTCAACTACGCTTTTTGGTTTATTAAGGCCAGAGAATTTACTTCTCTACATTACAGGCGAGCCTTATGAGACGGGGGAAGGTATTGTAGGCATTCGAAACGTAGAGGGTTCCCTAAAGGAATTTGGTGTTCAATTTGATTATTTTGATATTCGTGAGGCATTTGACAGTGAGAAGGTGAGTAAGGCAAATGTTATAGCTATTCAGCGCTCAGGGGGATATTCATTCAAAAGGTCAATCGGTGTGGAGGAGATGAGGGAAACGATTAAGAGAGTAAGAGAAATAAATCCTGCTGCTTGTATTATGGTTGATAATTGCTATGGAGAATTTGTAGAGCCTATTGAGCCCGTAGAAGCAGGAGCAGATGTAGTGGTTGGGTCTTTAATTAAAAATATGGGAGGGGGAATCACCCCCACAGGGGGGTACATTGCTGGTAAAGAAAAATATCTGAGAAGGATTGAGGCAATGCTTACGGCTCCCGGTATTGGGCGGGAGATCGGGCCGATGCTTGGGCTTAGCCGTTTATTTCTTCAGGGAGTTTTCTTTGCACCCCTTGTGGTTTCAAATGCTCTGAAGGGGGCAGTGTTTGCCGCAAAACTTTTTGAAGAGTTAGGCTTTGAGGTAAAACCGAGATTTAATGATAAGAGAAGTGATATCGTTCAGGCAATAAAATTGGGAACACCAGAGAGGCTTATTGCATTTGCTCAGGCAGTTCAAAGTGTCTCACCTGTAGATTTTGATGCAGAGGTAGAGCCATCCCTCCTTGCAGGTTATGGAAACAAGATCCTTATGGCAGCAGGGACTTTCGTGCAGGGCTCTTCTATTGAACTTTCTGCAGATGCACCTATGAAGGAGCCTTATGCAGCTTATCTGCAGGGAGGCATATACTACGAGCATTCTAAAATGGCTTCTCTTTATGCTGCTTCCGTACTAAAAAATCTTTAATATGATTTTTTTAGAGTGATGATTGTAACCTCAGGTAAAGACATAAATCTGACTGGAAATGTAGAAGTTCCAATTCCCCTGTTTACATAGAGTTTTCCATTTTTTGTTTCGTACATTCCCCTGATATATTGAGTTTCCGTTGGAGTCCATGGTGCCCCGATGAATGGTAGATAGACCTGCCCACCGTGTGTATGTCCAGTCAGGATAAGGTCAAATTTTTCATTTTCAAGATGGTTTATGATGTCTGGTGCATGTGCAATAAGGATTGTAAATTTTTCTCTGTTAAGCCAGAGGGTCGCCTTCTCTATATCATCTTGTCCTGTGTATGGGTCATCAGCTCCTATAATGTTAATAAAATCTCCTCCCCTTCCATATTCTATATTCTGGTTTTTAAGTAGTTGAATACCATTCTCTTCTAAAATCTTTGTAAGCCCTTCAGGGTTGCCTGACCAGTAGTCCCAATTTCCCAATGTTGCAATGATACTCACATTAACTTCCCTTTTGAGGTTTTCTATGAATAACTTTACATCTTCTATATCCTCATTCCTTTCAAAAAAGTCCCCACTTATGATGAGGATATCAGGTTCTCTTGAGCGTATAGTAGAGATAAGCCAGTTTTCTCTCAGGCCACTTCTTTTGATATGGAGGTCTGATATATGAATAATTTTTATGCCCTCAAATGCATTTGATATTTTGTCAGATTCGATTTCTAATTCTTTCGTCACAATGACGTTCGGCTCGATAAGTAACGCATCTATTAAAATTAAGACAATAATTATTATAATTATCCTTCGCATTATGTCTCCTCTTTTATTTTATCATATTTTTGGAAAGAAGTTTAAAAAATAAAAAATTTTTAACTTCTTCATAGGTATATTGTAAGAAGACTCCCCCCTCTCTTGCAAAATAAACAAATGTTCGTATAATATAAGGGTGATTAATATGGAAAAATTGACAGAAAAGCAAAGAGAGGTTTTAAATTTTCTTATTAAAGAGGTTTCAAATGGAAATTTCCCAACCTATAGGGAGATAAGGGATGCGCTTGGTTACAGTTCAGTTGCCACGGTTTATGCTCATGTGAAGAGGCTTGAACGCCTTGGATATTTAAGAAGGGATGGCAGGTCTCGCTCTTTGAGGCCTACACTCGAGGGATTACAGGGTTTTCCCCTTCTTGGCAATGTACATGCAGGTGCACCCACAATTGCGGTTGAAGAGATTCTTGGTTTTCTCCCTTTACCAGTGGACCACAGAGCACACCCGAATGCTTTTCTACTGAGAGTTAAAGGGGATAGTATGGTTGAAGGGCACATAGAGGATGGGGATCTTGTTGTCGTTGACCCTGATATTCAGCCGCGTGAAGGTGATGTATGCGTTGCAATTATTGGTGAAGAGTCGACGGTAAAGAAAATCCAAAAGATTAAAAACCACCTGTATCTTGTTCCGATGAATGCCAAATATAAGCCAATCTATATTGATAGAGATATAAGCATTATTGGAAAGGTCATAGGGTTGTGGAGAAGTAAGCTTTAATAAGGGTTATTTGTAATGTAAAGCTTAAGAAGGGCTAATCCTGGAACTGAATTGGAATTTTGAGGGAGTCGTCGTACTCAGGTAGCCCCGATGGATTATCTTTCTCGAGTATAATAAAGCCTTTTTCTGTTTCTGATTGCGGAAATTCAATTATCCCTTCAAATTCGACGAAGTTTTCTGTCATCCAGTCGTCTTTTGCTGTCATATAGGAGGTTGCAATAGTTTTTCCATCGCTATCAACAATTTTCACAGGAAATGTTGCCTCAAAAAACCAGTAACCTCTCGCCCTTCCAGAAATTTTAAGTGGACTTGTAATAACTGCAAAGGGAGAGGGGCTGTAAACTTCTATAATATCGGATTTTTCTTTAATTTCTGATAGAATAGCATTTCTCTCGGCATTTTTGTTTCTTAACATTAATAGAGAGAAGATCAGGATGACTATGAGAAATAGTATAAGAAGATAAATTGTCCTTCTTTTCATCTATGCTCTTTTAGGTTATGGCTGGAAGAGTTCTTCTGGAAGGAAGCGAACTTCTTGTACTTGTGGGAATTGCTTAGCAGTCTTAGCTATCTGAGACCAAAGGATATTAACCCTGCAGGACCCTCCCGAAGTTTTGTTATTAGGATCTTCAAATGTCAGTGTGAGGACGCCGTCTTTTAGCTCTGTCTTTACAAGATTGAACCCTTCAAGCGGATACTCGGTTGTTAACCCTTCCTTTCTTTCCTCTTCTGTCAATTCCCCTTTGATAAGAAGAGCGATAGTGTCCTCTATAACATTCTTTGAGGATAAAGTTCTTACTACAGGCACAAGCCCTTTTTCGCTGCACATAATGTTACCTGCTTCGTCCTTGTCGAGTTCAGGATTGTAATAGTAGAGCTTTATCTCGGTCTCTTCTGCCCTGCCAGTCTGCCACACAAAGTAAAGAGCTACTCCGATGACCACAACCAGTAAAACTACCCATCCGATTTTTCTATTCATACTATAGTATAGGTAACCTATATCTTAAGTCAAGTAAGATTTATAAAATTTTTAAAAGGCCTTTTAGACACTGCATATCCTTTTGAGTGTACAAAAATTGCAGATTCCTGTATTTTTGCTTCTGTATGGTTTTGCTCGGCCTTCAATATAATTCTCCATATCTAAAATTTTATTTTTAATGATAGGAAGCATCTTTTGGTATTCTTTCTCTGTAAATCTTTTCTCTTCAAGAACTCCATTGGATACATAGAAGATTTTGGGGATAACCCTTTCGCCGAGCATCTCTTCTATGCCGTACTTATAAAGTGAGATCTGTATTACATCTGTACTTATATCTTCTTCTTTTGTCTTGTAGTCAATAAGGGAAATTGTCATACCTTCTTTGAGGAGGAGGTCAATTTTTCCTTTAATATGGGCATTGTTCATTATAAACTCGATATGTCTTTCCGTAAAAATGAGCATATCATTAACCTCTTGCTCACTTTTTCTGGTAAATTTTTTGGAAAAAAACAGACCCATTGTCTCAATTTCTTTCCAGGCTGTATCCAGATTTCTTGTATAGTCTTTTCTTTTCACCTCCTCCAGAAATAATCTGTAAAGTTCTTCTGTGATGATTTTATCAAGTTCAATTAATGGTTTATCTGCGATATCTATCTTGAAAAGTGTAGGGCTTTTAATTTCATTAACAATTTTGTTAAGTATAGAGTGGAAAAGGGTTCCTATCCCATCACTCTTGTAAACGAAGCTTCCTTTGGCGCCGCTTCTTTTGAGGAAGAAATACATAGGGCATCGAAAGGCATCAACTACCTCAGACACAGTGAATTTATATTGAGGTAAGTATCCATCTGTCCCCATCTTCACGCTCAATTATCTCTATTTTTCCTTCCTTTTTAATGATGTTTAGATATTCTATTAGTTTACTTTCTTCTATGTTTGTAAGTTTTCTGAGGTTTGATATCGTTATAATCTTCTTTTGAGTGATGATTTTTTTGATTTTCTCAATTGTTAGTTCCTTGCAAGGTACAGCATGCTTTTCGGTAAGCAATCTAAATTCCTTCATCTTCTTCATTTTATCTGTTACAAAATCTCTGACCTCTTTTTCATCGAGGTCTGTATCTTTAGATTCTGTATCTCTGAGGAGTTTTGAAAGTGCCTGAATTTCTTTTCCCTCTTCTTCATTGTAGTAAACAAGTCTGATGGGATTTTCTTTTATAACTTTGAATGTCTTAGTTGTTGAAGGAATTTTAAACCTTTCGTCTCTTAAGATCAAACCTTCATGTATATTTCTTATGTTAATAAGGCTCAATATGTTCTTTGCTGTATTGAAGTATGATTTCTTAGAATTGTTTATCGCAAAAGCGGTTTTGTTAATTTGTATTATGGAATATGTCGAGGTCTGTCTCAAGGTGGCCCCATTGTATAGTTTTATAACGAGATCTGAGGCTTCTTTTCTTATAAGGTTAGTATCATACATTTCTTTTCTTATATAATCAGAAAAAACATTTTCCACACTCTCTTTTATTTCTTTGACGCTATAGTGTTCTAAATAGTATCCCAAACTCTTTAGAAGCTTTCTGGGATTTTTGTTGCCTGAATTGTATATTTCTTTTATGACTTTTTCATTCAGAGGATAGAGGTAATCCGGGGGTTCCTCATTTAGCCTTTCCCATGCATTCTTAATCCTGCAGTGTGCAATTGCTATTGCATCTTTTTCACTTATTGGCTTCAGGGTTGTTATATCTGTGAACCTTTGTTTTATATGTTCCGGAATAAACTCAAGCCACTTTTGGAAAACTTGTGTCTGCACTGTAAGGAAGAAGAGCGTGTTTTTTGTATTTTCGCTCAGGTAGACAATATTTTGTAGAAACTTTACAATCCCTTCTTTTGAGAGTCTTTTATCAATGTTTTCGACCTGGTCTATTGAGATGATGAAGGGGAAGGGAGACATATCGAGGAGCACCTTCAGGACTTCGAAGGCAATTCTTTCGTTTATTTCAAATCCTCCTGAGAGATGTAACTCAGAAAGTTCTTCATTTTCTACCTTTTCTCCCCTCAGAAGTTCAAGAGTTTTTTGGTAAAGGCTGGTTGTAAGTAAGCCTGTGAGAATTGGTTTTATATAGCGAGGAGGGTTTTCTATCTCTTTCATTAAATTCTCCGCAATCAGTGGGATAAGTTTTCTTTGTGAGGGAAGGCTGAGAAACTTTTCAAACTCAGTTTTACTGACATAAGGAAGCTTTGAATCTTTTGTAATTGTTTCGATTGCAATAAGTTCTTTCTGTGTGACTTCCGAATTCTTAATTTCTTTCATTCCCTGTTTAAGCAAAGCACCAACGAAATGGTCTATAGGCTTTGATTTAAGAGCACTATGCTTTTTCTCAAGGCTTTCAATAACATTCTGGAGTATCGCTGTGAATGTTATTTCGCTTTCCGAAAGGTAAGGGATGAGGTTTACAAATAGATATCTCTTATTTTCAGCACTTTTTGCGATTCTCCAGAGAAGATGTGACTTTCCGCTCCCAGGCTCTCCCTGCAAAACAAGGATACCAGGTGTGCCATTGGTTTTTGACTTGTCGAGCTTTTCAATGACCTTCTGAAAAACCTCACTGTGAACATTTTCTGCATCAAGGACTTCGGGATCCCAGGGGCTTTTGACGACATCGTTTTCGAAGGGTTTACTTTTTCTGAATTTTTCTAAAATCTCTTTATCCATGTGATATAGTAAAGGAGGCCTCTTTCACCTGAAGGAATTCCCTTTTCTTTATCCTTGAGTTCTTCAGGGTTGTTTACCGTTTGCAGGTATATAATTTCTCTTCTATCAAGCTCCAGAAGGATTTTATCCACTTCCTCATTACTTACTGCATACCTTTTCTTTATCTCTTCCTTAAAAACGGGGATGGGCACAGAATCTCCATAATTTCTTGTTGTGTTAATGTTATCATAGATGAGTCTTATCTCTTCCACTGAAGGTGCCTTATTTTTTTTCTCTCCTTCTTTCCTTAGAGTAAGAAATACCTCGTCCACATATTCATAAACTCTATCTATCTTTTCGTGCAGTTCCACTATCTGTGAAGCAAAGTGTCCGAGGAGTTTTTCGATTTCTTCTTTGGTAACGAAATTGCCACGTACTCCTTTTTCTTTCTTTGCTCCCTTAATAAGATATCTTGAGCCTTTTTTTTCGATCTTTCCTTCCTGCTCAAGTTCTTCAAGGAGCCCTTTTGTTTCTTTCTGGAGGTTTCTTTTACTCGTCCCTGAAAGTTTTGTAAGTGTAATTCCCTCTTTCCCTGCATCCTCAATCTTTTTTAGAATCCCTTCCTTTGTTTGCATATCCCCCCCTAAATAAGAGTTACATTTAAAACATTTTTAAATTGTTTCTTCATGTATTCTTCGTCTTCTATTGTTAGGCCTTTTACCCCCTTGAGTGGCACAAAGACATTGAAGCCGTTAAGGACAGCATCAGAGGCAGTATAGTGCACGCATATGTTCATTGCAACGCCGGTAATATAAAGAGTATCTACATTTAATCTTTTGAGAGTAAATTTGAGCTCTGTCCCAAAAAATCCTGAGTAAGTCTTTTTCTTTATGATGAGATCCCCTTCCTCTGGCTTGAGTTCATTAACAATCTCTGCCCCCCATGTACCCTCTATGCAATGCCTTGGCCAGATTCTGAATTCAGGGTCGTTTCTGTCGTGCGAATCGCAGAGGTAAATTACGGGTTGTCCCTCTTTCTTGAATTCTTCCTTCCAGTGCTTTATTTCAGGAATAATTTCCTTTGCCCCATCTATTTTGAGGGTCCCATTCTCCTCTACAAAATCATTCAACATATCAATAATTAGAAGTGCTTTCATTAATCCACCCCCTTCCTTACTTAAATTATAAATTTTTTATTGCTTTTATTACATCCTCAATATGACCCTGAACTTTCACCTTTCTCCATATCTTTCTTATCACCCCATTTTTATCAATAAGAAAAGTGGACCTTTCTATGCCCATAAATTTCCTTCCATAGAGGCTCTTTTCTTTATAAACCTCGTACATCTTTGAAACCTCTTTATCTGGGTCAGAAAGCAGGATAAATGGAAGATGCTCTTTTGCAATAAATTTTTTGTGCATCTCCTTTGAGTCATTGCTCACTCCTATAACCTCGCTGTTAAGTCTCTTTAATGTTTTATAATTGTCCCTGAATGCCTGTGCTTCCTTAGTACAGCCTGAAGATAGGTCCTTAGGATAGAAATAGAGGACGACATTTTTGCCCCTGAAGTCAGAGATTTTAACCCTGTGTCCTTGTGGCTCTTCTAATTCAAAGTCTGGCGCAATATCTCCCTCTTTTATCATTTTTCCTCCCCTAATTGAATGTCTTTATACGAAGGTATCCCGAAAAGTGTATCTGCATTTTTTACTGCATTCAGAATTGCTCTTTCGAGTGCCTTCGCTGCAATTGTCCCCACTCTGCTTACATTTTCCTCCACAGTACCCACAGAGAGCACGAATATTGTGTCTCCATCAAACATCGTATGAGATGGCCTGATTGTTCTTGCGAGTGCATCGTGAGCCATTATTGCGATTCTTTTTGCAGATGCTTTTGTAAGGACAGCATCTGTTACAATAACGCCAATCGTTGTGTTCTTGAAGGGCTCTTCCTTTATATTTTCCTGAATGAGGATACTCTCTGTTCCAAGAAATCTGTTTCCCTCTGGTGCAATTGCTCCTGCAATAATTTGTCCTGTTTCAGGGTCAATGATATCTCCGAACGCATTTACCACAGCAAGGGCACTTACCGTAAACCTATCCACTTTTATACTTTCCACACCAAGCCCCGCTTTCATACATCTTTCCATTCCAAGGACTTTTCCTACTGTGCAACCAGTACCTGCTCCTACATTTCCCTGCTCACCGTTGTTTTCTTTTGCATTGAGACATGCTTTATATCCCATTTCACTATTTGGGCGAGCAGAGGGGTTTCCTACTGCAAGGTCAAAAACAATTGCACCAGGGACAATAGGAACTTTTGTGACAGTAGCGTCGAAACCAATACCCTTTTCCTCAAGATACTTCATTACCCCCCCTGCTCCATCCAGGCCGAACGCGCTACCTCCCCCAATGTAGATTGCATAGGCCTTTTCCACCATATTTACAGGGTCAAGAAGGTCTGTTTCCCTTGTTCCAGGAGCTCCTCCTCTTACATCTACACCACAAACTGCGCCTTTTTCGCATATGACAACTGTGCAACCTGTGCCATGCTCAAGGTCTGTGAAATGCCCTATCTTTGTCTCTTTGAACTCTATGTTTTTCATATTCTGAACTCCGTAAAGAATTTCCAGAGGGCGATGAGAACGCCTGTTACACCTTCTCCACCTAAAAATCCTGAACTTACAAGAGTGCCGTCTTCCTCGAGTTTTGGGAACCATTTTTTAATGATAATTCTTGTAATTCCACCAAGGAAAGCAGTCCCACTCATAATAAATGGGAGGTATATACCAATACCGAATATTGCCGAAGGAAATTTGAAGAAATATAGTATTAAGCCTGCGATTAGCCCTATAAAAAATGCATTTGGGCTTGGTAGTCCCTTAACCATAGATGCTACCGCAAAAGCCTGTGGGGCTGGCATCTCTGTCCCCGGTCCCATCTCTCCGTATACAGAGTGCATGACAAATAGTGCTACTGCACTTGCAAATGCCCCTACAAGTCCACCTGCAAGTTCTGAGATAAACTGAGCCCTTGGCTCTGTTTTGAGAATATGTCCTGATTTGAAGTCCTGGAAGTTATCCCCTGCAAGACCACAGGCAACAGATACAACCCCTGCAACAGCAAAAAGTGGAATGATCCCAAGAGGGGAGAAAAATGAAGAAATCCATCTTACGATTAGAAGCACTATGATGCCGAATATTTCGAGTGGGTCTATACCTGTTGCTCCGTCTACATAGGCAGCCATACCCACTGTAACCCAGACTCCAATAATAACAAAAATACTCAGGAAGATATTTATTTTGAAGTAAGCAGTAAGTATTGCAACAACTAAAGCAGCAATAATCGGGAATATTTTTATATTGATACTTTTCTCACCTCTTCCCTTGAAGACAGGCAGAAATATTGATTTTGCCCTTGGTATGATGTCTTTTATGAGGATTCCAACACCTCCTCCTATAATCATTCCTATGCCGAGACTACTTTTGAATGCATTTGCTGTGGCTACATCGGGGAACCATTGCATTGAAGTTCCTAATGGCACTATGATAAGGTTGCCCAGTACACTTCCAAGAAACCACATACTCATAAACAGAGGACCAATAATATAGCCAATTCCGAAAGCCATGGGAGACAGGTACAGCCCTAAGGGAATATTTTTTGCTGCCAAAGTTGTGGAGACGATTGCAATGGGAATCAGGTTGAATGCATCTCTTATTGCTGTAAATAGAGCAGCAATTCCAAGTGAGGAGAAGAGTGTCTTTGCTTTGTGCCCTCCCTCATCTCCTGAGATTACCGTTTGAGCAGATGCAACTCCCATAGGATAGGGAAGGCCAGATTGCTCTATGAAGTATTCTCTCATAAGGATTACTGCCATTACACCAAGTAAAACCCCTGAAACTGCTATGAGCAGTACATAAAAGAAACTGACGCTTGCATCCTTCTGTATCATCCAGATGCCTGGGATTGTAAAAGCTATCCCCCCTGCAACCATTGCTCCCGCAGACATTCCTGTGTGTGCCACGTTAATTTCGTTAACGTTTGTATTTCTTAGAAGTTTCAGGATTGCCATTGAAAGGATTGCAACAAATATCGTGGGCCAGGGAAGTGCTCCGAGCCTCAGGGCGACATACATTGAACTCATCGATATAACTGCCGAGCCTACCATCCCAAGAAGAATCACTCTCAGATTTAGTTGTTCCCTGAAAGTTTTTGCATAGTGAATCTCCTTCTTATTTTCTTCCATTATTCCTCCCTTATTCACAATAATATATCAAAATTAAAAGATTCTCAAAGGGGTTTGTATTTTCTTTGATGTTATGGCTATTTTTTGTTTGTCATTGTAAGGGTTGTTTATTTTTTCATTCACAGCGCAATCCTTTTATTTTTTCTTGTCATTGCGCAATCTTTTCCTTGACGAAGTCAAGTAACCGTGTCTTTTACGGTTGAAGCAATCTCTCCACATTGTCATTGCGAGTCTTCGTAAGAAGACGAAGCAATCTCGTCTTTAATGTCTTTTGGGTGGAGTATTGAGGAGGGTCTTTTCCCCTCCTCAAATTGGGACGAAGCAATCTTGTCTTTAGGTTTTTTATGTAGTGTGAAAAGGCGAGACTGCTTCGCAAAGACGGCTCGCAGTGACAGAAGGGGAGTCATTGCGCAATCCTTTCCTTGACGAAGTCAAGCGGGAGTGAAACGACCGAAGCAATCTCGTCTTTAATGTCTTTTGGGTGGAGTATTGAGGAGGGTCTTTTCACCTCCTCAAATTGGGACGAAGCAATCTCGTAGTTAATCTTTTTGGGTGGAGTTTCGAGGAGGGTATTTTTACCTCCTCGATTGGAAAAGAGGAGACCCCTTCGCAAAGACGGCTCGGGGTTACAGAAGGGAGCGGAGGTGGAATAGCGAGAAGTTTACTCTTGCCTCTTCAATTTGGAAGTACAGATCTCTACATAAATTTACCTGTACCTATCCTTTAAAAATGAAAACTTCTCGGGTATATTAAGGCTTTTTTAGGATTTCTGCGAGAGTTTTCTAAAATTTTTGAAACCTTTTTTCACTTTAGAGGATATTATATATGATGAAAGAATTTTTTGGAAAGTTGAAAACTTTGTTAAAAGTAAATGGAACTTTTTGGGTAGTTAGGCAGTCTAATATATGAAGAAGTTAAAAATTTCCCTTAAAGAGGGAGAAGGAGGTTAAGATGAGTAAAAAGTTATTGGTAGTGTTGGTGATTGCTTTATTATTAGGCACACTTGTTGTTGGTGGGAGGGCACTTCCACAAGGAGAGGTAGTTGCTCAAAGTACTCAGGAAGATGAGATGGACCATACGATTTCTGTTTCTGGTAGTGGCACTGTTGAATTAAGCCCTGATATTGCTTATTTGAGTGTTGGTGTTACTGTGGAAAACAAAGACCCAAAGAAGGCAATGGATGGACTTACAGCAAAGGCAAATGCAATAGTTGAAGCCCTGAAGAAGGCAGGTGTAAAGAAAGAGGATATCAAAACAACAAACTTATCCCTGTATCCTTACTATAGCTGGGATCCAGACACAGGCAAACAGACTCTTGAGGGTTACAGAGCAAATGAATCCTTCTCTGTAAAATCAACATTAGAGAATGCTGGAAGTCTTCTTACTATTGCAAGTGAAAATGGTGCAACTGATATTGGCGGTATTGCTTTTGATGTTTCAAACAGAGATGAGATAAAGCTCCAGGCAATTGAGAAGGCAATGGCTGATGCAAGAGCAAAGGCAGATGCATCTCTTAAAGGAACAAACTATAAGGTTACTGGAATAAAGACCATCTCCATTGAATCTGCCCCTGTTTATCCTATTTACAGGAATATGTATGCGAAGGAAGACGCTGTTGCAAATGTCCCGGTTGAAGGTGGAACAATTGGTGTTGATGCAACGGTTACTGTTATATTTACCTTTGATTAAATTCAGAGAGATAGCACTTTTTTGGTATTTTATGTTAAAATGTTATGAGGGGGGAGATTCCTCCCTCATAACTGAAGCAAGGAGGTGATGAGGTATATGGTTAAACCTCAAAACTCAAATTTTTTTAAGGAGGTTTTTATGAAAAAAGCATTAGTTTTGTTGCTGATTGTGGCACTCTTGCCACTGGGGTTTGTGGGAAAAACTAAAGCAATTTACAATTATTCCGTCACTGCAAATCCTAACACGGTGAACAGCCAAGCCGAGTATAACTTTGTGTTCTATCTTGACAACGCACATGATGCAACCGACCAGATTATAATCAATTTTCCATCGGTATTTATTGTTCCTACTAATTTTACGTCAGATAAGATTACAATTTATCAACCCCCTGCTACTTCATTTAGTCCATCAGTAGTTAGTATTTCTGGCACTCAAATAGCTATAACTATTGGTCAATCATTAAATGCAGGATATTGTAATTTACGAATTTTGAGCACTGCAGGTGTTAGAAATCCACCGAATCCATCAATGTACAATGTAACTTTGTCTATAACAAATGAAACAACACCTACCGTTTTTATACCTCTTCAAATTATAAGTGCTGTATCAGGTGTCTCGGTTACTCTTGACTCGTATAATGCAGGAAGTACTGCAAGTTATAATGTTTTCTTCAACATTAATGTTTCTTTGACTACTTCGCATTATATTTACATTGATTTTCCCGCTGGCACAACTTTTCCCTCTACGATTCAAAGCAATTTAATTACTGTAAACGGCTATACCTGCTCGTATGTTTTAAGAAGCGGAAATCAATTACAAATTAGAGTGCCACAAGCAATAACTGCTCCTGCTTCAGTTTTTGTTTATATTCCCTCAACTGTTGGAATTGCAAATCCACCTACTGCAGGAAGCTACAAGATTAAAGTTTCAACAAGCCAAGAAACCACACCTGTAGACTCAAATTCTTACAACATTGTTGGGAGCAACATTACAAGTCTTTATGTCTCTGTTTCCCCCGATTCTGCAGCAACGGCTGCAAATTACACGATCCAATTTGTAACGGGGTCATCGGGAGCTCTTATCCCTACAACCGATTGGATTAAGATAGAGTTTCCATCGGGAACTGTTGTTCCAAACAATACAAATGCAGGTTATATTTCAATAAACGGACGCAGTTGCACCAACAGATCTGTTAGTGGAACAACCCTTACGGTTTATATTCCTTCAACACTTAACATCTCTAACAATTCCTGGGTTAATGTTACAATTTCTGATTCGTTTGGCATTGTTAACCCATCCTCAATTGGTACCTATACTCTTAAGGTCTCAACTAGCAAAGATATAATCCCTGCAACTTCAAATACCTATTCTATCACAGGTACTTCTGTATCTAATTTTACAGTTTCAGCAGACCCTGCGACGCAAAACTCCAATGCGGAGTATACCTTCAATTTCAGAACCTCTTCAACGGGTGCACTTTATAGAAGTTCCTCAGATAAAATTTACATTCAGTTTCCAACTGAGTTTACGGTGCCTACTTCAATTGCTGGAAGTTATGTGACAGTTAACGGTACTCCTTGCACCACAAATATTTCTGTCTCAAGCGATAAACTTACCATAACAACCCCTGTTGATATTGGTAACAATACAAATGTAGAAGTTGTAATTGCCCAGGCTGCAAATATTAGAAATCCTTCATCCTCAGGCACATATTCATTCTCTCTTTCTACAACAAAGGATGTTGTGCCAGCTTCTTCAAACCTTCAAATTGTTAAATCAACAATCACAAAGCCACAGGTCCAGCTTACGGGGTATGCGGTTAATGAAGTTGTTGGTGTCACGGTGACATTCAGTACAGGGACAGGTGGGGCACTTACTGCAAATTCTGACAAAATTTCGATTACTTTCCCTACAGGCTTTGTGCTTCCCTCAACCGTCTCAAATCAATATGTAAAGGTGAATAATTATAATGCGACAAGTGTGACAAAATCTGGACAGAGAATAGATATCACTCCATCAATTTCTATTCCTGCAAATTCAAATGTAACGGTAGTGATTGATAAGGCAGCAAATATTAAGAACCCTGCAACCCAGGGAACAAATTACATATTCTCTGTTTATACTACAAAGGAAACAACTCCAATTAATTCCGACCCTGTCAGTATTGTAATACTTCCAAAAACAACAATTACTGTGATTCCTGCAAATCCTGATGGGCTGAACGGCTATTATAAAACTGCCCCCAGAGTAACCCTCACTGCAACAAGCCCAGTAGATAACAATCCCACTATCTATTATTTCTTTGACACAGGCACACCTGTGGTTTACTCAGGACCTTTCACAGTTCCCGACGGTATTCATACGCTCTCCTTCTATGCAATTGACAGGTTGCAGAACAGGGAGGGGACACAAACCAGGCAGTTTAAAGTGGATACTGCGCCCCCTGCAATAAGCATTACATCTCCTCAAAATAATGCGATTCTCAACTCAAGGACATTTGATATTGTAGGAAGGACAGAGGCTGGAGCGTCTCTTACCGTGAATGGTAATCCAGTAAATGTACTCCCCGATGGAAGCTTTACGTATCCTGCAACAATATCAGGCCCAGCAACTTTCACATTTATTGCAACTGACAGTGCAGGCAATAGCGCTCAATCTGTTCTTACAGTTTCGCTTGATACAACGCCACCCCTTCTTGAGGTTACAGAGCCAAAGGCATTTGAGAAGATTCACACTCAGTTTGTTGCAGTGAGAGGAAGAACGGAGAAGGATGCAAAAGTTACCGTAAATGGTACAGCTGTCTCAGTGAACCCTGATCTTACTTTCTCTTACTCTCTTACTCTTACAGTAGCCGGGCTTAATCCTATAGAGGTTATTGCGCAGGACCTTGCGGGTAACGAAACCAAAGTCTCTATTCCTGTAGAATTTGTTCCGAAGACTACTATCGTCCTTCAGGTAGGAAATGCAAATGCCATCATAAATGATAAGACAGTTCGGCTTGATGCACCTCCTCAAATTGTAAGAGACAGGACTTTTGTTCCTCTAAGAATGATCGCCGAAGCGTTTGGAGCTGATGTAAAGTGGGATCCTGTTTTCAGGCTTGTATTTATAACACTTGGTGATAAGAGTATTGTTCTTCAGATTGGGACCTCCTATGCTTCTAATAATGGGGTTAAGTATACCCTTGAGGCAGAACCCTTTATTCAGAAAGGGTATACTATGGTTCCTATAAGGTTCATTGCAGAAGCATTAAATTCTGATGTAAATTGGGAACCAAATACTAAAACAGTAACGATTGTTTATCCTAAATAGGTAGTTATCAGTTTACTAAACAGTTACCGGGGGAAGAGGCACTTCCCCGGTAACTTTTTAAATAAGAATCCAAACGATTAAAAGCAAACTCAGGTTGTTCAACCCCTTTGACATTATCATCGAGAAGGGATAGAAATGTGAAAAGCTCAAGATTTATATATATTTGAGGTCTTAGTTTATTTCATAGGGTTATGCTTCCTCAACGATAGATACACAGCGAGTGTTATTCCTGTATCAATTGCTCCTTTGAGGAGGTTGAAAGGGAGATTTACCGTGTACAGGTATGTGATGAGTTCTTCTCTTGTAATTCCAGGAAGATATAGGGGCACTGCCCACAGATTTGTAGGTATCATAACTAAGGCGAATGCAATTGCCCCTGAAACAAGCCCAAGGATTACGTTTTTTAGGTTCTTTCTTTTTAAAGTTATAAACCCAACCACGATTCCGAAGGTGGAAAGGGCGATAAAGTTTGCTATAAGCCCGATAATCCCTCCTGGACTTCCCCCGCTCAAAAAGAACAGGAGATTTTTTACGAATACAATGCCTACTGCATACCAGGGACCAAGATAAATGGCACCATAGAGAAATGGTATATCGCCAAGGTCTGTTGTAAGGAAACTTACTGAAGGAAAAATAGGGAATTCTGTGAAGCGCATCAGAATAAAGCTTAATGCTGCAAGAATCCCTGCAAAGATTGTTTTGCGAAGATTTGTTGTGCTATATTTAGTTACCTCGAACATTTTGCACCTCCTTCCATCCAGACTTTACTGTCGGCTCTGGATTCTCACCAGATCTGCCTTGCATTTCGCAGGCTCGTGGGCTCAGGCATTGCCATCACCACCGATAAGGAATTGCTATCTTCCTGATAGCTCACCTCACCCTGGAGGTAACTGAATAAATTGTAATAAAAAACTTTTTTCAGTCAAGTGAAGGAATGTATTATGTTTTTTCCGGTCATTGCGCAATCCTTTCCTTGACGAAGTCAGGCGAAGGAGTGTCTTGTGTTTTTTTCTTGTCATTGCGCACTCCTTTCCTTGACGAAGTCAAGCGGAGGCGTGTCTTTCGCCGACGAAGCAATCTCTTCTTTAGGTTTTTTATGTAGTGTGAAAGGCGAGACTGCTTCGTCACTCCACTTCGTTTTAATCGAAGAGGTGGACTGACCCCCTTCGAACTTTCCCCAAAAACAAAAAGAAAAACAAAAGGTGAGACTGCTTCGTCAAGGGCTTTTAGTGAACACTGAGGTACAAGTGGAGAACTTTTCTGATTATTATTCTGATTATTAAATTAATGCGGGGGCAAATTATGCCCCCGTAAAAATTTATTTTATACTGCAAAGAACTAATTGATTTTAAAAAGCCCTCTTTTCGAAGCGATTTCTATTGCCTTTCTGTACTCAACAACTGCTGGGCCTTCTCTTGTAATACGTGCTTTGATCTCTCCCCGGAGGTCTACCTCCCTTTCTCCATCAAGAGCGAACATGGAAGAGGAGCTCTTAAGCTTTATTTCCTCGCCGAGTGCAATAACCTTAAAATCCTTAACCTTGATCTCCCTTAAAACACCGGGGGAAATTGGGGCTTTTATTTTCTTTCCCTCTCCGAATTCAATATAAATTCCCATATCTTCATCATCAATCTCTTTTAGAATTCCACCGATAGAGCTAAGCCCTATATTTGATGGCAATGCTCTACTTAATACAAGTTCCAGCAGTGATTCAGGTTCCCATACTGCCCTTGCTCCAACAAAGGAATAGGTTGTTGCTGCAGCATCAATCAATGCGATGTCCTTAAGAATCCCGTTTTCTAAAAGTTCAATTCTTTTGGTTTTATGTGTAATTTCGTCTTTACTGACAACTCCAAGGGCAATAGAAGCAGCCGCTTCAGCTGCAACGGTTGCTTCTATCATATACGGGAAGACATTGTTTGTCCCTGTTGAAATGGGTACGACGGGGGTATTATCAACAACTTTTGCCACAATTCTATTGGTTCCATCTCCGCCTATGACAACAATTACATCGCATTCATCTTTCATAATTTTTGCTGCCTCGTATGTATCTTCCCAGGTACTCCACGTCTTCATTTGAATAAATTCTACATTGATATTTATACGTCCAAGTGAATAGAGGGCAGTATTTACAATACCAAATCCGTCTGGCATTGCAAGCACTTTTTTTACTCCAAGTTCCTCGAATATGGTCAGCAACCTTTCAACAATACTCGCCTTCTCCATATTGTCAAATACACTTGCATGAGCAATAAGCCTTCTAATGTCCCTTCCAGATTGAGGATTCGCAATAATTCCAATTGTATTTTTCATCTTGCAAGTACCGTTATAGAAGTTACAGCAAGAATAATCTCGTTGCTTGTATCTCCTAATTCTTCAAATTTAAATCCCTCTGCCATAAGCCCTCCATCAACAACTCTAATATCTTTTTCATAATTAAGTGGAAATGATTTCTTCACTGCTTCGATATCCACTTGATCAGCATGAGGTACACCAATAAGAACCTCAATTTTCATTTCTTTTAAACCAAGCTCTGATATGCCCGTAAGATAACACCTTGATATGGCATCCTTGACTGCTTTTATTGCAGCATGTGTGGGATCCTGTCCGTGCTGGTCTATTCCAAATCCAAACTCAATGACAAACTTTTTCCATTCACTCAATTTGATCACTCTCCTCAAAATATTGTTTTACCCTCTGTAAGAACCTTGCAGCCGGTGCTCCATCTATTGCTCTGTGGTCGAAACTTAGAGAGAGGTACATAGTTTTAACACTTTTGGTTAC
>DHHO01000011.1 GCA_002403335.1 Caldiserica bacterium UBA4770
TGAAATTCTATATCCATTTTAATGCCCATTTTAGGATAAATCTCCTTAAACATCCTGATGCAGGTAGGACAATTTGAGACAACCTGTTTTACTTTCCTCTTTTCAAATTCTTCCTTCATATTATGGGCAACCTTTTTGAAATCGCCAATGGCACCTGCAAAATAAAGAGGAGCGCCACAGCAGAATGCACCCCCACCAACCTCCTGAAAGGGAAGCCTGGAGGCTGCAAGAATTTTCTCTGTGGAAGCAAGTATCTCCGTATCGCTAAAGGTGGAGCAGGAAACAAAATAAAGTATGTCCCCCTCACCTTTTTCAAGCGTCTTGCGGGAGCCATCGGGGCTACCATATTTAAGAGTGTTTAGAACCCTCACTCTTGTTTCAGGGGGGATTAAGCCCTCCTTATATAAAACACTTCTTCCCTCAATAATAAAATCCCTGAGGTCAAAATCATCAAATATACAGAAGGATTTGCAGGCACCACACAGAGAGCAGTTACCTAAAAGGCGGGCAAAATCCTTTCTGTCCTCAATAAGCCCTTTCTTTTCATAATATATTTCCCTTGCCTTTTTCTGAGGAGTGAATGTCTCGCAACCTGTTGCAAGATAAACAGAGCATGCAAACTTACACATATTGGGGCACAGGGCACAATTAAGAAGCATATCTTTCTTCATTTCATTCCTCCGTGAGCTTCCCTCTGTTTAAAATGTGGTTCGGGTCAATGGATTCTCTGAGGTCCCTTAACATCTCAAGCCCTGAATCTCCAAGCTCCTCACCCATATACTTTGCCCTGAAAAAGCCAATGCCGTGGTGGTGACTTATGGAACCATTGTTTCTAAGAGTAGCTTCCGTTGCTCTGTCCCACATCTCCCTGTAGAACCTCTCCTTATCAGAGGGAAAACCTGCAAATGTCACATAGAGACAGGCACCTTCCCTATAGAAATGGGAGAAGTGCCCCGAAACAGAAACTGCCCCTTTTACCTTTTCCATTGAATCAACAACATCTCTATAAAGACTTCCGCAATCTTTGAAAAGGGATACAACCTCAATCGTATCTACAATACCTCCGTTTTGCATGATAATAGGGGCAAGAGTCACATCAAATCTTTCGTTAAGCCATATATCAACAGGCTTTTCGCCAAGGGGGATACCATTTAATCCCTCGCAGATCTCACTGATGAGAGACTCGTAAACCTGTGTAATCTTCCTGTTACCTTCAGAAATAAATATGACGCTTACTTTATCTTTAAGTAATTCAGCATTATCAATCTTTTCCTTTGCCTTGGAAAGAGAGGCAATCTGCACAACAGAAGTGATAACCTCCCTTCTTAAAAGTTTGCCAAGGGTTTTGAGTGTACCGCTTTCCTTTGGTGCACCAAAATAACGGGCAGTCTCAGCAGTATCAAAGATCCTCACGCAGGCAGGGATGGCACCTCTCCTCAATACCTGCCTCACTGCATTAAGAGCCTCCCCCATTGAGGAAAAAGCAAATGATTGCTTTGCAGTGTATTCAGGCAAAGGATGAACAGAGAAATATGCTTTTGTTACAATTCCGAATGCCCCTTCCCCTCCAAGAAAGAGATTCATAAGAGACGGCCCAACGGACCTTCGAGGTTGTGGCTTTATATTAACAATTCCACCTGTGGGGAGAACTGCCTCAAGTCCCAGAATCATATCTTCAATCTTTCCGTACCCTGTTGAGAATTGCCCTGCAGCCCTTGTTGAAACCCACCCCCCAAGGGTTGAACAGAATAACGACTGAGGAATATTTCCCATTGAGTAACCCCGGTAGTTCAGTTCCCTCTCAAGGTTTGCACCGATAATGCCTGCCTCTGCTTCCCCTGTTAGAGAAAATTCGTCCAATGAAATAAAGCGGTTCATCCTCTGCAGATTCAAAATAATACTACCCTTAAGAGGAATTGCTCCACCAAGAACGCCTGACCCCCCTCCAAAGGGAGTTACCGTCACCCCGTATCTATTGGCGAGTTCAAGAACTTTCTGCACCTCTGCGGTGTCGGCGGGAGAAACAACAAGTTCAGGAAGAGAAGGCAGCACTCCATCTTTTGAAAGGAACACACCAAACATCCAGTAATCAAGAGAGTACCCAATCAGGTGAGCCTCGCTCCTTAACACATTTTTCTCTCCAACAACCTCTTCAACCTCTTTTATAAAGGTTTCGCTTAAAGGCTCGCCTCTTTCAAATGTCTCCTTTACCTTCATATCTTTACCTCACTTTTAACTGAATAAACATCGCTCCTTGCAATGAACTCAAGGTAATAGAACGGCTTATCTTCTTTGAACCATATTCTTTTAATGACAAGCATGGGAGTATTGGGTGAAAGCCCTAACAACCTTTCCTCTTCCTTGGTGGAGACGCGGGAAGAGATCTCCTGAGTAATTTTTGAAACCTCCACACCGCATTCATGAACAATGAGATGATAGTAAGAATGCTCCAGGTTTTTACCGCTCATTAAGCCTGCAATGTCCTCTGAAAAATACGAATCCTCTACTGCAAAAGGAATGTTATTTACAAACCTGATCCTTTTTGTATAGAGGGTCTTATCTGACTGTAGGATAGTCTTTATATCGGATGGTGCATCCATAAAACTCTTCTTTAAAAGTTTTGTTCCGACACTGTATCCTCTTGATTGAAGCTCTGCGGAAAAGCTTGCAATGGGTTCAATTGCATCAAATGGATTTGCCCTTAAAACATAAGTTTTCATTCCCTGCCTGGTTTTGATGTAGCCAAAATCTTCGAGCACTTTTATTGCCCGACGGACTGTTTCCCTACTTACATTGAACTCCTGCATCAATTGTTTCTCTGCAGGGAGCGTGGTTCCAACAGGATAAAAACCTGACTTAATCCTCTGCTCGAGAATTTCTTTTAA
This sequence comes from Caldiserica bacterium UBA4770, assembly GCA_002403335.1. Lineage (GTDB taxonomy): Bacteria > Caldisericota > Caldisericia > Caldisericales > Caldisericaceae > UBA4770. Next base: position 2,886 of record DHHO01000011.1, read on the forward strand.
CTTAAAGTAGAGAGCTACTCCTTCATTTTTTTCCATAGTTGTTCGGATATCCGTATAAGTTATAACCCAAAAAATTTTTCTGTCAAGGGGGGGTACGAATGACAAAAAAAGGGGGCTTGCAATGACCCTCTCTCCGTCATTGCGCTCTCTTTTCCTTGACGAAGTCAGGCGGAGGCGTCTTTTACGACCGAAGCAATCCCTCTTTTAATGTCCCCACCCCGTTATTGCGAAGGAGTGCATTTGTTGTTCACGACTGAAGCAATCTCTTCTTTAAGGAGGAGATCCTTCGCAAAGACGGCTCAGGATGACAGACGAATGGAAAGGCGAGATCGCCACGCTTCCTTAAAAGCAGAAGCTCGCGATGACAAAGTAGGTTGTCATTGCGCACTCTTTTCCTTGACGAAGTCAGGCGGGAGCGTCTTTTACGACCGAAGCAATCCCTCTTTTAATGTCCCCACCCCGTCATTGCGAAGGAGTGCNNCTTTAAGGAGGAGATCCTTCGCAAAGACGGCTCAGGATGACAGGGGGAGCAGGGTGGAGTATTGAGGAGGGTCCTCTTACCTCCTCAAAGTAAAAGTCGAGACTGCTTCGCAAAGTCAGCTCGCAGTGACAAATAAAGGAAAAAAGACCCCTCGGAAGAAGACGGCTCAGAATGACAGGGGGAGCAGGGTGGGGCCATAAGGAGAGTCTTCACACCCCCTCGAATTGTGATGAAACAATCCGAACTTTATCATATACCTTCATTGCATTTACATAATCTCTTAACATTCTTCTCTCCCATTTGCCCTCCCCTGAAATTTTGTCAAAAATTTTTATCTCACCAAATTTTGGTGTATAATGCATTGTATTTTATAGAGAAGGAGTGTTATAATTTTTTGTTAAATGAAAAAGGTGATTGTACTAAATGACTGCATTTTACTTTAAATCTTTTGAAAGAAATTCTACAGATTTCAGTACTTTTTCAATAAATTTTATTTTCAGGAGGAGTTATGGAGAAAATACTTGTCATCAATCCTGGGTCTACTTCAACAAAAATTGCAGTCTTTGATGGGGAAACCTCTGTCTTCGAGAAGACAATCAGGCACTCTTCCGAAGAGGTAAAGAACTTTGATAAAATTGTTGACCAGTATGAATTCAGGGTCGGCGTTATTCTGGGAGAACTCAAGAATAATAATTTCAGGATTGAAGAGTTTTCAGCCATTGCTGGTAGGGGCGGGCTTCTCCACCCAATTGAATCTGGCACATATAAAGTAAATGAGGGTATGGTTCAGGACCTTCTGGAGGGAAGATACGGAGAGCATGCTTCTAACCTGGGTGCTATTATCTCAAAGAGTCTTGGAGATAGGTATGGTATACCTTCCTTTATCGTTGACCCCGTTGTGGTGGATGAAATGGAGCCACTTGCAAGGTATTCGGGGCTTAAAGGAATTGAGAGGAAGGCAATCTGGCATGCCCTGAACCAGAAAGCAGTTGCAAGGCTTGTTGCAAAAGATGTAGGCAGGCCTTATGATAAATTGAACCTCATTGTTGTTCACCTTGGAGGAGGTATCTCTGTTGCAGCTCACCGCAAAGGAAGAGTGGTTGACATTAATAATGCACTAAATGGGGATGGTCCCTTTGCACCAGAAAGAGCAGGAGGACTTCCAACCATCAGTCTTATAGACCTGTGCCTGTCGAAGAAGTACACATACGAGGAAATGAAAAAAATGCTTGCAGGAAAAGGCGGTCTCGTCTCACATCTCGGTACAAACTCTGCAATTGAAGTTGAAAAAAGAATTGCAGATAATGATGAATATGCAAGGCTTGTTTATGAAGCAATGGCATATCAGGTTGCAAAGTCAGTCGGGGAGATGGCAACAGTGCTTATGGGTGAAGTTGACGCAATAGTGCTTACAGGAGGGCTTGCAAATTCAGATATACTTGTTAACTGGATCCAGGAGAGGGTATCCTTTATTGCGCCAGTTCTTGTCTATGCAGGAGAGGATGAGATGAGAGCACTTGCGCTGGGTGTATTAAGGGTACTCAGAGGAGAGGAAAAAGAAAAGACTTATGAGAGAATTTGACCCAAAAAGTATTCTTGAACACGAATTCCAGATATTTGGAGGTAAAATCGGCTCAGGGAAAACAGAGGTCTCTATAAACCTTGCCATAAAGATGCACCAAAGCGGTTTCAATACAGTGCTATTCGATATGGACATTGTAAAGCCGTACGTGAGGATCAGGGACATTAAGGATAAATTAACTCCTTATGGATTTGAAATTGTTTCACCACCAGAACTTACAAGAGCGATAGACCTTCCTGTTTTTCCAAAAAATGTTATTGGTAAACTCATGGATAAGGATATCTACAAAATCCTTGATGTAGGTGGAGACCCATATGGAGCAGGTTCTATTGCGCAGTTTAGAGAGATCATCCGAGAAGGGCTTTACAACTTTTTCTTTATTATAAACACAAGAAGGCCCGAAACATCAAACAAAGTGGAGATTATCAAAGCAATCAAAAAAATTCAGGATGCATCAAGAATGAAAGTGACCCACCTTGTCCTCAACACACATCTAAGGTGGGAAACAACCAGTGAAATTGTGAGAGAAGGATATGACATTGTGAGGGAAGTCTCAAACGAGCTTAATATTCCTATCGCATTTTTGTGCGTGGATGAAAACCACAAAGAGCTTGTCGATTCAATTGACCTTCCCTATTTTCCTCTCAAACTTTTCGTGAATCCACTCCCAATTTTTGGAGTTTAAATATAAGAAGGAGGCATTATGGATGATTTAAAAGTTATCATCAACGAAGAGCGGTGTAAAAGCTGCGGTTTGTGTGTTTCTATCTGTCCTACTCATGTTCTGAGGATTTCTGATAAGATCAATTCAAGGGGTTACCACCCCACTGAATTGTTTGATAACGAAAAGTGTATTTCCTGTGGTTTCTGCTATTTTATATGTCCCGATATGGCAATCCAGGAAATTAGAAAAGCTGAACCAGTAAAGAAGGAGGCATAAATGGGCGAGAAGATCTTGATGAAGGGTGCCGAGGCAATTGCTGAAGCCGCCATAAAAGCAGGTGCAATGGCTTTCTTCGGATATCCCATCACACCACAGAATGAAACACCCGAGTATTTTTCAAGAAGAATGCCAGAGGTAGGCAGGATATTCCTCCAGGCAGAAAGCGAAGTCGCTGCCATCAATATGATTTATGGTGCAGCCTGCACGGGCACAAGGGTATTTGCTTCTTCCTCAAGCCCTGGAATCAGCCTTATGCAGGAGGGCTTTAGTTACATTGCAAACTCAAATGTACCCTGCGTTGTTGCAAACGTAATGAGAGGAGGTCCGGGGCTTGGAGATATAGCCCCTGCACAGGGAGACTACTTCCAGGCAACGAAAGGAGGAGGACATGGAGATTACCATACAATTGTTATTGCCCCTCATACACTTCAGGAAGAGGTTGACCTTGTTTTAAAGGCATTCGATCTGGCAGAGAAGTATAGAATCATGGTAGTGCTAATTGTTGATGGACTTCTCGGACAGATGATGGAGCCAGTAGAGTTCAAGGAAACTGTTGATGTTACAAAATTTAAGGTACCTGAGTGGGCTACTGTTGGTCAGGGTGATCGTGAGGATAGAATTATCATCACCTCTCTTGATCTTGCTCCAGAAGGGCTCGAGAAGATGAACCTCCATCTTCAGGAAAAGTATAGAAAGATTGAGGAGCAGGAAGTAATGGTAGAGGAGTATAGGATGGACGACGCCGAGTATGCAATCACTGCCTTCGGAACAATGGCAAGAATTTCAAAGACAACAATTGAGCTTGCAAGAAGTGAAGGAATAAAGGTAGGGTTGATAAGGCCCATTACAGTATGGCCATTCCCCTCAAAAACCATTGAAAACAGAGCCAATCAAGTAAAATTCTTCTTTGACACAGAATTGAATGCAGGTCAGATGATTGAGGACGTAAAACTTGCTTTAAATGGTGCAAGGCCTGTATATTTCTACGGAAAAATGGGGGGTATTGTCCCTTCCGCAGAAGAAGTACTCGAAGAGTTCAAAAAGCATCTTGGAGGTCAACATGAGTAATATGAAAACAATCTATAAGGTACCATCACCCATCGCTAAAAGGGATACATCTTACTGCCCCGGGTGCACTCACGGCGTTGCACACAGGCTAATTGCAGAACTTCTTGAAGAGATGGACCTCACGAAGAAGACTGTAATTGTATGGCCGGTTGGATGCGCAGTGCTCGGGTATTATTTTATAGAAACAGACGCACTTGAGGCAGCTCATGGAAGAGCATGTGCCATGGCAACAGGAGTTAAAAGGGTACATCCCGAGACATTTGTCCTTACATATCAAGGCGATGGAGATATTGCATCCATTGGCATTGCAGAGACGATACACGCTGCTGCAAGAGGAGAAAATATTACAACGGTATTTATCAACAACGGGAACTACGGTATGACAGGAGGACAGATGGCCCCGACTACACTTATAGGGCAGGTAACTACAACATCCCCATATGGAAGGAAGCCTGAGATGAACGGATTCCCCATACATCTCCCTGAAATGCTTGCAACAATGGACGGCCCTGCTTATATTGCTCGTGGGGCGCTTGATAACACGCAACATATCCTTCAGGCAAAGAAATTTCTTAAGAAGGCCTTCAATACACAATTAAAAGGTCTGGGGTATGCTCTTGTGGAGCTTGTCTCAAATTGCCCTACCAACTGGAAGATGACACCTGTTGAATCCCTGGAAAGAATTAGAAAGGAAGTACTGCCTGTTTTTCCAATCGGGGAATTCAGGGTTGTTAAGGGGGTGGAATAATATGAGAAAGGGAGTTGTTATTGCAGGATTTGGTGGTCAGGGTGTAATGCTTGTGGGGGAACTCCTTGCAGAAGCAGGTATGGAGGAAAATAAATACGTAACATTCCTCCCGTCATATGGCCCCGAACAAAGAGGGGGTACTGCAAATTGCCATGTGGTAATTTCTGATACAACCATTGCCTCCCCTATTGTTTCAAAGCCTGATGCAATTATCGTTTTTAACCTGCCTTCTCTGGATAAGTTTGAACCGACAGTAAAGGAGAATGGAGTTATTATTATTAACAAGAGCCTTGTCCCAAGAGAGGTAAGAAGAAACGATGTAAGGGTACTGCAAATTGATGTCCAGTCTGTAGCTGAGGAAATAGGAAGTCCCAAGGTTATGAATATGATACTCCTTGGCGCCTATACAGAGATAGAAAAGCCCGTGTCACTTACTACTCTCAAAAAGGCAATGAGTGTAATCTTAACAGGTAGAAAAGCATCTCTTATAGAACTGAACGAAAAGGCACTTGACAGGGGTGCTGAGATTGCAAAAGAATTTATGGGGGTGATTTAATGAAGGTTGTAAGACCTGAGGAAATTAGTCCATCATCAGTTGAAATGAATGGAGCAAAGGTAGATGGTGCAACAATCAGATGGCTTATAAAGGATAGCGATGGTGCAAAGAATTTTGCAATGAGATACTTCGAACTCGAGAAGGATGCTGTTATTCCTATTCATACTCATCCCTGGGAGCACGAAGTATTTGTCCTTGAGGGAAAAGTATTAATTACTGAAGGGGATGAAAGCACCGAAGCAGGTCCTAATACTGCTATATTTGTAAGACCTGACCAACCTCACTCCTATAAGAATATTGGTGAAGGAAGATTAAAATTCCTTTGCCTTATACCCTATAAGGGTGGATGAATTTAAAGGAAAGGTTTTTCTGATAACGGGAGGCTCTTCTGGCATAGGGAGAGCCTCTTCCTTAATGTTATCAAAGGAGGGAGCAAAAGTCATTGCAACCGGGAGAGATGATTCCCATATGATGGAGGTTTTGGAGATTGACCCAACAATAGACTTTATTAAAAGTGATCTAAGAGATGAAAACTCCTATAAAGTCATTGTCAATAGGGTTTTCGAAAAGACTGATGTATTGAACGGGTTCGTTCACTGTGCAGGTGTTACATACCCGGAACCCTGCGAAACATTCAGATTAAGGGAAGTAAAGGAGATGCTCACAGTCAATGTGTTATCAGGTTTTGAGATACTCAAAGGTGTACTCTCCCTGATGAAGAAGGGGGGAAGTGTTGTGTTTATCTCCTCTATAGATGCCTTCTACAAAAGCACGCCACCTTCAAGCGGGTATGCACTCGCCAAGGGAAGTTTAATAAGCCTTACAAATGCGCTTGCCCCGGAACTCGGAGAAAGAGAAATCAGGGTAAATGCTGTTATCCCTGGACTCATACGCACAAGGATGACAGAAGACTTCTTCGCCGAAGAATTTTCAGCAAAAAATGAGGAACTCCTTAAAAGAATCCCCCTCAAAAGAGAGGGAAAACCAGAAGAAGTTGCAAGTCTTATTAAATTTCTCCTGTCGGAGGAATCTTCATATATAACAGGGACGTCAATATTCTGTGACGGAGGGTACCACACGGGATGAAAGTTATACACACTGCTGACCTTCACCTGGGATTTTTAACATTCAGAGAAGAAAATTACGAAAGGTTTAAGCCCCTCTCTTTTGCAATTGACTATTCAATCTCACATAATGCTCAACTATTCATCATCGCAGGAGACCTGTTTGAAGCAAGGGACCCTTCCTCCTCTCTTGAGATGGGGTTTGCAAGAGAAGTAAAAAGGCTTACACAGGCAGGGATAGAAGTCCTTATTGTTACAGGCAATCACGATGGTCCTCCAAATCCTGAAAGAAACATACACCTTGATGTATACAGGATGCTTGCAGTAGAGGGAGTGAGAATCTCAAAGAAGATGGAGTATATAAGGATTGGGGATTTAAACATTCTAACAATCCCCTACCCTTTTAAAAGAAATCTGCTGGCAAAGGAGGAATTCAGAGAGAAAAGCGAGGTGGAAGCCGGTATCATCATGAATCAAAAAATCATAGAAGGTTTGAATCAGCTTTTACCAGAAATTGATAAAACACTGCCAGCAATCCTTGTTGCCCACCTCCCTCTCTCAGAAGGAGTCGTGGGAGAAGAGGCCTACAGCAGCTTTACCGTTGACACCCCTATATCCGTGGAGGAAATTGACAGAAAGGAATTTTCGTATATTGCACTCGGACACTTTCATAAAAGGCAAATCCTTACTTCAAAGAAATTCGGCCACCCATTTGTTTATGCAGGGTCCATTGACAGGATAAATTTCGGCGAAGAAATGGATGACAAGGGCTTCTACGATATTGATATTGACGAATCTTCAAAAAGTATCTCATTCTCCTTCGTTAAAAATCCTTACTCAAGGAACTTCCTTACGATAAACCTGAAAAACGAGAGTGCGCTTGAAAATATCGATTTTGATAAAGTAAAAGAGTCCATCGTAAGGGTTATCGTTTCTGGGGACTTTTCCGATGAGAAAAAACTTAAAAATATCATTGAAAAGGTTTCCAATGTTGCCCTGGCCTTTACAGGCATTGAGGACAGAAGAACAATGTACGAGCAGGCATTCAAAAGCACATTTAAAGTCACTATCTCCCCGCAGGAAGCAATTGAAAGATACCTTGATTCAAAAGACGACCCATTTATAAAAGAGAAAAAAGAGGAGATTCTCAGACGTGCAATAGAAATTCTTTCCAATGTGGAGAAGAAAGAGCAATGAGAAAGGGAATTGCAAATATTCTTACGATATTAATCACAGCAAGTATTATACTGGGGGTAGCAACCAGTTTGCCACAGGTCGATGCCAACCCAACTCATACTATTATCAGGGCAAAACTAAAGGAAGCAGCTTTAGAATACAATATCCCCTCTGTAATTCTTATGGGTATTGCCTATACAGAATCTGGCTGGAGGCAGTTTGATGCAAATGGTGAGCCACTTATCCACTATAACACAAGCGGCTCCTTTGATATTGGAATTATGCAGATTAATAGCACTGGTAGATCAGACATCGAAAGGCTAAAAACTGATATCTTCTATAATATTGAGATTGGAGCAAAGATCCTTGATGGGAAATGGAAGATAACACCCGGGGTGGGAGACAGGGATAGAAATGTCCTCGAGAACTGGTACTACGCCATATGGGCTTACAATGGATTTTCTTATACAAACCATCCCGCAAATCCAGAAGGAAGAAGGTATCAGGAGAAAGTACTCAACAATATCTCAAGATTAATTATCGGGGATGACGGACAGCCACTTTGGGAACCGGTGAGCATTTCAAGGCCTGACCCCCTTTCAATTCTCCCACAGCCTCAGTGGATTCCTACACCAACTCCCTATCACTATGGTGATCTTTTCTCGGGTATCTATGAAGGGAACAATGCAAGACTTGTTTATGCACCTGAAAACTTCATAGCCCCCAGAGGAAGAACTTTTAAGATTTCATTCCTCTTTCAAAATGTGGGGACAACAACCTGGAATGCTCTTTTTATCAAAGGATACGAAGCACAGTTGAGGCTTTCAAAAGATTCCAAAATGCTTTTACTCAAAACACCAATTACTCACGGCGTTGAACCGGGTACAAATACTGAAGTTTCATTCGAAGTTATGCTTGAGGAGTCAGGAATTTACGAAGCCTCCCTTGCTCTTTTCAAAGGAGAGGATGTATTTACCCCACAGGTAGAGACAACGATATCTGTCTTTGATTATCCTGTGTCAGATACAACTTTGCAAATAACAACCCCTTTGACTTATTCAGACACTGTTTCACTGGATCTTATGTTGAATGTACCTGATAACCTTCCTCTTTCCCATTTTATGGAGGTCGTCCTCACCGATTTGGCAGGTAATAAGGTATACGAATCTCTGAATAAATTAGAGGTTTCCTTAAAAGGGGATTATAGAACGCTTACCCTGGATATACCTGTTGGAGTTTTCGGTGCACTAAAAGGAAGGTATAGAATTCTATATACGCTGTACCTTCTCAATGGGGATACCTATCCACAAAATCTAAACTTCCCGGTCCCCTATGCAAGCTTTGAAAAAGAGATTGAGATTTATGAAGGTACTTCTGGACTTTTTATAGGCACTAACCCACAGGGAGCAGAGATTTATGTAAATGGCGCCAGCACAGGAATGAAAACACCTGCCTTCTTAACAGTTGCAAGCGGAATTTATATAATTACCCTCGTAAAAGAGCACTTTGAGATTGTTGAATTTGAAGGGAATGTTTCGGAAGGTACAACAACTTTTTTAGAAAAAAGCCTCGTTCCTATTAAAGATGAAATTGAGATAGTTACTCTGCCATCATCCATAGACTTCGGGGAGATTTACAAGGGGGTTTCTTTATTTAAAAACATAAGAATAGAATTCGCTGGTTGGGTAAATTCTGGTATCGTAAGTTCCGCTCCGAAGTGGATTTCTGTTTACCCTTTAAGTTTCAATACTGCCACCACATTTACTGTAGCTATCGACTCAAGATGGCTTGAGGAAGGTGAGGAGCTTTCAGGCTCGATAGTGTTCAGCATAAATGGTATGGAAACGAGCGTTGTTGTTAAAGCCAGAACTTTACGTTCCTCTGTGGAACTTTATCTTGAGCCATCTGAGGCAACCCTGAGAGTGGATGAGAGGGCTTTTATTTCTATCAAAATCTCCTCCCCCTTAAAACTGATTAATGAAATTAGTTCAAAAATTACATACGACGGGAATTTTTTAAAGGTTGTATCCGTCACTGCACTCAGCGAATCTTTTGAGTTTAAAAATTTATCCTGGGATAATAATGCAATCTTCATAGAGGCACTTACAAAAGATGGACCAATTTCAGGTGAAATGGAATTAGTATCTATTGAGTTTGCTTCTGTCAGTGAAACAATACCAGACAAAACCATAGTAGAATTTGAGACAATCAAAGTTACCTCAGATAATGGGACGGAAGATGTTATAAAGAAGAATGCTGCCGAGATTCAGATACTTGAAAGATTAAGACTCCCAGGGAGTGTCCCGAACCTTACAGGCGAAGCGATGGTAAACAGGGTAAAATTGAGCTGGCAGAAGGAAAGTGCTGGAAGTAACCCCACAAAAAGCTACGAAGTTTACCGCTCCACTATGCCTGATATGTCCCAATCAATGTTTATAGGAAGTGTGAAAGAGTCTGTGCATTATTTTATTGATTCAGGCCCTTTTAAAAATACCCCTTACTACTACTGGGTGGTAACGATTGACAGTGCTGGAAACTCATCGACTCCTTCAGGTCCTGTTGAAGCAAAACCCATCGTTATGACGGAGGAAACCCCCAATAATGTAAAACTTGAGTTTTACATTGGAAAGCCTTTTGTTTATGTAAATGGAATCCTTGTGAAGATGGAAGCCTCCCCATTCATAGAGGAGGGCAGAACATTTGTCCCGGTTCGTTATGTTGCCCAGCCATTTGGCGCAACAGTCACATGGAGTGAAAAAGAAAGAAAGGTAACACTCCTTCACAAAAAGAGCATAGAGCTCTGGATAGGGAATCCCCTCGCAATGGTAGATGGAAACCCTGCCTTCATTGACCCACAGAATAACTCAATTGTGCCATTTATTATTGAAGGAAGAACATTTCTTCCATTGAGGTTTGTGGCAGAAAACCTTGGCGCCACAGTTCTCTGGGACCCTTTAGAGAAAAAGGTCACCATAGATTACAGTAAGTAAAATTACATTCCTCTATTTCTCAATCGTGGATCAAGTGCATCCCTGAGTCCATCCCCAAAAAGATTAAAGCCCAGAACTGAAAGAAGTATAGCAATTCCCGGAAAGGTTACAACCCACCAGTAACCACCCGTAATTGAATGAATGCTCCCTGAAAGCATTGCCCCCCATTCTGCCAGTGGAGGTTGAGCGCCTAAGCCAAGAAAACCAAGTTGCGAGGGAGCCTGAAGGGCGACCGTGGCAATCTCTCCTTTAAGAAGGAGACCCCTCGCAAAGTCGGCTCGCAGTGACAACAAGCGGGTGTCATTGCGCAATCCTTTCCCTGACGAAGTCAAGCGGGAATGTCTTTCGTTTTTTTCTTGTCATTGCGCACTCCTTTCCCTGACGAAGTCAAGCGGGAGTGTCTTTTGTTTTTTCTTGTCATTGCGAGGAGGCGTGTCTTTCGCCGACGAAGCAATCTCGTAGTAAATTTTTTGGGTGGAGTATTGAGGAGGGTCAATTCACCTCCTCAAATTGAGCCGTGGCAATCTCTCCTTTAAGGAGGAGAACCTCCACGGCAGAGAACACCTCAGAGTGAGAGAGCGGAAACTGCAATCCTCATTAAGAAGACTTTCTTCTGAACAATCTTCCGCTAATCTCTAAAAAGGTCCTTTGAATAAGTGAGGGTGTCTTTACATTCTGCGAAACTTTATTGAAGCTCACAAGTTCCTCGAGGGGCAACCTTGCCTTTGTTTCTTTTACCTGTGCAGGGAAACCAAACGTTATCAAGCCAATGATGCGTGCCTTCTCAGGAATGCCAAGGGTGTTTTTCACTGCTTTCTCCCTGAAAGCCCCTACAAAACAACTTCCAATACCAAGTGAATGAGCCTCAAGCATCATATTTTGTGCACACATACCGCAATCCACATCAACCCATCTGTGCTTGACAGGCGAATAAATGGCAATAATAAGTGTTGCATATCTTACAAACATATTTATCCCAAAAGCTATTGACTCGAAGGCAATTTGCTGGATAATCTCTTCATCTTCTATAACGACAAACCTCCACGGCTGATTGTTTGAAGCAGAAGGTGCCCACCTTCCCGCCTCAAGAATCTTCATAACAAGTTCACGAGGAATCTTTTCCTTTTTATATGCCCTTATACTCCTCCTGCTCTTTATAACTTCAATGATATCTTCCATAACATCCTCCTTAACTACCTTTTAAAACACTTCCCCGTAAAATTTAAGTATGGTTTTATAAATAGTTTTTGCTCATACCAAATTCAGCTTTGAAGAAGCTCTGTCTTTTCAATGAAACCGAGAATAAGGGTAAGAATTTCCTGAGGCCTTTCCACAGTTACTGCGTGTCCTGCCCCCTTCACCACATGAAGCTCTGAGTTTTTTATGGCTCTGTGGATAATTTCAGAATACTTCAGGGGCTTCAGTGTATCCAGCTCCCCTGCAATAACAAGTGTCGGGGCAGTGATACTGGAAAGCTTACCTGTTTGCGGGTTTTTCTCAAGGGTCATAAAGCAATCCATAAGCCTTTTGCAGGCACTGTAATCAAAGTCTTCGAAACTTTCAAGAATCTTAGGGTGGATAATGCTGTATGTATTCTTCAAAAATTGTTCCGAATAAGTATCGTTGAGCCATTCCTTTATAAAGACTTCGGCATCCTTTGTAAGAAGTGCATTGATCCATCTTTCGCAGATAAGTTTAAGCCCCATATCTATTTCACTAACGGAGGAAATTATTGTAAGGGTCTTCACCATTTCAGGAAATCTTGACGCAAAATCCATCCCTGCCTCTCCACCATAAGAAGTACCAGCAATATGCGCACTTTTTATGTTAAGGCTTTCAAGCAAGCCTTTGATGTCGTCTGAGTGCATATTAAATGTATAATCTCCTGAAGGTTTATCCGATAATCCCTGACCTCTAAAGTCGTGCAAAATGACCCTGTATTTTTTGGCAAGGACATTTGAGATAATAGCCCAGCTTTTTGTGGACATAAAAATGCCATTGAGAAGCAACAGGGGTTCTCCTTCACCCTGTTCCTCATAAAAAAGTTTTACACCGTTAGTTGTTACATAACTCATTCTTACCTCCCTAAAATGCTGTTGTTACATCAATATAGCCCTTTTTTATTGCTGAAGAAAGTGCTATTTCAAACATTACAAGACCAACCAGAAGCGAGATGATATTTGATACTATAAAGATAAACATAAATTGGGAAAAAGGTGTGCCCTGAAAATATGGAGTAAGATGACCTCCAAATATTGAAAATCTTGTCATTTCAATAGCTGTAGAAATAGGAAAGTAGGAAGCAATTTTTGATAAAATCCCCGGTAATACCGTGGGAGAAAACATAGCGCCACTTATAAGGTACAACCCCCCAAAAAGTACATCAAGGAGTGATGTTTCCTCCCTTATAGCAAGGAGATAGTACGAGGAAAAAAGGAGAGCAAGCCCAAACGCCCCCACAAAACCTACTCCAATTGAGATAACAAATAGAATAAGGCTAAAATGTGTATCTATATTGAAAACAGGGAAAATCCACAGAAGATTAAGGGTAATACCCACAAATGAAAGAGCAAACTTTCCAATGCCCCTTCCAAGCAGGTATACTATATAATATGTCTTTGAAACAATAATGTATTTGAGCACCCTGTAATGTTCTCTATCATCAATCACAGTATAGGCAGTGTTAAAGAATGTATCAGCAAGGATGAAATAGGAAAGGCTTCCAAAGAGTGCAAAGTAAAAAGAGGGGGAGTTAAAACCCTGTCCCAGAAACCCATAGATGATACACACAATAAGAATTGATGAGAGTGGTGCAAAGAAAAGATATAGAAGATACAAAAACTTCTTTGTCCAGTTACTCTCAACCTGTATTGATATATAAATAGATGCAATAAGCCCTTTCATTGCCATCTTAGTGTAAGCCTTGCCTCTCTTTTTGCAATCTGCTCAACATAGTTGAGTAATCTGATTGCAATAAAAGTGAATACAACCCACATTACAACAAGTATTAAAACTTCAACTTTCCAGTTCAGAAAATAAAGTTCATAATCCTTGAGCAAAAGTTGCCTGAGGGCATCAAGACCAAGAGAAAGAGGAATAAGTGAAACAACACTTGCAGCGACTCTTCCAAAAAGTTTAATAGGAAAATAAATACCCGAGGCAATGGAAACAGGTTCCTGGGCAATAGATGCAACCCTCCACATTTCTCTGCCATAGAATAGAAACAGGGAAGAGAACATCATCCCCACTCCATACAATGCACACAGGGAAATAAGAAAAACCACAACAACCACCCAGATGTTATAAATAACCAATGAAACCTTGAAGACAAATATTCCTATAAGGAGTATAATGACTGCCCTTATTGTTGATTGAAACATCCCCCCAATTGTGAGGCCAAGAAGAAAAGCAGAGAGAGGTGCAGGAGAAAGAATAATTATTTGAAGGTTTCCCATCTCCTTCTCCCAGTAAAGTTGCACAGCCACAGACCAGAGGACATTTAGCCAGTAAGGTGTCATAAATCCTCCGATGAGTACCATTGCTGAGAATTCCTCAGGGGCCTGGATGCTTCTATACAGATAAACATATGTTGCCATAGTTAGAAACCCACCCACAACTGATGCAATCAACCAGTTAACATCCCTGGTAAATTGTCCTTTTACCCTGACGTAACCTCTTGCAATAGCAGTCCTTACAAAAAGCTCAACGTGCTTCTTCATCCTCAAATTTTCTCCCAACAAGTTTAATGAAGACATCCTCCAGAGTTGGTTCAACCTTTCTAAATGTTTTTATCTCGAGACCTCTTTGAGTAAGAATGGTAATGAAATTTGCTATTTCCTTATCCTCTCCAAGGCTCAAAGAAATGAGGGATTCCCCATTTTCGGGAAAATCTCTTATAGAAACCTTTCCGTTAATATTTGTGAGAAACTCTTCCCTGAGGTCTTTTGAATATGGTACGGTAATCTCAAAGTACTTATCCTGTGAAATTGACGCCTTTAAATTCTCAGGTGTATCACAGGCAACAAGTTTCCCTCTGTTAATGATTGCAATTCTATCACAGAGTTCATCGGCTTCGGCCATATAATGAGTCGTAAGAAGGACTGTTCTTCCTTCCCTTTCACCTATCCATGTTTTTATAATCTCTCTTACAATCCTCCCTCCCTCAACATCAAGCCCCAGCGTAGGTTCATCGAGAAAAAGTATTTTGGGGTCGGTAATAAGCCCTCTTACAAGATTTATCCTCTGGACCATTCCTGTGGAAAGTTTGTTAAGAAATGTATCCCTGCTATCCCACATATCAACGATCTTAAGATATTTCTCAATTCTTCTAAGGGCCTCTTTCGTTTCAATGCCGTAAAACTGAGAGAACATCCAGAGGGATTCCTTCACCGTAAGAATACCATAGCCTGCAACCTCTCCTCCTGTTACAAGATTTATGATACTCCTTATGCTTTCCACATCACGATACACATCAAACCCACCAACCCTTACGAAACCTTCAGTGGGGTAAAGAAGTGTTGAAAGTATTTTTATTACTGTTGTTTTCCCCGCGCCATTTGGCCCTAATAACCCAAATATCTCTCCTTCGTAGACATCAAAATTCATATTATCCACGGCCACAAATGGAGGCTCTCTTAACCTTCTATATACTCTTTTGAGATTCCTTACTTCAATTGCTTTATCCACATTCTCCTCAGTTAAAATTGGTAAGTTTCATAAGATTCTTCTTATTCCTATAGAACTACCCGAAGATACCTACCTCAGATATTTTAATTAAAAAGCCTTCCGTGTCAATTATGTATTATTGCAACGGGGATTAATTCGCCTTTACTAATTTAGCAGGAAGGCTTATTAATGAAAAGGCGATAATTTCACTCACCTACCTTTGATTCCAATTTAAAAGATAAAACATTTGGTGTTTATATATTTAAAAGCCTTTGAATTTGACTACTCCAAAGGTTTCTAAGACCTTCGTAAGGAATCTGAGACCAACATTCTTCCTATAACTTCTCCACTATATAAAAAAATGAAATATTGCTAACTTCTTAATTTAATTTATTTAACCTTATCTTCTGATTAATTATCTAAAATTTATAGCCTGACTTATTACTGTATTATGATATAATTAAGTAAATTTATTGATTGAAAGGAAGAGAAATGGGTAGAAAAATAATAAGGCAAACAAAAATGTTTCTAAAATGCAATTCTAACGGAGGTTGAGGATGAAAGAATTTACCCCTCTGCCAAACGAACTGCTTGAGGAACTATCAAAAGCAAAGATAAAGGGAATTATAACAGGTAGAGAAGGAGGAGTAGATGAAAAGAATAGAAGAGGTCTTAGTAGATATGTCCCGATTTAAGCTGAGGACTACAGAGGAGAAGGAGTTGATGCAAATGCTGGTGAATGGTAAGGCGATTGCTTCGCTAAGGGCTACCAATGACACAAAAAAGGGCTTGCAATGATAAAAAAAAGAGGGCTGCCAGTGACAGAGTGGGAAAGAGAAACCCCCTTGACATATGATTAAAAAGTTTGTAAAATAGAAAAGGAGGTGAAAAATGAACAGTATGCTTTTAAGTTTGTTTCTTGCAGTAATTTTAATGGTACGTCTACTTCCACTTTCTAGAGCGACAAACGTTACAGTAAGCATAATTGCTGGTATTCTATTCATTGTTTTCGGGATCTCAGAGTACCGGGAAAAGGGATGGAAGGCTCTTGGTATAGCAGGTGTAGGGCTACTCCTTATAATCTTCTCATTTATACCTGCGCTTAATTCAGGTGGAGCATTTGTGGCAGTCACAATCATTCTTTCACTGATTGTTATAATTCTTACGGTTCTTTCCGAATTTATAAAGCCAAAGAAAGAAGAACCAAAAAAAGAGGCATAAAATGGATGAATTTTGGAACAAGTTTAAACAGGGCGCAAAAGAGGTTGGTGATAGGGCTGCAAAACTTGCAAAAATTACTGCACTTCAAGCAGAGATTGCTACATTGAACACTTCAAAGGGAGGCAAGTTTTCAGAGATCGGTAAGAAAGTATATGCTCTCTACCAGGAAGGTAAGATACCCCCAGAGGCAGTGGAGCTCCTTATGGATGTCATCGCCCCAATTAAAGAGGTCGAAGATAAGATAAAAGAAAAAGACGAAGAGATCGAGAGAATAAGAAAGGAATTAGCAAGCGAGGAGAAGAAAGAGGAAGTAAAACCTACTGAAGAGAAACCAGAGGAGGCTCCGCAGGTAAAAGAGGAAGAAAAACCCATTGAGGAAAAGCCTGAGGAAGGTGAGGTAAGCGCAGAGAAACCAGAGGAAAAAGAAGAGAGAGGGTTACAATGAGGCGCTTCAACACATTTCTTATTATCCTGCTCATTGTACTTGCCATAAGCCTTATATTTATAGTCCAGAACAGTGGAACGACTGTTGACCTGAAGTTTTTGGGGTGGACATTTAGCAACATATCTGTAGGACTTACAAGTGTCCTTATTTTTATCATCGGCTTTATCGCTATGTGGATTATCTCAATTATGATTTATCTGAGCGGAACCTCCAGATACAGAAAAGAAGTAAGTGAGATGGGAAGCGTTATAAAGAAACTTGAGGAAGAGAAGACAAAGTTAAAAGAAGATTACGACAAGCTTTTGAAGGATGCCGAAGATAAGAAAAGGGAATTTGAGTTCAAAACAAAAGAGCTCGAGGAAAAGATAAAAAGTCTCGAGGAGGAGATAAAGGTAGCTACAACACCGGAAGGAGAATCTCCTTCCCCTCCTGAGGTCATTGAAGCAGAGGAACCTCCTCAGGAGCAGAAGAAAAAGAAAGGCCTCTTCCGCAGAGGATAATATACATTAAGAGAATTACACCTTCGGAAGTATATATTTACTTGAAGCGGAAGTAATCCCGTGCTTCCTTTCAAGGGAGGGCTAAATTGTTATTTTTTAACTTCATAAATCTACATATAATTTTCTGATGTTTAAAATAATTGTTGCTACAAAAAACAAAGGAAAGTTAAAGGAAATCAAAAATATTCTCTCAGATATCCCTGTTAGAATTATTCACATTACGCAGGATAATGGTACCATAGAAGAGGATGGAAATACCTACATTGAAAATGCCCTCAAGAAGGCAAAGTACTATGCAGAAAAGTACAGAATGCCTGCCCTGGCAGATGACTCCGGCCTTGAGATTGATGCATTGAAGGGAGCTCCTGGAATTCACTCTGCGCGATTTATGGGAGAGGGAACCTCCTTTGATAGTAAGATTCAGGAGATTCTGCGTTTAATGGAGAATACAAGTGAAAGAAATGCAAGGTTCAGATGTGTAGCAGTACTTTATATACCTTCGGAAGGAAAATATTATACGACAGAAGGAGTTGTAGAAGGGGAGATTCTCAGAGAGCCCCACAAAAAGGAGGGCTCAGGTTTTGGGTATGACCCTATTTTTAAACCTGCCGGTTATAATGAGAGCTTCTCAACGCTCGGAGAGGAGATCAAAAATCAAATAAGCCACAGAAGTATCGCTCTTAGAAAAATGAAGGACATTATTTTAAACGAAGTACTGGGAGGGAGTATGACAGAAATAAAGATTAACGGCGTTAAACTTGCTGCAAATAGCTATGTATATACTGTTTTTGAGAAAGTTATCCTTGCACTGCTTGACACCCTTAACAATATTCCGGAGATTCAAACCATTGAAATAAAAATAGACAAAACCAGGCACAAAGAAAAAATAGTTTGATTTAATTCCCTTCAGGTTTTTTCTTTTACCACTTCCTTAAGCAATTCTTGTCATTATAAGAAGGAATTCTTTTTGGCTAATCCACAATCACTGCGCACTCCTTTCCTTGACGAAGTCAAGTGGGAGCGTGTCTTTCGCTTTTTCTTGTCATTGCGTACTTCCTTTCTTGACGAAGTCAAGTAACCGTGTCTTTTACGGTTGAAGCAATCGCCCCACGTCGTCATTGCGCAATCCTTTCCTTGACGAAGTCAAGCGAAGCGAAGCAATCTCCTTTAATGTTTTTCATTGTCCTTGTTTTTATTTTGTCATTGCGAGCGAAGCGAAGCAATCTCGTTGTTGAAGTCTTTTGGGTGGAGTATTGAGGAGGGTCTTTTCACCTCCTCAAATTGGGACGAAGCAATCTCGTCTTTTCTTTTTGTTTTTGGGGAAAGTCCGAAGGGGGTCAGTCCACCTCTTCGAATTAAAGCAATCGCCCCACGTCGTCATTGCGAGCGAAGCGAAGCAATCTCGTTTTTGAAGTCTTTTGGGTGGAGTATTGAGGAGGGTCTTTTAACCTCCTCA
This sequence comes from Caldiserica bacterium UBA4770, assembly GCA_002403335.1. Classification (GTDB taxonomy): domain Bacteria; phylum Caldisericota; class Caldisericia; order Caldisericales; family Caldisericaceae; genus UBA4770. Next base: position 21,781 of record DHHO01000011.1, read on the forward strand.
AATTGAGACGAAACAATCTCGTCTTTATCTCTTAACCCACTCTATGCGCACTCTACCAATTATCGAAACAATAACCTTTGCTTGTTTGGTGCCGTTTTGTGTAATAATGTTTATGTGCCCTCCACCTGTATGCGGAACTCCCACATTATTAAAACTCACATCAAGATAACCCTGTGGTGGGCAACTTTTTACTCCAAAAACAACTGAGTCAGGCACATTTTTATTGAAAAACAATGGAAAGCCAATAGTTGAGGTAATCTGCCTTTTAATTAATTTTCCCTGCCCTGAAACAAGGTTTGCATCTTCACTTGCCTCAATCACATACCTATTTTGAGTGGGGTAGAAGCGAATTCTGAAACGGGCAGAGTTATCAGAACTGTGCGTTATTGCAAGATTCTGCACAAGGAGCAAGTCCTGCTGTATTTGAGCTGCGGTATTATAAACATGGCGCTCGGTAATATACTCTGCAGTAAAAGGCACTGCAACACCTGTAAGAATAACGATAATTGCAAATACAATAATGAGCTCTATAAGAGTGAATGCTTTTCTTCCCTTTTCATGCAAGTCCATCAATACACCATTTTCTTCTCAATGCTCTATTATAAAAAGCTCGTAAAAATAAAAAAGGAGGCACTAATGCCTCCCTGTTATTATGTATTAATCTAAGGATTTATTTCTTTACCCAGTCTATTGTTACCCTACCAATTGGAGAAACAATAACTTTGATTTGCTTGCTTCCACCAGTAAATTGAATATACACTTCCAGAGTGCAAGTGTCCGTAGCCCCTACTTTATGCAATATCCCTTGGTTGTCAAAATTAAAAGAAACTGGCAGGGTTACGCCTGCGCCACCAACCTTTACATCATAGATATTAACACTTGAAGGAAGAGTTCTTGTGGTTGTTTTAGTGCCTGCTTCATCTACAGCATACACATAACTGCTTGAACTGCTAAAAGTAATCGGAAATTTACTCTCAGTACTGTGAGTAATTGCCAAATTTTGAACACGCAACAAATCCTGCTGCAATTGAGTTGCCTCATTATACAACTGCCTGCTGCTAACATAATCTGCGGATAGAGGAACACCAACGCCAGCAAGTATAATTATAATTACTACTACTATCAAAACCTCTACAAGGGTAAAACCCTTTTTAATGTGCATTAATAAATTCGTCGTACGATATTTTTGTCCAGGTGTATTTAGCATTAGGATTTGGAGTACTACTACTTCCGGCAGCAGACTCGACAGAGTAGTATGTATGTGTGTCACCATCTTCCCAATGTCCAGGGGTATCAACACCAAGATTCTCATTAGTAACCGGATGATACTTCACTTCATAGTTCCCGCTTAAGTCAATTGCACCTCTGGCTGCTATTGACCCCTCACAATAAAATGTTCCACGTCCAGTAATCTCGCCTGCGGTATAAAAGAGCCCATACAAATCGGCTGTTCCATTTGATAAGTTCACATCACCATTCACAAGGATTGCTGCAGCACCCGGGTCAGTAGGGTCGCCTACTTGAGAACTTCCATTAATAATAAGATCTCCATCTATCACAAGCGTGCCAATGCATTCAAATTGGCCGTTAATATGAACATCTCCTTGAATGTAATAAACAATATTTTTAGCATAAGTTATTAAGTTTTGCCATTGAGCAACCGTTAAATTTCCAAAAGCCCCAGTTTTGCCTTTGAGGTCATTGTAAAAATTCTGAATTCCTGTCAATGTTGATGAAGTTCCAGGTGCACCAAGGTATGATTGGATAACAGATAAAACTATTGGGTCATTTGTATTTGGAAAATTGGGTTTATCGCCGTTATAGGGAGCATCACCTGACCTAAAGGCATCGGCTAAAGTTTTATAAGCATCAATGTTAAGCATTGGAAAAGGAACAGAAGTTGCGCCTACAATTGATTCTCCAGTTACTATACCTTTCCCTGTTATGTTTCCTTCTGCTTCTGCATTACCACCACCGCCAACTCTCACCTGGTTTTTAGCATTCCCTAAATCAATCGAACCTATTGCATGGATATCGCCCGTAACAGTTTGAGCACTTCCCCCAAAAACTATATCCCCTCCAGAAAAAAGCGCATAATTAAAAATACCTGCAGTTGTACCATCAATCCATGTTTGTTCCGTGTAAGATTCAATCTTATAAGTAACTTCGAAATTCGTTTTAATTGCTTCCCTTGCTAACTCGTTGTTACTTCTGTCAGACACAGTTCCAAGAATGTATAAATCAACATCAAGAATTTTATTTGTAGTATCATTACTGTTAACTTTTATTTTAGCCTGATAGCTGGTTTCAAAACTTTCATCTGATGGGGGGCTCGGATTTGTAATTTGCTCACCATTAGATGGATTAATAATCCCACCCGACGTAGTTATTAAACTAGTTATATCCTCTGGAGTCAAATAATGCGAAGACGAAGGACCAGAGTTTGGATCAAAATCATTCTTAAAGTCAGGGTTAGTCCCAAAGTTTCTTAAATCAAAAAGCACCTGTGATGCTCCTGCCTCTGCTGTCAAAAGTGCCCTTTGAGAATGGGTTCTTGCATTGGTAATGGCTCTCTCAGGGATAATTTTCATCGTAAGGCCTACAATGCTAACGAGCACCAGTACTGATATTAGCACTGTATAAATCAAAGCAAAACCTTTTCTATTTTTCATTTTAAACATCTCCTTTCATTAAGGATTAGTTGCCTGTGGTGAATTCCTCGAATAAACAAGCGAAGTAAAAGAAATTTGATTCGTTTTACCAAAATAGCTTATTTCACCAACGATTGTTACAGTAATCTCGCCACCGTATCTTATAAAGTAAAGTCTTACCAATTGATGCATATCTTCAGTAATTGGTTGAGCAGCAGCTGTATTAACCTTTCTGTAAATTGAGTATGTCCCGTTAACATTTTGCTTTAAATAGTATGAGATTTCCTCTTTATTAGAGCCATAAAAAGTTAAGGAATTACCTTCCGTTGCATCAATCATAGCGTTATTTTCCGAAGGTTTTTTAATAATTACATCTTCATTGTAGCTTGCCTGTTTAAAATCATCTGCAAGTCTATCCATAGCAAATACCAAATTTTTCTGCAGCTCAGTTTGCTGTTCGTAAAAAGTTCTCACCGTATAGTATCTCGAAATGACTCCAAAGGTAACAGTAACAATTACCAAAAGTATGGCCATTGAAACAATTAATTCAATAAGAGTAAATCCGTTCCTTCTCATTGTCGGAAACTTTTTTCTCCTTTTAAAGTTACACTCTTTTTAGTGCCACCAACAATTTCCCCTGTTGAAGGGTCTATCGAACCACCTACAGTCCAGTAGACTGTGACTTCAATTTCATAGATTTTTTGGGTTATTTGAAGAAGATCTGGCGTAAGATCTCTAATAACTATTTGCCTCGTATAGTAAGGATATGTTGTTTTGTTAAGGAGTACGGTATAATCAAAAGTTCCTTCATCACTATAGTAAACAGGTGTTATAACTACATTACCCGGGAGATTATTTAATGAATCACAAATTATGTCAGGTGAGTTTTCGATTCCAAAAACTGAACTAACCTTTTGTAATCTGTACGTAGCATCAACTTCTCCTGAATCGTATTTCGCATCATAGGGAGTATTTTCTGAATCATCATCATCATATTGGTCTACTGGAAAAGGAATCCCATCCGGGATATCCGAAGCAGGAGTACCGGTAGTTACCTCATAACAACCTTCATGTGAAGTAGAATGAATATACTTGTCCCATAATATTTCAGTTGGATACTGCCCCCCCTTGACAAGGGAGTCTAAAATTGTAACACTTAAGTTCCTCGTATCTTCCAACAACAATTCAGCAAGGTTTTGACCGACATTCTTATACATCGCTTGCTTGACTGAATCATAATACGAATAATAGTTTCCTAATAACGCTAAAATGACAACCATTAATATACTGAGCGCTACCATTACCTCAATCAGAGTAAAACCTCTTCTTTTATTCATCGTAATCTTTTTTCCTCAATACCATATTATATGCTTTTATAAAAACATAACAAAAAGGAAATATCTCCTATAGCTCCTTCCACCATACAAATCCATGGTGCGCAAGCTAAAAATACTTTTCTTCGACTTCTTCCTTTATATAATAATTTTTCTTACTTAAATTAAAATACTTTTTTTATTTTTGTCAATAGGCAAAATTAATTTCAAAATAGAAAAATGGCAAAAAGAAACTTACGAATCCTTGCTTTGTACCTTTTAAACAAGAGAAGATAACACAGTAACAAATAAAATTCTCACGCAACTTACTCAAAGAAAAAGCATTCATTGATAAGGGGATAGAAAAGAAAGGCCGAGAGAGACCTCTCGGCCTAAGGAGGTGTTCTAAATACTCATGGGGCCAGGCGAGGGGAATTCCTGACCCTCATAAGTTGATATCCGGAGGAGAGGGGGAAACTCCTCCGTTGATACCTTGATGATGTTTTGGAGGGAGTTTGGCGGAGAGAGTGGGATTCGAACCCACGGAAAGGTTTTAAGCCTCTCACTCGCTTAGCAGGCGAGTGCCTTAAGCCTACTCGGCCATCTCTCCGCACGTTTTTTATTATAGACACTTTCGGAAAAATTTCAAGTTTTGGGATTAAAAATGTAGTAATAATTTAATGTTTTTGCCAGAGTAACTTTATTATACCACCCTTCAACGAGGTTCTGATTCCTTTACCCCTCAATAGAGAAGGTGGAAGAACCCTCCTCAATGCTCCATCCAAAAGACTTCAACAACGAGATTGCTTCGCTTCGCTCGCAATGACGACGTGGGGCGATTGCTTTAATTCGAAGAGGTGGACTGACCCCCCTTCGGACTTTCCCCAAAAACAAAAAGAAAAGACGAGATTGCCACGGCTCAATTTGAGGAGGTGAAAAGACCCTCCTCAATACTCCACCCAAAAAATTTACTACGAGATTGCCACGGCTGTGAAAGACAAAGGCACAGCCTCGCAATGACAAAATAAAAACAAGGACAATAAAAAACATTAAAGGAGATTGCTTCGCTTCGCTCGCAATGACGACGTGGGGCGATTGCTTCAACTGTAAAAGACACTCCCGCTTGACTTCGTCAAGGAAAGGATTGCGCAATGACAAGAGAAAACAAAACGAGTGCGCAATGACAAGACAAATAGAAACTTGTTTCAGTTTAATAAAGAGGGGAATTTTATATAATAAAGTATGAAAATTGGATTTATTTCGGATGTGCATGGTAATTTAGAGGCATTGGAAACCTCATTGAATTTGCTCGGCAAAGAATCCTTGGAATCAATCTTTTGCGCAGGAGATATAGTAGGCTACGGCCCTAACCCTGAAGAATGCGTAAATATTATCACAAAGAACAACATAAAAACTGTCATGGGAAACCACGATTATGCAGTGAATGATGCTCAATTTGACGAATATTTCAACACAGTAGCAAGGGAGGCAATCATCTGGACAAGAGAGCACCTGTCAATCCATGCTACAGATATCCTTAAGAGTCTACCCCTCTCGACTACTCTGGAGGGGGTTACCATTTTTCATGGATTTCTCAATGAAAAGTCCCCTTTTAGATACATCCTTTCAATTGCAGATGCTATTGATTGCTTTAAAAACCTCAATACACAGATTGGTGTCTTCGGACACTCTCATGTGGCGGGGTGTTTCGTTCATAAGCCGGATGGAGGTGTGGAATACATCTCGGGACAGAATAGCCTTACTCTGAAGGTCTCTCACGAGTTTAAATATCTTATTAATGTAGGAAGTGTGGGGCAGCCAAGGGATAGAAATCCAGCAGGCGCCTGTGCGATTCTTGATACAGATACAATGATAATCAGAATCTTGAGGTTTAATTACGACATAAAGAGTGTTTATAAAAAAATAATGGAAAGGGGCCTTCCTCCATTTCTGGCTGAAAGGCTTCTCTCAGGTTATTGATTAGGCTTTTTTCTCACGTTTCTGAGAGTTGCAATGCCCCCTATGAGAAGAAGAAAGTAGTGAGAAACCAATCTCCAGGTGATAATAAACACTCCAATAAGAGGCTGCGGGATAAGACGTGCAAAAAGAGCAAGCATTTCTATCTCTGCAGCTCCACTTCCACCAGGGGTAGGTATATACGCTGAAGCAATATAAAAAATGATTGCCGTGATGATAATCTCAGGCCAGGGAGATGTAACTCCCAGCCCTCTCATCAGTATAACAGGCGTAAACAGCACAAGACCCCATGAGATAAAACTCCACACAAATGCAAGGTAAATTTTTGAAGGGTCCGACTTAAATATCTTATTCTTTGCAAGAGTAAAATCTTCCATAAGCTTTTTAAGACCCTCAATGGCACTTTTGATTTTATTCTCAGGTATGATCTTCTTAAGCCACTTTACCTGAAGTATCTTTTCAAAAAGTTTTGAGGCTAAATCAGGCCTTACAAGCCCCACGATAAGAAAAGAAAATAAGATAATACTTAATGTAATACCTGTATTTATAAGAATATTAACTGTTATTGAAAGAACCCAAGAGGGCTTGGCAATGATAAGCCAGACGGGAAGAAGCAGAAATACAGAAATCCTTACGAAACTACCGATGAATGTTTTTATTGCAATGATTGCCGTGGAATCCCCTGCCTTTATATGATTTTCTCGCGAAAGGAGAAGTACCTGAAAGGGCTCTCCACCGCCCCCTTCAAATGGCGTAATTCTTGTAAAGAAACCTCCTATGAGAAATATCTTGAGGCACTGCCTGAATGGAACCTTATAATCGAGCATCGAGGCGATGATTAAAATAACGTATGCCTCTATAAACCAGTTTGCAACCATCATAAGAAAGGAAAGGATCAAAAGTGGAAGGCTGAAGGATTTGATAAGGGCAATAAAGTTCCAGTTATGGGTAAAGAAAGAAACCAGAACAATCCCCAGAACCCCTGCGATGAGTGCAAAGATGGTTTCCTTAAGCAGAGACTTTTTATTTATCTCGTTATAATTTTTCATTCCTTTTTATCTCTTCCCATATTGTATCCAGATTTTGCTCAGAAAGAATTTTCAGGTCGGGGTTCATTTCCTTCATTTTTTCGAATCGAACTCTAAACTTATCCATGGAAAGGAATAAGGCATGGGCGGGGTCCACCCCCAGGAAGCGCGAAAGATTTATCACAGAAAAGAGGAGGTCACCAATCTCATCCACAATCCCTTTGTGCTTGCTCATCGCTTCTTTTAGCTCCTTAAGCTCCTCTATAATTTTCGTTTCAATCTGCTCTACATTTGCAAAATCGAAGCCCTCTTTTCTTGCATACTCCTGGATGTCAAAGGCAGTGATAAAGCTTGCAAGGATTTTAGCAATACCTGGGGCTTTTCCATTGCTATTTTTTCTCTTAATCTCCTCCCACTGAAGGAGAACCTCCTTACTTTTATTGACTTTGCTTTTCCCAAATACATGAGGGTGCCTCTCGTACATTTTTTCATAAAGTCCATCGAGTACATCTTCCATCGTGAATTTGCCCTCTTCATCTGCAATAATACAGTGGAGAAGAACCTGCAGAAGTACATCTCCAATTTCTTCCATCACTCCGTGGTCATCCCCCCTCTTTATCTCTTCTACAAGTTCCAGAGGCTCCTCAATAAGCTCGGGGATAAGGGAAGAATGAGTCTGCTCTCTATCCCAGGGGCACTGGTGCCTCAATACCTTAACGAATTCATTTGTGATATAGAATTTTTCAAGTAAACCACTAAGTTGAAGAAGTTCAAAATGATTGGTAAGACTTTCAAGAGTGTCTATCTCTTCCTGAGTAAACATTCTGTGGGTTTTTCTCTGGACACTTCTCACCGCCTCCCCCATTGTTACCCCCTGTGCTTCCCTGTAAAGGACGGAAAGTATGTATGGGGTTATGTCTCCTTTAGGTGCATATATAACAAATGGAAAACTGACATGGTAAAGAAATCTTGTATACATAATGAATTCACGGGCAGACGTAAGGAAGTTATTTTTAAATTCCAATTCCCTTACTTCTATCCCCTTTTTATAAAAGTTTTGAGGGGCTCTTATTTTACAAGTGGAAACAACAGCACGGACCTCACTTTTTTGAGAGATTTCCCTTATTGAGTCCGAGATTGCAAACTCCTTCTCCTTAATCCACAGAAACACTTTTTGCTCCCTTGAGAATATTAAGCACTTCTATAACCTGTGTAAGTGGAGAACCCTTTACCTCAAACGATAGATAGTTTTCACCAAAACGAATGGATTCCTGACTCTTAGCAAGCATCTCAATGCCGTGAGGTGTAATATAATTTTCATCCAGAATAGTCAGGAATACTCTCCGCCCTTCCTGAAATATTTCGCTAACTCCAATGTCCCTGCCAAGGTAATTTATCATCCCTACAAGCAAAAGGTTATCAACCTCTTCTGGCATGCTACCAAAGCGGTCCTCCAATTCGTCTCTTATATCTTCAAGCTCCCCCATAGACTTCACTGTGGTAATTCTTCTGTAGTAGTCCATTCTTTCCGTATTGATGGAGATATAATTATCCGGTATGTAATAAGTTTCATTAAGTTTTACTGGTATTCCAACTGTTTCGACCTTCTTTATTCCACGAAGCTCATTAACAGCCTCTTCAAGCATTGTTATATACATATTATACCCTACTAAGACAATATGTCCATGCTGTTCTTTACCGAGGAGATTTCCTGCTCCTCTTATTTCAAGGTCCTTGAGTGCAATTTTAAGTCCAGCTGCCTCCCCCGAAAACTCCTTGATTGTTTCAAGACGTTCCTCTGCAATTGACTTGAGATCCCTATCCTGCGTATAGAATAAATAAGCGAATGCATTTATATGAGAACGCCCAACTCTTCCCCTGAGCTGGTACATCTGTGTAAGGCCAAAATTTTCAGCCTTATCAACTATAAGGGTATTCACAGTAGGAATATCAAGCCCATTTTCAATAATGGTAGTTGAAACAAGCACATCAATATTTCCTTCATAAAATGATAGCATAATTTTTTCGATGGCCTCTTTGCTCATCCTGCCGTGGACAACTTCGACACGCCCCTGTGGTATCAGAGCACGCACCTCTTTTGCAAACGAAAATATATCCTCAATTCTATTATGGACAAAATATACCTGTCCCCCTCTGTGCAGTTCGAACTCTATTGCATTTTTCATAATATCTTTATTGAAGGGGAGAACAAAGGTCTTCACAGGGATTCTTCCGGGGGGAGGGGTATTAATTAAAGATACCGCCTTCAGGTTTAGAATGGCTGAATGAAGTGTTCTTGGTATGGGTGTTGCTGTAAGCGTCAATACATCTATGTCTGATTTCAGTTCCTTTATCTTTTCCTTGTGCCTCACCCCGAATTTTTGCTCTTCATCAACGACAAGAAGGCCAAGGTCTTTGAAGTGGACATCTTCTGAAAGGATTCTATGAGTACCAATGAGGATATCAACCTTTCCTTCTTTTAGTTTCTGGATAACCTTTTTTTCCTCTGCTTGTGGAGTGAGTCTTGATAGCGTTGCAATTTCTACAGGGAAAAGCCTCAATCTTTCTGAGAATGTTCTTTCATGCTGCATTGATAAAATTGTTGTAGGAACAAGCACTGCAACCTGTTTTCCGTTGAGTACTGCCCTGAAGGCAGCCCTTATGGCAATTTCTGTTTTTCCGTACCCAACATCTCCACAGATAAGCCTGTCCATAGATTCTATGGACTCCATATCCCTGTAAACTTCTTCAAGTGCCTTTTCCTGGTCATAAGTAAGTTCGTAGGGAAAGGAGAGAGCAAGGATTCTTTCCTCTCTTTCAAAAGGCTTGAATGAAAAACCTTTTTTTAACTTCCTTTCTGCCTGAATATGCAACAATCTTCTTGCAAGGAGTTTTGCATTTTCCCTTACCTTTTCCCTGGTGCTCTTCCATTCGTTTCCAGTAAGTTTGTTGAGATATACAAATGTCCTGTCCCCTATGTATTTCTCAACGAAACCAATCCTCTCCAGTGGCACATAAAGCTTCTCTCCGTCTCTGTACTCGATATGTATATATTCTCTGGTACCATTTTCTTCAAGCTTTACCAGACCTCTGAAGATACCGATACCAAAGTCTCTATGAACAACATAATCCCCATCCTTTAGCTCCTCGGCTGTTTCAATCGCCCTTGTAGAGAGTACCTTTGACCTGCCCTTCTGCGGTTCATAATGAGGAAAAATTTCCCTATCCGTGAGTATCAGAGCCTTATCAGTCTCCACCCCTCTGTCAAAATATCTTCTTATAAGGTACAGTCCCCTGTCTTTTGAAACCCCTTCTTCCGGGTGCAGGTTGTAAATCTTGAGGAGTTCTTTTACCCTATCAAATTGTTCTGTTGCAATAATAACACTCTTCTCTTTAAGGGTGCTTCTGATAAACTCCTCAAGGTTTGATATAAACGCAAAGCTTTCCGGAATAGCACTTACAGGGAGGTCAATTGCATCTTCCCGGGAAATTGCCTCAAGCCTTATTAATTTTCCTTTTTCGATTTGTCTATCAGCATTTTCAAAATCTTTAATTGTGCCGGGAATAATTTCTCTGGCTTCGTATGTCCTCTTATGAACTTCTTCTGCCTCCCTCAAAAAGGCCTGAATGTTAATCGTGCCCCTAAATATCTTTAAGAAATCCTCAGTTTCCTCTATAAGGGTGGGAAATGGAAGAAGACCTCCATTTTTAATAAACTTGAAATAGAAGTTCATTCCATAATTTCCACTTCTTTTTATTTCCCTGAAGTCCTCCAGCATGCTGTCCCTTACATATTCGTCAGTGGTCTTTTCTACCTCACTCTTTATTTTCTTTTCAAAATTTCTCCACTCATCTTTATTCATAAGGTAATATGAGTTCGGAACAATGGAGACTGAGTCAATATTTTTATAAGACCTCATCGTTTCAATATCAAACAATCTTATCTGCTCAATAACACCCTCAAAATTTAGCTCCACTCTTACAGGTGATTCCTCCTGCAGGGTATAGATATCAATAATGTTTCCTTTTATGGAGAACTCCCCGATATCTGCAATTTCGCTTGCCCTCTTGTATCCCATAGAGACAAGTGTTTCTGCAAATTTTGCAAGGAAGTAGTGTTCCCCTACTTTCAAGACAAGTTCTTTAAGAGTGTCAGGAGGGAGAATGGGGTCAAAAAGGCCTTTTATGCTTGAGATAAGTATCTTCCTGCCCTTTTTGTAAAATTCCCTGAGAAATTTAATTTTTTCCTGTATTACCCGGTGCTCAACTACATCAATCTCATAAGGATAAAGCCCAAACTCTGGATTAAGAATTGCCTGAGGAAGAATGAGTTTGATATTATTTGCTTCTTCCTGTGAATCTACCAGAATGAGGATATTCCTATCACTAAACTCCTCACAAAGAGAATCAAGAAGTATAAAGGAATTATTTGCAATAGTAAGCTTTTCAAAGTTTCTAAGGGTTTTTTTAATTTCTGAGGCATTATTAAAGATTTCTTCAATTTTCATCTACGATTAAAAGAATTCTGAGCCTCTGGTAAGCCTTTGAAAATAATTGTCTCAATTGCATCTGTTGCCCTATTAATTGCTTCTTTTATGAATTGTTCCTCTTCCCTGTCAAACTTTGAGAGCACATGGTCAATAGTCTTTCCTTTCGTATCGGGCTTTCCTATACCAATGCGCACTCTTATGAAATCCTCATCTAACATACTTAAGATTGACCTTATCCCTTTGTGGCCTGCATCCCCTCCTGCAAACTTTATCCTGATACTTCCCGTGGGAAGGTCAAGGTCATCGTGTACTACAATAAGGTGAGAGGGAGGCAACATAAAATGTTCCATAAGAGGTTTAACAGCCCTGCCTGAGAGGTTCATATATGTGAGAGGTTTTGCAAGCACAATATCCTCTCTCATATCCTTGCCCTCAACAACTCCCTGACCGAATAAGGTAAAATATTTCACTTTTTTAAGAGGAATACGCCACTTTTTAGCAAGGGCATCGATAACCATAAACCCTATGTTATGTCTTGTGTCCTTGTAATTCAAGCCAATATTTCCAAGTCCTACAATAAGATACATTTTTTAAACGCTCCAAAAGATATTTTAGGATTAAACTATTTTAATGCAAGGAGAGGGAAGGATAGAGGAAATCATCCTCCGTAAAATGGGGAAGGTTCAAAGGGTGATTGTTCACCCCTTCAATTTAAATACGCGGCAGCCTCGACTTTTCTTTCCCCTGGCATTGAGTAATAATAATTTCGCATATAATTAAGAAAAAGGTATTCCATAGAATTGCAGAAATAACAAGGACATTAGGTGAGATAATACATAACAAAGAAATATGATAAAATTGAGGAAAAGACCGAAGGAAAGCGTAAATGAAGAAAAGTGAAAGAAACAGAGAACTAATTATTGTTACTCTTATCCTTGTTTTGGTGCTCATATTTGTCTCAGTATATGTTGAAATAAGATCACAGAATACACCGCTTAAAAAGGTTGTAAAGGTATACTACTACGACCCGATCGCCCGTGAACTTGTCCCCGTGGAGCAGAATGTTGAGATCAGTAGCGACCCTGTCTCAAGCGTTTATCAACTTTTAGCGTTACTTAAAAAACCTGAAGATCCAACCTTTTTCCCCCTCGTAGATCAGAACATCAACGTACGTTCCATAAAAGTTGAAGATGGCCTCTGTACTCTTGATTTATCAATAGTAAATCCAGGGAATCTTCATTATGCAATAAGAAAAGAGGCGGCAGTTGTCTATGGAATTGTGAACACCATCACACAGGTTGAAGGAATAAAAAAGGTAAGGTTTCTCATAGATGGCTCTCAAAGGGAGGTATTTATTCATTATATAAGAATAGATGAGCCACTTGAGCAATTCGACGCCTTATTGCCAAAGGGTACGAGTATAAATCTCTATTTTCCCACCAATAATCTGGATGGACTTGTCATTGAAAAAAGGGAGGTATTTGAACAGAATGACCCCGTAAAACTATGTGAGGAGATTATAGGCGAGCTTCTGAAGGGTTCTCTCTATGGGCTCCCCACAATTGTACCCCAGGGCATTTTAAAGTCATTCTCCATAGGATCGAATGGAATCGCCTTCATTAACTTTAATGAGAGTGTTCTCAATCTATCTATGGGCTCCCAACTTGAAATGCTCTTTCTCTCATCCATTGTAGACACACTTACGGAGATACCAGATATTACTGCCGTTCAGTTTTTGCTTGAAGACAAAATTGTTCCGTCAATATTCGGTAGTATTGCCACGGGAAGCCCTCTCAAAAGATTTTTGACTTATGATTACAATTATCTTGTACCATATTATGTCTATGAATACAATGGAGAAACATTCTTCTCCCCTACGTTGTATGAAACCGATTCTGCAAGTGTAGAAGAATTGTTTGAAATGCTCAAGATACCGCCTGTGGATTATAAAACAAAACTTCCATCTGAAGCAAAGCTAATTTCCTATAAGAGCGGAGGAGGTTTGCTTGAGACTACTATTGACGTTGGTAATATCAGCGGGGACGACCTTGAACTTTTAAAAACACAGATTGCTCTTTCTTTTACGGAGATGAGAGATATAAATTCAGTGCAGTTAAGCATCGGCGAAGAAAGTTTCAAACTGAAAAGATGAAGATTATAGCAGGGAAGTCCGTCTATAAAGATGGCAAAGAACTTACAGAAAGGGGAATTCTTGTTGAAGATGGAACCATAAGTAAAATCGATTTCCTTACGACCCTGAAAGAGCAATTTCCCTTTGCAGAGGTTATTAATTGTGATGGTTTTATTTATCCTGCCTTCTTTGATTCACATATACATCTGGGGGAGCTTTCACTCCTCCTTTCATCCATTGACGGAGGCTGCATAAAGAGTTTAGATGAATTAAAGAATATTGCAAAAGCAAAAAGGGAGGAGCCTGTCTATATCTATAATCTCGATTTTAATAACCTGAGTGCGCCAGATTGGGTTGTTCTCTTCAAAATACCGTTGAAAATCTTTATTCAAAGTAGGGATGTACACTCTATTTTTGTAAGCAAAGCATTTCTTGAGGAGAAAGGAATACAACTGTGGGAAGTTCCGGGAGGTGAACTTAAAAGATATAATGGTCAATTTACAGGAATATTCAAAGATAATGCAATTGATCTTGTAAGAAACATCAAGGAGAGGGAAATTTCAAAGGCAGACTTCGAAAATACAGAGAATTACCTCCTTCAAAGAGGAATTACTGCCGTTACTAACTTTGACTTCCAGATTTATCCATTAGTATCCCACCTTTACAGGGATTCGGAGCTTATGATAAGGATTGTTCAGGGCTTGAAAAAGGAATTTCTCCCTGATATCATAAAAGAAGGAATAAGAACAGGAGATGGTAACGATAAACTGCGATTCGGACCTATTAAGTGTTTTATGGACGGAAGTCTTGGTTCACAGACCGCCCGTATGAAAGAGAGTGCTCCTTTTAGAGGCATACTTACGATGGAAAGAGAGGAATTAAGGGAGATTATAAGCATTGCAAATTCAAATGGCTTACAGGTTGCAGTACATGCAATTGGAGACGAGGCAGTAAAGATAGTACTTGAAGAAATTAAATGTTCCGGGATACCGCATTTAAGGAACAGAGTTGAACATCTACAGTTTTTCGATAAGGAAGACCTTCCCCTTCTTAAAGAGGCACCTTTTGTTCCCTCAATGCAACCAGCTCACATCCTTTCGGATTATAAGATTCTGAAAAAAATTCTCAGGGATCGTCTCTTTTCTTATGCATGGAATACCGTCCATAACTGCCTGAAGACACTTGCCTTTGGCTCAGATGCACCTGTTGAAGATGCCTCGCCAATAAGGGGTATCTATGCAGCAACCTCAAGGATTCCAGACGGGGTTGAGGAACCATTTCAAGACGAGGAGTGCATTTCACGAGAGGAAGCCTTAGGGGCTTATACCTATGGCTCTTCATTTGCAAATTTCATCGAAAAAGAACTCGGTAAAATTGAGGAAGGTTATCAAGCAGACCTGGTAGTTTTAAAAAAATCCCTTTTTAATGATATGATTAATATAAATGAAGTGAATTTAACGATGAGCGCAGGGAGGATAATATGGATGAAGTAAAAAAAAGAATATTAGCTTCGATTCTCAAAGACCGTTTCCTTCTTTCAAACGCAATAAGGCAAGGCCTTACTAAGGATTTATTCGATGCTCCAGAGGAAAGAATACTTGTGGATTTCCTGACAAAGAACTTTCCTAAAATGGATACAAACCTTGATGTGGAAATTATAAAGGAAAAAATCGATGAAGAGGGTCTGTACACTGAAAAGGTAGGAGCATTACTCGAAGAGTTAAAGGGAGAAAAACCCCGTTCCCTTGAAACCGTGTTAAACTATTTAGACATCCTTAAAAAAAGAAGTGCCGAGCAGGAACTACTCTCTATAAACAAAAAAATTCAATTTTATATAGAGTCAAAGACCCATAAGGAAAACATTGTGGAGTTTACTGGTGACCTTATAAATGAGTTAAGAAATATTGTACAGACAGGAACGAAAAAGAGATTTGATCCTATTAGAACTCAGCTCATCACGTTTTCCGCAGAGCTTGACAAAAGAGGCGATGAGGGCAATATAATCCTTGGCTACTCTATGGAGCCTTTTTCCCTCCTGAACGAGTCTCTTTCTGGTGCAAGAAGAGGGTTCTATTATGCACTTGGAGGAGCTCCAAGGCGGGGCAAAACAAACCTTATGCTTAAGGTTGCATCAAGTATTGCAAATAATGCAAAAATCCCTGTTCTTTACTATTCATGGGAACAGACTGCAAGGGTGTTATTTTTAAGAATCCTGTCACAAGAAACTCTTATTGACTCATTCAAGCTTGAAACATCGAACATCGTAAACGATCCTGAGTTATCCAGGAAATTCGAAGAGGGATACGTGAAGGTCCAGAATTATATGAACTATCTTTACTTAGTTGAGGGAAGAAGAGATGATACAATTAACAGAATAAGAAGTAATGCTCTTGCAGTAATGCAAGAGGCAAACAGTGACAGAGTGGCAATTTTTATAGATTACCTTCAGAAAGTACCCACCACCATCCTTTATCAAGACCTTGCCCAACAGGTAGACGAAGTTTCAGGAGGGTTAGCAAGCCTTTCTCTTGAACTTAACTGCCCCATATTTGCCATATCATCTTTTGATAAGGAGGGATCAAAGCTGGATTCAGAGGAAAGCCCAGAGAGGCCAACAATGTTTAACTGTACAGGCGGGGGAGATATTGAGTACGATTCTGATGTAACAATGGTACTCATTAAGGATTTTAAGGATACGAATACTCTCTACGAAAAAATTATGAATGCCTCAAAAGAAGGAAGAATTGACCCTAACAGGATCCCCCATTTTGATATTCTTAATCTACACATAGATAAAAATAGAGATGCACCCTTCGGCGGTAATATCATTATTCAGTACCTTTTCCTTATAGAGCATAACAATCTTGTTGAAATTGGGTATAAGGATGTTGCCCAGGACAGAACATATGCGAAGATAACAAAGATATTTGATTGGATGTTTGAGAGCGGTTACCTAGTTAATATGAGATAAATATGGATAGAATGTATCCATCAAGACCCATTGTTGCTGTAGGAGGTATTCTCATTAAAGAAAACAGGCTCCTTCTTGGAAGAAGAAAGAAATCTCCTGATGAAGGAAAGTGGAGTATCCCTGGGGGTGCTGTGGAGATAGGTGAATCTCTTATTGATGCGCTCAGGAGGGAAATGAAGGAAGAGTGTAAAATCAACGTCATTGATGCTACCCCTTTTATCATCATTGATAGAATATACAGAAAAGGAGAAGTAGTTATTTATCAATACTCCATCATTGATTTCCTTATAAGGAAGTTTTCGGGATTACCCACAGCAGGAAGCGATGCTCTCGAGTTAAAATTTTTCTCTGAAGGTGAGCTCACAGAACCAGATGTTGGAAACAGTATAAAAGAAATGAAAGAAGCTGTTTTCCATGGGAACCCTGGTGAAATAGTGTATAGAATCTTTGATGAGCAATTCAAGGAAACATAACGCCCAGCTCTTTCCTTCTTCTTCCCTTCCTCATTGAGAGGATAAACGAGAGAAAGGTCTTTCAACCTTTAAAAGATAAAGAGCCAGGCATACAAATTTTACGCAGTACTTATTTTTTGTCAAACTTCTTTAAAAGAACCTACGAGCCTTGGTCAGTATGTTGTTTTGCTCCAATGAAATATTGAACGAGAAGCCCTTTCTTCTGTTATTAAAAACCCAAAGCCAGGCAATCACCCTGAACAAGCGAAGTTGTAAATATGATCTCTTCGAAAGTCTAACAAAAAATTCGAAGGGGGTTAACTTACCCCTTCGATACAGACAAATGCTTTTTTATAAACCCAAGGGATTTCTCACAAATGATGTCTTTATCATAGTCCATAGTTGCAACATGATATGAATTTTCAAGCCAGATAATCTCTTTCTCTTTTGAAGGAAGATACTTAAGGGTATACTCCACGTTACTTAAAGGGACAACATGATCTTCACGTGATTTAAATATGAGGTTTGGCTGCTCTACTTTATTTAGATTATCCCTGACAAGTTTTAACAACTTAACCATCTCATGAGCACCCCCTGTGGGAGTTCTATCATATGCAAGTTCATGCTCAGAAGGATCTTTTATGTCCGAGGAAATGGCAGGAACTGATTTTATGAATAGCTTAAGAATAGGAAGAAGTCTTACTGAGAATCCTTCAAGCAGAATAATATGGTTTATAAGAATCCCCCCAAGAATTTCAGAATGGCTTTCTTCAAGATAAAGGGCAAGAGCCCCTCCCATTGAAAGACCCTCAACAAAAATGTTATCAACTCTCTTTCTTAATGTAGAATAGGCATTCTCCACATCTTTAATCCAATCAGTATAAGAAACTTTGTTAAGATCTTCCCATTTTGTGCCATGTCCTGAAAGTCGAGGACACTCAATATGAAGACCATTATCAGCAAGAAACCTGGCAAGGTAGATAACGCTCCCAGTTGTCCCTGTAAATCCTTGAAGTACAACTACTCCTGCATTCAGTCTTCCTTCGTGGGAAAAACTCTCAGCTCCCTTCATTATTTCCATATCTCCCCCCTTTTTAAGTCAATGGCTCAAGTGGCATAATAATACCAAGTACTATATAAATGACGACCATAACAAAAAATAGATGTGGCACAAAAAGAAGTATCACCCACACAACCCTTACAATTGTAGGATCAATGGAAAGGTAATTTGCTATCCCACCACAAACTCCAAAGAGAATTCTATCCTTTCTTGACCTATAAAGTCTCTTTTCATGACTTGTCTGTGCTGCACACTCCCTGCAATAGAGTTTACCATTAACAATAACCGATTCCTCCGGGGTAATTGCCTTCCCACAGTTTTTACATATACCCGTAGCGTCTTTAGATGGGTCATTGTAGCTTTTCATGTTCTTTCCTCCTTCGTCCCGAGAAGAATATAACAATACCTATCACAACAAGCATAACACCGATTCCGTAGTCCCTTATAATCCTGTAAAATTCTTCAGACACCCCTACAGCAGAGGGAAGAAACAGGATAATAGCAACTGCAATGAGTATTACGCCCCATATGATACTCCTTGAGGAGTATTTGTAAAAAGTTCCCGATATAATAAGCGAAAGACCTGCGGAAATAAAGATTGAGGCAAAAAGCAGGATACTGTTGAATGTCAAGATGGAGAACACAAAAAGCAGAGTGGTTATCCCAAGAAAAAGAACAAAAAGCTCACCACTTACATCGTTCTTTCCCTTTTTTAGAAAGGCCCTGATACCAAAGAATATGCCATTCATCGTAAGAAGGATACCCACAAATGTCCAGAAAACGGAATCAACAATATAAACATTATTAAGAATAAATGCTGCCCCCAGTGAGATTAGCAAACTTCCAAAGAAAAACCTTCCTGAGTACTCCACCTTATACCTCCTTTAAAAGAAATTTAAGAATATTCTCCAATTAAATCCTCTCAGTATAAAGGTGTATAGAAAGAACCTCGGGGCCAGTATTTGTCCCTACTATAGGCCCAAGTCTTACAAGAGGTAGTTGAGTGTTGAACTCCTTTTCACAGATTTTCCTAAACTCTTCTGCCTCTTCCCTGTTATCTCCATAGATTACGGACATATACTTCATCCCATATTGTTCTATCTTTTCTTTAACAATTTCTATGATCCTTTCCTTTGCTCGCTTTGCCGTCCTTGGTTGTTCAAACGTATCCACAACTCCATCCTTAATGTAAAGAAGGGGCTTCACCCTGATTGCTGTCCCGAGAGCAGCCCTTGCCCTGCCTATCCTTCCTGTTCTTGCAAGGTAAAAAAGGTCGCCCACTATAAAGTACACATTGGAGTGCTTGTAAAGGTCAGGGATTTCCTTAAGAACATCTTCCAAACTTTTCCCTTCCTCATATAACATTCTTGCAATCTCCATCACCTGGTATCCGCATCCAAGTGAAACAAATTTAGAATCAAATACATATATTTTATCGCTCTTGAGGGTTTCTTTTGCAATGTTCGCCGAATTAACAGTTCCACTCATTTGAGTCGAGATGTGAATGGAAATGATTGAGTTACCTGCATCAAGTATTGGCTTGTAGACTTTGATAAAATCTTCTGGAGAGGGTTGCGAGGTAAAAGAAAGTTCTCCCCCTCTTAATCTTTTGTAGAAGGTATCATCATCAATGTCTAACCTTTCCTTGTAGGTCTCCTCACCAAACCTTACGTAAAGCGGTACTACTTCGATATTGTACTTTTTGACCATATCTTCCGAAAGGTAAGATGTGGAATCCATTACAATACGCACTTTTTTCATTCTAACCTCCCTTTGTAATGAATGGTATTCCCAAATATCTTGGTCCCATATGATTGCTTAGCACAGGACCAATACTATACTTTCTAACAGAAAGGCCTGTCTCTTTTTCAATCATTTGCCGGAATTCCTCTCCCTCTTCTTTATTGGTTCCGCAAATGATATCTACCTGTTCAAGCCCTCCTTTCTTCCTTATAGTATCTTTGAAGACCTCTACCATTCCTTTTACTGCCGAGCTTTTTGTCCTTGCAATTTTAAGAAGTTCTATACGTCCATCCTTGAGGTATAGGATAAACTGAAGTTTCAGTAAAGTAGTTACAATAGATTGTAGATGCCCTATCCTTCCTCCCCTTATAAGGTAATTTATATCCATGGGTACGAAATATCCATTTACCCTTTTGTGAAATTCTTCAAGTTCCTCTTTTATTTTTTCCCTGTCAAAGCCATCTTTAATTAATTCACAGACCTTTCGGACCTTGTAAAGAAGAGGAATCGTAACAACTTTAGAATCAATGATTGTTACCCTGTCTGTCCTGAGTTCTTCTTTTGCAAGATTTGCAGAGTTTATCGTACCAGAAAGTTGCTCAGAAATATGGATTGAGATAATCTCGTCACCTTTATCCAGAATCGGTTTATAAGCAGCAATAAAGTCGTCTGGAGAAGGCTGCGAGGTTGTGCATAACGCACCTTCCTCCAGTTTTTGATAAAACTCCTCTTTTGAAATATCGATACCGTCCCTGAGAAACCTCTCACCTATTCTTACATAAAGGGGAACCACTGTAACATCTAATCCCCTCGCCTCTTCAGTACTTATGTCTGCTGTGGAATCCGTCACAACTTTTATCATATGACCTCCTTCATTATTATAAATGCAATAAGTGTTGCAATTACCGCACTCATTGCCCCAAGAAAAAATTGCGCTATTGTGTGCTCTCCGAGCTTAATCTTACTTATACCAAACGGGATTAATAAAAGAAATAAGTAAAGAGCTTTAGGACCTATGGTAAGGCCCAGCACCGTTGTAGGACCTGCAACAGTTGCTGCGTGACCTGAGACCTTGTACCCCAGAGCATTTATAAGAAAAAGGACAATTGTACTTAAAAGATAAGCAAAAATAAAGAATACAAAATCTCCATCTCCTTTTATAAGGATCAATGTGATAAGCCCCGCCGTACAACTTAGAATACTTATTATAAAAGAGTTCCTCCTCCGTCTTGAACGATTACTCTCTTTTTTAAGCAGTAGGGTTGACAGGATTACTGGAAGAACCACAATAAAGATTAAATATACAATATAAGAAGCAGGGTTACCCTTTTTGAAGATGTAAAGAATTGTACCTGTAATAAGCCCCACAAGAACTACAACAATATCCGAGGCAAAAAATCCATAAAGCCTGTTCAGTCTATCTTCGGAAGCCATATCCCTGTCTGTTTCTGATATTTTCCATTTTTATCCCTGTATGAATTTATGCAAATACCATCAGCTTTCAAAAATATAACCTGTGCTATGCCTTCATTTGCATACACCTTAACCGGAAGGGGGGTGGTGTTAGAGATTTCTATTGTTACAAATCCTTCCCACTCTGGTTCAAGTGGAGTTACATTGACAATAATACCCATCCTTGCATAGGTACTCTTCCCCAGTACAATACAGAGAATGTCTCTCGGAATCCTGAAGTACTCAAGACTTTTTGCAAGTGCAAATGAATTTGGAGGGATGAGACATTCTTTCCCTTTAAAATCCACAAAGCTATTGGTAGAGAAATTTTTGGGGTCTACAATTGTTGAAAAAATGTTTGTAAAGATCTTAAACTCATCCCCCACACGCATATCATATCCGTAAGATGACACACCGTAAGAAATTACTCCCCTAGAAACCTGAGATTTCTCAAAGGGTTCAATCATTCCCTTCTCTCCCTGTTCAATAATCCAGCTATCAGGCTTTACACTCATATAAAAATTATAACAACATATTCATAAAAAACCAAAAAATAAGAAGAAGTGCTCCATATATTGTTTTATCTTTGAGAATAAAAAAGAAAGGACAGGAGGTTAAATTACCTTAATATCTCAGCATGAAAATAAGTAAAACATTATTTCACCGTACTGTGGCAGGAATCTACTTCTCAATAATCCATTTGTCCTTTAACCTCTCGCTTTTCTCCTCATTATCTCCCTGTAAACAAGATATGCCACAATTCCCCAGGGAAGCAGGATTACCACAATAAATAAAAGCCCGAATAAGGACTTAATAAGAGCATTATAAAGAACCTTCAATCCCTCTATAATCGGGGTGAAGGGTCCTGGTTTTAGGAACTGCGTCTCCTTCTCGCTAAGGCTTATAGTAACCTCTGAATACTCTGTGTGAAATTCTATATAATTCATTCTCCCTTTTGTTGTTTCTATCTCTGTCTCTACAGATTGTATCTCGTTTCTCAATGCAATCATATCCTGAACTGTCTTTGCCTCTGTTAACCACCCAAGCAGGAGATTTCTCTGCTCCTCGAGTACTTTGAGCCTTGAAGAGAGGTCTACGTATTCTCCAGAGACATCTTTTGTTAAAACATTAAGGCTCACCACCTTGCCAAGCTTAGTTAATGTTGCAGTAAAATTATCAAAATCTTTTGCAGGTATTATTACACTGATTGTACCATAGTAATAGTCGTTATCCTGCCGGGAGTAATTTGAACCCGATACATAGCCTGAAAGCGATGTTGCCTCAAAAGAAATCCTATTCCATACCTCAAAGAATTTTCCCTTATCCACAATAAGAGATATGCTTCCATTCTTAAGAATCTTCAGACCATATTGCGAGTCTTGAGATGAAACTGTCTCACCGCTCCTCTCCAGTTCTGCTGAAAGATAGTACCCCGTTCCTGGTTCAGAGCGTTCTACTGTAGATTTATCAATTTCAGGACTTATCGGGGGCTGTAGAAAACTAAAAAAATCGCCTTTAAGGAACAATGAGTAGAGAAAATAGCCGGAAACAATAAGAATCAAGGCACAGAGAACTATAAGGATAACCTTTGTACTTTTTCTTATCTTCATCTTAACCTCCTTCTTCCCATTTAAGGGAAGTTTTTAACTTCTTCATACATTAGACTCCCTAACTACCCAAAAAGTTCCATTTGCAAAATTTAAGGTTTTCCTTTACAATATACCATATTAGAAGTGTTATTTAGTGGGTAAAAACCCACTTTTTATTTTGGTGGATATATGGAAAGAATAGAGGAAATTGTAAAAAAAAATGCAGAGAGGATGGGTTTAATTCCCCTCGAAGTTAATATAAGGAATGGAGAAATAGGGGCCGTCATTTTTAAAAATGGTGGCAACCTTAATGTTGAAGACCTCGAGGAGTTATCAAGGTACATCCAGAAAGACCTTTCCATATTAGGCCTTGATGGAGTGTATGGAATTAACCTTTATTCTCCAGGTCTTGATAGAGTTTTGAAGAGCAGGTTTGAGCTTGATCTCTTCGCAGGAAGCAACGTAAAATTTTCTTACGAGAAGGATGACAAAGTTGTTACAGACACTGGTAAATTAATAGGAAATGTCAATAATCAAGTCCAATTTGAGAGAAATGGTGAAGTTATAAACATCCCTTTCGAAAAATTGCGCAAGGTATCCCTTTTTACGGATGAATTCAGTAAGCAAAAGAAAAGGGGGCATAGTAAGAAGTGATTGACCTCGACATTTTAAAGAACATAGAAAAAGAGGAAGGTATCTCCAGGGAATATGTGATTGAGGTTATTACAGAGGCCTTCAAGGCTGCTTACAAAAAGACTTTCGAGGAAACAAATGCGGTAGTAAAAATTAACCTTGCAAGGGGTGATGTGAAGCTTTACGCAGAAAAAAGTGTGGTGGAGCATGTAGTAAACCCTACTCTTGAGATAGGTATTGAAGAAGCCCACTCTTCTGAAAAAAATGCAAATATAGGAGACAAAATCCTCATTGAAATCCCCCTAAAGACACTTTCAGTTGCAGCTATTACATGTGCAAAACAGGTATTTCAGCAAAGAATTACAGAGAAAAAAAGAGAGGTCGTTTATAACGTCTTCACAAAAAAAGTAGGGGAGACAATTACAGGAAGAGTAACAAGAATTAAGGGGAAGGGAAATATTGGCGTTAACATTGAACCCTATAATATAGAAGGATTCATACCCCCGGAGGAGCAGATTCCAAATGAGAGGCTTTTCAGGGAAAGACTTGTAAAGGCATATGTAAAGGAAGTACGCATGACAGAAAGCGGCCCTTTTATAGTTCTTTCTCGTGCATCCCCGGAGTTCCTCGTAAAACTTTTTGAGATGGAAATACCAGAGGTTATGCAGAAGATTGTTGAGATAAAGGGAATTGTCAGGGAAGCAGGTATAAGAGCAAAAGTTTCAGTTTCCTCAAAGGATATTAATGTGGACCCTGTGGGAGCCTGTATCGGACAGAAGGGAATAAGGATAAATAGTGTCTCAAAAGAGATTAATTATGAAAGGATTGATGTAGTCAGGTACAACAACCGGCCTGAAATTTATATCGAAAATGCTATGAGCCCGGCAAAGGTTGAAAGAGTTGAAGTATTATCAGAGGGGCGGGATGCCAATATCTATGTAAAGAAGAACGAAATCCAAACTGCAATGGGCCCAGGGGGAGTTAATGTCATGCTTGCCTCCAGGCTTACAGGATTTTATCTGCACCTTATTGAGGTTGAAGAGGGGTGATCAACATGTCTAAGGACGGAAAGAATAGGGTATACGAGATTGCAAGGGAAGTTGGTCTCAAGCCCCAGAGACTAATTGAAATTATGGAGGAACTTGGTATCAAAAATAAAGGGAACCTTTCCATTATTGATGATGAGACAACAAAGGTCATTAAAGAATACATAAAAGAGCTCAGAGACAAAAAGAAAGAGGACGAGACAAGGTCCAGAAAGATTGCTGGAAACATTACCATAAAAGAGTTTGCTGATAGATTCGGCATACCTTTGACGGAAATTAGAGAAAGAATTATGAAACTCGGCTTGCCTTATAAACCCACAAGGCGGTTATCAAGGGATGAGGTTCACTACCTTGCAGCTGAACTTGGTTTAGATGTTCCTGAATTTGAAAATGCTGAGTTCTTAAAAAGTTTCGTCAAGAGAGCACCTGTTGTAACAGTCATGGGGCATGTAGACCATGGAAAGACAACACTCTTAGATGCAATAAGAAAGACCTCGGTCGCTCTTAAGGAGAAAGGACAGATTACCCAGACAATTGGTGCCTCTACTGTAAAGATTGATGGAGATGAAATCATCTTTATTGATACACCAGGCCATGAAGCCTTCACAGAAATGAGATTAAGAGGTTCTATTGTTACTGATATTGTTGTCCTTGTTGTTGCAGCAGACGAAGGAGTGAAAGAGCAAACGATAGAATCTCTCAACCACGCGAGAGCCGCAAAGGTTCCTATTATTGTAGCAATAAACAAAATAGATAAACCAGGCGCTGACCCGGAGAGAGTAAAACAGCAGCTTGCGGATAGGGGCCTTCTACCAGAAGAATGGGGAGGCAGTACTACATATGTGCCAGTATCTGCAAAAACGGGTAGCGGTTTACAGGACTTACTTGAAATTATAAGGCTTCAGTCCGAATTCCTCAATATCAGGACAGATGTTAATACAGTTGCTTCAGGAACAATCATAGAGTCGAGAATAGATAAAAATATAGGCCCTCTTGCAACAGCAATTGTACAGACTGGCACTCTCAGGGTCGGAGATTATATACGGGTTGGAAACATTGTTGGAAGAGTGAGGTTTATGTTCGATACCTTTGGTAAGAGATTAAGTGCGATTAAGGCAATAAGTGCTGTTGAAATAGGAGGTCTTCCCGATATTCCAGAAGCAGGCGAAATCTTCTATCAACTGGAGAGTGCAGAAGAAGCAAAAGAGGAAACGAAACTCATTGAAGAAACGCTTAAGTCAAAGATTACAGAAACAAATGTCCCAAAGACTCTTGAAGAACTCCTGAAGGGTCTGGAATCCAGAAAGGAAAAAAAGCTCTACATGGTCATTAAGACGGATACTCATGGCTCTCTTGAGGCGGTAAAGAAAGCTGTGAAAGAGATCAAATCAAACATTCCCATAGAGATTATCCATGAAGGAGTAGGAGGGATTGTAAAAAGCGATGTACTTCTTGCAAGCGCCACAGGGGGATTTATTCTTGGATTCAATGTAAGGGCTACTGCTGAGGCAAAGCAGGAGGCAAAACAAAGAGGCATTGAGATAAAGACATATGATATCATTTTTGAACTCGTGGAAGAGCTCACAAAATTACTGCAGGGAATGGTAGTAAAGGAAAAGAAAGAGGTTGTTCTGGGAAAGGCTCTTGTAAAAGAAACATTTAAAATATCTGATGTGGGAGTAATCGCAGGGTCCCTTGTCACAGAAGGAAGGATTGTAAGAAATGCAAAAGCAAAGGTCATAAGAGATAATGCTGTTATATATAATACGGAAATTGCCTCCCTCAAAAGGTTCAAAGAAGATGTAAGAGAGGTTATGAAGGGATACGAATGTGGGATCGGGCTCAAGAATTTCAATGACATAAAAGCCGGTGACGAAATAGAGGTCTATTCTTCAACCGAAGAAGAACAATGACTCTATATGTATGCCCGACACCAATCGGTAATCTGAAGGATGTCACCTTAAGAGTACTTAATGTACTTGAAAGCGTGGATGCAATTCTTGCAGAAGACACAAGAAAAACAATAATTCTTCTCAGAGAATACTCAATAAAAACACCCCTTGTAAGTTTTCATAGTTATACTTCGGAAGGGAAATTAAAACACATTTTAAAAGAACTTAAGGAGGGCAAAAACTTCGCCCTTGTCTCAGAGGCAGGAACCCCTTGTATATCAGACCCTGGGTTTAAACTCGTAAAATTATGTATTGAAATGGAGATCTCCCTTGAAGTTCTTCCAGGACCAACATCTTTCATACCTGCGTTAATATTATCTGGTCTTCCCCCAGATCATTTTATCTTCCACGGCTTCCTTCCCCGAAGCCGAGGAAAGAGAATGAAAATTATGACCTCATACAAAGATTTCGAAGGACCAGTTATCTATTTTGAATCTCCTCATAGAGTCAAGGAGTTTCTGGAAGAACTCATTACCTCATCTGGAGATAAACCTGTTGCCATAATAAGAGAGATCACAAAGATTTACGAAGAGGTTATGAGAGGGACAGCTTCTCACCTATTAGAGGAGATTAAGGATAGAGATCTTCGGGGAGAGGTTATTATAGTGGTTGGAAAAGGATAAATCTATATAATATTTAAAATAAAATAAGGAGGCAAAGATGGAGGAGCCTTTAAAAGGCCTGAATCGTGTGGAAGCAGCAGTTGAGGCAGAGAGGTGTCTCTACTGTTTTGACTCGCCGTGTGAAAAGGCCTGTCCTGTACATGTACCCATTCCTGAATTTATCCATTCGGTGAGAAGTAATAATATCCAGGGAGCAAGAGAAATTATAGAAACTTCTAACCCATTTATTGAAACATGCGGTATACTGTGTCCACAGGAGAATTTCTGCCAGTCAGTATGCGTAAGAAAAAGCATTGATTCTCCTGTGAGAATCAGAGAGCTACATAGGTATGTAACAGATAACAGCGACCCATCAAAAGGCCTTGAAAAATCGGAGGTAAGCGAGAAGAAGGTTGCTATTATCGGGGGAGGACCTGCAGGACTTACTGCAGCAAGGGAGTTGGGAAGGGCCGGAATAAAGACAGTCATCTTCGAGAAAAAGGATCTTGGGGGAGTACCCCTTCAACAGATTTCCTCTTTCCGTTTCCCCCAAAAGGTAGGAGAAAGAGAAGTTAAGTTTATTCACCAAAACTTTATCACTGAAGTCAGGGATAAAAAGATTACAGAATTAAGCGAACTTGGAGGTAACTTCGATGCAATCTTTATTGCCACAGGGCTTCAGGATGAAACCACCATTGACGTAAAGGGAAAGGAGCTTCCATCAGTTACCTACGCAGTTAAAGTTTTAAAGACTCTAAAAAGTGGACTTCCCTCAAATATTGGAAAACAGGTAGGTATCATTGGGGGAGGAAACGTAGCCTTCGAGGTTGCAATCGCATTAAAGATCGAAAATCCTGACAGGGATGTAAAAATTATATATAGAAGGAGCCTGAAAGAAGTAAAGGCGTTTAAGAGTGAAGTAGACGAAGCGATAAGGGTAGGTGTAACAATGCAATTTCTTGCAACTCCTGTTGAGATAAGGGGGACTGACCACATTGAGGGCATTTTAGTAAGGCAAACAAGACTCTCAAAGGAAGATGAAACGGGTAGGAGAAGATTTGAAGAGATTCCGAACTCTGACTTCCTTATCCCTCTTGATTCCATAGTCATTGCAATAGGACAGAGTGCAGCTCCCATTTTCTCACAGATTGAAAAGACGGAGGAGGGATTGATAAAGGTTGATGAAAATTTTATGACCTCTGTAGTGGGAGTTTTTGCAGGAGGCGACATCATAAGAGGATCTGGCACAATTGTTGAAAGTGTTTCAGATGGCAAAAAAGCCGCAGAAAGTATTTTAAAGTACATCAAGGGAGGAAAAAATGTATAAGGAAAGAGATATCTCAATAAACTTTCTTGGCAGAAACCTTGATTCCCCATTTATTCTGTCTGCCTCTCCTTCTACGGATGAGGTAGAAATGGTTGCAAACGCTCTCAGAGAGGGATGGGCAGGAGCAATATTGAAGACTACTTCAATTTCGGGACAGCAAGTATACCTTAAGAATCCTATGATGTCCTCCTTCGGAACAATGAGCAAAAAGGTTTTTGGGCTTGGAAACATTGACCTCATTTCAAAATACCACATTGAAGAGATAGAAGAGCGTGTTAAGTACCTGAAGAAAGAATTTCCCCATAAATTAATAGGGGCTTCAATAATGGGCTCAAAAAAAGAAGACTGGCAAACCCTTGCATCAAGGTTAAGAAAGGCAGGAGCCGACATCATAGAGTGTAGCTTTAGCTGTCCACAGGGAAGTATGGGGGAAGAACCAGGAAAGATGCTTGCTCAATCCGTAGAAGCAACAGAAAAGGTTACAGCCTGGGTAAAAGAAGCTGCAGATAAAACTCCGGTTCTTATAAAGATTACACCGCAGGTAACGGATATTGTAGAAGTAGCAAAGGCTGTAAAAAGAGGAGGAGCAGATGGAATTACTGCAAGCAATACAATTCCCTCACTTCTTTCAATCAACATCAAAACACTTGAACCCTACCCTACAATTTTTGGAGAAGGTTCCTATTCAGGCCTTTCAGGATTTGCAATAAAACCCATTACTTTGAGGACAATTGCAGAAATTGCAAAGAATGTGGATATAACAATTTCTGGAAATGGCGGTGCATATTCATGGAGAGATGCAGTTGAATTTATGTCTGTTGGAGCAACTAATGTTCAATTCTGTACTCTCCCGATGCACTATGGATTCCGTGTTATAAGAGACCTCAAAAGCGGGTTGATGCATTACCTCGAAGAACAGGGATTCACAAGTCCATCAGACATTGTAGGAAAAGCACTTTCCCATATAAAGAGCCAGGAAGAATTGAAAAACCCTGAAACTCATTCACAAATCGATACCGAAAGATGCATAGGGTGCGGTCTCTGTTATATCGCATGTCGCGATGGAGGGCACACAGCAATTAAGTGGAATGAGGACGAAAGAAGACCTAAAGTCGACGAGGATAAGTGCACAGGATGTGCAATGTGTATGCAGGTTTGCCCTGTTAGTGTAATAAAGATGGAAGAAAAACTGAATTCAGAGATATATTATTACACAGAAGAGAGGTGATGCGTTTGAAAGAAGTAAACATAAATTTCACCTTAAATAAGGAAAATTACTCCCTCTCTGTCCCTTCTAACATGACACTCCTTCAGATTATAAGGGATGTCCTTCATTTGACAGGCACAAAATGTGGGTGCGAGAAGGGAGAGTGCGGCGCCTGCACAGTTATTATGAATGGTGTTTCTGTCAATGCATGCCTTGTAATTGCCGCCCAGGTAGATGGCTCAAGCATCACAACTATTGAAGGGATTGGCAATGCTTTAAATCTTCACCCCATTCAGAAAGCCTTCGTAGAGGAGGGGGCAGTTCAGTGTGGATTCTGTACACCAGGAATGATTGTCTCCGCTTATTACCTCCTGAATAAAAATCCATCAGCCTCTGACGATGAAATAAGAGAAGGATTATCAGGGAATCTCTGTAGATGCACCGGATACCTTAAAATTATAGAGGCAGTGAAGAAAGCAGAGAAGGAATTAAATGAAATCAAGCGTTAGTGGAATCTTGCTTTCTGCTGGCAAATCTGAAAGAATGGGAAGTCCAAAGGCCCTGCTTGAAATAGGTGGCAGAACAAATATAGAAAATCTCCTTGAAGAGTATCTATCTTCAGATATTTCTGAGCTTGTCCTTGTACTGGGTTTCGATGCGGAAAACCTAAGGACTTTTGTTAACTCGAGATATAAAGATGAAAGGCTGAAGATCGTTGTTAATGAGAGATATGAAAAAGGTATGTTTTCTTCACTTCAGAAGGGTGTTTCCAGTGTAAACTTCCAAGGAATACTCATAGGGCTCATCGATTATCCACTCATTAAGAGAAACACGATTAACAAACTTATTGAAAATTTTGATGGAAATAATATTGTTACCCCCACTTACAGAGGAAAAAGTGGACATCCCATAATTTTACCTTTTTCTCTAAGAGGAGACATTTTGAACACTACCAGAGAAGATGAAACGCTCAGAGAAATCATAAATTCTCATAAAGATCTTATTAAAAAAGTTGAAATCGGCGATGAGTCTGTTAACTTTAATATGAACACGATGGAAGATTATGAAAGGGTAAAGACACTTTGGAGAAAATGAAGAGTAAAATAAGAGAAGGAGGTTATTTATATGTATGAAATTTATGAAAAAATCTCATCACTCGTAAAAGAAGGCAAAGAGTTTGTTCTTGCAATAGTTATCAATGCAGAGGAGGCAACTGCCGGAAAGCCTGGCTTCAAGATGCTTATATTGCCTGACGGAACAACATTCGGTACTGTTGGGGGCGGAACTATGGAGAAGGATGTTATCGACAGTGCAATGAGTCTTTTTAATACAAAGGGAACAATATTAAAAAAGTATGTTATGAGAGAAGGGGAAGAAACCTCTCTTGGGATGATATGCGGGGGAAGTGCAGAGGTTTATATAGAATATGTTGGTATTAAACCACAGCTTGTCATATTCGGGGCAGGTCATATTGGAAAAGCTCTTTACGATATTGTTTCCTCCTCTGGTGTATATGATATCCTTATTGTAGATGATAGGGAGGAATTCGTAAACAATGAAACTTTCCCCCTTGCACAGGTTTGTGTAAAAAATGGTATATACAGAGATGTTCAGGGTCTTCCCCTGAGAAACGGGGCAAGCATCGTCATTGTAACCCCTCATGGGGCAGACGATGCTTCAATTCTAAAGGGACTTTATGAAAAGAACCTCAAATATAAATATATAGGTATGATAGGAAGTACTTCACGCAGGGACCACTGCTTTGAAAGTGCAAGAAACCAGGGTGTTTCAGAGGAGTTTCTTGAAAGTATTTATGCACCTGTAGGACTTGCAATCGGTGCAGAAACACCATTTGAAATTGCTGTCTCTATTATTGGAGAGATTGTCGCACTTAATAAAGGAACTCTTCAAAAAGTTAAAACAGAAAAAGAACTACATAAGAATTAGGGAGGAAGTGTGAAGGAGATTAACTATCTTAGTGCTTCAAACACTGAGGATGCCCTGAGTCTTTTAAGTGGTTTTGGAGAAAATGCAAAGATCATTGCAGGGGGAACAGATATTCTTGTAAGACTTAAGGATAATGTAATCAAAGAGGATACACTTATCGATATATCAGGGGTAAGAGAACTTAAAGGAATTTATGAGGATAAGGATATTATTCATATCCTACCACTTACAACACATACAGATATCATCGAATCACCTGTCATTTGCAAGCACTTACCTATTTTAAGAGACGCAGTAAAAAGTATCGGCTCTCCCCAGATAAGAAATAGAGGAACAATTGGGGGCAATATTGCTAACGCATCCCCAGCAGGGGATTCAATTCCTGCTCTCTACGTACTTTCAGCCTATGTGAGGGTAAAGAGCAGAGAAAAGGAAAGAATGGTCTCGATAAATGAATTCTACAAAGGACCCGGGCAAACTGTGCTTGATAGTAACGAAATGATTGTGGATATCGTAATTCCTCATATGAAAGAGCAGGAGATAGGTTTCTTTAGAAAGGTCGGGCAGAGAAACGCAATCTCCATAGCCATAGCAAATGTTGCTGTAAAACTCGAAGTCTCAGGAGAAAACAGGTTTTCAAATGCATCAGTTGCCTTTGGTGCTCTGGCCCCCACAGTTTTAAGAGCAAAATTAATCGAAAATGCACTTCTTAACGAGGTATGTGATTCCCCTGAAAAACTTCTTTACATATCGAAACTCTCCGAAAGAGAAGTATCTCCCATTACAGACATCAGAGGGTCAGCTTCCTATAGAATAGAAATGAGTACAAACATCCTTTATGAAGGTCTTTTGTTAATGTTTTTAAAGGGGTGGAAAAGGTGAAAGAAAAGACAAATTACATTGGGCACAAAGTAAACAGGCTTGATGCAATTGAAAAGGTTACGGGGGAGATAAAATATATGTCAGACCTTTATTTCCCCGATATGCTTTACGGGAAGATATTGAGATCAAAATACCCTCATGCTCTGATTAGAAGAATCGAAACTTCAAAAGCAAAGGCAGTGGAAGGAGTGCATGCAGTAATAACATGGGAGGATGTACCAGGATTCAATGGTTTCGGAATTGCCACTCCTGATCAACCCGTGCTCTCTAAAGATCATATAAGGTATATAGGTGAGGCAGTGGCAGCAGTTGCTGCAAAGAGTGAAGAAATTGCAGAAAAAGCATGCGCACTTATCGAGGTAGAATACGAAGAGCTTCCAATTGTAGATAACCCCATAGATGCTCTTAAAGAAAATGCCCCAAAGATTCACGAGAACGGAAATCTCTGTCTTCATACAGAGATTAAAAGAGGGAATATAGAAAAGGGTTTCCAGGAATCGGCACTGATCGTGGAAAATACATATTATACAGGAAGGCAGGAACATGCTTTTCTTGAAACAGAAGGAGGCGTTGCACATATTGACACAGATGGAACACTTGTAATACAGGTGGGTTCACAATATCCTCAAAGAGACCAGCTCCAGCTTGCAAGATGTCTTGGGATAAATCCTCAAAAAATAAGAGTCATCTCATATCCAGTAGGTGGTGCGTTCGGAGGAAAGGACGAGCTCACAATACAGCCAATATTAGCTCTCCTTACACTAAAAACAGGTAAACCTGTGAAAATGGTTCTTTCAAGGGAGGAGTCAATTATTTCCTACTGGAAGAGACACCCCTTTATTATGCACTATAAGACAGGGATAGATAAGGAAGGGAAGATTGTTGCTCAGGAAGTGAAGATATACGAGGATAAGGGAGCTTATTCTTCGCTTGGGGGACCTGTCCTTAACCTTGCAGTAGAGCATGCCTGTGGTCCATATAGGGTAGAAAATGTACACATCGATGGTTACGCAGCCTTTACGAATAATGGCGTTTGTGGTGCATTCAGAGGATTTGGTGTACCACAGGTCACGTTTGCAATGGAAACACAAATGGACATTATTTCAGAAAAATTAGGAATAGATCCGATTAGATTAAGGAAAATCAATGCCCTTCAAAAAGGGGATACCACCCCTATTGGAAATAAGCTAACAACAAGCGTTGGTACATTGAAAGTACTCGAGAGTATTGAAGAATGCAACCTCTGGAAGAGGAGGAACGAACTTTCAACCCAGGATCCTAAAAAACCATGGATAAAGAGAGGTGTAGGGCTTGCTCTTACCTATCAGGGCACTGGACTTGGCGTAGGGCTTCCTGATTATGGAGGAGCAAAGCTTGAGCTAAGAGAAGATGGTGGTTTCACAGTAAAAATAGGCACTGTTGATTACGGACAAGGAATCCTAACAGCCTATGCTCAGATTGTTGCAGAGACTATGAGATGTCCCATTGAGAAGGTAAAGGTAACACTTGGGGATACTGCTCTGACAGCAGATTGTGGACCTACAAGTGCCTCAAGAGGAGTTTATACGGGTGGAAAGGCATCTATAATTGCAGCCGAAGAGATGATACAATTAATGAAAAACGTGGCTGCTCCTCTGTTACAAGCTTCAGCTGATTTCATTGATTACGACAATGGCTTCATGTTCTTAAAGGGAGAACCTTTAAGAAAAGTAAGTTACAAAGAAATTGCAAATAAATTTATAGATGATGGAAAACCACTTCCAGAGACAGAAGGCTACTTTTTAATGCCCATTGCAGATATAGAGATAAAGAACGCATTTGGACTCCCTCACCATATCTTCGCCTTTTCCGCACATGTTGCATACGTTGAGGTGAATACATTAACAGGTGAAACGCGAGTTCTCCAAGGAGCAGAGGCAGTTGATGGAGGAGTTGTTATAAACAAACAGGGATATGAGGGACAGGTCGAAGGTGGTTTTGTTATGGGATTGGGCTATGCACTTATGGAGGATGTAATTATAGATAGAGGCCAGTTTAAAAATGTGAATTTCTCTACATATATTATACCTACAGTTAAAGATACTCCCTTTCATATTGAGTCAATTCCTGTTATAAATCCAGAGGATACCGGACCCTTCAAAGCAAAAGGGATTGCAGAAACTGTAATGGTAGCAACTGCTCCAGCAATAACTAATGCTATATATAGAGCAACAGGGACAAGGTTATATAGGATTCCCGCAACCCCTGAATACGTTTACAAAAGATTAAAGGAGGTTGAGAATGAAAAAGCTCATAAAGGACATTGATATTATTGCAACCTTTAATGATAAGTCTGAAGAAATAAAGAATGGATGGATTCTTATTGATGGAAATATCATTGAAGATGTTAGGAGTGGCCCCCCTCCAAAATTTGAGGAGGGAGAGGTCATTTCTGGAAAAGGTATGATATTCCTGCCAGGTTTCGTTAACGTTCATCACCATTTCTATCAGTCCCTCTTTAGAAGCGTAAAGGAAGTCCAGAGTGCAAAGCTGTTTGACTGGCTTACCTTCCTTTATGAAAAATGGAAAAACATAGGTGAGGAAGCTATATTTATTTCAACTGTGATAGCCACTCTTGAAATGATGAAAAGCGGAGTTACGACAACAACTGACCACCTGTACCTGTTTCCCAGGGAACATCCAAACCTTTTTGATTCAGAGATTGAGGGCGTAAAATTAACAGGCATACGATTCTATGGAACAAGGGGAAGTATGTCTCTTTCAAAAAAGGATGGAGGGCTTCCCCCAGACTCCGTAGTTCAGAGAGAGGACGAAATATTGAACGATTATGAAAGGGTTATGAATAAATATCATAACCCCGACCCTTTTTCCATGTGTAAGGTAGCTCTTGCACCCTGTTCACCTTTTTCTGTCACAAAAGAATTGATGATTGAAACGATGGAATTTGCAAAGAAACACGCGCTTTTACTCCATACACACCTTGCAGAGACAAAAGATGAAGACGATTTCTGCCTCTCAAGATATGGATTAAGACCTGTTGATTACATGGAAACGATTGGATGGCTAAATTCAAGTGTCTGGTTTGCTCACATGGTTCACCTTACTGATAGTGATATTAAGAAACTATCCGAAGCGGGTGTTGGTATGGCACACTGCCCTACCTCCAATATGAGGTTAGGGTCAGGAATAGCACCTGTTTATAAGATGAAGAACACATCAATAAGGATTGGCATTGGTGTGGATGGGAGTTCTTCAAATGATACTGGAAACTTCCTGCAGGAGATAAGAAATACAATGCTACTTCAGAGAGTAATTTACGGCCCTCAAGCCATCACACCGAGAGAGGCTCTTTATTTTGGAACTATGGGCGGGGCAAAGGTATTGAAAATGGAGAATGCAATAGGCTCTATAGAAAAAGGAAAGGCTGCTGATATTATCGGGTTCAAAACAGACAGGCTTGAGTTTGCTGGTGGCCTCAATGACCCCGTGGCATCTATTGTCCTCTGCGATACGAAATCTGTAGATTTTTCTATGATAAATGGAGAAGTCGTTATTGAAAACAGCTTCTTCAAGAAGGTAGATGTAAATGATTATGTCGAACGACAGAACCATATATCAAAAATGTTACTAAAGCATTAGGGGGATGCAATGCCTACAAGAGATCTTGCATCAGCAAGAAAAGCATACAAAGAAAAGGATGTTGACCTTAGCAAAAAGGCGCACGATACAAAGTCTGCCGAAGAAAAGCACAAACAGGGAAAGTATTTAAAAAATATAGTCTATGGCGGCCTGGATGGAATTATCACAACATTTGCTATTGTAGCAGGAGTAATGGGAGCATCTCTTTCTTCGGGAATTATCATCATTATGGGATTTGCAAATCTTCTTGGAGATGGGATATCAATGGCAATTGGTGATTATTTGAGTTCAAAGGCTGAAAATGAGTACGCAAAATCTGAAAGGGAAAGGGAGTCCTGGGAGGTTGAGAATTATCCGGAAGGTGAAAAGAAGGAGATGCTTGAGATTTACAAGTCAAAGGGTATAAGTGAAGAAGATGCAGAAAAAGTAGTTAGTGTAATCTCAAAACACAAGGAGGCATGGGTTGATTTGATGATGTTAGAAGAGCTCGGCATAACGCCAGGAGAAGAATCTCCAACTAAAGCTGCTCTTGCAACATTTGTTTCATTTTTAATCTTCGGGTTTCTTCCACTTGTCACATTTGTACTTGCCATTTTTATTCCTGCAATGACAAATGCAAGCTTCACTATCGCAATAATTTTGACAGCCCTTACAATATTCACACTTGGGGTACTAAAGGTGCGTGTCACAGGAAAGAATTGGTTTATATCGGGTATTGAGATGCTTCTTGTAGGGGGCCTTGCAGCAGCAGCCGCATATCTGATAGGGTTTCTCTTAAAAGGGCTTGGTGGGTAATATTTATTTACTTTTGCTCACCCTTGCACTGATGAGCTCCTTCAAGGCTTTGATCTTCTCTGGAGGAATCTTTTTAACTCCTCCCATGATTGTTGCAACGAGAACCATCTTACAAAGATTATCCAGATCCTCCATCTTCCTGAAAGCCTTCTCAAGGTCTTCCCCTACAGTAATCGCACCATGATTGGAAATCAGTGCTGCCTCATGATTCTTCATGACATCACTAACTCTTTCCGCCAGCTCTTTTGAGGAAGTCAACTCATAAGGTATAATAGGGACTTCGCCAATCACTGTTACTGATTCTTCGTGAATATTCCCCTCTATCGGGAGGTGTGCTATTGAAAATCCTGTAGCAAATGGAGGGTGTGCATGGATAATTGCATTGACATCCTCACGCTTTTTATATATAAAGATATGGAAAAGAATCTCGCTGGAGGGTCTACCAAGCCCTTCAATCACATTTCCTTTGAAATCTATGACAAGGATATCTGAGTAATCAAGTACATCCTTAGGTACCCCTGCGGGTGTTATATATATATTTTCTTCATCTCTTACAGAGAAATTCCCACCATAACCACCATTAAGGTTTGCCCTGTATAACCTCTTTCCAATCTCACCGATTTCCTCTTTTATGTTTCTCTTCATTTCTACTCCTCTCAAACTTCTATATACTATTATATATGAAAAGTGTTGTTCTAATAGAAAGCAACTCTTATGATCCTGAATTTAATCTCTCAATGGATGAATATCTCCTGTTTTTAACAGGCAAAGGGATCATGAATGGCACGGTTAGATTTTATAAAAACAGGGATTGTGTAGTGATTGGCAGATTTCAAAAGGAGGAATTCGAGGCAAACCTTGAATTCCTTAAGGAAAATGGAATCAATATCGTTGCAAGAATTTCAGGAGGAGGAGCTGTATTCCAGGACCTGGGGAATCTTAATATTTCAGTCACAATTGAAAATATATTTTCAAAAACTCAAAATTTAAAAGAAGAGATGATAATGTTAAGTTCAGCTATTCTTTGCGCATTAGAAAGCTTCGGTATAAATGGGATTGTCGGAGATAGAGGAGAGATTCTGGTCGATGGAAAGAAGATTTCCGGATGCGCTGCTTCCATAAGATATAATGCAATGCTGTATCATGCTACACTTCTTCTTCACGTAGACCTTGAGAAGCTCAGGCTCGCTTTAAGCCCATCATACGAATATCCAGAGGATTTCAAATTTATAAAGAGCATGAGAAGTAAGGTAATGAATATCAATGAAACAACATTCATAGACGAAGAAGAACTTAAAAAAAGAATATACAGAGAAATTGTGAAAATTATTTGATTTCTTGTAATAAAGCATAGGAGATTCAAATTTGCATAGAGAATTTAACACTTAGAGGTTTGTACCCCCCCTCGCTATGAAAAATACGCGAAGGAGTGTTAGAAAAACCCTTTTTTCAAACCGAAGAGGTAAGAATACCCCCCTGGAGACTCTACTCAAGAATTAGAGACGAGATTGCTTCAGTCACAAAAGAAAAAAAGCGCTCCCTCCTGACTTTGTCAGGGAAAGGAGTGCGCAACAAGGGAAAAAAGTAAAAGACATACAATTGAAAGGATAGAAAAATATTCCCCAGTATGGGCTTTCTAAGGCCAGGGTAGAAGACTTAACAAAATGCATTCCTATTATCCTATTTTTAAAAACCTTTATAATATTTTAGAATAATTTTAAGGAAGGAGGATAGTTTAAATGGAAAAAGACGAATTCTCTTTTATTGCAGGAAGTACTGGAGGCAGAGGTAATGGTAGTAAGTAACAATAGTTGCATAATACTTATGGAAGAGGCTTTATCCTCATAAGGAATAACAAAATTCCCAGTACTTGTTTCTCTCTCCTCACCTCCCGCTTCATCAACGATGACCAACATATCTATAGAAATGGATTTAAGATTTGCCCTGAGTCAGGGGATGGTACATTTCCTCAGATAAATTGCTTTTCATTTTTACCTATAATGAATAAAATAATGCGATGACTATTTTTTGGAGGCAAATATGATAATTGCTGTTGACATTGGCAATACGAATGTTGCCATGGGTTTTGTGACCGATGGGGAAATTTATAATGTACTGAGGATTGCCACCGATAGTGGTAGGACTTCTGACGAATATAAGTTACTCATAGGGGAGTTTATGAGAGAAGAAAACATAGACTCTCAAAATATAGAGACATTTGTGATTTCATCAGTAGTTCCACCCCTAACTCCTATTTTCAGGACTGTAGCAAAGAAACTCTCCCCACAAGAGGCAACAATCATTACCTCAGATATGGATCTTGGAATCAAATTTGATGTTGATGAACCACGGGCAACGGGCACTGACAGAATATGCAATATTTTTGAGGGCGCTCATATGTTTCCAGACGAGAATGTGTGCATTATTGATTTCGGTACTGCGATAACCTTCAGTGTCATTACAAAAGACAGAAGATTTATTGGTGGTCCTATTTCTATTGGCATTCTTACTGCACAGGCAGAGCTTTTCAGGAAGACATCGCAGCTTCCAAGGATAGAACTTATGAAGCCATCAAATAAAATAGGGAAGAATACAATAGAACAGATGCAATCAGGTCTCCTATACGGCTTCGGAGGTCTTGTTGATGGACTCATTGAATCAATTATGGATGAATTAGGGGACAAGGTAAGGGTGGTTGCAACAGGGGGAATCTCCCATATCATGGAAGGGATATCAAAAAGAATCGAGTACTACGATAAAATGCTCACCCTGAAGGGTATCTGTCATATTTATGAGCATATTACTAAAGGGGCTTGATTTAGGTAAATTCAGTATATACCCACCCATTGTCCTTGCTCCGATGGCAGGATATACAGACTCAAATTTTAGAATGCTTGTAAAATACTTCGGGGCAGGACTTGTATTCACTGAGATGATAAGTAGTGATGGTCTGTACGCAGGAGACAGAAATAATCTTAAACTTATGAAATATAAAGAAGCCGAGAGACCCATCGCTGCACAGTTTTTTGGAAGCAATATAGATAGGCTTGTCTATGCAGCAAAGCTCTCGCAAGATTGGGGTTTCGATATCATATGCCTCAATATGGGGTGTCCCTCCCAACATATTATGAAAAGTGGAGGAGGTGCAGAGCTTCTCAAGAACCCGGTTCTTGTTTCAAAGATCCTTCATTCCTTAAGGAATGCAACAACTATTCCACTGAGTGTAAAAGTAAGAAAAGGGTTCTATGAAGGTGAAAACCTTCTTCCCTTGTTTTCGAAGATCTTCGAGGAGGAAGGGGTAGATCTTGTCATTGTTCATGGAATTTCTGTTGAGGAGGGATTCAACAGGGAGAGAGAAGACTGGCAATGTATTAAAGAATTCAAAAATATGACTCACATCCCTGTTATAGGGAACGGAGGTATAAGTAATGTTCAGGATGTGGAAAGGATGTTCACCGAGACAGGGGCGGATGGAGTAATGGTTGGTAGAGCAGTCCTTTCATGCCCGTGGTTTATAAAGAGCGCAACGGACTATATAGAGAACGGAAAAATATTTTCGCTTTCATTAATGGAGAAATTTAATATAATAGTAAGATTTATTGAAAGTATTGATGAGGGAAAACAGATGAAGGAAATAAGGAAATTAATTTATCCGATGATTTTTGGGTTAAGGGGTACAAAATCCCTCAGAATAAAGTTAGAGAAAACACAGAGCAAAGAAGAAATAAAAGGCCTGTTAAAGGCCTTTTTTGAAAGTGAGGAGGCACAATGAACGAGGAAGACAAAGAAGGCAAAATACTAATTACCAGAAAGAAGTATGAGGAACTTATTAAGGAACTTGAGATGCTCAAAGGTCAAAAGAGAGCCGAGGTTTCAGAAAAGATAAAACAATCTATTTCATTTGGCGATCTCTCAGAAAACTCTGAATACGACTCTGCAAAACAGGAGCAGGCTTTTCTTGAAAGTCAGATATCAGAAATTGAGTCTACTATTGCACGTGCACAGATTCTTGACGAAACCACAATTGAAACAAACAAGGTAAATGTTGGGTGTAAAGTAGAGCTTGAAGATATTGATAGAAAAGTGAAGGTTAAATACATTCTCACAGGTTCATCTCTTGAAGCCGATCCTGATAAACATAAAATCTCATGGACTTCTCCTGTAGGACAGGGGCTTATAGGACACAAGATAGGAGATGTTGTGGAGATAGTTGTTCCAAAGGGCAAGGTAAGATACAAGATCTTGAATATAGAGAGGAGTAGTAATGGATGAAAGCAGTCTTAATGAGATTGAGAGAGCAAGAAGAGATATTGTCCTATCATTAAAAGCCTCGGGTATAGACCCTTTTGGAAAAAGATTCGAATCCCAGCTTGCTAATAAAGAATTAAAAGAAAACTTTGATTCACTGGAAGGTAAGGAAGTCTCAGGAAAAGGAAGGATCACTGCAATAAGAGGGCATGGTAAAGCCACATTTGCCACCGTAAGAGATTTTAGTGGTGATTTACAATATTATTTCAGGTTAGATAACCTCGGAGAGGAGAAGTACAACTTTTTCAAAAAGGTTATAGACATCGGAGATTTTATAGGAGCAAAAGGAAAGCTTTTCAAGACCCATACAGGTGAGATTACACTTGAAGTCGATGACTTCGTACTTCTCACAAAATCTATCAGGATCCTCCCCGAAAAGTGGCACGGGTTGAGAGATGCAGAACTCAGGTACAGGAAGAGGTATCTGGATCTCGTCGCCAACAGAGACGTTATTGAAATCTTTTTGAAAAGAAGCAAAATAATAGACAAGATAAGAAATTTTCTACAGGAGAAGGGCTTTGTTGAAGTCGAGACCCCTATGTTACAGCCTGTAGCGGGCGGTGCCACTGCAAAGCCTTTTAAAACCTACTACCATGCCCTTAATCAGGAGATGTATCTTAGAATTGCACCAGAACTTTATCTTAAGAGACTTATTGTTGGAGGATTTGAAAAAGTCTTTGAGATAAACAGAAATTTCCGCAACGAAGGAATTTCAACAAAACATAACCCTGAGTTTACGATGCTGGAGGCATACTGGGCCTATACTGACTACAACGATATAATGAAACTCACTGAGGAATTAATCAATTATGTTGTAAGAACAATAAATGGTGATGAGACACTCCAATATAACGGAGAAGAGATAGATTTCAAAATTCCTTTCAGAAGGATTGAATTTAATGACGCACTCAGGGAGTATGCAGGGATAAGTATGGAGGAAATAAGAAATACCCCCGACCTTCAAAAGCTCGTAAATAATATGGAAATTAAAATGGATAAATCTATAACTATTGGAAATATTATTAACGAAATATTCGATAAGAAAGTTGAAAAAAACCTTGTTCAACCAACTTTCGTGTATGATTTCCCCATAGAAATCTCTCCCCTTGCAAAGAGAAAGGAAAGCAATCCTTATGTCGTTGAAAGATTTGAACTTTTTATAGGGGGACTTGAAATTGCTAATGCCTTTTCTGAGCTCAATGACCCACTGGATCAATATGAGAGGTTCAAGGCACAGATTGAACAAAAAAACATGGGAGATGAAGAGATACACGAGATAGATATGGACTATATAGAGGCAATGGAATATGGTCTGCCACCAACAGGAGGACTTGGAATAGGAATAGATAGGCTTGTTATGATCCTTACAGGGCAAGACTCAATAAGAGAGGTTATACTCTTTCCTCAACTCAAGAAAAAAGAAAAGGATGAAGAAGAAAAGTAAGAGCTTCGTCTGCACTAACTGCGGGTATAGATCACCCATAAAATTAGGAAAATGCCCAAACTGTGGGACGTGGGATTCCTTTGAAGAGGAAGAAACTTCAAGCGAGACTCAAAACATCCCCATATCCCTTGAGGAAAATCCTCCTGCAACCTATGAAGAGAGGATAAAGACAGGAATCGAGGAGTTTGACAGAGTACTCGGTGGAGGAATAGTAAAAGGCTCTGCGATTCTCGTGGGTGGAGAACCAGGAATTGGTAAATCTACGCTACTCCTACAGGTTGCTGGGGTTATTTCTGAAAAATTAAAAGTTATATATGTTTCCGGGGAGGAGTCTTATAACCAGATAAAGATGAGAGCTGATAGACTCAGCATACACACCAAAAATCTATATATTTTCATTGAGCAGGATGTAAATCTCATAAAGAGCACTATCCTCAAAGAAATGCCAGATCTTGTAATAATTGATTCCATTCAAACTACATTTTTGAATGACATTGAAGGCGCCCCTGGAGGATTAAACCAGGTAAGAGAATCTGCAAGAACATTTACAGGATTGGCAAAGAAGACAGGGATCAGCGTAATACTTGTGGGGCACGTGACAAAGGAAGGGATACTGGCAGGTCCAAAGACAATTGAACACATCGTTGATGGAGTTTTTTATCTCGAAGGTTCAAGAAATGACGTAACAAGACTCTTTAGAAGCGTGAAGAATAGATACGGAACAACTAACGAGGCAGGAATCTTTGAGATGGAAGAGAAAGGTCTTGTTGGAGTCAAGGACCCCTCAATAGAGTTCATTTCAAAAAATGGAGAAATTCCTGTGGGTTCTACAATCACTGCATCACTTGAGGGAAGTCTTCCAATTTTCTTTGAGGTACAGGCACTAACAACCCCGACATACTTTCCCATCCCGAGAAGAGTTGCAAGCGGAATTGAGTATAACAGACTATTACTCATTGTTGCGATTCTTGAAAAGAGGTTAAGACTAAAACTCGGAGGGTTTGATATCTACGTAAACATCATTG
Source organism: Caldiserica bacterium UBA4770 (assembly GCA_002403335.1). Classification (GTDB taxonomy): domain Bacteria; phylum Caldisericota; class Caldisericia; order Caldisericales; family Caldisericaceae; genus UBA4770. Next base: position 65,445 of record DHHO01000011.1, read on the forward strand.
GAGGATTTAAAACAGAAGATAGGTCGATGGACCTTGCTCTTGCAATAGCAATTGTCTCAAGCATGCTTGAAAAGAGTATACCCGCAAAAAGTGTCATTATTGGAGAGCTCGGGCTAGGAGGGGAAGTTCGTCCAACAGTTGGTCTTGAGAGAAAAATTACACAGGGCAAAAGACTCGGCTTCCAATATTTCCTCGTACCATCATTCTTCAAGGATAGGATAACACCAAAGGGCATAAATGTCCACTTTGCTTCAAGTGTAGAAGAGGCAAAAAATCTGATCTTTTAATGGAAATATCAGCAATAATTGCAGGTGCAGGCAAGGGAGTGCGCTTTGGAAACAGTGAGAAAGTTTTCCTCCCACTTTGTGGTACTCCTGTGATTGAGCACTCTACAAATTGCTTTCTACATATTCCTGAAATCAAGGAAGTGACCCTTGTAGTAAGAGAAGAAGATATAGAAATGGCAAGAGAAATGCATAGAGATAACAATATAAAGGTTATTTCCGGAGGAAGGAGTAGAGGAGAGAGTATAAGAAAGGGTGTAGAATTATCTATATACGATTTCGTGCTTATTCATGACGCCGTGAGGCCTCTTATAAATGTACAATTTGTTCAAAACATTATCTCTTCCCTTACAGAAGGATTTGACGCAGTAATCCCTGGAATAGCAATAAAATATACCGTGAAAGAAAGACATAATGACTTCGTAACAAGGACACTTGACCGAAGGAATCTTGTGGAAGTTCAAACTCCTCAATTTTTCAGGAAATCCTCACTCCTACGTGCCTATGAAAAATATTTCGATAAGGAAATAACAGACGAATCTATGCTCATAGAAAGAGCAGGGGGTAAAGTAAGGATTGTCCCGGGCATTGAAGAAAATATAAAAATTACAACACCTCTTGATCTCTTCCTCGTAGAAGAGATTTTTAACAAATGGAAAAAATAGGTATTGGCTATGACTCACACAGGTTCATCGAGGGAAGGCCTCTTCGCATAGGAGGAGTCACAATACCCTATAAATCTGGACTTCTCGGCCACTCTGATGGAGATGTACTCATTCACTCAGTTATTGATGCTATACTGAGTGTTTCAAACCTGCCTGATATTGGAGTAGTTTTTCCCCAGACACAGGCAAAGTGGAAGGATATTGACAGCAGAATTCTTCTTGAGAAGGCTAATAAGATGGTTCTTGAGAAAGGAAATAAAGTTGTAAGTATGGATTCTACTGTGATTCTTGAAGAGCCTCTCTTAAACCCTTATATCCCCCAGATGAAAAAGGAAATATCCAGGATTCTGGGAGTTCCCTGCGAAAACATCGGGATAAAAGCAAAAACAAATGAAGGGATGGGCTTCATAGGGAGAAAAGAGGGAATAGCAGCTATATGTATCGTGGTTGTTACGACCCATCTCGATAAATAGAAGTATCTCACCATGTTTACAACAACAGAAAAAACTTATTTGAGATACCATTTCGATTCAGAATATAATGAAAATATCCCTTCTGAGTTTTTTACCATATTCACTATTATATTTATATGCCAGTATTCTTTATAGATAAGGATGTAGAAGCTAATGCTAATATTAAAATTTCAAGAGGAGAAGACCTTTTTCTCCATCTTTTATCAGTACTGAGAGTGAAAAAAGGAGAACAATTACGCCTCTTCTCAAACAGATATATCTATCAGACAGAAGTCGAGGAGATCTCAAAAGATTATATATTGCTTCACATACAAAACATTTCTGCACTGTCTTTCCCTGAGCCACATCTTCATATTGTCCAGGCCGTAATTCAAGTAGAAAAACTTGAGACTACCCTGAGATTAAATATACCGCTTTATGTAAAAAAGTTCTTCTTTTTTAGAGCTTCAAAGAGCCAGTTTTCCCTTAATAGGATATCCATAGAAAGATTGAAAAGGGTTGCACAATCTGTTTCAGAACAGTCAGAGGTTTGCTATCTACCAGAAATTGTTTTTCTAAACAACCTTGAAGAAGTCTTTAGAGAATCTCAGGAGACATTCTTTGCGGTCCTCCATCCAAAAGGAGGCAAGAGTGTTGTCTCTTATATTGAGGATATGGAAAAATTCCCTTTGATTACAATTCTAATAGGCCCGGAAGGAGGCTTTACAGAGAAAGAGGTAAAGCTGTTTGAGGAATATAATGCCAACTTTATAACCCTTAAGTCAGGCATATTTCGCTCGGAGTTTGCAGGTTTTGCTTTATCTTCGGTTTTAAGAGAGCTTCTCTGACCCCTTTTCAATCTCTTCAAGGGCAGATTTTACCCTTTGAGTTACTTTATCCTTCCCCAGGATAAGCATTATTTTCCATAGTTCTGCACCACTTTTCGACCCAGTAAGCGCAACACGAAGGGGATGGTATATCTTTTTACCAGGGAGACCCACCTCGTCCTTTAAACTATTGAGAAATTCATCGATATTCTTCTTTTCAAACTCTAAGTTCTCAATATGTTCAAGGATATATCGAAATGCCTTTGGAACATCTGCATCCAGAAGTATTTTTTCCTCTTCGCTTCCTTTTAATATGTGTATATCCTCAAAAAAGGGTTTAGATAGCTCGGCTATGTCAGGAAGGACCTGCATATTTCCCTTCACAGCACTCACAAGAAGAAGCGTCTGGGGATCACACCCCTGTCTTTGGGGAAGATAGGATAGGGCAAACCTACAGAGCTCTTCGTCAGTTAGCTCCAAAATATACTTATGGTTCATCCATTTG
>DHHO01000014.1 GCA_002403335.1 Caldiserica bacterium UBA4770
CAGGTGTTATTACAAAGGTAATTGAGTAAGGTGAAAAGATGAAAAAAGAGCGTTTGAGGATAAGGCTTAAGGCTTTTGATAATAAAGTGCTTGATCTTTGGGCTGCTAAAATTGTGGAGGTTGCTAAGAATAGTGGGGCCACAGTGTCAGGACCTATACCACTTCCCACTAAAAGGACTGTATTTAATGTATTGAGGTCTCCTAATGTTGATAAAGATTCCCAGGAAGCATTTGAGATCTGTGTCCATAAGAGGTTAATAGAAATTGCCGATGCGACTCCAGAGATTACACAAAAGCTTGCAGATATGGATATTCCTCAGGGTGTTGAGGTAGAAATTAAGATTTAATGGAGGGATTTATGGCGAAAGGAATCCTGGGTTTAAAGTTAGGAATGACCACTGTCTATGTAGGGGATGTTGCGGTACCTGTAACTATTGTAAAAGCAGGGCCCTGTGTGGTTGTCGATAAGAAAACAAAAGAAAGAGATGGATATGAAGCAGTGAAACTTGGCTTCATTGAGGTTAAACCGGAAAAACTCAGTAAACCGCAAAGAGGAGCATTTAATAAGAAAAACCTTTCATCTTTTAAGTTTGTAAAGGAAATCAGAGGTATGGATGGCGATATAGGTGAGACTGTTACAGTTGATATATTTAAGAGCGAGAAATTCGTAAGAGTAACAGGAATATCCAAAGGCAAAGGATTTGCAGGCGTCGTTAAGAGATGGGGATTTGGAGGTTGGCCAAGAACACATGGTCATGCGGCAACAAGAAGACCAGGTTCAATAGGACAGAGGTCAACACCTGGTAGAGTATTTAAAGGAATGAAGATGGCAGGGCGCCTGGGAAATGATACTGTAACTTTGAGGAACCTTGAAATTGTGAAAATAGAAAGGAATCAAAACCTTATGCTTATTAAGGGTAGTTTGCCTGGTAACGAAAATAGCCTTGTTGTTATAAGGGATTAAGGAGGTTCATATGAAGGGTACTTTGCTGAACTTAGGTGATAATTCAATTGAGAGTATAGATCTTCCCGATAAGATTTTCGCTTTCGAACCAAAGAAATATACCATTTATCTTGCAGCAAGGAGACATCTTGCGAATATGAGAAGGGGAACAGCGGATACAAAAGAAAGAGGGGAAGTGAGTTATAGTACTCAGAAATTAAGGCCTCAGAAGGGAACGGGGCGTTCCAGGCAGGGTTCAAGAAGTTCCATTATTTGGAAGGGAGGAGCTGTAGCATTTGGTCCCCGTCCGAGAGATTTCCAATTGAAGATGAACAAAAAAGAGATAAGACAGGCGATTTTTTCTGCGCTTTCCTTGAAATTGAGGGACGAGGAGTTATTTATCGTAGATGGTATTAAGATAGAAGGCAAAACAAAAGAGGTTAAACAGCTTTTAGATAAGATTAAGACTATCTCTAACAAAGAATTGGGGAGCGTGCTTTTTGTTTATTCTGAGGAAAATGGGAATGTTGAAGTCGCGGCCCGTAACATAAACTACTGTAAGGCGATTGAATATAAATACTTGAATGTTTATGACCTTCTCTCCTATAGTTCAGTGGTATTTTCCAGGGAGGCAGTTGCTCTTTTAGAAGGATGGTGGAGTCATGATTAGTGAGAGTCTTATTATAAGACCAATAGTGACTGAAAAGACGACAGAACTTACGAAACAGAATAAGTACGTCTTTTTGGTTGATGGAAAAGCTACTAGGTTAATGATCAAAAAGGCAGTGGAGGAAGCTTTTCCTGTGAAGGTAAAGGATGTAAACATTGGTAAGATCTATGGAAAAAGGAAAAGGGTACGTTATGCATTTAAAAAGAGAGAGCCTCGAAAAAAGGCAATTGTGACTCTTTATCCAGGCTATAAAATTGATATTATTCAGAATGTGTAGGGGAGGAAAAAATGGCACTTAAATCATACAAACCAACTTCTCCCGGCATAAGAGGAAAAAAGGTTCTTAAGCACAGTGAAGTAGTTACAAAAAAAGAACCTGAAAGATCGCTTGTGGTTGGTTTAAAAAAGCACGGTGGAAGGAATAATACAGGAAAAATTACGGTAAGACACCGTGGCGGCGGAAATCGAAGACTTTATAGAATTATTGATTTTAAAAGAGACAAGGTTGGGATACCTGCTAAGGTTAGTGCAATTGAATATGATCCCAATAGATCATCATATATAGCACTTCTTTCCTATGCAGATGGCGAAAAGAGGTATATACTTGCACCGCTCGGCATTAAAGCTGGCGATGTTGTTATGGCTGGTGAAGACGCTGAAATTGCTGTAGGTAATTGCCTTCCCTTGAAGAATATACCTACTGGTACTTTTGTACACAATATAGAACTTGTAAGTGGACATGGTGGAGTAGTGGCAAGGGCAGCAGGGGCAAGCGCCCAGATTGTTGCCAAGGAAGGTAACTTTGCTCATGTAAAGCTTACCTCTGGAGAGATAAGAAGGTTTGATCTCAAATGTAGAGCAACTATCGGGCAGGTAGGTAATCTTGATCATGAAAACGTAGTCCTTGGTAAGGCTGGAGTAAAAAGGTATTTAGGTGTTAGACCTACTGTGAGGGGGACTGCCATGAACCCTGTGGATCATCCTCATGGTGGAGGGGAAGGCAAATCACCAGTAGGACATCCTGGACCACTCACTCCCTGGGGAAAGCCAGCAAGAGGCTACAAGACACGTAAGAAGAAAAAGATTTCTAATAAATATATTATTAGAAGGAGGAAGTAAGGATTATGGCAAATGATTATGTGGATTCCAGGCTCCTTGAAAAAATAAGAAAGATGAACGAAAGAGGAGAAAAAAGGGTATTAAAGGTATGGTGCAGGAGATCTACTATTACAGAAGAGATGATAGGGCACACGATTGCTGTGCATAATGGTAAAACACATATCCCTGTCTATATAACTCCTGATATGGTCGGTCATAAGCTTGGTGAATTTGCACCCACAAGGACCTTTCATGGGCACAGAACACCCACTGCAAGAGTTATTACAAAGACTTAGGAGAGCATTTATGGAAGCGTATGCAAAGACAAGACATGTAAGATTATCTGCTACAAAAGCCAGGCTTGTTGGAAGGTTGATTGTTGGAAAACAGGTTGATGAGGCAAAGGCAATTTTAAAAGTTCTTCCTCAAAAGGCATCAAAATTTATTGAGAAAACCCTCGATTCCGCGGTTGCTAATGCAGAGAATAATTTTAAAATGGATAGAGATGTGCTCTATGTTGATAAAGTATTCATTGATGCCGAAGGTCCTTTAAAGAGAGTGCTTCCAAAAGGGTTCGGAAGGGCCGATATTATAAGAAAGCCCGTAAGCCAGATCACTATTATAGTGAAAGAGAAAGAGGAGGTTTAGTATGGGGCAGAAAGTTCATCCACATGGTTTTAGAGTCGGGATAACCAAAGATTGGTACAGTAAATGGTATATGGGGAAGAAAGGATACGCCCCTTCTGTACTTGAGGATTACAGGATAAGGCAAGAGCTGATGAAACTTGGCCCTGATGCGGCTGTTTCAAAGGTAGAAATTGTAAGAAAAGGTGGGGAGGAAATCAGGGTCATTATTCACAGTGCCAGACCTGGAATGCTTATAGGGAAAAAAGGCTCTGAAATTGGAAAGCTTGAAAAGATGGTTAAATCAGTTTTAGAAAGAAAAGATACTGAAATTAAAATCGAGGTGAAAGAGGTAAAACACCCCGAGATTGATGCAGAGCTTATTGCACAGGGAATTGTTTCCAAACTCGAACAGAAAATATCTTATAAGAGGGCTATAAAACAGGCAATAGGAAGAGGGATGAGAGCAGGAGCAAAAGGGATAAAGGTTCAGGTTTCGGGAAGAATAGAGGGTGCGGAAATTGCAAGGACAGAGTGGTTTAGAGAGGGCAGAGTTCCTCTTCAAACTCTGGATGCAGATATAGATTATGCGGAAGAGCCTGCTCTTACAAAGTTTGGAAGGATTGGCGTGAAGGTTTGGGTATATAAGGGCGAAGCTAAGAAGCCTGTTTTCTTTACAACCACTTAGGGGCTGGGGGTGATTTGATATGTTGATGCCTGAGAGAGTAAAATACAGGAAAATGCATAGAGGTAGAACCAAGGGAAAGGCAAAAGGTGCAACCAAAGTATCCTTTGGGGATTATGGTATTCAGGTGCTCGAGCCAGGGTGGATAACTGCAAGACAGATTGAGTCAGCAAGGGTTGTTCTTATCTCTGCTGTAAGGAAGACTGGAAAACTCTGGTTAAGAATTTTTCCCGATAAATCTGTGACGAAAAAACCTGCTGAGACGAGAATGGGAGGTGGAAAAGGGGATGTTGACCACTGGGTTGCTGTTGTTAAGCCTGGTAGAATCATTTTTGAGTTCTCCGGTGTTTCAGAGAGTTTAGCAAACGAGCTTTCAAGGCAGGTTGGGTTTAAACTCCCTGTTAAGGTGTGTCTTGTTAAGCGTGAGGAGGCAAGGGTATGAAATCGGAAAAGATCAGAGAGATGACGGATAGAGAAATTGAGGAATCATTAATGAATCTCAGAAAAGAGCTTTTTAACCTTAGGTTTCAGCTTTCCACTCGGCAGCTTCATAATCCTGCACGTTTAACAATTGTAAAGAAAGACATTGCAAGGCTTCTTACGATAAAAAGGGAAAGAGAGCTGGAAAAAGAGGTATAATATGGAACGAAAGGAAATAATTGGCAAGGTTTTAAGTGTATACGGAAAAACTGTTGTTGTTGCTGTGACGTACTCAAGGAGTCATCCTTTGTATTTGAAGCAGATTAAGAAAAAGACTAAGATTTATGCTCATGATGAACAAATGTTAGCAAAGGTTGGGAATGTAGTCAGAGTAGTTGAAACACGTCCCTTAAGTAAATTGAAAAGGTGGAAGATAGTGGAAGTGCTATCAGGAGGTGAATCGTGATAAGACAGTACTCACGGCTTGTTGTGGCTGATAACACAGGTGCCAAGGTAATATCCTGTATAACAGTTCTTGGAGTGGGAAAGAAAGGTGTTGCTACCATCGGGGATAAGATTGTTGCAACGGTCAAAAAAGCTTCACCGAATAGCCCTATTCCAAAGGGAAGTGTTGTTAAGGCAATTGTAGTAAGGGTTTCTTATCCAGTGAAAAGGGAAGACGGAAGTATTATAAGATTCGATGATAACGCTGCTGTTATTATTGATGAGGAAGGAAATCCAAGAGGAACCAGGGTTTTTGGTCCTGTAGGTAGAGAGCTCAGGAGAAAAGGCTATATTAAGATTGTCTCTCTTGCTCCCGAGGTCCTGTAGGAGGTGGCGATAATGAAAAAATTGGTGCATATGGAAATTAGAAAGGGAGACACTGTTTTTGTTATTTCTGGCGATGACAAGGGGAAGAGCGGTAAAGTCTTGAGAACTATCCCTTCCGAGGGAAAGATTGTTGTTGAGGGCGTAAACATGCAGACCCATTTTTTGAAACCCACAAAGGACATGCCACAGGGAAAGATTACTCGTGCAGAAGGCCCAATTCCTGTGAATAAAATTGTATTGGCGTGTCCCGTCTGCCATGAAAGGACGAAAGTTTCCCACAAGATACTTGAGGATGGGAGAAGTGTTAGGGTGTGCAAGAATTGCCATGAAGTTATAGATAAAGCTTAGGAGAGGATTTATGGCAAAGAAGACTACAATAAAGATTGATAATAAGTATGAGGAGATGACAAAGGAAAAAGTTCCTGTCCCATCTTTGAAGGTTAAATATGACCAGGAAGTAAAAAAGCGGATGGTGGAAAGATTTGGTTACAAAAATATAATGGAAGTACCAAAGGTAACAAGTGTTGCTATTAACAGAGGTATTGGTGAGGCCTCAGAAAACCCTCAGGCACTTGAAAAATCTGTTCAGGAGTTTATTATTATTACGAGGCAAAAGCCCGTAATTACAAGGGCAAAGAAATCAGTTGCTTCATTTAGGGTAAGACAGGGGGCTCCAATTGGCTGCAGAGTAACTTTGAGGGGAAAAAAGATGTATGCCTTTCTTGAAAAGCTTATTAGCGAGGCTTTACCAAGGATTAGAGATTTTAAAGGGCTCTCTCCGGACTCTTTTGATGGGAGAGGAAATTACACTTTTGGTATAAAAGAGCAACTTATTTTTCCTGAGATAGAATATGATATGGTAGATAAGGTACGTGGGTTCAACGTCACGATATTAACTACAGCCAAAACGGATGAGGAAGCAAAGGCCTTGTTGGAACTTATGGGGTTTCCGTTCAGGGGAGGAAGATAAAAATGGCGAGAAAAGCAATGATAGAGAAGTCTAAGAAAGAGCCGAAGTTTGCAGTAAGGCAGCACAATCGTTGTAAGATATGTGGTAGACCGAGGGCATACTATGGTAGGTTTGGTGTTTGTAGACATTGCTTGAGAAAACTTGCATTGAAGGGAGAATTGCCCGGAGTAAAGAAGGCAAGTTGGTAAGGAGGAAGAGATGGTTAATGATCCAATTTCAGATTTTCTTGTAAGGATAAAAAATGCAAGTAATGCAAAGCATAACTCTTTAATTGTATCCAATTCGAAGACTATATTAGCGATACTTGAAATCTTGAAGTCGGGGGGATACATTAAGGACTTTGAAGAGCTTGAAATAGAAGGAAAAAAGGCTTTAAGGATTCATCTGAGGTACGGTAGCCACAAGGAGAGCTATATCCTTGGAATAAAGAGAATCAGTAAACCTGGAAGAAGAATATATGTGAAAAAAGATCAAATTCCGAAAGTGCTCGATGGTTTTGGAACCGCAATTATCTCTACCCCTATGGGCATTATGGATGATAAAGAAGCAAAAAAGCAAGGACAGGGTGGAGAAGTTATATGCTTTGTCTGGTAAGGAGGAATTATGTCGAGGATTGGTAGAAAGCCTGTGCCGATTCCAGAAGAAACAACCGTAATTCTTGAAGGAGCACATACTCTCATTGTAAAGGGGCCAAAAGGCGAAATAAAAAAGGAATTCCATCCTTCTATGAGAATTGAGATAGAGGATGGAGTAGTTTTGGTGTATAGAAACTCAGACAGACCTTATTATAAAGCCATTCATGGAACGACAAGGGCATTAATCAATAATATGGTAGTCGGCGTAAGTCGGGGTTTTTCTAAAAAACTTGTTATCAATGAGAAAACCTACAAAGCAAATGTTAATGGAGACAAGGTAGAGTTTTACATTGGTTTTAATCACCCTGTAGTTTTAGAAATCCCTGAGGGGATTAATATAAGTGTGGAAAATCAACTTGTAACAGTTAGTGGAATCGACAAAGAACTTGTCGGTAAGATTGCTCAAAAGATAAGACATCTAAGAACAGTCGATCCCTATAAGGTTAAAGGTATTATTTATGAAGGCGAAAGAATCAGGAGAAAAGCTGGTAAGACAGTTGCAACAGGTGCTAAATAGGAGACAAGGATGATAACAAAGAAAACTCGTAAGGAAAGAAGAGAAGTAAGACGTAAGAGAAATAGGAAAAAGGTTTTTGGGACTGGTATTCAGCCGAGACTTTCTGTTTTTATTAGCCTTGCTAATGTTTATGCACAGATTATTGATGATAATAATGGGGAAACGATTGTTGCTGCTTCCACTCTGGAAAAAGAAGTGCATAAAATCACATCAGACAAGAATAAAACAGAGGCCTCAAAGGTTGTTGGCTCATTAATTGCAAAGAGAGCACTTGAGAAGGGTATATCTGAGGTTATTTTCGATCGCAGTGGTTATCTTTATCATGGTAGGGTAAAGGCGCTTGCTGAGGCGGCAAGGGATGCCGGCTTAAAATTTTAGGAGGAAAAAGTGGCTCAAACAGAAAGAAGACCTGTTGAAAAAAAAGAATTTGAGGAAGAGATTATTCAGATTGATAGAGTAGCAAAGGTTGTTAAGGGTGGTAAAATTTTAAGATTCAGAGTTGTTGTTGTTATTGGAGATAAAAAGGGCCGGGTTGGTGTTGGTGTTGGTAAAGCAAGGGAGATTCCCTCAGCGATGGCAAAAGGATTTGCAGATGCCAGGAGAAACCTTATTAAGGTTCCTTTGAAGAATAATACTATTCCAGCAAGGATATCCTCAAGATCGGATACTGCTTATGTTTTTCTTGCACCTGCTGTTCCCGGCACGGGGCTTGTAGCAGGGAGTGTTATAAGAGCCATAGCAGAGAAGGCGGGCATACAGGATATTCTCTCTAAGTCAATAGGTTCACCAAATCCTTTAAACGTAGCCAATGCAACAATCAAAGCCTTTAAGGACCTTGATAGAGTAATTGAGAGGAAAGAGATTAGGAAAAAAATGGTTGTGTCTGGAGGATCAAGTGAAGATAAGTGATATTAAGCCTAAAGCAAATTCGAAAAGATCCAAGACAAGAGTTGGTAGGGGAAATGGTTCTGGTAAAGGGACTTATTCCACTTATGGATGCAAGGGGACAAAAGCACGTTCTGGTGGAACCAAAGGCAGAGGTTTCGAAGGAGGTCAGACCCCTATCTATAAACGAATACCAAAGTTTAAGGGTTTTAAAACGATTGAGGAGGTCTCGTACATTATTGTTAATTTGGAACAGCTTCCTGATATTGCAGGAGACTCCTCTGAGATTAATCTGAATGAGAAATTTAAAGGAAGAGTGAAAGTGCTTGGAAGAGGTGAGATTAGCAAACCTCTCAAGGTTGTTGCCTCCAGTTTTTCTGCATCTGCAAGAGATAAGATTTTGAAGGCAAATGGTTCAGTAGAGGTAATTTAATATGTGGGAAACAATTAAGAGAGCATTTAAAATTCAAGAACTGAGGAAGAGACTCTTTTTTACTCTCTTTCTTTTTGTGCTTTTCAGGCTCGGCACATATATCCCTGTGGTTGGTATTGATAGAACCCAGATCCAGGGCATTATTCAACAGGGAGGTTTTCTCGCTCTGCTGGATCTTTTCTCAGGGGGTGGGTATACCAATTTTTCTATCTTTGCTCTTTCTGTTTTTCCTTACATCAATGCTTCAATTATTCTTCAGCTTCTTTCATCTGTTATCCCTTCTCTTGAGGCTTTGAGAGAAGAAGGTACTGAGGGGCAGAAAAAGCTTGCAAGATATACGAGATATTTAACTATCGGGCTTGCAGCACTTCAGGCTTTTTCTGTGCTTACAATGTTTCGTGGTTTGCTTGTTAATGATAGCATTCTTTTAAAGATTGTGATTGTAGTAAGCCTTGTAGCAGGTTCTTATATTGTCCTCTGGCTTGGGGAAATCATGACGGAGCGAGGAATTGGGAATGGCGTTTCTCTCATTATCTTTGCTGGTATCATCAGCAGAATTCCTGTGAGTATTGTTGAAATGGGAAGACTGCTAACTGCTAACTCCATCACTCCCTGGACTATTGTAGGGGAAGTAATTTCTCTTATCGTGCTAATTATTATTGTTCTTTTTGCATACCAGGCCGAAAGGAGGATCCCTGTACAATATGCAAAGAGAATCGTTGGAAGGAAGGTTTACGGCGGTCAATCAACTTATATTCCTTTAAAGCTGGTTCAGGCTGGAGTACTTCCAATAATTTTTGCTGTTTCAATGATGTCTTTTCCAAGTACAATCGGACAATTTTTCCCTAATTCATGGTTTACCAAATATATTGCAACACCCCTCTTTGGTACCCCCACTGGCTTATGGTACAATATTATTTATTTTGGACTTATTGTTGCTTTTACTTACTTTTATACAACTATTACTTATGATCCTGTTAAACTCAGTGATGATTTAAAGAAGTATGGAGGATTTATCCCTGGCATAAGACCAGGGGAATCCACTGCTGAGTATATTTCTGGAGTACTCAGAAAGATCATCTTACCTACTTCACTGTTTCTGGGCTTTATTGCAGTAGTTCCAAATCTTGTGTTCAGCAACATGGGCATAGCCTCTTTTGTATTTGGTGGAACATCCATACTTATTATTATTGGGGTTTCACTCGAAACAATGCAGGAAGTAGAGGCTTATCTATTAATGAGACAATATCAAGGGTTTTTGAAATGAAGACTCATATTGTATTGCTTGGCCCGCCTGGCAGTGGGAAGGATACACAGGGAAAGATATTAAGTTGTAAACTGGGCATACCTCTTATATCTTCGGGCGAAGCATTAAGGACAGAGATTGAAAATGGCTCTGAAATTGGCTTAGAATTCGAGAAGCTTATAGCAAGTGGTGCTCTTGTTCCCGATGAAGTGATGTTTGAGTTCTTTACAACAATATTGTCGAGATATAATCTCAGCGAAGGATTTGTTTTAAACGGGTTTCCAAGAACTCTTAAGCAGGCAGAGTTTCTGTCAGGTTATCTGAAAGAAGTGGATTGTGATATTAATTGTGCTATATATATTAATGTTCCAGATACAGAAATTATAAAGAGAATCTGTGATAGACTTTTGTGTGGTAATTGTGGTGCGGTTTATAATGCTTATCTTAATCCTCCGAAGAATGTTAGTATATGCGACCGATGTGGGGCTCCCCTTCAGAGGAGAGAGGATGATGAGGAGCAGGTTGTATTAAAAAGGCTGGAAGTTTATCATAATGAAACGGCTCCTTTGATTGAATTTTATAGATTGGCAGGTGTACTTTTTGAAGTAGATGGAGTAGGTGACATTGGAAGCGTAACACAAAGGCTTCTCGAGGTTATTAATGATTGAATTCAAAACTAAAGAAGAAATTAAGAGAATAAAAGAATCAGGGAAAATTTTACATGACGCTCTTCAAGCAGTTAAGGGGAGTGTAAAACCAGGTATAAAAACGATAGAACTTAATGAAATATTCGAAAGGTTTGTTTTGGACAGTAAGGCGATACCTGCCTGTAAAGGGTATAACGGTTTTCCTACAGGCTTATGCATATCTGTAAATGACGAGATTGTACATGGGATTCCCGGTGAAAGAATTCTTGAGGAAGGCGATGTTGTTTCCTGTGATGCTTGTGTTCTTTATAATGGCTGGTTTTCTGATTCTACCTTTACCATTATAGTGGGTCATCCAAAAAGAGATATTGATATGAAACTTGTAGAAATAACAGAGCAAGCCTTTTATATAGGTATAGAACAAGCCAGAGTGGGAAAGAGAATTGGGGATGTTTCTTATGCAATACAGAAATTTGTTGAAGATAATGGTTTTTCTGTTGTAAGGGAATATGCAGGCCATGGTATTGGTAAGAAAATGCACGAGGACCCTCCTGTACCAAATTTTGGAAGGCCTGGTAGAGGTCCCCTGATACGGGAAGGTCTTTGTATAGCCGTTGAACCAATGGTATGTGAAGGTAAACCAAACCTTTTTATAGAAGAAAATAGATGGACCGCAAAGACTGTTGATGGTTTGAATGCCGCTCATTTCGAACACACCATTTGCATTGGGAATAATGGTCCCGAGATACTCACGGCTTAAAGAGGCTTACCATGGGGAAGGGTGAAGTGATAGAAGCAGAAGGGGTAGTTGTAGAGACTTTACCAGGGACGATGTTTAAAGTAAAGCTTGCCAACGGAAAGATTGTGCTTGCTCATATAAGTGGAAGGATGAGGCTTAATTACATAAAAATTCTTCCGGGTGACAGGGTTAGACTGGAGTTCAGCCCCTACGACCTTTCAAATGCGAGAATAGTGTATAGATTATAGTGAGGTGAAAGAAATGAAAGTTAGATCTTCAGTGAAAAAGATCTGTCCAAAATGTAAGATTGTGCGAAGAAGAGGAAAGTTAATGGTTATTTGTGAAAATCCAAAGCACAAGCAAAGACAGAAATAGGAGGCGATGAATTGGCACGTATAAGTGGTGTGGATTTACCAAGAGAAAAAAGAGTTGATATTGCACTTACCTATATTTATGGGATTGGTAAGCACAACTCGGGAGATATTTTGAAAAAGGCAAATGTACCTTTAAAGAAAGTAAAGGATCTTACCAATGAGGAGATTAAATCAATCGAAGATGTCATAAAAAGGGAATATGTGGTAGAGGGAGATCTTCGAAAGACCGTTAATGTGAATATTAGAAAATTAATGGAGATAAATTGCTACAGAGGAATAAGGCATAAGAGAAATCTTCCTGTAAGAGGTCAAAGAACAAGAACTAATGCAAGGACTCGTAAAGGTCCAAAGAAAACTGTGGGTTCAGTGAGGAAGAACGAATAAGGAGGAGAAATGGCGAGTGGAAAACGTAGTACAAAGAAAAAGGCACAAAGATTAGTAGGACAGGCAAAGGTATTTGTGCATTCTACATTTAATAATACAATTATAACTGTAACTGATGAGCATGGTAATACACTTGCGTGGTCATCTGCAGGGGCAAATGGCTTCAAGGGGACAAAAAAAGGAACACCATTTGCAGCTCAACTTGCTGCCCAAAAAGCTGCCGAGGCTGCAATTAATCTCGGGGCGAGAAGGGTTTCTGTGCTTGTAAGGGGCGGGGGACCTGGAAGGGAAGTAGCCATAAGGGCATTACAGTCTGCTGGCCTTGATATCGAAGAGATTAAAGATATTACTCCCATACCGCATAACGGATGTAGACCTCGTAAATTAAGAAGGGTTTAAGGAGGAACGATGGCTGTTTATAATGATTCATTGTGTAGGGTGTGTAGAGCACAGCATAAAAAGTTATTTTTAAAGGGAGATAGATGTTTTTCAAAGAAATGTGCTTTAGATAAAGGAAGGGGAGCCCCTGGACAGAAACAAATTACCCTTCATTTCAATAAGCCTACTGATTACAAAGTTCATTTGCAAGAAAAGCAGAGGGTTAAAATGATGTATGGGGTTCTTGAGAGGCAGTTTGTAAGGTATTTTAATATTGCCATTCGGCAAAAGGAGATCCCCACTGGAGATAAACTTCTTGAGATCCTTGAGAGGCGTCTGGATAATGTGGTATTCAGAATGGGGTTTGCCCCCAATAGAAGAGCCGCTAAACAGATTGTTTCTCATGGTCATGTGCTTGTAAATGGTAAAAAAGTTGATATCCCTTCATATATTACAAAAAGTGCTGATATAGTTGAGATTAAGGAAACAAGTAGAAAGATTCCTTTAATACAAGAGTCTCTTGAGGAGAGAAATATTTTCCCTCCCTGGCTTGAAGTAAATAAGGATGCTTTCAGGGGAGAGATTAAGTCTCTTCCAAATATTCCTGAGCTGGCTCTGGGTATTAATCCTACCCTTATTGTTGAGCTTTATTCTAAATAGAGGTAGGTGACTTTCGATGTGGAGTCTTGATGTAATAAGATTTGAGGTATTAAAGAAGGAGGGGAACTACGGGCAGTATAGATTTATACCACTTGAAAGTGGTTTTGGCTTAACACTTGGAACTGCCCTCAGGCGTGTTCTTCTGAGTTCTATTGAGGGAGTTGCACCTGTTGGTATTTATATTGATGGAGTTGCGCATGAGTTTTCAACAATTAATGGCGTTGTTGAAGATGTTGAGCAGATTATCCTTAATATAAAAAAACTCGTACTTTCTATGGAAGCTATTGATAGAACTATTCTGAAATTCAATTTGAAAGGAGTAGGGGAGCTTAAAGCTGGGGATCTCGAGCATACAAGTGAGGTGAAGATTTATAACCCTGCACTTCATATTGCAACAGTTTCTTCTTCGAGAGGCTCCTTGAGCGGGGAGATATATATAAAAAGGGGGAAAGGGTATAAACTTGAAGAAGAAGTCGAGAAAGAAGAAGATTTTCCGCAAACAGTTATTCCCATAGATGCGTACTTTGTCCCTGTAGAAAAGGTAAGTTTTCATGTGGAGCAGGTTCGTTTTGAGGAGGCAGTGGATTATGATAGCCTTATTCTGGAGGTACTTACAAAGGGAAACAAATCTCCAGAAGAATGTCTTCTTGAGGCTGTTAACGTGCTTATTGACTATAATACAGTTTTCAGGGACCTATTAAGAGGTAAAAAGGGCGAAACTGTATATGAGGAGAAGGAAAGGATGAGTATCTCACAGCTTAATATTCCTGAGCGCACTCTTAACATACTCAAAAAGAATGGTATAAATAAGGTTGGTGATCTTTTGAGCCTTTCTGAGAAAGATCTTTTGAGTCTTTCCAAGTTAGGGAATGCATCACTTCGCAGCATCGTGGAAGCTCTTGCGAAACTGGGCTTGAAATTGAAAGAATCCTAAGGAGGATCATTATGAATCACGGGATAAAAGAAAGAAAACTTGGTATGTATAGCAGTTATAGAATAAGCGTTTTGAGAAACCTTACAACTTCTCTTATACTTACTGGAAGGATAAAAACAACAGAGGCAAGGGCGAAAGAGGTAAGAAAGATGGTTGAAAAGCTGATTACCCTTGCCAAAGAGGATGATTTAAATACAAGAAGAAGGGCTCACTCCTTGCTTTTTAACAAAGCAGCTGTCGAAAAGGTATTTGAGATGGCGAAGAATGAATATGCCTCAAGGAGTGGTGGGTATACAAGAATAGTAAAACTTGATAAAAGGAGAGGGGACGCTGCACAAATAGTATTATTGGAGTTTGTTAAATAAATTTTATGATAGAGTTTCGAGATGTCTCTTTTGCTTATGACAAGCATCAGGTCGTTGAGAGTGTAAGTTTTAGCATTGAAAAAGGGGAATTTGTCACTTTAATCGGGGCAAATGGTTCAGGGAAATCTACAATAGCTTGTTTAACAAACGGGCTATTATTGCCTTTTGAAGGAAAAGTATCTGTTGACGGAGTTTCAACGGATGATATTTCCCTGGGTAGAACTATAAAGAGGAAGGTTGGCCTAGTCTTTCAGAACCCCGATAACCAGTTTATTGGTATGACTGTTGAAGAGGACCTTGCTTTCGGTCTCGAAAATGAAAACATAGAAAGGGACGAGGCAATGGTAAGGATCGCCTCTGTTGCAGAATTACTGGGAATAGAGCATTGTCTTTCTTCTCCTCCTTATCTTCTCTCTGGTGGAGAGAAGCAGAAAGTTGCGATTGCAAGTGTTCTTGTGCTTATGCCAGATTATATTGTTCTTGATGAAGTAACTTCACTGCTTGATCCGTTTGGTCGCAAAGAAATTTTAAGCATTGTGAAAGATCTTGCGGGTAATCAAGGGAAAGGGGTGCTTTTCATTACACATAATACCGAAGAAATTGTTGATTCAGACGATGTCCTTGTTGTTTCTAATGGCAAGATTGTGCTTCATGGTGGTGTAAAAGAAGTTTTTGCGGATGTTGATTTTCTTCAGTCTATTGGTATTTCAATTCCTCCCGATGTGTATGTAGCTTCCATTTTAAAGAAGAAACACCTTGTAGGAGAAAGTGTCTTTTTCGAGAAAGAGATTCTTGATGCAATATGCTTGAAATAAGAAATGTAAATGTAGTTTATGATCCTAACACCATTTTCAGGAAGGAAGCCCTTACAAACGTTTCTCTCCAAATTAGCAGCGGGGAATCAATTGCAATTATCGGGAAAATTGGCTCAGGAAAATCTACTTTGATACAGCTATTTAACGGCTTGGTAAAGCCCGATGAAGGTGAAGTTTTGTTAGATGGTGTCGATATTAATACTAAAAATGTTTCGAGGAAAGAAATTATAAGAAAGGTTGGCATTGTATTTCAGTATCCTGAAGAACAGTTTTTTGCCGAGACGGTGTTCGAAGAGGTTGCTTTCGGTCCGAGGAACCTTGATTTTTCTCAAAAAGAGATAAAGGAATGTGTTTATGATGCTCTCAGGGTAATGGGCTTTGACCCCCCAAGCATTATTCATCGTACTCCTTTTAGTTTAAGTGGGGGAGAGAAAAGAAGGGTTGCTATTGCAAGTGTTATTGCAATGAGACCCGAGATCCTTATTCTTGACGAACCTACTGCAGGGATGGATTATGCAGGCAAGACCAGTGTCATATCGCATATAAGAGAGGGGAGAACAGGGGGTCTTACAACAGCATTTGTTACTCACGATATGGAGGAGGCATTTTATCTTGCGAATAGGATTATAGCCCTTGATAGTGGTTTTATCGTATTTGATGGTTCTCCCGAAGAATTCTTTAGTAACAGGAACCTTATTTCTCAGATTGGTCTTGAGGCTCCTTTTGTCTTGAGATTCAGGGAGAAACTTCTGGACTGTCTTGGTGAAATTCCTTTTTCAAAGAACCTCGAAACGCTTGTTGACTTAATTGGAGCAATGATAGGGCATTGAAAAGAGGAGGTTTTTTTGGGCAGTATCAATACACAGGTTCAATTCTTCACCGTATTGACCCAAGAATAAAAATTTTAAGTATCTTTTATCTTATAATTTTTCTATTCTTTATTAAATCAATCATAGGATACCTTTTAGTTTTTGCGTTTGCGCTTTCTTTAATAGCGGTTTCAAAGGTAAGATTGCTATCCGCGTTCAGGTCACTCCGTCCCATTCTTTTCTTGCTTCTTTTTACTGTGTTTTTTCAGCTTCTTTTTACACCAGGGCGGATTCTCTTCAGATTTTATTTTCTAAAGGTGACGGAGGAAGGAGTTAACCTTGCCATTTATATTTCACTCAGGCTGATGTTGCTTTCCTTTTTTACATTCCTACTTACAGCAACAACCTCAAACATAGAGATTGCCGATGGTTTTCAAAAATTGATGGCTCCCCTGAGGGTTTTTAGATTTCCTGCTGATAATGTTGCACTTATGATTTCAATTTCTATACAATTTGTTCCAATTTTGTTTGATGAGGCCGATAGAATTATGAAGGCACAGATTTCGAGAGGTGCTGAGTTTAACAGGGGAGGGATTATTAAGAGGGCAAGGAGCTTTCTTCCAATTGTTCTTCCATTACTTCTTAATGCTTTTAACAGGGCTGATCAATTAGCAATTGCTATGGAGTCCAGAGGATTTGTCGTTGGAGGGAAGAGGACTTCTTACAAATTAATGAGGATAGGAAAAAGGGATGTTTGCTTTATAATCTCTATTACCATTGCTTCCATCTTAATTCTGTTTGGTGAGAGGTTCCTATGAACAACTACCTTTTGAGGATTCAATATGTGGGATCTCACTTTTATGGGTTTCAGAAGCAGAATGGAATTCCTACAGTGCAGGGAGCTATTGAGGAGGCATTATTGAGGACATTAAGAGTGTCTGTTTCTACGATTGGTGCGGCGAGAACTGATAAAGGTGTTAATGCAATTAATCAATATATGAATTTTTATCTTCAGGATGAGATTGATGTAGAAATCCTTCGTGAAAGGTTGAATTCTTTACTTTTTTTTCAGAAGATCTTTGTTAAGGAGGGAAGGCCTGTTGACCTTTCGTTTCATTCAAGGAAAAGTGCAAAAGGGAAAATTTATGCGTACATTCTTTCAGATAATCCTCAAGCTACAATGTTTATATCCCCCTATGTTTACATTTATCATGGAGGAATTGACTTTGGCCTTGTTGAAAAAGCATTTGGAGGCTTGAAAGGAAAACATGATTTCACTTTTTTTTCCAATAGAGACAGATCTCGCCCTGATAGGAACAATTTCTGTGAAATTTTTGATGCGGGCTTTTTAAATAAGGATGCTATAACTATCTTCTATTTTTACGCAGATAGATTTCTCTATCATATGGTAAGGAGAATGGTCTATTATGTTTTGAAGAGTGCTCAGGGGAAAGTACCAGAAAAAGTCCTTGCTAACCCATTTGGAGCATCTGAGATTCCATATGCAAGACAGGTACTTCCGGGAGAGCCTCTTTTTTTAGTAGATGTTGTTTATTGAATAAAAACAAGAAGCTTTTGACGCTATAGATTTAGAAATTGAAAAAATAAGTCATTATGGATACGGTTTTCTTTCATTTGTTGTCATCTACCGGGGCTTGAAGACGGTTAAAGAGAATAAGATGCCTCTTTATATGGAAAAATGGAAAGGTTAATTAGTGCTTCTGATTTGTTAAAGAAGCAAATTTTTTCTGAGGTTAATAAAATTCTTACAGAAATTTTTTGGACGAACCCTTTACAGTCGTATTTCTAAATAAACTTTAAAAAGAGGCACACATAGATGTAATCCTTATTTTTATTTGACTAAAATGAAATTTTTGATATTATTATGCGGATAAGTTTGTAATTTAGGAGGAAATTAATTATGATGAAGACCACAAAGTTTGTTAAACAAAGTGATGTACATAAAAAATGGGTTTTAATAGATGCCTCAGGGCAATCGATTGGAAGAGTTGCTACGATTGCTGCAACGATCTTGAGAGGCAAGGATAAGCCTTATTTCACGCCCAATGCTGATATTGGGGATAATGTTGTAATTATAAACGCTAATAAGGTAAAGGTTACAGGTAAGAAAATGACGCAGGAGTTTTATTACAGGCATTCCGGGTATACTGGTAATATAAAGTCTTTTATGATGAGAGACGTATTACAGTCTAACCCTGAATTTGCTATAGAGCATGCTGTAAGGTTGATGTTACCAAAAAACAGATTGGGAAGGAAGATATTTAAAAATCTTAGAGTTTATAAGAATTCTAACTATCCTGAAAATCTTTTGATTGATAGAAAAGTCAAGGTTTCTGGGGAGGGATAAATGGAAAAAGATTTTTATGTTGCTACAGGAAGAAGGAAAGCTTCTATTGCAAGAGTCATCGTAAAAAAGGGGACAGGGAAGATGAATATTAATGGAAAGAGTGCTGAAGAATATTTTAATGTGAAAACACTCTTACCTGAAATTTATAAACCTTTAAAAGTAACCAATCTGCTTGAAAGATTTGATGTGAGTGTGAATGTCGAGGGAGGTGGTATGCGTGGACAGGCTGATGCCATTAAACTTGGCATTGCAAGGGCTTTACTCAGATTTGACGATTCTTTGAGGGGAACGTTGAAAGGCGAAGGATTACTCACAAGAGACCCGCGGGAGAAGGAGCGTAAGAAGTACGGGCTTCATTCTGCAAGAAAAGATAGGCAATACAGAAAACGTTAATTTTTTGCTTTTTATTAATAGAGGGGCTTTTGCCCCTTTTTTGTTTCGAGGAGATTGTTGTATTATTAAGTAAATATTCTGGAGGATAAAATGGTGAGAGTTCGTTATGCACCAAGCCCAACTGGTGAAATACATATAGGTAATGCAAGGACTGCACTTTTCAATTATTTATTTGCAAGGCATCATAAAGGGACATTCATCTTGAGGCTTGATGATACTGATAGAAAAAGGTCAACTGATGAGGCAATAGAGAGTATGGTTGAGGATATCACCTGGCTTGGTTTAGATTGGGATGAAGGTTACTTGAAGAATGGTCCATATGGTCCATACAGGCAATCTGAAAGGATGGATATATACAATCACTACATTGATATACTCCTTGAGAATGGAAGTGCATATGAACTCTATTATACAGATAGTGAGATTGAAAACCTGAGAAATGAATACGAAAAGGAGAAAAAGACATTCAGTTACAGGGTGCTAAAGGAATTAGAGTTAGAATCTAAAGTAAGAGAACTCAAGGAGAAAGGATACACCCCTGCAGTTGTATTTAAGGTAGTCTGCATAGCCTGAAATGCTATGGCGCCCTCCGGCCCTCTTATCTCTCCCACTATGACATAATGCG
>DHHO01000004.1 GCA_002403335.1 Caldiserica bacterium UBA4770
CAGGTGTTATTACAAAGGTAATTGAATAAGGTGAAAAGATGAGGGACATAGTACTGCTCGAATGTAGTGTATGTAAGAGAAGAAATTACTCTACTACTGTTAATAAGAAAACAAATAAGGATAAATTGCAGATTAACAAGTACTGTAAGTTCTGCAGGAAGCATACGCTTCATAAGGAGGTAAAAGCATAGGCTCGTAGCTCAATTGGTAGAGCATCGGTCTCCAAAACCGAGGGTTGGGGGTTCGATTCCTCCCGGGCCTGCCACGACTATGAAAGAGAAAGTGATAAAACCAAAAAGCGAAAAGAGAGCAAGGCCTGGAAGAATTTCCAGGATGAGGGACTTCTTTAAGGGTGTGTGGTTAGAGCTAACCAAGAAAGTTAAATGGCCTACACGTCATGAGATGGTTCAATATACAATTATTGTTATTTTGTTTGTTGCATTCTGGGCGGCTTATGTTGGACTCTGGGATTTTATATTTGCAAAAGGGGTAGAGTTTATTATTAAATAATTTTATGGAAGAGATTAAGGAAACAAAAGAGCCTAAGTGGTATCTTATTCATACTTATTCTGGCTCTGAGAAGAAGGTACTTACAGAACTTGAAGAGAGACGGAAGGGGTTGGGTCTTGAGGATCGAATCCTGAAAGTTTTCCTTCCAGTAGACCATTACAGTGTCGTTGAGAGAGGAAAGAGGAAGATAAAGGCAGTAAAAGTTTTCCCTGGTTATATACTTGTTTATATGGTTATGGACGATGAAACATGGTATGTTGTAAGAAATACGCCTGGTGTTCTGGGTTTTGTTAGTAGTGGTACAAAGCCAACTCCTCTGACAAAAGAAGAGGTCGAAAAAATTCTTGACCGAATTAGCGAGGAAGAAGCGAAAGAGAAGCTCAATTTTAGTGTTGGTAACAAGGTAAGGGTACTGGAAGGTCCTTTCAAGAATATGGAAGGAACTGTGGACTCAATTGATGTGGAGAAGGGCACGGCAAAAGTAATTTTGAAGATGTTTGGTAGAGAGATGCCAGTAGAGATTCAAGGCGAATTTATTCAGAAGATCTAAGAGGTGAGTGTTATGGCAAAAAAGACGAAAAAAATTATTGGTATTGTAAAGTTACAGATTGAAGGAGGTAAGGCAACACCTGCACCTCCTGTGGGACCTGCTCTAGGGCAGAAGGGTATTAATATAATGGATTTCTGCAAAAGATTTAATGCAGCCACAGCCGGGCAGGAAGGCTTTATTGTACCTGTCGTTATTACAGTTTATGAGGATAGGAGTTTTGATTTTATAACAAAAACTCCACCTGCTTCTTCTTTAATTAAGCGGTTGTTGAAAGTCGATGCTGGTTCACCTGAGCCAAATAAGAAAAAAATAGGCACTTTGAAACGTTCGCAGTTAGCTGAAATTGCAAAGATGAAGATGAAAGATCTTAACACGACGGATCTTGATAAAGCAGTAAAAATTATAGAAGGCACTGCAATAAATATGGGTGTCACAATTATTGAAGGGTAGCTTTTAGTGGGAGACTAAAAGTCGTAACCACAGGAGGAAATAAAATATGGGAAGTGGAAAAAGGTACATTGCATTAAAGGAGAAGGTTGAGCCAAAGATTTATTCTATTGATGAGGCAATTGGGAAAATCCTCGAGATGAAAAGCGCGAAGTTCGATGAAACTGTTGAGGCAACTTTTGTATTGAATGTCGATCCAAAACAAGCAGACCAGAATGTGAGGGGCGTGATTACACTTCCCCATGGAACTGGTAAATCTGTAAAGGTGCTTGTTTTTGCTGGTGCTGATAAGGTACAGGAAGCAAGAGACGCAGGTGCAGATTATGTAGGTGGGGAGGATCTTGTAAACAAGATCGAGAAAGAAGGTTTCCTCGATTTTGATGTTGCAATTGCCACCCCTGATATGATGCGTGTTATAGGTAGAATTGCGAGAATTCTTGGACCAAGAAAGCTTATGCCAAGTCCTAAAGCGGGGACGGTAACTGATAACATTGCTGGAGCCGTAAAGGAGTTTAAAGCAGGGAAGATTGAGTATAGAGTCGATAAAACAGGTGTTATCCATACAGTTGTTGGAAAAGCATCTTTTACAAAAGAACAGTTGAAAGAGAACTTCTTTGCATTAAGCAGTTCAATTGTTAAATCAAGACCTGCTTCAGTAAAAGGGCAGTATATAAAGAAGGTATTTTTATCTTTGACGATGTCTCCTTCTGTAAGAGTGAATGTTCAGGAGATTTTAAAAGCGTAAAAAATTAACCGTAGAAAGTTGGTGAGGTTAACCTCTTAAAGTATGCCAGCCGAGGTATTACAGAATAGTTTTCTCTAAGACCCGGTTTGCATACCGGGGTTTTTGTTTAAGGAGGAATTATGAACAGAGAAGAAAAAAGAAAAGTTATTGAAGAAATTAAATCTAATTTACAAAAGATTGACAAGACAAATCTTTTATTTCTGGATTTTAAAAGTATTAAGGGCACTGAAATTGCTGAATTAAGGAAATCTTTTAAGGAAGAGGGAATATTCTATAAGGTCATTAAGACAGATTTTTTAAGAATAGCTTCTCAGGAAACAGGGGTGAAAGTTGGTGAAAATATTTTTAAGGGACCTCTTGCGATTGCAATAAAAAGTGGCGACCCGTCTCTATTTGCAAAAAGGTTTGTAACTCTTAAGACTTCTGAGGATAAACCCCTCTTTGAAGTAAGGGGTGGATTTATTGAGGGAAAGTGGTATCAAGGAGAAGAAATAATCAGGATTTCTGAGCTTCCTTCAAAAGGAGTTCTTATATCTCAATTACTTTATCTTATTAAGTCTCCTCTTTCGAGGCTTGTTACAGTACTTAAGAAACCAGAGGCTGATTTTGTTGGCGTTCTTAATCAGATTGGTAGTAAAAAAGAGCAATTTGCTCAAAATGTATAATCAGGAGGATAAAATGACAAAAGAAGAAATTATCGAAGCAATCGAAAAAATGAATGTATTGGAGCTTTCAGAGCTTGTAAAGGAGCTTGAGGAAAAGTTTGGAGTTTCTGCAATGGCTCCAGTTGCAGCCGTTGGGGTGGCAGCCTCAGCTCAGCCTGCTGCTCCTGCAGAAGAAAAAACAGAGTTTGATGTTACTTTAACTGGTTTTGATCCTGCAAAGAAAATTAATGTTATCAAGGTCGTGAGAGAAGCTTTACAATTGGGGCTCAAGGAATCTAAGGATCTTGTAGAGGCGTCTGAAAAGGAACCGCAGCATATAAAAGAAGGTTTACCAAAGAAAGATGCTGATGAATTAAAGAAAAAACTTGAGGAAGCAGGAGCTAAAGTAGAGTTACAGTAGTGAAAAGGTTTCTTTGAAAAGGAGCAGGTAAGCCTGCCCCTTTTCATTTACACTATTTTAAATACGGGTTTTTGGACCTTGCTTTGATAGAGTAAGTTCTTTTTAATCCCTGCTTCTATTAGCTTTTTGTAAATTGATTGTGGAAAAAACTTTTCTGTCTCAAAGTGGTCGATATCTATCAAATTAATTCCCTTTTCCTTTGCTTTTAAAGCCTGGTGGTAATTTGTATCGCCTGTTATAAATACATCCACAGTATTGCTTGAAAGGTTTTCAATTAAACTTGATCCACTTCCTGTGCAGAGTGCAACCTTTCTTATTATTTTATTATTTGTCTTTACAATGCGAATATATTTTGTGTTTAAAGCCTTCTTTACGTATAATGCAAATTCATTGATGTTACCCTGTAAATCTATGCTTCCAATCAATCCCACTCCTTCCTCATTCAAATAATTTATCTCGAAGATATCTATTGCCGGCTCTTCGTAGGGATGGACCTTTTTTAATGCATAGAGGGCTTTTTGGAGGAACCTCTCGGAAATGACAGTTTCGATTTTCACCTCCTCCACATTTGCTCTTTCATTTATCTTACCTATAAATGGATTTGAACCTTCTTGAGGCTTGAATGTTCCTGTACCTTTTGAGGTGAAGGAGGTTTCACTGTAATTACCAATTCTTCCTGCACCATTTTCAAAAAGAGCATTCTTTACTTTTTCTTCGAAACTTTGGGGTACATACGTTACTAATTTGAAAACCTTTTCCTTGCTTCTTATAATAGGTTCAGATTTTTTTATTCTAAGCAGCTTCCCAACATAGTCATTTAGACCATCCTTTGAAAGATCATAGTTTGTATGTGCGGATAGGACGTTAACTCCATTCACAATAGCAGTATAGAGCGAGCAGTTTTTTGTTCTGGTTATACTTGAAATCGGCTTGAATATTGGGGGATGATGGGTTATTATAAGGTTTGCCCTTCTTTCGATTGATTCCTCTACTACTTCCTGTGAGAGATCTAATGAGATGAGAATTTTGTTTATTTCTGAATCTTCGTCTCCAAACTGAAGTCCAGAATTATCGTACTCTTCCTGAAGAAAGAATGGTGCAAAGCTATCTATTGTTTTTATTATCTTATCAAGCTTCATCTTCTTTGCTTGTAGGATAGCTTCTTTTTACATGCATCCAGCTAAATAGCCATACACCTACCCCTATTAGAAAATTAATTATGCTATTAAGAATTGTGTTCAGATTTTTGGTAATAAATGGCACTGTTATTGCATTTTCAGGTGTGGAAGCAGGATATTCTACCCAGAAAAAGCCACTCAAAAGAGAAGCAAATGCAAATGAGGAAATCATGATACCTATAAAGGAGAGTGAATAGAAAAATATTGATTCCCCGAAATTCATGTTCGTTGACGGCTGGGGTTTTTCCTCCATTTTCTGATTCTCTTTTTCTCTTCTTGCGAGTCTCCAGTGGTAGAAGAAAATTAAAAGGCCCGAAATGATGAAGGCGACGCTTCTTGCTATACTCTGAATGTTATATGGTTCGTTTTCCTGTCCATACTGAGGTATTACGATATTTATCAGGGCATTTGAAGCCGAGATAACCCCGAAAATAATCATAAGAACCCCTGCAATACTTGTCAGGTATAGGAATAAGTTTTTTACAATTTCAGTTTTATCTTTCATTTTTTCTCCCTTCATTTTTTTCTCTGGCGCGCCCAGCAGGACTTGAACCTGCAACCTACGGTTCCGTAGACCGTTGCTCTATCCAGTTAAGCTATGGGCGCTTCTTTAACCTTTTTTAATTCTAAGTCGTTTTAGTATTTTGTCAATAGTTGCCTTGCTTGAGGATTTCTTTCTTTATTTTTTTGAACGTATCTTCGAGGAGTTCTGGAATTACACGAGTCTCTGCGATTGGAGTCATAAAATTTGTATCACTGTTCCATCGGGGCAGTATATGAAAGTGGAGGTGCTCCTCCCCTGCCCCTGCAGCTTGCCCCACATTGGCTCCAATATTGAACCCTTGAGGCTTGTATACCATATTAAGAATTTGAGTCATCTGTGAAATGGCTTCCATAACTTCTTGCCTTTCTTCACTATTCATTTCGAATGGAAATTTTATATGTCTTATCGGGCATACCATAAGGTGTCCATTATTATAAGGATATCTATTCATGATGACAATTGTTAGCGTTTTTCTCAAAAGAACAAGGTTTTTCTCGTCCTCACTACTTCTAATAATGTCACAGATAAAGCAGTTCTCATCTTTTTTGTGTGCATTAATGTATGTAGTTCTCCAGGGTGCCCATAAAATTTTCATTATTAAATTATATTCATGTATTTTAGTATTTTAAAATTAATTTTTGTTTCTCCAGTTTTCTACAATTCGGACAAGGGATTCTTCTTTTTCAAGAAAAAGGGGAAAAGAGAGGAACATCTCCTCGCATTTCATTCTGTAATCAGAATTTCTAAGTTTGCTGTCTATGTAAAAAACTATACTTTTTGATGGGGGATCATTTGAAATTTCGTCAACAAAGTTTTTTGCAAAGAGAGCAGAATAGTTATCAATACTCTTTTCATCGAGAGATTCCATTTGAAAGAAGGGGAGTTTCAAAAGATAGATCTCTTCATATTTTTTTCCAGGGCTCACTTCGTATTGTAATATGTCTATTTCTCCTTCGTCTTCCATAAGGTCTGTTCCAAATGCTTTTGTGCTAAAACCCTCTTTTTTCAGGATAAGATTGATCTCCCTGAGAAGAGTTTGCTGTTGACATACAATTATAGTCCTGCACTTTTTGTGCACTCTTTTGAAGAGTTTTACAAACTCTTGTGGGAATTCTTCGTGGACTGGAGAATGTAAAAAGAGGGGGGCGACAGATAGGATAGTTTTTGAGGGAAGCATTTGGGTAAAATCTAAGTGTTTTCCACCAATTCTTAGAATTTCCGAAAGAACATTTACATGTTGTATCTTTGTAAATCTGGAGGAGAGTATTAAAGGGTTAAATTGAGTTGTTAGTTTTTGAAACACTTGCGGGGATTTTGTATCCACTGCTGTTACAAAGGTAGTACCGCTCCTGCCCTCCTTCAAGAATTTTTCGTAACTTAGAAATTGATCGAGGCGGCTTTCCTTTGTTTTTGCTAAAATAGGCTTTATCTCTACAATTTTTTCTGTAATTTCTGTCCCGTGGGGAAGTGGCTCAATGTCATTAAAGAATGTATTTATCCTCTGAAGATCTTCGGGTCTTCCTCCCTGGAAGTTTAAGAGGAGGTTAAGCTCCCCCTCTGAGATGGTAGTTTTGAAAAAGCTAATGACTCTTGGCATTCTGAATGCCTCAAAGATAATTAGTGCCCTGTTTTCACGTATATTCTTCAGTTCCCTTTCCAGATATTGTATAGACCTTTGATCTCCTATTATAATCCCTGTTTCCTCAAGGGTCTTTATTTTTTTGTAGAATGGGCATTTATCTACAAATTCACAGGTTTCAAAGTTTTCATTACATGTTGATAGAGCTCTCACGGCAGGGTTTTTAAGAATGTGAGGTGGGGCATTTTCCATAAGAAAATCCTGAGTTTTAAAAAGATAGGAAATTAGAATAGCAAAGCTATTTTTTAATTCTGAGGGTATCAATTCTGGATTATCAAGAAAGAATTCTACCTTCTTAAGGCAAGGGATCCTGTCAAAATTACTGATTCTCTGAATGTCATATCCTCTCTGTAAGAAAAATTCTGATATCTTCTTTTTTATGTTTTCGCTGTATGGAAGAAGAAGTAGCTTCTTTGAATTTAATAATTTTTCAATCTCTTTAAGAAAAGTTTCGTTTACTTCTGCATCAGCAAAGAATACCCCTTCTATAAAGATACCGGGTTCTTTGGGCTTGCTTTTAAACGGCAATTTGTTGATTTCTTCTTTATTTATATTTTCTTTAAAGGTTATGCCTTCCAATTTCTTCTCTGGTTTCTTCCATTCTTCTCCAAAGAGCAAAGAAAGGTCGTTTTTATCATCCCATATCTCTTTAATCTTTGTAAGTAGCTCTTCCGGAAATATATTCTTTGCTTCTATAATTTTCTGAAATAATGAGTATAGCATGATTGTATCATTGAGTGCTCTATGAGCATTCCCTTTTTTGAGTGAGAGTTGCTTAATGAGGTTCTGTAGGCTGTGAGAGGGAAATTCTGGAAAGAATAGACGAGCAAGTTCAAGAGTGTCAAAAACCTGGTTTTCTAACTGCCTTCCAAGGAGCTTTTCGAGAAAAATTCTGTCGAAATTTGCATTATGTGCAAGAAGGGGGTAATTCCCTATAAAATCATTTACTTTTTCTTTAATTGTGTCAACATCAGGTGCATTTTCTACATCGCTTTTGCTTATCCCGGTGAGGTTTGTGACAAAATCAGGTATATTCCTGCGAGGATTTACAAAGGTGTGAAATTTCTCTATGATTTCGTTATTACTTGCCTTTATTGCCCCTATTTCAATTACGTCATCAAAATCGAAGTTGAGTCCAGTTGTCTCAAGGTCAAAAAATATCAGAATCATCAGCTATCCGTCTATTTGAGATATACAATTGTAACCCCGCTCCCCCCTTCTTCAGGAGATCCGGTATAGAAGTGAGCAACATGGGTCTTTTTTCTTAGATATTCCGTGATGGCTTCTTTTAATGTACCTGAACCTTTTCCGTGTACAATATATACGTAGGGAAGCCCGACAAGGTAAGCTGAGTCAAGATATTTGTCCAGGTAATCAATTGCTTCCTCGGCCGTCATGCCATGGAGGTCTATTTTCATTGGTACTTGAACATCCTTAAACTCATTTACACTTTCTTTTGGTTCCCTCTCCTGTTTTGTGAAGGCACCTTCCTTTATTGGCTCTACATCATTTATAGAAAGAGTTGCTCTGATGCTCCCCATTTGGATAACGACTTTTCCTCTATCCTCAAGTTTGGTAAGGACTATACCCTGTCTTTTGAAATTAGGCACATAAACAAGAGAGCCTTCTTCAATGTTTGTAAATGTTATATGTGCTTTTGGTTCAGTGGATTCAACTTTTGATTCAATTTCGACTCTTTCTTTCTCCACTTCTTTTTTAAGGTCATGAAGGGCTCTTTGACTTTTGATATAATCCTCAAGATTATTTATGATAGAGTTCATCTTGATTTTTGTCTCCTCGATAATATTTCCTGCCTCTTCGTAGGCCTTTTTGATCTCGGTTTTTCTTTTTTCTTCGATTTCTTTTACTCTCTTTTCGTAGATTTCTTTAAGTTCCTCTATTTCTTTTCTATTTCTTTCGATTTCTTCTGCTGATTGTCCAATTTTTTTCTGGTCTTCAGACATCCTTAAAATGATTTCCTGTTGAGCTGTATATTCACGAGGTAACTCTTTTCTTGCATCTTCCAGTACTTCAGGGGGAACTCCCAGTTTCTCTGCAATAATAAAAGCATGACTTTCCCCGGGTATGCCTATGCTAATTCTATAAGTGGGCTGGAGTGTTTCTATGTCAAAACCTACGGAAGCATTTTTTGCAAGGGGAAATCTATAAGGAAACTCTTTTAACTTGCTATGATGAGTCGTTGCAATCACTGTGGTTTTACTTTCGTACAACCTTTTGAGGATAGCAAAACCAAGCGCTGATCCCTCTTCTGGGTCTGTGCCCGCTCCGAGTTCATCAATCAGGGCAAGAGTATTTGTATCTGCATTATTCAGGATTTTGATAATCCTTTCCATATGTGAAGAAAACGTAGAAAGGTTTTGCTGAATACTCTGTTCGTCCCCGATATCGGCATATATCTTCTGAAAGAAACCGATTTCAGAGTTTGAAAATGCTGGGATGTGCATTCCAGATTTTGCCATAAGTGTTAAAAGGGCTACTGTTTTTAGTGTTACTGTTTTCCCTCCGGTGTTTGGGCCGGTGATTATAAGCGTGTGATAGTTTCTGCCTATTTCAATATCAATGGGCACAACTTTATCCTGAGGAAGGAATGGATGCCTTGCATTGTACAGTTTTATTGTTCTGTGATTCATGATTTGAGGCTCTTCTCCTTTTTGCTTGACGGAGACTTTCCCCTTTGCAAAAGAGAAGTCGAGCTTATAAATAGTCCTTAGAGAACTCTCTATTTGTTCCATCTTTGCCCTGAGGCTTTTTTCTAACTCTAAGATGATTCTTTCCTCTTCTTCTTTTTCCTTTGAGGCAAGGTCTACGAGCTTATTGTTGAGGTCTACAATTGAGAGTGGCTCTACAAAAAGTGTTAGCCTGCTACTTGATTCTCCCTGTATGACAAATTGAAAAGCAGGTCTTGAATTTTGTCTTATAGGGATGACGTATCTCCCGTTTCTCTTTGTAATAATCTGGTCCTGAACAATATCTTCGTACTCCCTTGAATAGATGATGTTCTGCAGTATTGTTTGTATTCTCATATAGGTAATCTTTATCTCTCTTCTTAAAATTGTAAGAAGTGGAGAGGCATCATCAAGTAATTTTCCGTCAGGGCCAATGGCTCTTGAGATCGCTTCTGTTATGCTATCAAATCGATCAAGTCTTGAGGTAAGAGCATATATTAATGGAAAATTATTTCTGTATGCCTCACCAATATCCTTTATTTCACTGATTGTGTTAAGGGCTGACTGAATGCGTAGAAGTTCATCTCCTGAGATCAGTGAAAGAACCTTTACCTTTTCGAGTATTTCCTCTACTCCAATAAATTCAATAAAGGGAAAGTCTCCCTCTTCTTCATAGAAAGATTTTGCCTCTGTTGTTTCTTTAAGCGCTTTTACTGCTTCTTCAATAGAATCAAAGGGAAGCAAATTTAGTGCACTTTTTTTTGCTCCTGATGTTACACAGTAGTTTTCCAGTTCTTCTCTTATTTTGAAGTAATCTACTGCTTTTAATGTCTGCTCATCCATAAAAATTCTTTTAGCTCCTTTGTATCCATATTATTGATAATCTCATTGCTCTTCATCCCTGCCCTCTTGAGGACTTTGATTCCAAAGTCTGTAAAGTTCAGATGCCCTGCATTGTGTGCATCAGAGCCAACGGAAAAATATCGTGCTCCTATGCTTTTAGCTTCTTTTATTAAGCCTGAGGAAAGATCAATTCTTGTTGGAAACAAGTTTATCTCAAGTGCCACATTGTTTTGTACTGCAACCTCAATAACCTCCTTAAGGTTAACCGGTATTGGTTCCCTTGTGTGGATAATCCTTCCTGTTGGATGAGCAATAACATTCATCCTTCTTGATTCGATTGCCTTTTTCAGTCTATCTGTATTCTGCAGGTCTGTTTGGGAAAACATATGTATAGCTCCAATAACAATATCAAACTTATCATTTAAGGTGCTTTTATAATCGAGTAACCCTTTCATATCTATTTCTGCTTCGATTCCTTTTAATAAAAAAGGTCTATCTCCTTCTTTATTTATTTTATCAATAATTGCAAATTCTTTTAATAGTTTTTGCTCTGGCAGCCCTCTTCCAATTTTAAGATTCTGGGAGTGGTCTGTTATGGCTATGAAATCATAATTTTTAAGAGAGGCTTCTTCCTTGATTTCTCTCAGTGTACTTGTTCCATCACTAAAATCGGAATGTATATGTAAGTCTCCTTTTATATCGCTTTCTTTTATCAATTCGGGCAGCGAAAAGCTTCTTGCAAGTTCAATTTCTTCTTCACTTTCTCTTATTTCTGGTGGAATATACTGCATCCCAAGTTTTTCATACACTTCCTCTTCGCTCTTTGCATTAATAAGGAGGTATCCATCTTTAGATGTTTTTATTCCTTTGCTTTTTGCTATTTCGTTAACCACTTTGTTGTGGAGCTTGGAGCCAGTGAAATAAAGAAGAGCTGAATAAAAATACTCTTCAGGGGCACTATGAAACTTAAGAACGATATTTTGTTTATCTTTTATTGTAAGTGTATTCATATTTGTTGTTGAATTTTTTACTTCAATGAATTTTTCAATCTCGCTCTTAGATTTCTCTATATCTCCGCACACGACGAAATTGATGTTGTTTGCAATTTCCTTCCCTCTGCGAATACTACCGGCAGAATGTATCTTTAGTGTATTTTTTAAAGAAATTATCAAGGACTTGGAGTAAGAATATCCCTCAAAGATTGTAACTTCCCGTGGATCCTTTTCGAACTGGATCAAAATTCTCCTTAATTGTTCCTCAAATCTCTGTCCAAATTCCCTGTTGTTCTTGATTGTGCCATCATTAATTGCTCTTTTGAGGTCTGCCAACGATTCAATTTTAAGCGAGTTGTATAGCTTTATGGCATTTTCGATTCTCAACCCTGGAAGGGATGCTACCTGTCTCAGACTTTTTGGTATTCCTTTTTCGAGGTTATCTTTGAGGGAGAAGGAGCCTGTTGTAAGGATTTCGTGTACATCTTCCCGAACCCCTTCGGGAAGGAATAGAAGGTTTTGAGCGTCTAAAGGGTGGTCAAGAATTGAAATTGTGTATGCCGCATGCTCGTATAGAGAGGCGAGCTTATACTTGTGAGTAAGCTCAAGAAGCGTCTTTACGTGTAACAGATTGTTTGTAATTTCCCAATTAGTCATTTAGTCCTGAGGGTCCCTCCAAGCTTTTTCTCAATCGTGTCACTAATCAGTGAAATATATTCTTCAATTTCTTCTCTTCGAAGGGTCCTCTGAAGTGATGAAAATTCCAGTGAATAGGCAAGATTTTTCTTTCCTTCAGGGAGGGGAGGTCCTTTATAAATATCAAATAATTTTATATTTTTTAACTCTTTGATATCCAGGGAAATGATAGTATTTCTTACATTGCCTTCATCTACCTTTTCGTCAATGATGATTGCAATATCCCTTTTTACAGGAGGGTAAATGGAAAATTCTTCAAAATGGTAGGTTAGGTTTGCTTTTCTGTAAAGAGGAGGAACACTTATCATTGCAAAGTATGCATCCTTGTGAATTTCTCCCTTTATCTTTCCCATAAAACCTATTCTTTCATCTACGGAGACGACAAAGGAGGTCTGATATGGATGCAGGTATGGGACTTCTCCTCTTTCGAAGGTATTTCTGATTTTAAGGGTATGAAGCAACTCCTCAAGAAGGCCTTTAAGGTAATAAAAATCATAATGTAGAGAGCGCTTGAAGCCGTTCTTGTCGAACTTTTCTCCTGAAAGAATAATGCCTATCTCCTCGTGTTCTGAAAATTCATTATTATTCTCTTCGAATACCTTTCCTATTTCAAATAGTGCAACATTTTCTCTTCCTGCGTTTAAATTCCTCTGAAATACACCAAGCATTGTAGGAAAAAGAGAAGACCTCAATATATTCATATCTTCTGTAAGCGGATTAAGCAGTTTTATAGGTCTTTCCCTGGTGAGATAACAAGAATCCAGGTCTTTCTGAGAGATAAGGGTGGCCGTTTGCACTTCTACAAGTCCCATACTTACAAGTTTTTGTTTTAATAACCATGTAAAATTCTCATAATCAGTTCTTTTTGCTCTCCTGAGTTCCCCCTCTAATAATTTTTCCTTAAACTCATTGTAGCCTTTCATTCTTACGACTTCTTCTATGAGATCTTCCTCAATGTTAATATCCTGCCTGAATGAGGGGGGAATAATTTCTAAGGTATCTGCCGATTTTCTGCTTTCTAATCCTTCAAAATCAAAATACTTTCTTACTTCTTCTCTATCTATTTCTTCTCCCAGCAGGGAGTTTATCTTTGAAAACCTTACCTTTACAGGATTTCTCTCCACTATATATGAAAGGCTTTTCTCTTTCATGGGGATTCCATCACTTTCTCCTGCTATAAGAGAGGAAGCGATAAAAGACGCTTTAGGGGTAAAGGAATAATCCACACCCTTCTCAAATAGTGAGGATGCATCTGTTGTCATACCAAGCATCCTTGCACTTCTTGCAATAGAAGAAGGTGAGAAGTAGGCACTTTCAAGGAAGACATTCGTTGTCCCTTCTTTTACTGAAGTCTCTTCTCCTCCCATTATGCCTGCAATTGCAACAGGTTTTTGTTTATCTGCAATAACCAGGATTGATTCGTCAAGTTCTCTTTCTATATTATCAAGTGTCCTTATCCGTTCCCCATGTTTTGCAAGCCTTACGATGATTTTACTATCAAGTTTATCGAGATCAAATGCATGGAGAGGCTGTCCGTAGAATTTTGTTATATAGTTGGTAATGTCAACGATGTTGTTAATAGGCTTTATTCTAAGCATGTATAGCTTTTGTCTTATCGTTAACGAGGAGTGTTTTACATTTACATGAAGGATTTCTCTCCCCGAATAAAATGGACACAGGTTGCTATTTAATATCTCTAAACCTGTTTGGGTTTCTCCATAAGTTTTGAGGTCTACAGACGGTATGAGTTTTGAAAAATCAGCTTTCAATTGGCGATCCTGCGACTTAAATACTTCTACCCATCTTGCGATACCGATTACGGAAAATGCGTCAGCTCTGTCAGGAAGGAGCGAAAGCTCAAGAATAACATCCTCAATGGGTATAAGGTTTTCAACAGGGATACCTGAAGGAGTATCTTCTGGAAATATAAATATTCCTTCTTTTTCTTCTGCTGATAGGCACTCGTTTTCAAGTCCTAATTCCTGAGCAGAACATAGCATTCCATTCGATTCAATTCCATTGAAATCCTTACTTCTGATAAGACTTCCATCACTTAATATTGATTGGGGCAGGGCGACTGGTACAATGTCTCCATTTTTAATATTTGTTGCTGCAGTAATAATCTGTTGTTTCTCCTTTCCAGTATCCACAATGACCTTTAATAGGTTAGTTCGGGGGACCTTTTCTATTAAAAGAATTTTTCCTGTATAAATGTTTTTAAAGTTAGGAAAGTACCTTTCAATGCTTTCAACCTCAATTCCAATTGATGTAAGTCTTTCTGAAAGCTCCTCGGGTGAGTATTCAAAGTCGTTAGTTTCTTTTAACAATCTATACGATAAGATCATCTTTTATCTCCTATTTGAACTGTTCAAGGAATCGGAGGTCATTTTGAAGAAACATTCTAATATCAGGGATGCTATATTTTATCATGGCAATTCTTTCTATTCCCCATCCAAATGCAAATCCCTGAAACTTCTCAGGGTCAATATCTACATTTTTTAGTACATTTGGATGAACCATTCCTGAGCCCCCCATCTCAAGCCATCCTGATTGTTTACAAACTCTGCATCCTTTTCCCTTACATATGACGCAGCTTATTGCAGTTTCTGCCCCTGGTTCTACAAAAGGAAAGTAAGATGGAGAGAACCTTACCTTTGTGTCTTTTCCGAACATCTGCCTGGTAAATTCAAGCAGTGTTCCCTTGAGGTTTGCAAATGATACATTTTTATCAACGACAAGTCCTTCTATCTGATGAAAAATGGGAGAGTGCGAGCTATCGGATGCATCTCTTCTGTAGCACTTGCCTATAGCAATAATCCTTATTGGAGGTTTTTGAACCTCCATTGTTCTTACCTGGATTGGTGAAGTTTGGGTTCTCAAAAGCAATTTCTGCGAGAGGTAGAATGTATCCTGCAGGTCCCTTGCAGGATGAAACTCAGGGATGTTAAGTGCTTCAAAATTGTAGTAATCACTTTCAATCTCTGGGCCTGTCATTATATCAAATCCCATAGAAAGGAAAATCTCTTCGATCTCCTTTATGACCATTGAGAGTATATGGAGATAGCCAAACTCGCTTTTCAAGCCAGGTACTGTTATATCAATGCTTTCCTTGAGAAGTTTTTCTTGTTGTTCTTCTTCCTCAAAAAGCTGTTTATACTGAAGAATCCTGTTTTCTATATATTCTTTAAGCTCGTTTATCTGCTGTCCTGTTTCTCTTTTTTCTTTGGCAGGAATGTTTCTTAGAAGTTCAAATAGGTAAGCGACCTTGCCCTTTCTTCCAAGAAAATATGTTTCTAATTTTTTTAAATCTTCGGGTTTCAGTTTTTTTATCTTTTCTTCGAATTCAATTCTTACTTCCTCGATTTCTTTCATTATTTCCTCCACTATTGTATCAATTTTACTTATATTGTGCTAAAAGTCAATGATTTAAGATTTTAATATATAATTATAACATGAAGGCAAATGCCTATGGAAAATTAAATCTTTCTCTTGAGATTGTTGGTAGATATGAAGATGGTTACCATGAAATTCGTTCCATATTCCAAAAGGTTTCATTGTTTGATGAGATTGAGTGTCGTTTTTCCGATATTGTTTATGTAGATTTTGATATTTATCCTGACGTACCTGAAACGAGTGTACATAAGGCGGTTAATTTATTCATGGACAGGGTAAAGCCAGGCTGTGGGGTAGAAGTTTATGTGCGCAAGATGATACTAGCAGGCACAGGGCTTGGAGGAGGAAGTAGCGATGCTGCTACAACACTTTTGCTTCTTAATGAACTTTTTGGATTTCCTTTGAATGCCGAAGAACTTATAAGCATTTCTGAGGCAATTGGCTTTGATGTACCCTTTTTTATAAAGGAAGTCAATACAGGACTCGTGGAGGAAAAAGGGGAAGTAATTATTCCCCTGAGGCCCTTACAGGATTGTTATTTTTTAATTGTTTTCCCACATTTTCGGCTGCTTACAAGAGATGCTTACGAGTTCTTTGATAAGTATGGTACATGCCATCCTGATTCATTTACGGGTAGGTTGAAAGAAGGTATTGAGAGAGGAGAGAGTGTCAGTCATCTTGAGCCCTATTTTTATAACGATTTCGAGAGATTGTTTAGAAAGTATGATAACCGTTTTATATATTTATTTTCAGAGGTTGAAGATTTAACCTCTCTTAATTTTCATTTAACCGGGTCAGGTTCTGCTATATTTGCAGTTACAGAAAGCAGAGAAATCCTTGAACAGGCGTCAAGAATTTTGAAAAGTAAAGGTTATCGTGCAGAGCTGGTAAGCTGTGTTAGATAATATCCTGTAAGAGATTAAATGGATTTTATTTTAAAGTTCTTCCTCTTTCGGTAGTTTGTATAGTACATCTTCGTATGGGGTTCTATAAAGTTCGGATTTTAGGAGTTTCTGGTCGATTACGTGTCCTACGATTCCTATTGTCCTGCCGAGTAAAAAAAATGCATTAAGTAATCCTGCTTCTGTCCTTTCTTTAATTTCTTCGTCATTAAATCCTAAGGATTTTAATAAATCTATCAGAAGTACTCCTGTACAACCATCTATATTTAGGATTAAATTCTCTCTCTTTGCAGTAGTTATTCTTTCTACTTCAAGTGCATAATCAAGGTATTCTGTCTTTGGAAAGAATTTTCTTGCATAATTTATAAGCAGTATTACCCTTTTATCAGGATTTTTTATGCTCTTTACCCTGTGTCCGATCCCTGGAATAGGGATTCCTTTCCTTTTCATTTCGTCAACGAATTCTTGAGGCGAAAGCCCTGTATCCTTTCCCCATTTGAAGTAGTACGCAGCATCATCAATGGCACCCCCAAAACGTGGTCCTATTGTAAGAAGCCCTGATGCTACAGATGATATGAGATCCTTTCCTGCCCTTGCAGCAACAATTGCATTATGAGCGCCTGAAACACAGGGTCCGTGATCTGCAAGTGTTTCAATTATAAACTCGATGAATTTTGAGGCATAAGGGGGAAGTTTTTTCTTGAACCAGAGTAATCCAATGATGTCTCCTATATTCTTGTTTTCCTCGATTAGTTTTGAGAGTGGAATTCCTGCGTATTTTACTTCTTCTCCCCTATCGTCAGATATTGTTGTTATAAATTGGTATTCTCTTTTTGTTGTCGATATCCTTGATGTTTGTTTTGAAATCCGCTGAGTTTTTTTTGGAACATCAACATAAGCCCTTTCTTTTTTGAGAGCCTCCCGTTTGACCTTCTTGTCAAAATCATTAATTTCTGTACCGTAGGTTTTATTCTGTAATCCTTTTTTTGGTTTTTCCATAAGTTACCTCCATTGTTGTATATATTTGCAGGATCACCTTGAAAGTCTTTAAATTTACATAATTCTAAGCACTTTTTATTAAAGAGCTTTACAGCAAAGTTTTTTTAACCGGCCCCCTTGTTTGAGGGGGCCTGAAGGCGATTTTTTTCCTTATGATCTTTAATTTCGTGAGAAGGTTATAAGTCTTCTTCTTTTGGTAAGCTGTAGAGGACATCATCGTATGGAACTCTGTAGAGATTCTCCTTAAGACGATTTTGTTCAAGGTGGTGCCCTATGTAGCCTATAATCCTTGCAAGGACATTGATACTGGTGAGAATGCCTTCTTCCACAAATTCTTTTACCTCTTCGTCTGTATAACCGAGAGATTTTAAAAGATCAAGCCAGAGAGCTCCACTAATCCCTCCGATATTAAAGATAAGTTTATCGCTTACTTTTGTTGTTATCTTTTCCATTTCAAGGCAGTAGTCAAGATATTCGGTTTTTGGAAAATTCTTCCTTACAAAATCAATTAGAATTTTTTCTCTCCAATCTATATTCTTAGTACTCTTTATTTTGTGGCCAAAACCTGGAAGAGGAATACCCTGTTTTTTTGCGTTATCAACAGCCTGCTGTGGCGTTAAGCCATTTTCTCTTGCCCATAGATAATAGCGTCCTGCCTCTTCCTGTGCTGCACCGTACCTTGGTCCCATCGTAAGCAACCCTGATGTAATAGACGAGATAAGATCTTTACCGGCTCTAGCAGCAACCATTGTGTTATGTGCACCTGAAACACAGGGTCCGTGATCTGCAAATAGTGTGATTAAGAGTTCAATAAATTCTGTTGCGTATTCAGGAAGTTTTTTCTGAAGCCATAAAAGCCCAATAGCATATCCAATACTGTGTTTCTCTTCGATAATTTTTGTTATGGGAACTCCTGAATAGTTAAGTTCTCCTCTCTCGTCTGCAATTGTATTAATAAATTGAGCATGTTTTCTTATTAAACCTTGTTTCATTAAGGTATCGTAATCCATTGGAAGCCTGGGGGGAGTAAACTCTTCGATTTCCTGAATAATTCCATTACTTTTCAATTCTTCGTATGTTTTCTTTACAAGATCGGGAAGATCGTCAAATGAGTCGGGAACAACTGCTCCAGCTTCTTTGAGTTCCTTATTTTTGTTATCTGCAGTTTCTTTGCTGTTACCTGCTCTTGCACCTGCGTGTCCAAATTGTACCTCTGTTGGAAAGATCTTTGAACAGGTACCAGTAACCCAGGCAATGAGGGGTTTCTTTATTTGTCCCTGCCTTAAAGCTTCTACAACTTTGTATTCTTCAAGGCCGCCAACTTCTCCAAGCATGACCAAAAACTTTATCTCTGGAATTTCTTCAAGCCTTAAAAGATGGTCAACAAGTGAAGAGCAAGGATATCTGTCTCCACCAACAGCAATCCCTTCGTAAACCCCGTCGGAATTACGTGCTATTATGTTAAACATTTCATTAAGCATACCGCCTGACTTAGTAACAAGACCAACACTTCCTGCTCTATAAAGTTTTGAGCTTATAATATTTTCTATTGTGCCACCTGCGTTACCAATCTTTAGCTTGCCAGCAATAACTCCCCCAACTGTTGCTGGGCCAATTATTACCTTTCCTTTCTCTTTTGCCAGGGAAGAGAGAATCCTTGTCTCTCTTTCAGGTACTCCTTCTGCAACGATTACAATCGTTTTAATGTTTTCTGTATTTATTGCATCAAGTGTTGTTTGATATACAAAGCGAGATGGAGCAAAATTAATCATTACTGTTGCCTGTGGATATTTTTTAGTAGCCTGAGCGAGAGTCTTATAGACAGGGAAGAGCATTTCTTTATTTCCGAAGAAGAGTCTCTCAAATCCAGGTCTGTCCGGACTAACAAAGCAGACAACTGAAGGTATCTCCCTTTTTGAGATAAAGTCAAAATCAAGCATGTTCTGAGCTACTTTACCTTGTCTACCGAAGATTATTGCCTGTGTATTCTTCTCGAAAAGTTTCATTTTTCACCTCCAAGCGACATTTTTACAACTTTCGTCATATGTAATTCAGGGCCATATACCTCTATTGGTATGCCTGTTTCTTCTCCCAATCTTCTCATTGATGTGAGCCCTTCCTGATAATTTGGCCCGCCACGTCTTACGAATATTCTTACGTTATTTTCTTTGAGTTTGTCCTGGTATTCTTTTATTGCTCTTATAATACCTTTAAAGGTTTTTGCAACATCTGTAAAGTTTGCAATTCCTCCACCAATAATAAGTATTTTGCCTCTCGGATCTTTAGTTTTTGTCATTACCTCAAGGATTGCTTTTGCATATTGATATGTTTCTTCTTCGGAAGGATCTCCGGAATATTCCCCATAGTTTCCAAGTTCATTGCCATATCCAAGGTCTACGATGGTATCTGCGTAGATAACACTTGCCCCACCCCCTGCAACCATTAACCACACACGTCCCTCAGGATTGAGTATTGTAAGTTTTAATGAAGCTCCGGATTTCTCATCAAGTTGTCTTACCAGCTCTTCTTCCTTTGTGAAGCTTCTTCCAAATGGTGTTGGAAATTCTATATCTCCCCATTTCTCACTGTCTTTGAAAAAGGCTGTATCATCGAGTCTTGCAACAAGGTCAATAGGTACAATATTTAAGCCATTTACAGAGAAAGGGTTGATCTCAAGGTATGTAAAGTCATAATCTACGAAGAAATGGTGAAGCATCTGTATGAATCTTACTATGTTTTCATTTTCTAAATTGATTGTTACGTCCTCGATGTTTTTTAGAACTGGCACAAAAAATTCTTGTACCTTTTCCCAGTTCTCCTCTATTTCAATGCCACCCTCGTATGAAAAGTATATCTTATCACCTGTTTCCTCGGTCTTTATTGCAACATAATATTCCTTCTCATGAGGGACAAACGGCTCTACGAGAAAATGGGTTAGAACTCCTTTTACTTTACCTACTTCTATTTCTTTACCCATCCTTTCATTGATCCATTGCTTTGCCTCTTCAAAAGTTGCGTTAAGTAGAATAAGTCCATACTTTCCTCTTTTGCCGAATAGCATATCAGGTTTTACAACAAGTGGCGTTTCTTTAATCCACGGATTTTCCCCTTGAGCATCGTCTAACGAAACCTGAGGGGTAATAAGTGCAACTTCTCCCGGATATGAGAGAGACCATTGGGGATTTTCTTTTAGATATTTAGATAAAAGCTTTTTGCCATGATACTCCCTTATTCCTCTTTGTGCCATTTAACTCACCTCCATATTCTTGATAATTCTGTCTCCAAAATCTGATGTGGAGACTTTTGTTGCTCCATCCATTAATCTTGCGAAATCATATGTTACGTACTTTTCGAGGACAGTTTTTTCAAGAGCGTTTATAATGATGCCTTTTACCTCACTCCACCCTAAATATTCAAACATCTCTGCTCCCGAAAGGATTATTGAACCAGGGTTAACTTCATTTTTTCCTGCATGTTTCGGGGATGTTCCATGAGTTGCCTCAAAAACAGCAATCTTGTTTTCAAAGTTGATATTTGCGCCAGGAGCAATGCCAATTCCTCCTACCTGTGCTGCTACTGCGTCAGAGATATAGTCACCGTTCAGGTTCGGTGTCACTATAACGTCGTATTCATCAGGCCTTAGAAGTATTTGCTGGAACATCGAATCCGCAATTCTGTTCTTCAATATGAGCATTCCTTCGGGACACTTTCCTCCGTATTTCTCGTTAATTTCCTCTTCTGTGACGACCCTGTCCTTGAATTCTTCTGCTGCAAGTTTGTAAATTTCTGCCTGGAATAGGCCCTCTGTATATTTCATAATATTACCTTTATGCATGACAGTAACTGACCTTCTTCCATGTTCAAGAGCATAGTTAATTGCAGCTCTTCCAACTCTTCTGGAGCCAGTGATGCTGATAGGCTTGATACCAATTCCTGAATCTTCTTTTACTGCAATACCAAACTTTTCTTTGAGGAATGAGATAACTGCCTTTGAACCATCAGAATTTACAGGCCATTCGATGCCTGCATAGACATCTTCTGTATTCTCCCTGAAAATCATTACATCTACAAGTTCTGGATTCTTCAGGGGAGAAGGTACTCCCTTTATATACCTT
Organism: Caldiserica bacterium UBA4770; assembly: GCA_002403335.1. Taxonomy (GTDB): domain Bacteria; phylum Caldisericota; class Caldisericia; order Caldisericales; family Caldisericaceae; genus UBA4770. The sequence goes on from DHHO01000004.1 coordinate 21,306, forward strand.
ACAGGCCTGAAGCATACAAATAAATCTAGCTTCTGTCTGAGCGTTACATTGAGGGATCTATAGCCACCTCCCACGGGTGTTTCAAGTGGCCCCTTTATTGATACAACATAGTCTTTTATAGCCTCAAATGTTTCAGGTGGGAGAGGGTCTCCTGTTTTTTCAATTGCCTCGTGTCCAGCAATAAGCCTCATCCACTCGACTTTCTTTTTTCCACCGTATGCTTTTTCTACTGCTGCATCAAAAACCTTTAATGCAACAGGCGTGATGTCTATACCAATGCCATCCCCAACAATATAAGGAATAGTTGGGTTGTCTGGTACATGCATCCTTCCATTTTCGACTGTAATCTTCATTTCTTACCTCCTGTCTTTCCTGTGTATGGCAATAATCCCCCCGCCATCACAAATTTCCTTTGCCTATCTGTAAGCATAATTTTTAATTTAATCTCTATCCCTTTTGTTTTATTAAATGCGTTTATTTCTTTTTCCCCCTTTTCAAGTGCATTCAGAATATCTGGAATATCTATTTCGTCTCCTTGATTTATCCCATCGTAATCAGAGGGATTCACAAATTGCAGGGGGAGGATACCAAAATTTGCAAGATTATCAAGGTGGATCCTTTCAATTGTTTTAGCGATGATCCCCTTCACCCCAAGAAACATAGGACAGAGTGCAGCATGTTCTCTGGAAGATCCCTGTCCATAACTTTCTCCTGCAATTACTAAGTTTGCGATACCTTTTTCCTTATTTTCCAATGCTCTCTTTGCAAAGGTAGGATCAAGTGGTTCAAATACATGCTCCGCATATCTGGGAATATTTGACCTATACTTTAAATATTGACCTGCTGGCATTATGTGGTCCGTTGTAACTTTATCTCCGACTTTGATTGTTGCAACACCATTTATATCCGAAGGCAAGGGGTCGTTTCTTGGAATAGGCTGGATATTTGGGCCTCTGAAAATCTCGACCTTTTCTCGTTCCTCCACTGGCTTTGGGAAAATAAACATTGAATCATCAATAAAAAATCTGTCAGGTAATTCGACCTCTTCGTATTTGATGCCAATATCTTCAAGTTTTCTCGGGTCTGTGATGACGCCCGTAATTACAGAGGCTGCTGCTGTTTCAGGGCTTACAAGATAAACCTTTGCATCAGCAGTGCCACTTCTACCTTTGAAGTTTCTGTTGATTGTTCTCAATGAAACTCCACCTGAGTTGGGTGAAAAGCTATTCCCGATGCAGAAGCCACATGCAGTTTCGAATACCCTTGCTCCTGATTGTATAAGATCTTTCAGCCCTCCTGAATCGGCAATCATCTCAAGGACCTGCCTGGAACCAGGAGCGACTCCAAACTCAAGGTTCTTGTGGGCAACTTTACCTTTCAAAATATGTGCAACAATCATAAGATCCCTGTAGGAAGAGTTGGTACAGCTTCCTATGGCTACCTGGTCAACAGGGATGCCTTCAACATCTTGAACTTTCTTTACGTTGTCAGGAGAATCAGGACATGCAATCATAGGAACAAGAGCAGAAAGATTTATTTCTATTGTCCTTTCATAAACTGCATCAGGGTCTGCCTCGAGAGGAATCCAATCTTTCTCTCTCCCCTCTTTTTTAAGAAATGCAAGTGTTATTTCATCAGATGGGAATATTGAGGTTGTTACACCTGTTTCTGCTCCCATGTTTGTTATCGTTGCTCTTTCTGGTACTGTAAGGGTTTTTACCCCTGCTCCTCCGTACTCAATTGCATAACCAACATTACCTTTTGTTGTAAGCACTTCAAGCACTTTTAGGATGATATCCTTTGCTGAAACCCAGGGCTGAAGTTTTCCTGTAAGCTCTATTTTTATAACCTTTGGGTATGTAAGGTAATAAGGTCCTCCACCCATTGCCACACTAACATCAAGTCCACCTACTCCAATTGCAAGTGAACCTACTCCTCCTGCAGTGGGGGTGTGGCTGTCTGAACCGATCAATGTCTTTCCCGGTTTTGCAAATCTCTCAAGATGAACCTGATGGCAAATGCCATTACCCGGTCTTGAAAAGATAATGCCATACTTTTCTGCTACCGATTGTAAATACTTATGGTCATCCGCATTTTCAAAGCCCACCTGGATTGTGTTATGATCAACAAAACTCACTGCTTCTGTTTTTACCTCGTTGAAGCCGATGGCTTCAAATTCAAGGTATACAGCAGTTCCTGTGGCATCCTGCGTAAGTGTTTGATCTATCTTTATTCCTATTTCTTTGCCCTTTTCTGAGGTGCCTTCTACAATGTGAGTGTCAAGGATTTTTTCGATAATGTTTTTTCCCATTCTTACCTCCCCTCCTATTCTTTATTGCTCTAAGATAGTTATAAATTGTAAAAATTGTTACGTCAAGTTTTTGCGCTACGAAATCAACAGAGTCTTTTAAATTAAAAAAGTCCTTCTTATAAAGTTCCTCTACAATGAATCTGTTTTTTTCTTTCTTTTGTATACTTCCCTTTGAATTTGCCCTTGTGAGTACTTCATCAAACATATGCTCTTCCAGGTTATTCAGGGAAGTTGTCCCTTTCTTTTCCAGTTTGCCATTCTCTATCTTTTCCTCAGGGAAGTTTGTGAATCCTGTTGTGAATTCCTCCATCTCTATAAACTTACTAATGTTTGTGTTGAGGCATAAAAGCCCTATAATTTTTCTCTTTTCATTTCTAATAGGGATTGTTATTGAGCGCAGGATTTTTCCATCAGGAGAGATGCTTTTATAAGGACCAATTGCATCTTTTTGTTTTGAAAGAAGCTCGTTTACGATTTTGAGTCCTGCCTCAGTAAGGGTTGAGCCCACCGAACGGTTTGTTATATAGCCGTTTTCTATGGCAATTATTGAGTGTTCAGGGTCTTTAAAGGAGTGCAAGGCAATTTCTGTGTCAGGTCCCAGGAATAAAGAGAGTCCCTTTACAATGTGTTTGAAAGATTCTAAAATTTGCTCATCCTTTTTATTTATCATGATTTAAAATTTTTTTAAAAAATTATTTAAATATTTTTCATCATTATTATATCTCATATGTAAATAAAGTCAATTGTTTTATTTTGAAGAGAAGTTAAATATAATGGAAGGGTTCAAGGGAGGCGAAATGAGGCCAGAAGAAGTATTGTTTAAAGAAGAGGGGGAGAGACTCTTTCTTCTTGGAAATGAGGCGGCTGTAAGGGGCGCACTTGAAGGCGGGGTTGCTGTTGTTGCAACATATCCAGGTACACCTTCCTCTGAGATTGGAGATCTCTTTTCAGCAATTGCAAAAGAGGCAGGTGTATACTTCGAGTTTTCTGCAAATGAAAAGGTTGCCCTTGAGGTTGCTGCAGCTTCATCTGTATCGGGGTTAAGATCCTTTGTCTTTATGAAACATGTTGGGCTTAATGTGGCGTCAGATTCTTTTATGAGCACGGCCTATACAGGAACAAGAGGTGGTTTGATTGTCCTTTCTGCTGATGATCCTTCAATGTTCTCTTCACAGAATGAACAGGATAACAGGATTTATGCCCGTATTGGGGGAGTTCCACTTCTTGAACCATCAAATCCACAGGAGGTGAAGGACCTTGTAAAGTATGGACTTGATGTTTCGGAAGAATATGGATTACCAATTCTCATAAGAACGACAACAAGAGTTTCTCATATGAGAGGCATTGTAAAGCTCGGGAAGGTTAATAATAGTAAGAAAAATGGATTTTTTAAAAAGGATCCATCCAGGTTCGTTCCTGTCCCTGATTTTGCAAAGAAGATGCATTCAACTCTTATGGAAAAGCTTGATACAATTTCAAAGCTTTCAGAGATGTCAGATTTAAATAAGATCTATGGCTCAGGTGATATAGGGGTAATTACAAGCGGTTCTTCTTTTAACTATGTCATGGATGTGATAAAAGAAGATTGTTTGGATCTTAAAGTACTTAAACTTACGTTTTCTTATCCATTTCCTGAAAAGCTCGTGAGAGATTTTCTTCTAAGCGTAAAACGAGTTTTCATAGTGGAAGAAGTCGAGCCTGTTATTGAAGAAGCCGTTTTTGGTGTGGCTGGTAGGTATAAAATCCCAGTTGATATGCATGGCAAAACAGATGGAACATTTCCTCGCATTTATGAATATAATCCTGATATTATAAGCGGGGGTTTCAAGAAGGTTTTAGGTGGAGAAATCTCTAAGAAATATGTGAGCTTTGACTTTTCTCTTCCTCCGCGTCCGCCAGTGCTATGCCCTGGTTGTCCCCATAGAGCTACATATTACGCACTTAAAAGGGCAATTTCGAAGCTCGAGTTGCCGGATGTAATATTCCCTTCCGACATTGGATGCTACACTCTTGGCATTCAGCCGCCATATAGAGAGGCAGATTATCTGCTTTCCATGGGTTCAAGTATTGGTACAGGGCATGGGTTTTCAAAGGCAACAGGGCAGAAGATTGTAAGTTTTATAGGAGATTCTACTTTCTTTCATGCAGGCTTACCTGCTCTTGCAAATGCAGTTCATAATAAGGGTAATCTTCTGCTTACTATCCTCGATAATAGGACGACCGCAATGACTGGTAATCAGCCTGGTTTGTCAGTTCCTCTTGATGGAATGGGGGACAGTGCCCCTGAAATTTCAATTGAGAATGTAGTGAAGAGCATCGGGGTAGATTTCTGCAGGACTGTTGATCCTTATCAGATTAAAAATACGGAGGAAGTATTTGAGCAGGCTTTAAAAATTGATGGTGTCCGTGTAGTTATTGCAAAACACCCCTGTGCCCTCATTTCGGATAGGGAAAGAAGGAAGAGAGGCGTCTGGTTTACCTTCAGAGTAAATCATGATAAATGCAAGATGAGGATGGAGTGCGTCAATAGTTGGGCATGTCCTGCCTTTTATATTGATGAAAATGGTCTTGTGCAGATAGATCAGAAGTTATGTGATGGGTGTGGTGTTTGTGTACAGTGCTGTCCGGAAAAGGCAATCGAGGTGGTAAAATGAGCAGTTATAATATTCGGCTATCAGGTGTAGGAGGGCAGGGAATTATAAAAGTTTCTATCATCATTGGCGAAGCCGCAATAAGAAATGGGTTAAACGCAGTGATGAGCGAAATACACGGTATGGCTCAAAGGGGAGGAAGTGTTACAACAGAGGTAAAAATTGGTGATGCGTTCAGTCCTCTTATAAGAAAGGGAGGGGCAGACCTCCTTATTGGGTTTGAGCCTCTTGAGGTTTTTAGAAACCTTGAGATATGCAGTGAAAAGACAGCCATTGTAATAAATACAAGGAAAATTATTCCCTTTACTGTTTCGATTGGTCAGGCGAAGTACCCTGAAATAGATGTATTTCTGAGCAGCATCAGGAAAAGCGTAAAAGCAATTTACTTTATTGATGCAGATAAAATTGCTCAAGAAGCGGGTAATCAAATTTATCAGAACATGGTGATGCTCGGAGTTGCTGCATCCATAGAAGGATTCCCCCTTGATAAGGCATCGCTCATTGATTCTATGAGGGCAAATTTACCTTCCAGATTTATTAATCAGAATATAGAAGCATTTGAAAAAGGATTTTTAGAGAGGCAGGTATATTCTTAATTAGCCGATTACCGCTTTTTCCTCGAGAAGTCTCCCTTCTTTAAATCTATCGAGATCGAGGTTATTTGCCTCCTTGAGAAACATTTGCCTATTATGGATATAGGATGAAACGAGCTTTCCCACAATGGGTCCTAACATAAAGCCATGCCCTGAATATCCACATCCGAGGATGAAATTTGAAATTTCCGTTGGCCCCAGGATGGGATGATGGTCGGGTGTCACTACATAAAAGCCTGCCCATTGCCTCATAATCTTTACAGACGAGAGTATTGGCATTGTGTTAATAATTTCTTTCGAATACTTTTCAAGAAAGTTCAATGTTGAGGAAAGCGAATCCCCGGGTGGTCTATGTGAGTCTGTCCCTCCTATGATTCTTCCATTGTGTGTCTGGGTAAAGTAGAGTTCACCCCTTACTACCATTGGACTCAGGAATATGTCCATGGGTTCAGATACTGTAATCTCGTGGGGGTAATTTTCTGTTGGTATATCAATTCCTACCATATGACATATCTTCTTTGCTCCAAAGCCTGCTGCATTGACTACAAGGTCTGTGTTGTATGTTTCTTTATTGGTTAAAACGCTTTTTATAACACCATTTTTCAAATTTATATCTGTTACCTCTTCAAATGTTCTTATTTCTATGCCCATTTGCTCAATCGCAAGTTTAAGTGCACTAATAACCGCAAAGGGGTACGCATTTCCATCTGTGGGACACCAGGTTGCTGCCGTAATCCCATTTGTATTTATCTGAGGGACAATCTCCTTAACATCTTCCTTCGTTATTATCCTGCTTTGAACACCCAGGCGATTTTGTAAGCTTACGTACTCGCTATATTCTTTCACTTCTTCTTCATTCTCGAGTAGCCACAGGTACCCACCCTGTCTGAAGTATATAGGTAAAGGAAATTCCTCTTCCCACTCCTGCCACAACTTTACGCTTTCTCTCATAAGGACAATGTGTTCTTTTGTTGTAAATTGTTGTCTTATACCTGTGCCGCATCTTCCAGTTGACCCTGAACCTATGTATGATTTTTCAATAACAACAACGTCCCTTATGTGAGATTTGCCGAGATAATATGCTGTTGAAAGGCCTGTGATTCCACCACCAATGATTACAACACTACAATTTTTCATTTTTTCCTCTATGCAGGAATGATCCAAATGAGATAGGAGATTCGGGAGGTCTTGTTGTTATAACCCCTCTGAAATCTTTGTTACTCATCTCAGAAATAATCTTTTCAAGCATGGGTATACACGTTTTCCCCTGGCAGGGGCCTGTTCCTATCATCAAATGCCTTCTAAGGGATTCAATATCTGTAAAACCCATTGAGAAGGCATTTTTAATGTCTTCAAGTGTAATGTCCTCACATCTACAGATCATTATCGGATTTTTCATTTTATAATCTCTATATTTCTTATATGGTATATATCATCTTCATTTTCACACAAGACTGTAATAAGAGAAGACTTCGTCTGTTTATTTACTATTACAGTGCGCATAACAATTCCTTTCCCTAACCTTTCCCCCTTCCTATTTAAAAGGTATACTTCATTTCCTTTCCCAGGGAGGGGGAGCATTTCGTAAGGGAGTGTAATTATCCCTTTACCATTCTTTATACCAATAAGAAATAGGGCAAGCCCTGGACAAATACCAACACACTTTCCGCACCCATTGCACTTTTCATAATCTATAACAGGGATTGCATTGATATCTTTCATTGTAATTGCTTTTAAAGGGCACACAGTAACACAGGGATTGCAGGGGATTTCCTGAATACACTCTGAGATTGCAATGAGGTGTTTCATCAAGAGCTCTTTTCTCGGCAATGTTGTCTTTATCTCTCCTGGTTCTAAATATCCTTTTGTTGCCCAATCATTCATAGGTAACCTCTCCCAGTGATTCAACAATTTTTGAGGAGAAGGGCCCTTCTCTCAATCTTTGCAGTTCTTCTATGTTTTTCTCTTTTTCCCTTCCGGTTGCATATCCTATTTTTTCAAGGATTGCAAGAGAAGCAATCTTTCCCTCAACCATTGCGGTAGATGCTTCTTCTATACCGGATACATCTCCTGCAACATAGATAGTCTCTCTGGAAGTCCTCAATTCTCTATTCCTTATCGGAACATATCCCCCAAGAGAGGATACGTACTTCAGGGTACACCCGGCCTGTGAGAGAAGATTTACAGAAGGCATTAATCCGGTAGAAAGGCAGACTGTATCAACGTTCCATTCTTTTTCGCTTCCTTCTATCTCTTTGAATTCCTCGTCAAGTCCAATACTTATAGCCTTCTCTACTCTTTTTGTGCCCATAACCTCTTTAATTGTTGTACCTGTTAATATTGGCACTCCAAATCTTCTCAGTTTCGCTGCATGAACGAAATATCCTCCAATTTTAGGCATTGCTTCAATAACTGCCTTAACATTTATCCCTGCCTGTAATAACTGGTAGCTTACGATGAGTCCCACATTTCCTGCGCCAACCATGAGAATATCTTTACCAGGCTTAATTCCAAAGACATTCATCATTGTCTGGGCTGCTCCCGCCCCAAAGACGCCGGGGACGTCGTTACCGGCAAAGGGAATCATTTTTTCTGAGGCACCTGTTGCAAAGAAGAAGTATTTTGAATGCACCTTTAAGAGTTGATTATTCTGAAATATGGCAAGAGTACTGTCAGGATAGAAACCAAATGCAGTACTGTCTGTTTTATAATTAATGTTGCTATCCTTTATATTCTGGATAAGTATGTTTGCGATTTCGAAGCCTCTTGTACCTGCCATCTCATTTTCTGAGCCAAAAAATTTATGCGTCTGTTTAATGAGCTGCCCTCCAAGCTTTGGATTCTGTTCCACAAGAAGAACTCTTATGTTAAAATCTTTAAGGATATTTGCTGCACTAAGTCCTGCAGGCCCTGCACCAACGATAACAATATCTGTGTAAATTTCACAGGGTTCAGGAAAATCTTCAATGCTTTCGGGTAACTTTCCATACATATCCTGTTTTTCAATAACCATTCCCTCTCTTGCGGGTAGAATACATGTTCTTACATTTGGTATGCCATTTACTCTCATCATACAGGAGGAGCATTTTCCAATAGCACAGAACATTCCTCTGGGGCGGTGGAGTTTAGAACTTTCTGTGAATACGTCAATACCTTCCCTATAAAGTGCCATAGCGACTGTTTCATTTTCATATGCCCTGATTGGAGTGCCACTGAACTTTATCCAGATTTCTTTTCCACGGGCCAATTTAAGAATAGGGTGTTCCTGTATTTCTCTCATTAATTTTCCTTGTTTGCTTCTGCCAGAAAAGATTATATAAAATTTTGTAGATTTCGAAAATTTTAAAATACTCCCATTTTTCTGAGTTCTTCTTCGCTCATTCCAAAATAGTGACCAATCTCATGGAGAAGGACATTCTTTATCTTTTTACGCAGCGGGATGTTCATTAATGCGGCCTCTTTTAGAATGGGCACTTTAAAGAGGATAATTCTATCAGGTAATACTCCTTGATATCCCCTTCCCCTTTTTGCAAGAGGAACTCCCTCATATAGACCAAGAAGTGTCCCTTTCCCATAAATATTGCTTCGTTTAAGCATTTCTTCTGTGGGAAAGTCCATCACGATAAATTCCAGGTTTCCTATTTTATTTTTGAACTCATTCGGGATTTCGCTAATTACAGAGAGGATGATTTTTTCGAAGTCTTCTTTTGTTATATCCATTACAAAATTATAATAGAAGTAGAAAATTATGCATATATTTAAAGATGCTATTTATGAAAATAAGGTTGTGTTTCACTATAAACTTCCGCTTTCGGATGTAAAACCTTTCAGAGAGAGTGCCTTATTTGAAAATAAAATATATTTTTCTATGGAAGAGATTCCTCAGAGGGAGATTTTTTTAATCCTTCATGAATTTGGTCCTGAGAAAATTGACTCATTTGAAATGAGGTTTGGCATAGGTTTTAAGATGGTAGCATCATATCTTGCAGAAGAGCTTGCCTCCTTCTGTTTTTTCTCAGACTTTCCATTTAAATTCCGATTCTTCTATCTTCCTCACGAAGCAATATATTTCTTCGATTGTTTTACCTTTGAAAATTTCAGAGGACTGGGGGCAGTTCACTCAGAAGTTGCATATGTGATAGATAAGTATAGTGCATATGGATTCAAAGAGGCAAATGTAGAGATAGAATCTTCAAATACATCCTCCATAAAGGCGTTTTCAAAGATTGGTTTCGAAAAAACAGAGGAGTACCATTATACAAGGTTTCTCTTTTTTAAGAGGGTAAAAGAGGTTATCCTTTAGTCCCCCCTTCTTTTTAAAAGTTTGTAAGTAGGTGAAAACCCGTTTGCGCCAGTGAAAATGAGTACAAAACCAAGAAACCACCCTATAATTCTTGCAATGTTTCTTTCTCTATATACGATTGCAGCAATTTTATATAGAGCTGTCCCCTCTGTGTAATACCCTGACTCGTAAAGTCCTGCTGTTGTGCTTACTCGTAAAGCGGCATAGAATAAAAGAATACCAATAGCTACCCTTAGTATTCTTTCCACAGGAGTGAGGTTAGTCTCTGCATCCCTCATTTTTGTGGTTCTTCTGGTATGGAGGAGGGTTTTTTATATGGCATTGGGACATATTGCACTGAGGGTCTCATAGCAGGATTCTGCGGGTAAAGCTCCATAAGGTTATAAATCTCCTTTGGCATATCTGATGAAACATTAAGGCCGAGTTCTTTTGCCTCTTCAAATGTAATTGGATAGTCATGTGTCCATCTACCTTCTGATAATGTCTTTGAAATTTTTTCCACGCTTTCCTCTGAGTAGTTATTAGCCGTAAGTATCTTCTTTATGAAGTCGTAAACCTGGTTCATTGCTTTCTGTGATATGTCGGCGAGTATGAGTGTCTCATCGTCAATCCTGTCTTTATTTTTTTCATTAACGACCTTTAATATAGAGATTGCAGGGTACTGCCCGATCTGTGGATCCACAGGGCCAAGAACAGCATTCGGATCCATGACTATTTTGTCGGCTGCAAGAGATAAAAGTGTCCCCCCACTCATTGCATAATGCGGTATGAATATGGTTACATCTGCCTTATGCTGGACAAGTGCATGGGCAATCTGTTCTGTTGCAAGAACAAGCCCTCCAGGGGTATGCAGGATAATATCGATTGGCATGTCGGTTGGAGTAAGCCTGATTGCCCTTAGAATTGCTTCCGAGTCTTCGATACCAATGTACTTTGATATGGGAATACCGAGAAGACTCATGGTTTCCTGCCGATGTATCAATACAATAACTCTTGTGTTTCTCTTTTTCTCTATCTGTCTGATCATCGAAATTCTTGCCATTTCAAGGCTTCTCTGTCTAAGGTATGGCGTAATCAGTACAATAAAAATAAAAACCCAGAAAAGTGAATTTATAATACTTCCTATTGTTTCTCCCATTTTCTTCCTCCTGAGTTTATTTTAATGAATCTTTATGAATTTTGCAATGTTGCTAAATTGCCTTGTCAGAAATCTGTACGAAAAATTTAGGACAGGAGGTGATAGAGTAAAATGAAGAAAGAATCTCTGCAGCATACAAAACTTACTGAGAAAAGAAATAAAACATATACTTATAGAGAAACATTATGATTTTAACTTTGCAGAATTAAAGAGAAGAATTGATAAACTTCAAAAAGAACTTGGTAGGCTTTATTTAGAAAGAGAGAAATAATGTCAAAGAGGAAGTATCCGATACTCAATATAGCAGTGCCTTAAAAGGTAATGACTTTGTGTAGCATAACTTTAGTGATAGTGCAATAAATTTCATAGAATCTGCTCACAAGGAGTGCAGATTAGAGAGGAGTAAGAAAATTAGATGAGACGACACACAAAAATTTTCGTGTTTTTCAGATGGGAAATGAATTTTTAGGGTTTCTTATTATTTCATATCCACAATATTTATAGTTCCATGCTTTCTATTTTGGAAGCCGCTTTCTTTAATAAAACTGAATTGAAAAGTACAACAGGAGGTAAAATTTCCAATGCAAGAACGAAAATAGATAAAGTCATTGTTGAGCTATACACAAACTTATAATCAAAAAACCACACAATAAAAGTTGCAAGATTGACCCCCATAACAACAAACCACTCTTTATATCAAAAATATCTCTTGAAGTGGAAAGTGTATCTGTATCATACTTCGTGAAAGTAATAGTAAAATAGCTATTTTCTATGAGTAGCCACTCGGTTCGCTGAGGCGACCAAAAGCGGAACGCATTGTCATGTGCATAAAGAAGTAAATGAATTCATAGAAGAGATAAATCTCCAGTTCTTGCCTACGTTTCTCATCATCAGCGTCGATAAACGGCTTCATTTCTTTGAAGCAGTAGTCTGCTGCTTTTATAATTGCCATGCCGATGTTGGCAAGCGGACGCGTTCGCTCTTCAACATTGTTTTGTATTCCTTCCTTCTTTTCCATCTTTCTTACCTCATAAATTTTCCTTTTCTGAAGGGCTTCGGGCAATTTCACTTAACGCTTCGGCATATCTGATATTTGCCGAAGCATAGCGTGTTAGCTGATGTATTCCTTTTCTTTTTTTCCGACAGCAGTCGGAATTGTTTTGAAAAATTTTAAAATTTCTTTACTATATTTAAGGATGGTCAACTAGGTATGACATACTTGCATCAATTTCCACAGATTCACTTAGTCAGGTTCCATATCCAATTTTGAGCTTTCAAGCGATGCTATTGCAAAATAAACCGTTATTTTGTAGCCATCTTTTGTTTTCTATTCATTCTCCATATTGTTGCTTGTAGATGTCAGCACTTCTTATCTCACTTGTCGCTGTAATCCCTCCACCTGACTCATCCCAAGTCTCTTTGCCTGATTCCCAACTCGCTCCCATGTTCTCGATATATGTTTTGTAATCCTCTTCATTATAAAATGTCATCTTTACACTCCCAAGATTTCCACTTTCATATTCAACTAAGTCATAATAAATGTAAACGATACGACCGTTGTCATCAGTGGTTTTAACATCCGGTGTTCCTAAATATTTTTCTACTGATGAAATGTTTAGGAGCATTCCCTTATCGTCCAATTCATTATATTCAGCAATAGACATGGCATTTTTGTTAGAAGGAGAGTTTTCATTCTCTGAATTTGAATCTGATTTTCTCTTCAGATAACCTCCTGGGGCAATTCCTCCCATATATTCTTCTCCAGGTTGTATTATCTCATCTCCAATAACAATTTTAGTTAGCAGAAGGTCTTTTTTGCTAATTTTAAATTCGAAATATCCACTTGATTCATCTTCACCATACACTTTGATTCTATCTCCTTCTTGTTTCCATTTTTTAAACGAAGTTCCATTAATACTACCGTCAACACTACCGTCTTTATTCAATGTAAAATCAAAATCGATAGTTCTTTTTTCATTATCGCCTCCTGACATACTGCTTAATGTTCCTTCCCATCCCAAACCGGCGACGCTGTTTTCTGTGCTGTTATCAGATTTTTCAGTTGTTTCCTTTTCTTCTTCTGCTTGTTTGACTTCACTTTCTTTTTCTTCGACTTTTTTTGCAATAGTCATTTTGGCATTATTGATTATTTCTTCAGCTGATTCTCCGCTTTTAACAATATTATTTTCCGCCATCCATTCAGGTATCTCTTGTTCAGTTAAACCGGCAACACTGGCTTTGGTTTCACCGGATTCGTCAATTTTAATGCTAATACCCAGAATTTTTTCATCTTGAATGACTGATCTGACTTGATCAGCCGCAAAATAGCCGGCGCTTACTTTGTCCATCGCTTTTGACAAATTTCCAGGCATATTGGCAATTGTCAAAATACTGGACGCCGGTTCGGTAACCGCGCGAAGAGTTCCCATCATTTCTGAAACTTTATTCTTATCCCCTAAAGCAATCCTTGCCTCATCATCAGTCACCTCTAAAACCAAGTCTGCTCCGCCTACAATCAAAGTCGTCTTAGCAAGCGCTCCGCTAGCTAACGCTGCTGATGTGCCACCGGTCAAAACCACTCCTCCGACAAAAATAGTCACCTTGGCGCCATTTTTAATTCGCATTGAACTTTGTTCGCATTTTTCAAAAAAATCTCCCTCCTCGCCATATGCTTCTCTGGAAATTTGATCTTGAGTTTCATTTAAAATAAGCTGAGCCATTTTTGCATCTACACCCAAATGTTTAGCCAACGTTGTTATTTTCTTCCCCATTGGAGCTTTATCTATAATCCCAGTCACTTCTTCTTTGGTATAGGCCATAGCCGAAGGAATAAGTTCCATTCCAAGTTTTTCATTTGCAATTTCATTGGCTGTTTTTTCCAGTTCGCTTGATCTTTGCTCCAAATTCTTCCAATTTTTTGTAACTTCTTCCATTTCTGCTTTCCAACTATCATAACTACCAAAGCTCTCAGCTTTTTCTAAAACATTTTCTGTTTTCTGACGCAAAGAAAGATACTCTACCGAAACTGCATATGTCTCCTCTAACACAACCTGATACTGTGTTTGATTTAGTGTTTTTTTATTAAAAAAATAAAAAGCTCCGGTCGATAAAATAAGCACCGCTACGATTAAAATAATTGTTGTTTTTTTCATAGTAATTTTAAATACATCACTTGAACTCATATTAATTCCCTCCTTTTTGTGCCCAGGCAATTTCGCCTAACTTGTTCATATACGACAATTTTGTCATATATCTCCACAAACTGGCTTTATATCCGACCTTTATGTCGGATATACTTACACTTGGTAAACTTTTATTTCTTACCATCTTTCACCTCCCCTAATATTATAAAATCTAATGTATTTTTTATTTTGCTTAAATCTTTATTACTTACATGAGTATATATCTCTGTTGTTTTGCTACTCTTATGTCCTAATAATTCCTGTATATACCTTAAATCAACTCCACTTTCCAAAAGGTGTGTAGCAAAACTATGTCTTAAAGAATGAATACTTACTCCTTTTGCAATACCTGCTTTTTCACATGCTTGCTCAAAAACCCTCTCCGCAGTTCTCGTGGTTATATGCGATTTTTTGTCAATTGATGGAAATAACCATACTTCAGGTTTATAGAACTCTATGTATATCCTTATAGTTTTTAAAGTCGTATCCGATAATAATGTGAATCTGTCCTTCCTACCTTTTGCACCTTTGATGTAAATAAGTTTTCTTTCTGTGTCAATATCCTCTAACCTTAAGTTCACGGCTTCGCTCACTCTCAAGCCACCAGAATAAGTAAGCATAAAAATTGCTTTTTACTTATATTGGTCACCTCAAAAAGTAGTCTTGAGATTTCTTCTTTGCTCAGAACAACAGGTAATTTTTGGTCTTTTCTTGGTCTTTTAATCTCAAAAGCAAAATTTTTCTTCAGCATGCCTCCATAGTAAAACTTCATTGCATTTATTACGATGTTCAAAGTTGATGCTGAAAAGTTTTTATTTTCAGCAATATAAGACAAATAATTCCTTATACCTTCATTGGTAATTTCAACAGGATTCTTACTAGTAAATCTCAAAAG
>DHHO01000013.1 GCA_002403335.1 Caldiserica bacterium UBA4770
GTGGAGTATTGAGGAGGGTCTTTTTACCTCCTCAAATTGGAAAAGGCGAGACTGCCACGTCACTCCACTTCGTTCCGTTCCTCGCAGTGACAAAAAGAGGGGTCATTGCGCATTCCATTTCCTTGACGAAATCAAGCGGGAGCATTCCTTTTATTTTTTCTTGTCATTGCGCATTCCTTTTTTTCTTGTCATTGCGAGGGAGCCGTAGGCGACGAAGCAATCTNNAATTGGAAAAGGCGAGACTGCCACGGCTTCTTCGAAGCCTCGCAATGACAGACGATTGGAAAAGGTGAGACTGCTTCGCAAAGTCGGCTCGCAGTGACATATAAAACTAAAACGATTGTATCATTGTTTTTTTAAACTTTTTTTACCATGAGAAGAGCTCAACATCAACCTCTTCGTCTCTTTCAACGAGGTCTGTGTTCTCATCTATTATTATGAAACCAATAGCCTTTGCAAGGCTTGTTATTGCACTCGATTCTTTATAAACAGAATATGCGTAGCCATTTTCAATCCTCACGGTGAGGAACTCTCTTCTGCCCAGCACAGAATGAACCCTGTGAGCCATTTTGGCCTTTATAATTTGTCGCTCTCTTTTCGGAGCTCCCGCAAGCTTTCTTAGCATAGGTGCAAGAAATACATATGCATTAGTCAAGCAGCTTGCAGGATAACCCGGGAGGCCTATAATGTTTTTGCCTTGATAGACTGCAAATATCATTGGTTTTCCAGGCCTCACTCTGACACCATGGAAGAGAATACTCTTCCCGAGAATGTCAAGCATCATGTCTCTTTCCCCAACAGAGCTTCCACCAGAAAATACTATGAGATCGTTTTCCATTGCAGTATCAATAATTTTTTTCAGGCTTTCTTTTTCGTCTCTTACAATTCCGTATGTTACTGCATTACAGAAGTTGCTCTCGACAATGGCTTTCAATGTGTAGGTATTTATATCGTATATCTTTCCCTGTATCAATTCTCCCCCAAGGGGTACAACCTCATTGCCTGTTGATATGATCCCTACAACAGGTTTTCTTATCACTGTAACATCTTTAAACCCCATAGCAGCAAGAGCGCCCAGCTTTGAAGGGTCTATGAGCATTCCTTTCTTAAGTACAATCTCTCCTTTTTTTATATCTTCTCCAATCTTTGAGATGTTTTCCATAGGATAGACAGGCTTGTATATAAGAACCATATCTTCCTTTTCTTCTGTATTCTCAACCATTACGACGGCATCACAACTGTCCGGTACCATTGCTCCTGTGGCTATCTTTACGCACTCTCTTTCCTTGACTTTGATGTTTTTGCTATCTCCCGCAAATATTTCTCCGATAACCTTAAATGTCTTGGGGCTATGTACCCCTGCACCGAATGTGTCCTCTGCTTTCACAGCATAGCCGTCCATTGCACTCCTTCTGAAGCTTGGGACATCAAAGGGTGCCTTGATGTTTTTAGCAAGTATCCTTTTGTGAGCTTCTGAGATTCTCACCTTTTCTTTATCTTCAATAACCTTTATGCTATTCATCATTAATTCAAAGGCTTCGTCAGCATTTATTAGGCTCTTTATAGGCTTCATTTTCTTAACTCCCTCAACATATGTTCACATTCCGTGAGTATTATCTCCCTGGTAGCGAGGACGCATGCTTTCGTAGAACCTGGAAGGCAGAACAAAGCTTTCCCTTTTAGAGTCCCCGCAAAAGAACGGCTCATTATGGTGCTTGTTCCAATATCTTCGTAACTCAACTTCCTGAAGAGCTCTCCAAAACCAAATAACTCCTTTTCCAGTATTGGCTTCAAGGCCTCGGGTGTTATGTCCCTGGAACTTACGCCAGTACCACCCATCGTTATTATTATGTCTCCTTTAGACTGCAGAACAGTTTTGCGTATTTGCTCTATGTTATTTTTGACTATGTATCTATCGGATACCTCATTTCCTGCATTTTTTATCTCCTTCTCTACGGCATTACCTGAAATATCTTCCTTCTCTGTTCTGCTGTCCGTTATTGCTATAAGTGTAAACCTTACCATGTTACTACCTCCATAGGATAGGCTTTGATGACGGGCTCTTAGACTTAATTTTTATCTTTATCATTTATCAATCCCTTTCACAATGTTTTTTATTCTTGCTCAAAAGTATTTTAGCATGTTTTCAATAAATAAAAGAATTTTAACTTTAAAATTTTTGTTATCTAGTTGTTCTTTGCAATTAATATCAAACTAGTAAATAAGTTTCTTTCGAACTTTCCCCGAAATCTTCTATTTGTCGTTGCGCACTCCTTTCCTTGACGAAGTCAAGCGGGAGCACTTTTTTTGTTTTTTTCTTGTCATTGCGCACTCTTTTCCCTGACGAAGTCAGGCGGGAGTGAAACGACCGAAGCAATCTCGTCTTTAAAGTATTTTGGGTGGAGTATTGAGGAGGGTTCTTTTACCTCCTCAAATTGGAAAAGGTGAGACTGCTTCGCAAAGTCGGCTCGCAGTGACAGAAGGGGGGTCATTGCGCACTCCTTTCCTTGACGAAGTCAAGCGGGAGCGCATTGGTTTTTTGCGACCGAAGCAATCTCGTCTTTAATGTCTTTTGGGTGGAGCATTGAGGAGGGTACTCTCACCTCCTCAAATTGAGACGAAGCAATCTCGTAGTTAATCTTTTCGGGTGGAGTTTCGAGGAGGGTCTTTTTACCTCCTCGATTGGTAAAGGCGAGATTGCCACGGCTTCTTCGAAGCCTCGCAATGACAAAAAAACGAGGCTCAGGATGACAGGGGGAGCAAGGTGGAGTATTGAGGAGGGTCTTTACACCTCCTCGACTAAGAGACGAAGCAACCCCCTGCCTTTAATCGAATATAAATTCTTTTCTAAAGCTATGTACTGGACGGTTTTTTTATAATCTTTCCTTTATTCAGGACAAAGAGAGGTTCATTATGGTTCCTGATTGCTTCAAGGACATTTGGTTCATTGAGGACAACAATGTTTGCACTGTGCCCCTCTTCCATAGTAAAGTCCTTAATTCCGATTGCCCTTGCTCCATTTACGGTAATCATATCGTAAAGTGTTTCCAGGTCAGAAGATGTCGTCATCCAGAGTAGGTGTGCTGCAAGAAAAGCAACCTCCAGCATATTATTTCTCCCGAAAGGATAGTATGCATCAGATATATCATCCTGCCCAAGTATAACAACCACACCCTCTGTAAGAAGCTCCCTTATTTTTGCATGTAAAGGGCCAGTGTGAGGGTCTGTTACGATACCTATCTGTGCTTTCTTTAGAAGTGCGGCAAGTTTCATAAAGTATGGTGTTTGATACATCGACATTGCACGAGCATGGTGCGCAAGCACTCTTCCTTCATACCCTTCCTCTATTGTTTTTACTGCAAGCATTTCTGTTGTCCTTAGGGTTGAATCCCCTGCATCATCTACAAGCATCGATATATCTTTGTCAAATTCTTTTGCAACTGCAAACATTTTTTCAATATGTATTTGCTCGTCTTTTTCGGTGAATTCAATCCAGGGAATGCCACCAACAACATCGGCACCCATTTTCATAGCTTCCCTTACAAGTTCATACGCAGGTGGATCTTTTACAACACCATCCTGTGGGAATGCAACGACTTGAAGGTCAAGCAAATCTTTAAACTCTTCCTTTGCTTTTATCAATGCATTTACTCCTTTAAGGCGCGCTTTGCTATCAACATCTGCAAATCCTCTGATGTGTGTCACTCCATATCTCACCGCAAGGTTTAAAGCCTTCCTTACGTTTTCAAGGATCCATGATTCCTCGTAGTGTTCTTTTACCTTACTTGCAATGTCAATGGCGGTCATTGCCTTCCCCATATCCTTTCCGTGATAATCCTTGAGTGCTTCCTCTTCCATCATCATAAGCGTATATACCTTGCAGAGGTGTAAATGAGGGTTTACAAAAGATTCCGTGACAAATTTTTCTCGGGCATCAATCTCAAATCGACCGCTATTAATAATGTGGGGAGAGATTTCCATAATCTTCCCACCATTGATACCAATGTCAACAGGTTCTTTAAATTTCCTTGTATTTGCTGTTCTTATAATAATATCGTACATTTTCTTAATATTCAGCGTGGTAGAGTGCTTTTTTAATTCTCTTTATAATTTCCTCTTCATTTATATATATATCGTCGGTCACTTTTATTTTTGGAAAATGCCAGTTTTCATAGAATACTTTGTACCGTTTATCGAGACTCTCGAGGTATTCCCTGGGAATGTTCTCAAAATCTCTGCCACGGCTTCCGATGTTTCTCAGCAGTTCATCTACACTTTTTTCAAGATACACAAGCAGGTTCGGGGAGGGAAGGTGTGCAACCATAAGACTGTAGAGTTTGTCATAAACATTCCATTCATCATCTGTCATCAGTCCGTCCTCATGAAGAGAACATGAAAAAACCTCTCTGTCCTCGTATATTGACCTGTCCAGAACTGCAGGAATCTCAGAAAGAAGAATATGGTGGACAATCTGTTCGTATCTTAATGCAAGGAAATTTATCTGGGTTGCGAATGCCCAGCGTTTCATATCCTTGTAATATTCCTTGAGGAAAAGGTTTGCATGAAAGTCCTCAAAGTAAACACTAAATCCCAATCCCTTTGAAATAATCTGGGCAAGAGAAGTTTTTCCTGCGCCGATGTTTCCTGATACAACAATGTACATTAGTGCACCCCTTTCAAAATATGATTTGAAATGATAAGTTTTTGAATTTCAGATGTACCTTCAACAATCTCATACATTTTTGCCTCCCTGTAAAGCCTTTCCACTGCATACCCTTTCGTGCACCCATACCCTCCGAATATCTGTACTGCATAGCGTGATACATCAACGGCAACCTTTGATGCATAGTACTTTGCCATTGCTGCATAAAGGGGAAGGTCACCTGCTCCTTCATCCCTTTTTTGAGCTGCTTCGAGCACGAGAAGCTTGGCAGTTTCAATTGAAACTGCCATATCTGCAATATAAGACTGTATTATCTCAAAGGAAGAGATGGGACGTCCTGAAATGTATCTTTCCTGACTGTATTTCGCAGCTTCTTCAAGTGCTCTTTGAGAGACCCCCACTGCACTTGCGCCTGTTGCAATCCTTCCAATATCAAGAGTTTTCATTGCTGTTATGAAGCCTGTCCCTTCACTTCCAAGAAGGCGGAAGAACCGCACTCTTACATTATTGAAGACAAGTGAAGCATTTGGAAAGGCCGGGAGTGCCATAAACTCCTCCCGTTTTCCCACAGAAATACCTTCGTCTTGTGACTCCACAATAAAAGCGGAGATACCCCGAGCTCCCCTCTCCCTGTCTGTTTTTGCCATTACAATAAAGATATCTGCAATCCCTGCATTTGTTATGAATGCTTTTGTTCCATTAATAATGTACGAATCCTCATCTTTTACTGCTTCTGTTGTAATTGCGGAAGGATCAGAGCCCGTAGAAGGTTCCGTAAGTGCAAAAGAGGCGATAAGTTCCCCTCTTGCAAGGCGAGGGATGTATTCCTTCTTCTGTTCCTCATTTCCCCCAATAAGGATTGCATAAGTTGCAAGTAGATGTGCCCCCAGAACCATAGCCACGGTTCCCGAGTATTTAGAAAGCATCATGGCAACCCTTGTAAATGTTTTATAAGGAAGCCCCAGCCCTCCGTACTTTTCTGGAAGAGGAATTGCAATGAGCCCATATTCTCCTGCCTTTTTAAATATGTCTATCACGGGGAGTCCCTCTATTTCAATCTTACTCTCGTGGGGTTTTATATAATGATTGATAAAGTCTTTACTGCCTTTTATCACTTCATTTTCCAGGTCCACCGCTTCCTCCTTTGGAAAACCATTTTTTTCATTATATTTAAAAAAAGGAAAAAGGAAAATGCTTATAGTTTCAGATGTTTCCTATATGAATCAGGGGAAGATGTTGCTTTCGCATGTTTCTTTTACCCTTGACAGGGAAAGAAAGGTTATCATAGGAGAAAATGGTTGTGGCAAAACTACTCTTCTTGAAATCATTGTTGGGAATCTCTCGCCTTATACAGGGTCGGTTACCATAAAGGGAAGCTTTGCGTATCTTCCTCAGGAGGTACAGGCCCTTGAAACTACAGGAATGGAAGAGATTGAAAGGGTCTTCCACAGGATTAAGACTGTTGAAAGATTAATAGAGGAACTTGAAAGAAGAGGCGATTATGGGAAGGAGTACGGAGAGCTTCTCGAGCATTATGCCGATATTGGTGGGTATTCGTACAGGCAAAGAATACTTGAGGTAGCTAATTCTTTTGGACTTTGCGAGCAAACACTAAGGCAGAAGCTTAAAGATATAAGTGGAGGAGAAAGAACAAAAGTAGAGCTTGTGAAAGCGATTCTCTCTGAGGCTGACTTTCTAATTCTTGACGAACCTACCAACCACCTTGATGTGGAGACGATTGAGGCACTTGAAGAGTATTTGCTTAACTACAGAGGAGGGCTACTCATTGTTTCTCATGATAGGAGTTTTATAAATAATATTGCTACACACATCCTCTACATTGAAAGGGGAATGATGAAGGAATACACGGGTAACTATGATAAATTCGAAATGGTGAAATCTAAGGAAGACCAGTTTGCAACAAAGGAAAGAGAAAGATTATTGAAATATGTTGAAGAGCAGAGAAAGTTTATTGAGAAGTTCAGGTATGGAACGAGAAGTAAGCAGGCATTGAGCCGTGAAAAGGCTATAGAAAAAATAGAGATACCCGACCCTTTAGTGAATCGAAAGAGGGAGTTAAAAATTGAACAAGGAAAAAGAGGAGGGGAGATTGTCCTTGATTGTAAAGGTATAAAGAAGTCTTTTGATGGGAATGAAGTGCTCAAAGGAGTAAATTTGAGTATTAGAAGAGGAGAAAGAATTGGAATCCTTGGGAGAAACGGCTCTGGAAAGACAACGCTTCTTAAGATTATAGCAGGTGTTGATAAGAATTTTGAAGGAAACGTCAGGGTTGGGGAGAGTATTGAGATTGGTTATTTTCCTCAGGATTCTTTTATGATCGATGATAATGTGACGCCGCTTGATGAGATTATTAAGGAGGGACTTACTGTTCAAGAGTCACGGGACTTTCTTTCAATGTTTGATTTGAGGGGTGACGATGTC
Source organism: Caldiserica bacterium UBA4770 (assembly GCA_002403335.1). Classification (GTDB taxonomy): domain Bacteria; phylum Caldisericota; class Caldisericia; order Caldisericales; family Caldisericaceae; genus UBA4770. Next base: position 7,106 of record DHHO01000013.1, read on the forward strand.
TTCAAAAAGATTTCTGAGTTTAGCGGTGGGGAGAAAAGAAAACTTATTCTTGCGAAGATGAGCCTCGTAAAAGGGAATTTCCTTGTAATGGACGAACCTACCAACCACCTCGATATTGAAATGAACCAGGTTGTAATGAATGCATTGAAAAATTTTGACGGATCAATCCTTCTTGTGACTCACGATAGGTATTTGTTGAAGGAACTCACAAATAAGGTGTACTACCTTGAGGACGGGATTCTCAATGATAGGGAAAAAATTCTTAAAAGAGTCGAGACAAAGAGTAACGAGGAGAAGGAAAAGAATAAAATTAAGGCAAGGATTGAGTATCTGGAAAGGCTACTATCAAGGGAGGATAACGAGAAAAGGAGTAAAGAGTTAAAAATACTTAAGGCACGCCTTCAGAAAATGAACAGGTAATTTTGTTAGGGTCTTTTCAGGTCTTATGCATATTTCTGTACTCTGTCTCTCAAGGGCTGTCATTGCGCACTCTTTTCCTTTTTTGTGTCATTGCGAGGAGCCATGTCTTTTGCCGACGAAGCAATCTCGTCTTTAGGTTTTTTTATGTAGTGTAAAAGAGAAGACCCCTCGATTTTCTTCTTTGAGGTAACATAAAAGATGTTAAAATATAAATATGGAAATACCCGAATATATTAAAGTGGTTTTGTGGGATGTAGACATAAAAGAACTGGATTTAAAAAAACACTGGTTCTTTATCATAGAGCGCATAATGGTTTATGGCAATGAGAATGATGTTCGCTGGATGTTAGCTACATTCAGTAAAGAGCAGTTAATAGAAGTTGTAAAAAAGAGCAGGAATCTGGACAGAAAAACAGCAAATTTCTGGGCATTATGGTTTGGAATAGATAAAGAAGAGATACGATGTTTCAAAAATACTTACCAGAAAATAGTATAGAAATTCTCGACAGGTTAAGAAGTATTTTAAATGATTATGGATTTTATCTTGCAGGAGGAAGTGCTCTTGCGCTCCAGATCGGGCATAGATGCTCAGGTGATTTAGATTTTTTTACCCAGACAAACTTTAATACAGAGATTTTAGCCAGTAAGTTGATTGAGAAAGGATTGACAATAAGGCTCATAGAGGAAGGCACTGTACTTTCGGAATTACAGAATACAAGAGTATCTTTCTTTTATTATCCTTATCCTCTCATGCTTAATACCCTTGATTTTAATGGGGTAGAGGTTGCTCAGGTTAAGGATATTGCCGCAATGAAACTTATTGCTATTGCTCAGAGGGCAGAAAAGAAAGATTACTTTGATATTGCAGAAGTTTTGAAGAGGATTCCTCTACCAGAACTCAGAGAAATTACTATTAAAAAGTATGGAAAAAGTAGATTGAATTGGTATCATATAGTTAAATCTTTATTCTTTTTTGATGATGTTGAAGACTCTCCGCAGCCTCTATATAGTGTAGAATCCTGGGACCAGGTGAAAAAGTTTTTGTTGTCCAGGAAAGACGAAATTGAGACAATATTCTTAAGTGTAGAGGATTGAAATAAATTTAGTGTGACATTCTTTGCGTTAATGCGCAATCCTTTCCTTGACGAAATCAAGCGGAGGCACTTTTTTTGTTTTTTTCTTGTCATTGCGCACTCCTTTCCTTGACGAAGTCAAGCGGGAGACGCTCTTTTTATTTTTCTTGTCATTGCGCAATCTTTTCCTTGACGCAGTCAAGCGGGAGCGTTTTTTGCGATCGAAGCAATCTCGTCTTTTTAATTCGAAGAGGTGTACAGATCCCCTTCGAACTTTCCCCAAAAACAAAAAAGAAAAGCAAAAGGCGAGACTGCCACGTCACTCCACTTCGTTTCGTTCCGCTCACTTTCGTGAGGAAAACAGTGCGCAGTGACAGAAGGGGCTGTCATTGCGCTCGCAATGACAAAAAAAACGTTCCTCGCAGTGACAAAGAAGGAAAAGGGTGACAAATACATAAGTTGATTGGGCGAAATGATTGGACTTTTTATTCAGTTAAGCATGACAAAAGAAAGGTTCTTGAAAAACATTGATTTCATTTCTGGACGACATTTAAAATGAGATTGAAGGCTTCGTTTCTTTTGGCAAAATTCAGTTCATCAGGTGAGGTTTCGTAAATCCCGTGGGTTATGAGAATTACTTTTAGCCTGTCCTTTTCACTTATCTCAGGGTCGAAAACAATTGTCTCGTTCTTTTCTCCGAGATTTAAGCCATCAATCAATAGTTGATACATTTCATATTCACTGATCTTTCTGTTTGGGGAGAAATCTTCAGGAAAGTGAAAGCCCGTTGTCTTTAAATAGAGTGCATCCTCGAACAACCAGTTATCTTTGCGAATACCCGGAAGTACCTCGTAGGTTGGAAAGAGCGCAAGGAATCTATAATAGCCCTTGATTATATTCTCTTTTGTAACTTTTAGCCAGTTATAAACACTATTCACAAACCTATCAAATCCATTGACTTCCTTTACGAGTTTATTGTAAGATGTCCCATTTATTTTTTTAATCGTTCTTGAAATAAGACAGAGCAATTCCCCTTCTGTAATTTCTTTGTTTTCCTTAAGTTCTCCATCTGCATATCCCTTTACGATACCCATTTCTTTGAGCTTTTCACCGGCGGTAGGGTCTTCGGTAAGTTCCTCCACGGAAGTATATGCCACTAATAATGGATTACTCTCTTCCCCAATGACAGCACCAATCTCGAAAAGAGAGAAACAAAGAATTAACACTAATAAAAGTGAAATTATCCTTTTAAAATTTCTCTGCACTTTTTTCCTCCACCCTTAATTTTACCAGAACTTCGAAAATTGCGTAAATCCGTCCCAGGGTGAGGGGTCTTCTGTGAAAATGCTCCTCATATAGGGCTTTCATCGAATGAAGCCTGTGGTATTCCTTGAGAAAAAATTCGCTCATTTCAACAGGAGAGGGTGGCCTTATTGGAGAAAGAATTATATTGAAAAAATCGTAGATTTCCTTTTCGGGGTCTTTTGAGGACTTCCACCCTGTGGCTCTTTTTATGCTTTCAATGGAGGGATAGGCACTGAGCTTTTTCTCTAATGTGTCAATTTCTTTCTTTTTTCTCATATATTTGATGAGAATCTTTTCATTATATATCATTCCATTTTTGAGATTATCTATGTGCCTTAAGCTGCTCTTAATCTTCCGTAGAAGACGCTCCTTTTTCCTTAAAGCCGCAAATAGTATAACGTCTTTTAATTTCTTTATAACCTCTTCTTCGCTCATCTTGATATCTTCAGGTGATTTTATGGGGAGGGCGCGGAGCTTCTCATAAAAACGAGAGAGGGGGATCCCTTCAAATGTATCGGAAAACATAGGCGAAAAATCATTCAAAGGTGAAAGAATGAGTTGTTTATCTGCACTTCTTATGGCATCTTTAATAAATTTAAGGAATTGGCTGTTCTTTTTTACAGCGGGGAATAGAAAATAAGAAAAGTGGTCAGATTGTCCAATGAGGTTTGTGAGGGCAAGTTTGTATGAAAGGATTTCTTCCGTTTCCTTGTGTCGTTCTGGTACTGAGAGAACCTTGTATTTAACGTCGAAAAAAGAAGAGGGAAGTTCTCTATCCATAACAAAGTATTCAAAGAGGTATATTTTAAAGTATGTAGAAACACTCTCCGCATGGTGTAGAAGGGTGATATCATTTCCATATGTTCTTGTCTCTGATAAGGTATAGGGAAAGTACTTCTTCCCGATGGATTTTACAAATTTATTAAGCAATTCAATATTTGTACCACTGTCGCTATGAAGAAAACCCAGAAGTTTATTATAGAAAGAGAATCTCATCTCATTGAGCCTACTGAGAGGTATCTCCTCAGGTTCAAAAAAAATGTTGTCCCTCAAAACTTTTTTTGTTCCCTGTTTTCCTTTATCTGCTGGGTTGGATGCGTCCAGGTGGTCAACAGTTTTTAGAAGGTTAATAAGGGGGTGTTTTTCGATTAAGTCTCGGTACTTGCAGCAGGTACCATTCGGAATGATGCTCATTTCACCTTCCATCACCCCGTAAAGGCAGCGAGAACACCCATGATGAGCACATACAAGGTGGGAAAGAGAAATTCCAAGGTCAATGCCCTTTGACACTTGTGGCATCCCCAGGATTTGATAGATAGGAGCAAAGAGAAATTCCCTCATTTTCTGGTCCTTGAATATATCATTAAAATCTTTATTCAACATATCTATAAAGATAATCTGCCCATGGAAATCCTTTGCCGAGACCCCCTTTGCCTTTGATATGATAAAGAAACTTGATAGTTTGCCGAGGTCATGAATGTACGCCCCCGTTTCAAGTAGGAGGATCAGATCTCTATATCTTTCAATCCTTGAATGAAATTTCTTTTGGATTTCTGTATTCGGTGAATTCATTAATGATATCCTCACTCACCTCGATTCTGTATGGATAACTATATATAGGTCCCCTTGGGCTTTCATTATAAAATGGTCTGTTGCAAGAGGGACACCCTGAAGTCTGGTATATTGAAGGGTTTCTTATTATTTCGTTAAGATTGACAGATGATTTAAGAAAGGTGAGATTCCCCCGCTTATCAAATTCAGGTTCAAATTCAACTCCTTTTTGCAATAGATACCTCATAATTTGCACTCTTCTGAAACGGGAGAGCTTTGGTGGTTTTTCATTTTGAAGAGGTGTCCCTTTGACGGGAGTAAATGCAAATAGCCCCACTATAATGTCATTTTCGTAAAGCGTTTTCATAAGGTTGTATAACTCAAAGTCGCTCTCCGTAAGCCCCACGATAAGGTGGGTTGAAACTCTTCCTGGGAATAGACTTGCAGCGAGGATAATGGTATTTAGATATGCGTCAAAACTGCCACCTCTTACTTTTTTGAAGTGCTCCTTGCTTGCTACATCAAGAGGGAGGCCAATTCTGTCAAGGCCTGAGGCAAATAACTCATTAACTTCCTCAATGCGAGATGTTCTCACTGAAGCCGATATCTGGAGTGGAAGGTTGAAGTCTTTTATGATCTTTTTTGTGTCTTTGATAAACATTGATGCCCTTTCTACGTAGTTTTTTGTGTTCACTACCTGAAAGCATACCCTGCCTACATCGGGGGGCAGGCTTTTTAATGCTTCTTTTATTGCATCCCAGGAAATTTTGGGCCAGATAACCCTTGAAAGGTTTTCAAAGGAACCATTGCTTCTCCTTGCCTGAGGGCAATAAAGACAGTTAAATGTACATTTTTCTCCCACCATCAGGTACAGAGTCGTTGGGAGAGCCTCAATTTTAACTTGGGAAAGCCCGAGTACTCCTAGTGTCCCGATTGAAGCCCTGATGGTTTTCTCCTCACTCATCTATTTTTCCTCCATATTCTGTGGTGGACATATAGCTACTTTCATATCAGGGCGCAGCACTCCTCAATTTCTGTAGATTCAATTTTATCCTGCCTGATTCTCTCAAGAAGTGCATTTGAAGGAAGGACAAATCCCCTGAAACCCTCTTCATATGCTGCAATATCAACAGTATCTCTATACTGACCGAATGGCCTCATACACCCAAGAAAAAGGGTTGTTTTTGTAAGCTTTCTTTTTGCCTTGTTAAAAACCTTCCTTACTTCCTCGATGTCAGGTGTGGGGCAATTTTCAAAAGGTGTACCCTTCGTTGGCACAAAGATATTTATCACAAGCAGAGTAGGGTTAATCACGGCGAATTCATCCATTGCTTCATAATCCTCACTCCCCACCCTGCCACACTCAAGGCCTATTGTGTAGTGTGGAATAACTCTTGACGATGGGTACCCGTTGCTGTTTTCAATTTTTCCCCCAAGGATTCGCCGAAGCAAAAGGTATGTTTTGAGGAAATCATCTCTTCCCTTTTCCTCAAGATGGTAAACATCCTTTATCACCCTGTCGTTATAGACAAAGTCAAATGAAACTCTTTCAAAGTATGGCTTTATTAAGCGTATTTCCTGTTCGTCAATGAGCCCTGTATGAATATTTAGCTTCAACCCCATCTCGTGGAGTTCCTTTATAAAATCAATGTTTTTGGCAATTGGGACCTTTCCTTCCCTTGAGGACCCCCCACTTATCAAGACACTCTTGAATTTACCAGGGTTTTCCGTGAGTATCTTCAATGCCTCTTCTTTTGTCTTCATTCCTTTAAGATATGTGCTGAAACAGTGGTTGCACATAAGAGAGCAGGATGTCTCTGTGAGGGAAATTGTGAGTGTTTTCTTTGAGGGGTAGAAAAGGTAAATCATTTAACACCCCTCCAATCTTAAGTTGTGGGTGTTACGCATAAGCAGGTATCTCCTAAAAAAGTCTTTATTCTCTCCTGTTTCTGTGAAGGAATCTTCGGTCGACTCTTTCTTTTGCATTCTATATTATATCTAATTACTCAAAAATTGAAGCCCCTCTTCAGACCAATTATTTCTCTTTTTTTACATGGAGGCATTCTTTTTATTTTTTCCGTCATTGCGCAATCCTTTCCTTGACGAAGTCAAGCGGAGGCATGTCTTTTGCCGACGAAGCAATCTCGTAGTGAATCTTTTTGGGTGGAGTATTGAGGAGGGTCTTTTCACCTCCTCAAATTGGAAAAGGTAGGATTGCCACGGCTTCTTCGAAGCCTCGCAATGACAAAAAAACGAGGCTCAGGATGACAGGGGGGGCAGGGTGGAGTATTGAGGAGGGTCTTTTTACCTCCTCAAATTTGGAAGTGGGCAAAATTTTTACAGTTGGGTAATCTTTACACAGGTTTTTGGGTAGAGTTTTCCCAAAGAAGTGTGGAATTTTAACAATCAGAGCATGTAGTTATTTTGAAATAAAATCAAATAAGTTATCTTTATATAAGCATTTATCGTCTATATTTTTGAGGGCACTTTCATTGTCTGGCACGATTTTTGCACATTATAAGTGCAGGGTTGTATTTTTAATTTTAGAGTTGCCCCTTGCTGCAGGGAAACCTGCAAAGTACCTTGAAAAGTGAACAGAAGAGCAAAATTAAGGAAATACTTGCCCTGAGGTCTGGAGGCTCACAAGTGAACCGGCGTTAAGTGAACAGCACCCTTAACACGGGCTGCGAGGCTTTCAGGTTTCAGTGCAGTTTATTTCAATATAAATAAATCGCTTAAAAACGGAGGTGAAGAACGGACACAAAAACAAAGAAAAGAAACAGAAACAAAATTTTTAAAGCTTTAAAAATTAGTAAAAATCTAAAAATCGCTTGAAAGGAGGCGAAAGATTTTATGAAAAAATTTCTAAGTATTCTTCTTACAGTAACAATGATTTTCTCCCTTGTTGCTGCATTCAGAGTTCCAACAGCATCCGCTGCACCCTCAGTTGCTACTTTAACGTCTGGTACCACTCTGAGCGCTACAACAGTACTTCCCTACTACAATCCAACACCAACCTTTGGTACTCCTGCATCTGGAACACCCTTAACGATCATAGCTGGCAAATTATTCAAAATGGGCGATATTATTACAGGTTATCTTAATGAAGCTCCGACTGCTCCATGGCAAGTTATACTCGAAGAAACTGGTGGTGCCGATGTCGAAACTGTTAACATGGCAGGTGGAAGTGTAAACTTCTCCATCTCTACAGGTAACGTTTCACGAGACGGTGATTATCGGCTTCATTTCGTTGGAACCGGTTTTGATTTCTACGTGGCAGGTATCTACATTCAATACAACATTGTTTTCAGCGCAAGCACTCTCCAAACTTGCGGAACTTCGCAAACAATCTCAGGATGGATAACCAGAGGAAGCGGCCAGACCGTATTGGTTCCAGTTAATGTATTTGTGGCTTATCCTGATCACAGCCTTGCAGGTTATACAACTATCCCTGCTAATTCCTCAGGCCAGTTCACAATTACATTCCCTTCTGATGGCCCAGATGTTGACACTCTTCCAGATATTGGTAGCTTCAGAGTGTATGTAAGAGATGGCTATGGAACTGCGGAAAATGATGCAATGATTTACAAAGTATTGAGCAATGTCCCAACACTTTCAATGACTCTTTCCACCTACGTCAACCCTGTGTTTATTTACAAGAACCAAGCAGCTCAGCCAGTTCTTCTTCACCTCGTTAATCAGGACGGAGACCCCGTAACAGGTCTTGCACAGACGGACTGGACGGTTACTGGTGCTACTGTTACAGGTTATAACGAAATCTCTCCAGGTTTCTACAGATTCTTGCTTAGTGTAGGAAATGTAGTTGATGTGAGGTTCACTGCCACTCAGACTGTATATGGAACATCAGTACCATCTAACACCTTAGTTATTAACACAAGAGATAAGGGAGTATATAACCCTTATGTTGACGTAACTGCAATCTATGCAATTCCTCCTTATGGAAGTGGCCCGACTACTTATCTTGCCCAGAATGTTTACGATAAACTTCCTTGCACAATTGGCAATGCATTTGAAGTAACTGCAGATTATTGGCTTCCAATAGACCCAGATAACTGGTATATATATGATTTTAGCTATACCGTAAAGAGCTTTGTTACAGAAAACGGTGAACCTGTTGAGAATAAGTTTGGAATAAAGAACATTGGTACAGATCGCTATCTTGTAACAGGAAATGGAACTATAACAGTTGACGTTTCTTTTGTTGCATGGGAAAGAGCCAATAAGGATTGTGATGACTGGTGGATATATACGGGCGCCAACAACGGCTGGGCATGGGATTATATTGATGAAGAAACTATGGCGTACAATGCCTGCTGCGATACCTGGTCTAAGCAGTTTACTATTTGTGAAGTCAACTCCTGCGATATTGCATCAGTTACACTTTCGGGTGGCAACGAGATCGACGCCAAAACTGTGGAAGTTGGCAAGAAAGTTAATGTTGGAATTTCTCCAAAACAGCAAGGTATAACAACCGAGGAATACGACCTTTCTTGCAGTTGTCCTTATGATGTTGTCTGGATGTATATGGTTGACGGCAACGGAAACAAGGTTCCAAGTGCATTTACAATTGATACTTGGCCTTTGGGAACAACTACAGTAACAGATATTTGGTATAATCCGAACAATGCAGCTGGAACAGGAATTCCCGATCTCCCAATTACGTTCCAACCAACAACCGTTCCAGAAGCAGTTGATTGTCCATTTAATTTAAGGGGAGTTACCTTTAATTATCCTACCGGAACTGATTGCGGTTATACCCTTGTTGTAAAAATGTTCGGAAGACATAGGGATTATAACGCATGTAATGAAATAATAACTACATGGCCTATGATTGGTGAACAGATTAACCCTATTACAGTGCTTCCATCTGTTACAAAACTCACTGCAACCGGCGAAATCTGGGAAGGGCAGACAGATCCGGATGAGATTTTAGCAGGCATTGCAACAGTTATCGATATTACTAACCCAGGATTCACGCTTGGAACTCCAAATTGGGAGTTCTATCTTAATGGAGTTGCAGTTAGCGGAGTGGGAGTCTCATCGCTTCCAGATGGTGGCTATAGATTCTCAGGCATCTGCCTTGATGATGAAGGAACATTCGAAATCTATGGTTATGCGTATGGAACAGGTTGCACAAAGAAGGAAGAAATAACTCTTACGTTCACCGTAAGGAAACCTGAATTCACTGTTAAGATTGGCCTTCTTGATGGCTCAGTTATTGATAATGACAACATCCTTACAACAGGCTTCCCTGAAGTTGTCTATGTAACTCCAGTCGACCCAAGAGGAGTTCACGATTTCACAAATGATACTTGGAGCCTATACGCAGAAGAAGTCCTTAACGATTGCGATCTTCCAGTTGCTTCAATTTGCACGTATGGTGTTGCTGGAGATTGCTGTGGTGGGCATGGCGGACTCCAAATTGTTGGCTACGACAATCCGTGCCTTGAAGACGCTCCGTTGGTTGACCTCTACTTTGTAAGCCCTTGCGGAGCTTATATCTATGTGGATACCTTCACGCTTGTTCCTCCAACAATTAAGGTTACTCTGGAAGATATTTATGGCAATGAGATTGAAAAGGCACCGGTCACTGTTCCTCCAACTAATACCCATGTGATATTTAATGTTAAGGATGCGCATGGCCATGGTGCACCTGATGTTGAAGTTGAAGTTACATTTGGTGGCATAAGTGGTTCTGCTCAAGGCTATACATCAATTGATTTGCCGAATGGCATTACTAATAATGACGGTGAAGCTGATTGGATATATCCTTTCACAAAATCTGGCAGGTACTATGTTTGGGCAGATATGGGTGAATATTGCGATTATCCTTGTGGCTGGTATGGAATAAACACTGAGGAGTACTTTGAAGCAATTTATGTTGCACCAGTTCTTGACACCACTGCTCCTGTTGTTGATGTAACTGCCCCAGCAGATGGTGCTGAAGTCAGCACCGCTGTGGTAACAGTTTCTGGTAAAGTAACTGATGATGTTGGTGTTGTTTCTCTCCAGATTGGTGCAACAAGAGTTGACTTTGCACCAGATGGAGCATTCACAGCTAAGGTTGATCTTGTTGAAGGTGAAAACATCATTAAGGTTGTTGCATTTGATGCGGCTGGTAATAAGGGTGAAAAGGATATTACGGTTACCTACACAGCTCCCAAGGTTACTGTTGTTAAGGTTCAGATTGGTTCTGACATAATGACTGTTAACGGCAAGGCTGTTCAGATTGATGCTCCAGCAGAGATAGTGAATGGAAGAACATTCCTGCCTCTCAGAGCAATTTCTGAAGCTTTAGGCGCAACAGTAGAGTGGATTCCTGATACTCAGGGAGTTACAGTTATCCTTGGTGAAAACACTATCGGACTTCAGATTGGCAACACCTCAGCAGTGGTTAACGGAGTAATTATGATTCTTGATGCTGCTCCATACATTAAGAATGATAGAACGATGGTTCCTTTCCGTCTCATTGCTGAAGGTCTTGGCGCAACAGTTGAGTGGGATCCAGGACTGAGAATTGTTACTGTTACTCTTGCACAATAGATTCAGATATAGTTAATACAAGCCCCTGCGATATGCAGGGGCTTTTTTCATTTCGAAGAGGTAAACTGACCCCCTTCGAACTTTCCCCGAAATCTTCTGTTTGTCATTGCGCAATCCTTTCCTTGACGCAGTCAAGTAACCGTGTCTTTTACGGTTGAAGCAATCTCGTCTTTAATGTCTTTTGGGTGGAGTATTGAGGAGAGTACTCTCACCTCCTCAAATTGGGAAAGGCGAGATTGCCACGGCTTCTTCGAAGCCTCGCAATGACAGACGAATGGTAACGGCGAGACTGCTTCGTCACTCCACTTCGTTTCGTTCCTCGCAGTGACAAAGAGAGCAAAAGGAGGGACTGCCACCCGCTACGGCTTCGGCTTATTGCGCTCGCAATGACAAAAAAACGACGCTTGCAGTAACCAAAAAAAGGTACTTGCTGTGACAGATAATGTGAAAGGTGATTGCTTTGTATGATTTGCTTTTTAGTAAGAAAAGTTTTATAATACCAAAATCAGGTTTTTGGAGGTTATTGTGAAAAGGATCTTGATTTTAATTATAATGATATTACTCTCAATTTTTGGAGCGTTTCCGAGAACGACCCTTGGAGACGTTGAAATAAAAAACGTGACTGTATCTCCTGTAACAATTGATTCAATTGCTCAATACACAGTTTATATCGTCCTTCACAAAGACCTTAACAGAGGTGAAAACTTATACATTAAATTTCCTTCCGAGTGCACAATACCTCAGAGCATAAATAAAGAACTTGTTGAAATCGCAAGTTATAAACCTTCTTCAGTAATAGTTCAGGGAAACCTTGTCACTCTCACTTTGAGCGAGCCCCTGCTTCAAAATCAGGGAGCAGGCACAGGCGGTGTTGCAGTTGTTTTTTCTTCGTCCCTCGGAATAAAAAATCCTTCTTCTCCTGATGTTTACTTAATTGAAGTGTGGACAACAACTGAACCAAATCATTCAAGCTACTCGTTTTATATTGGAGTAGGTACACAGGGCTCTACTGTAGCAGGGCTTAATGTGATTTTGTATGACAGCAACGCAGGGAAAAATGCAAGATATGACATTTCATTTACTGTTACAATGGGCGGGGCACTAATCCCTGGTGACTATATAGATGTATTTTTCCCTAAAGGAACTACACTCCCCAAAACTCCTGATTTATCAAAGGTTCTTATTAATTTAGCCAATCCATCAATTGTGAGTGTACAGGACAGAAGAGTGAGGGTATATGTTCCTGAAACTCGTTTTATTGCTCCGGGTGCTACCTGCACAATAATTTTTCTTCAGGATTTTGGGATTATAAATCCAGAGTTTACAGGTAATTTTGCAGTTCAAGTTGCAACGAGCAAGGATACAGGACTTGCAACTTCAAATCTCTACACTCTTTATGGCACGCCTGTTCAGTCTCTCAATATAACTGCAGTTCCTTCTTCCCAGAAGATGAATGCCGAATATACAATCGAATTCAAAACTTCTCAGATAACTGGGTTACTTACACGTGATAAGAGTAAAATTAACATTAAATTTGCAGATGCCTTTGTTCTCCCGCAATTTGTGAAACCAGGTGCCATTTTTGTTAATGAAACGCCTTGTACCAATGTTACAATTTCATCCAATACGATTACTTTGATCTCTCCTGTTGATATTTCTGCAAATTCATTGGTTACAATTCTAGTTAAAAAAGATTTTGGTATAATCAATCCAGATATTGTAGGAACTTATGAAGTGTTTCTCAATACTTTATCAGATGCAGTGTATGTGAGTGATAATGTTTCGATTACCCCATCGACTATCTCAGAACCTTCAGTTCAGCTTTCCAACAGCTCTGCAGGGCAGATAAGTGCCTATAATATTTCCTTTACTACAGGAGTAAGCGGAAACCTTCTGCCTGGAATAGACAGAGTTAATGTAGTTTTGCCTATTGGGACAACTATTCCTTCCTTAATTGCGAGTTCTTCAGTCCTTATAAATAACATTCCTACCACTCTTATTGAAATTTCAGGTACGACCCTTACCATAACGACACCTGTGGAGGTCAAACCAAACGAAGTCGTTACTATTTCCATCACAGAAGGAGCTGGTATTAGGAATCCAGTTAAGTCGGGCAATTATGTAATATATGTTTTTACAACAAAAGAGCAAACATCAGTTGTATCTGATCCGTACACAATAAAGAATGTTCCTAAAACCACGATTAAGATAAGCCCTGAAATGCCAGATGGCTTAAACGGGTTTTATAAGACTAAGCCTTCTGTAACTTTTACTGCAACAAGTGCAACTGACCCGAATCCGACGATTTATTATTATTTTGATGGGAACTCTCCTACCGTATATTCTGAAAGTTCGATAGTTTCACCTGAGGGAATTCATACTCTTTACTACTATGCAGTGGATAAAGAAGATCACAAAGAGGAAGTCAGGTCAATTCAAATTAAGGTTGACACGATTCCTCCAGTGATTTCTGTATTGAGTCCCCAGAATAATGCAGTTTTGAATAGTTCAACAGTTTTTGTAAAGGGTAATGTAGACCCAGGGTCAAGCCTGAAAATAAATGGGGAAATAGTTCAGGTAGATGGGCTTGGAAATTTTGAAACTACCCTTAAGCTTCAGAATAACCCCGATGTTATTAATGTATTTGCAACTGACTTTGCAGGCAATAGTGCCCAGGTTGCCATAACAGTTTCCTTTGATACCACTCCACCATCTCTTACAATTACAAAGCCTGTTATGTTTCAGCAAGTATCTAAGCTCCCTCTGATTGTTGAAGGTAAAACAGAGAAGGGCGCAAGTGTTACAGTTAATGGAAGCTCTGCAACCGTAAATGAAGATGGAAGTTTCGCTTTTTCCGTGCAAAGCCTTCAGGAAGGTGCACTTTCCGTAATTGAGGTTATTTCAACAGATTCTGCAGGGAACTCTACAAAAAAACCTGTAAGCGTGAAATACTCAAAGTCGATTGTTATGAAACTTCAGGTCGGTAATAAATCCGCCCTTATAAATAACGAGACTTCATTGCTTGAGGCAGCACCCGTCATTAGGGATAATAGGACTATGGTTCCTTTACGCTTTATTGGTGAGGCATTTGGTGCAGAGTTTACCTATGACCCTATTTTTAAGATTATTGACATAAATTTTGGAAGTGATAAAATAAAGATGCAGATAGGCAAGAAAACTGCTATTGTGAATGGTATAGAAATTGTGCTTGATGTTACACCTTACATTGTAAACGGGAGGACTCTTGTACCAATAAGGTTTATTTCGGAAATATTCGGGGCACAGGTGGTATGGGATGGAACGACAAGGACTGTTACAATTGTCTATCCCAAGGCATAAACAGGAGGATGAATGAAGATGAAGAGTTTCTTCTTTAAAATATGTATAGTATTAATTATTGTTCTAATACCCTTGAATTTTCTTGGTTTTTATAAGGGTTTTTCTGCTAAAGCTTCAGGTATTGTTATAAACAATTCTTTTACAGTGGCTATCACTCCTAATAATGCAGGAAAAATAGCTGAATATCACCTTGACGGAATTATTGCAGTGGATAGTATCGATGAGATAATATTAAAATTCAGAAAAGATGCGACCTTTACTTTTGCTCATCCTATGACAGAATCCATTTTAGTAAACGAAAAAGCTGTATCTAAGGTATCAATTGGAAGCGATGAATATTACGGAGTGATCTGCCGAATTACTCTCTCCGAAAAGTTAGAAAAAGGGGAAAAAATAGACATTTTGATTAAGAAAGAGGCTGGTATAAGAAACCCAGTTTCCCCAGGAGTCTGTTATAAGGTGGTAATGCAGGGTATTTTAAAGTCCTACATTGTTTTTGAGCTTGAATCCGATAAATACATAATTAGTGTTTCTTCAGTAGACGATGTGAATGTAAAGGTTAATCCTCCAACAAAAGGTTTTAACGCTGGTTATAATATTAGGTTTATTACTGGGGTTCTTGGCAAGATGTTCTCTGGGGATGATGGAGATAGTATTTTTATATCGTTTGCGGAAGGAACATACGTCCCGGAAATTACTAAATCTTCGTTGAGGTACGTTAAGATAAATGGTTACCGGGTATTTGATAATTCTGTGAAGAAGGTAAATAGCCACACGCTGGAAATAGCAGTTAATGGTGATATATCTCCTCTCTCGAATGTTGAAATTGAAATTTCGGAAGAATTTGGAATTATTAATCCTAAAATTGCAGGTAAAAAGACTATTTTGGTTTCTACTACTGCTGAACCTACCTTTGTTGAATCCGAACCTTACGAAATTTTTGAGCCTGAAATTCAGAATCTTTCAGTTTCACTTGCGCCTGATTCGATTGTCACTGAACCTGAGATAAACATTTCTTTTAAAACTTCTCCAGTAGGTCATCTCCTCAGAGGAGATAAAATTTATATGGAGTTCCCACAGGGGTTTTATCTTGAGGGGATAAACCCTTCAGGGGGATCTTTCGTAAATGGAAAAGAGACAGATGCATTTGTTCAGGGCAATACCTTGCAAATAGTTGCTCCTGAGGACATATTGTCCTCAACTGTTGTAGAAATAAAAATCTCGGAGAGTCCTCATATTAAAAACCCCACAATAGCAGGGGATTATGTTGTGAATGTCTGGACAGATAGTGATAGCTCCAGATCCCCATTTTCAGTAAGTATTAAAGAGTCGTTTGTGTCCGAGGTTCATCTTGAAGCTCTCTATTCAGGATCAAATTCTGTGAATGAATTCATGATTTTTTTTAAGAACGGTCCCGTATATACTCTGGCTCAAAATGTTGATAGTATCATATTAAAATTTGATGATGGATTTGTGTTGCCTGACGTTCCTTCCCAAAACCTCATTACAGTAAATGGCAAAGTTGCTCCAACTGTTTCAAGAGAAGTTTACGCTTTATATATAACTACACCCCTTGACATTCTACCTTTAAGCACTGTTGAAGTTAAAATCCCAGAAGAATTTGGCATAAAGAACCCTGGGGAACTTGGGGAATATGGAGTAAAGGTTTCTACTTCCAGGGAACCTACAGAGATTGAAAGCAACAAATTAAAAATAACTCCGCTTCCTGTCGTGGAGTTTACCATTAACCCACAAGCACCAGATGGTCAGAATGGCTATTATAAAACAAATCCAGAGATAATGCTGTCCACTTCAAATGGAGTTAAGGTCTTCTATAAAATTGACGATGGTGAGTTCAGCGAATTTGCTCAGACGTTCAAAATGCCAGAGGGAACTCATTTCTTATTTGTTTATGCAGTTGACAGTAGCGGAAACAAAGGAGATATTGTAAAGAAAGAGTTTGCAGTTGATACAACGCCCCCAGAGGTAAAATTTAACAATACGAATTCAAACCCTGTGTTCAGGGGAAGCCCTGGGAAACTTTTAGGGAGTGTTTCTGAGCCGTGCACTTTGAAGATAAATGAAGTTATCCTTGAGCTAAAGGATAATCTGAATTTTGAGGTAGAGCTAAATGTTTATGAAGGAATGCCAATTGCCATATATGCAAGGGACCTTGCAGGGAATGCATCTACCCTTCTTTTAACAGCTCATATTGATAGCATTCCACCTGTCATAACTTTCTTGAACAGCGTAGCTAAGCTTCAAGGGCTTAATATTAACTCCGTTGAAACAACTGAATCTACTTATACAGTACAGGTCAAACTTGATGAGAAGGGCAAAGTGTTTATTGATTCAAATGAGATGTATTTTGATGGAGACGCATACTCTTATACTGCAAATCTTATTGAAGGTGACAACCAGTTTATTATAAAAGCGGTTGACTCTGCAGGGAATGAGACTGTGGAAACACTTGTTGTAAAAAAGGTGAATGAAAAGAAAATTGTGCTCCAGATAGGTAGCAATCTTGCATCAGTTGGAAGCGAAACCATTGAGCTTGAAGCTGCCCCCTTTATTGAAAAAGGGTTTACTCTGGTACCTTTGCGTTTTATTTCTGAAGCATTTGGTGCTTTAGTGGACTGGAACGATGCCCTAAAGGTCATCACCATTAATTACAGAACTCTAACAATTCAGCTTCAGGTTGACTCAAATGTTGTACTTGTCGGCACTGAGTTTAAAAAACTTGATGTACCTCCAAAAATAGTAAATGGCAGAACTTTTGTGCCAATTCGCTTTATTTCTGAAACCTTTGGTGCAGAAGTTCTCTGGGATAGTACGACAAAGACCATTACGATAACATATAAACCTTAGGCAATGTTTGGTGTTTGTAATAATGCTCAGGCAGGGTGAGATACCCTGCCTTTTTTGTGTAGTGTAAAGAAGGAGCCCCTCGCAAAGACGGCTCAGGATGACATTCTTTTTCTTTGTCATTCCGAACTTTTCCCAAAGTCTTCTATTTGTCATTGCGCAATCCTTTCCTTTTTCGTGTCATTGCGCAATCTTTTCCTTGACGAAGTCAAGCGGAGGCATGACTTTTGCCGACGAAGCAATCTCGTCTTTAATACTTTTTGGGTGGAGTATTGAGGAGGGTCTTTTCACCTCCTCAAATTGGAAAAGGCGAGATTGCCACGGCTTCTTCGAAGCCTCGCAATGACAAAAAACGACGTTCGCAATGACAAAAAAACGACCTGCAGTGACAAAGAGAGGAAAGGGTGATTACTGACCGAATAAAGAACGTTTGTAGCATTTGTTAAAAACTCGATTTTGGATTTTGAATAAAAGGTTTAAAATAATAACAGAGGTGTTGAGATGAGAGGAAAATTTATTCTACTTAAAATTTTAATCATTATGTCGTTGCTTTCGGGGGTATTTGTTCCTCCCAGAGGCGTTGTTGAATCAGTGCTATCTGCCCCAACCCAGATAATTCTGGAGAATAAGGAGCCAGAGGAACTGTACTATTTTGACCCTCTCCCCACGTTTTCGGGTTCTGGTACATTGAATAAGATTGATGTTATTATTTACAGTATGGACGAGGTTATCGAGGGCGAAATAGATGAAATCCCCTCCTCAAACTGGTTTGCACTCCTCAGGGATGTAAGTGGAAACAATATCTCTATCCAATCTCTTTCCGGCGGAAAGAACTTTTCACTTGCCGCAGGTAGTGTCCTTAGGGATGGCAAATATCTTGTTGTAGCAACTGATTCTCTTTCAGCGCCGACATGGACTGTTTCAAAAGAAATATTTATTAAGTATAACATTAATGTGACAACAGCTGATATTAAGCCCTGTCCCACTTCTTCAAG
The DNA here is from genome assembly GCA_002403335.1 of Caldiserica bacterium UBA4770. Lineage (GTDB taxonomy): Bacteria > Caldisericota > Caldisericia > Caldisericales > Caldisericaceae > UBA4770. The sequence continues at coordinate 25,218 of DHHO01000013.1, forward strand.
CAAGGTTGAGGGCACAATTACAAGAGGAAATGAACAACCTCCTTCCCCCCCTCTTGCGGTTAACATTGCGTATCCTGATAAAAAGCTTGCAACATCACAAACTTCCTCTGGACAATTTTCTCTAATTTTTCCTGGTACTTCAATACTTGGCCTATCCTATCTTTATGTATCCGATGGCTACCCTGCTACATCCCCGGATAATGATGCCATTGTTTACGCATTCATTCCTAATTATTCCACAATCACCTGGACTTTAAGTGAGGTTGTCCCTGGGGCACCTCTTTATAACGATGAGGAAGGGAATTTAACCCAATCAATTGTGCTTTACCTTGAGGATTCTGAGGGATTCCCCGTTTCAGGGAAGGCAAATAGGTTTATAATAGGTTTGTCATGGCTTTCCCCGCAGGTTAAGGAGATTTCTGAGGGTGTCTATAAAATATATGGCGGGGTCCTCAGGGGAAATAGTATAAGCATTTATGTAAAGGATGTAATTACTTCCAACAAGATTACAAAAACTTTGACCAGGCTTACTTACTTTAACCCTTATATTGATGTTGATGCAAAGTATTCTCCCCCTCCATACGGAACAGGGCCATACACGGATAACACTCTTGGAAGAACCATATTTGATGCAATACCATTGAAGGTTGGGAGTTCTGTTGAAATTAAAGTGGGAGTTTTCCCCATTCCTGATATAAAGGACCCTCTGAATCCCAAATTTACTCTCAAGGACAACTATTATGTTTATGAATTAAACACCGTTTTCAGCCCTTCCTTTGAGAAGCACGCAACCAGTGTTAATGATTCTGACCTTTTCTATGTGAAAAGTAGTTCGGGCTTGAGTGTAAAAGTTGGAGCAATTGTCTGGCAAAGGGCAAATCAGGACACCACTCCCACCTGGAAGAGTGTTTTGCCAGACCCATATAATGCCTGCTGTGTAAAGAACCTTTCACACACATTCAGTATTTCGGGAGCAGGAGTATCCTGCGACTTCCAGGTTTCCCCGGAGGCATTTATAATAGGAAAGGAGCAGAATCTATCTGTGGGGGTAAGGGATTCTTTCTCAATTGTTCATATCTATATGCTTAATGAAGAGGGAGAAAAAATCCAGGATGCAATAAATGTTTCCTACAAACAGGGAAGAGAAAGAAAGACTCTGACAGATTTGTGGTATAATCCACTGCATATTTCGGGCACAAACATCCCGGGGCTTCCTGTTGCGTTTTCCTTTGACGATAATATTGATGTGACATCTTATGCGGGCAAGGTGATATTTAAGGGTGTTTCTTTTAATTGTATTACAACTTATCCGCTTGAAAAGCGCAGAGTAGTTGTTGAAATATTTGCAAAAGTCGGGGATACGTATCCCTATTGTGGAATTTTTGAGGAGAAAATTTCAGTAACTCCAGAAATAGAAATTCTCAGTGGAGATTACGAAGTTATTACATCTATGGGGACCTCGAAGTTTTTGACTGCAATGGTAAAACAAAGTATTTTAATAACCGCGCCTTTTGCCTACCAGGATGTATTTTTTAAGGTGCTTTTAAATGAAAAGCCACTTGAAAATTATAGATTATCATATTCTTACTTTAAGGTTTCGGAAAACACATACAAAATTACATTTAATAGGCCATTACCATATGATGAAACCTATTCTCCCAATAAACTTACAATCGATATTGATACCTTTAACCCTGACAGGACAAAGGGAGAAAGGCTAAGTATTTTAATCCCTGTAAATAAGGTTATCAGGGAATCAAACCCACCTCAAATTGATGTGTCAAATCCAGCGGATAATGCACTTCTTAATACAAAAGCCGTCACTCTTAAAGGCATTGTAAGGGACGATACAGAAGTCAAAGAGTTTACAATAAATGGTGAGGTTTTTGAGCTTTCAGAAGATGGAGCATTTGAAGTGAATTTGGCGCTTGCTGAGGGGGAGAATATAATTACCCTCAAGGCAACAGATATTTTTGGGAACGAAAAGGTTGTTGATATCAAGGTAATCTGTGACACCACCCCTCCTTCATTTTCTTTTGATATTCCTTCGGAAACTACACAGGAAAAAGTTGTTATTAAGGGCACTACGGAAAAAGATGCAAAGGTCTTTTTCAGAGAGAATGAAATTGGAAATAAAAACGGTGTCTTCAGTGTTGAGGTTTCACTTACTATGGGGAAAAACTACTTCTACTTTTCCTTTGAGGATCCTGCAGGAAACAAATCAAAAGTGACGGTAGAGATTTTGAGAAGAAAAATAACAACAATTGTTCTTGAAATTGGAAAGCCTGTTATGTTTATAAATTCGCAGTTAATAGAAATTGACCCCGGAAGGAACACTGTTCCTGTGATAAAAAACGGCAGGACTTTACTTCCCATTAGAGCAATAATAGAAGCTCTTGGTGGGTACATTAGGTGGGATGCAGACGAGCAGAAGGTCTCAATTGCCTTAAATATTACAAGGATAGAACTCTGGATAGGGAAAAATATTGCGGTAGTAAATGGAATAGAGAAGCCAATTGACCCTGATAATCCTTCTGTGGTTCCAGAGATTATAAACTCTCGAACAATGCTTCCAATCCGCTTTATAGCAGAAAATCTCGGTGCATCTGTTGATTGGGATGGTGAAACTAAAACTGTTACCATAACATATTCCGCGCCATAGGAGTGTTTGGCAAAGGGAAAGTCCAAGAGATACTGCTTCCCTTATGCTCTCGATGACATTCTTTTTCTTTGTCATTCCGAACTTTCCCCAAAGTCTTCTATTTGTCATTGCGCAATCCTTTCCTCGACGAAGTCAAGTAACCGTGTCTTTTACGGTTGAAGCAATCCCGTAGTAAATTTTTTGGGTGGAGTATTGAGGAGAGTCTTTACACCTCCTCAAATTGGGACGAAGCAATCTCGTAGTTCAACGGGCGGTTGCTATAAAAGAACGAGGGATGATTGAGGTTCTGTACTTGATTAGAATTGAGTAACATCTGGCTGGGGTGGGTATTTGGAAATTTTTTGTAATTTGTTATTATAATTTTATACGTGTACTTTTGGAGAAAAGAAATGTATTTCTCCATAATTGTGAAATTTGGAAATTTTTTTGGAAGTTATTATTATATGATTAAGATTTGTGTTGGGGGTTGTTGACCTGTTTTAAGATTTTGAAAGTGAGGTGATATTATGGACCTGCATGAACACAAGAAGAGTATTTTGAAAAGAGTGACTCATCAAAGGAGTGGTTTTTCCCTGATAGTAGTGCCTCATTATCAAGGAAAAACCAGAAAAATAAAGATTACTCCATTTAAGATTTATTTAGCAGCATGTCTTGTAGGTGTCATTATTGTAGGGTTTGTATCTCTGTTTGTTGCCTACAGAACAAACTGTAATGAGCTTGCTAAGTTGAAGGGAATGAATTCCGAGTCCTTAACAACTGCTCAATCGAAGGAGCTGCAACTTCTTCAGAATGAACTCGCAAAAACAAAGGCAGATCTCGATGCACTTACTCAATATGTATCTTCTATTTCACAGCTTGAGAAACAGGTAAGGGATTCTTTGAAATTGGGAAATTCAAAGGTGAGTCTTGAGTATGTTCTTAATAGGTCAACCAAAAAAGCCGAGCTTCAATCCTTTACGGATCTTCCTACTTCTGTTGCGCAACTTCTTAATGAAACAACGAACACAACAGAGCTTGCCCAGGAGAAAGCAACACTTTTAACAACTCTGAAGGAAGCGGCAGATACTTATAATATGCTGCTTGCACAGACTCCTGATATATGGCCCATTTATGGAACCATCACTTCTTACTTTGGGTGGAGGCAGAATCCATTTGGTGGAAGTACTTTCGGTTTTCATACAGGTATTGATATTGCCTCCTATTATGGTGCGCCTGTCAGGGCTGCAGGTGAAGGCGAGGTTGTTTTTGCAGGCTGGGACGGTGGCTATGGGAAATGTGTAAGGATTTATCATAGGGATGGAATTGAAACTGTTTATGGTCATTTTTCTGAGATTGCTGTAAAGGTTGGGCAAAAGGTGAAAAAGGGTCAGGTTATAGGCTATGAAGGGTGCACAGGGAACTGTACAGGGCCGCATGTTCATTTTGAGGTAATGGTCGGTGGTGTTTATGTTGACCCATTAGATTATCTTCAGTAGGGAGGAAAAGATGCCTTTTGGTGCAAAAAAAGAAGAAACTACTTCAAAGGTTGTAACAAGTTCAACTCAATCTGTAGTTGCAAAGGACCTTTCAATAAAGGGGGATGTTTATTGTGCGGGTCTTTTAAGGATTGAAGGTCATGTTGAAGGTTCAATAAGGGGCACAGGGGAAGTTACAATATCAGAGGATGCTGTTGTTAAGGCGGAGATTGAGGGAAGAAAGGTTATAGTGCTTGGCCGTGTTGAGGGCAACATTAAGGCAACGGATACTGTTGAAATAGTCTCCTCATCCCAAGTATTCGGTGATGTGACAACAGAAAAGATTTCCATAGAAGAAGGGGCAGTTTTTACAGGAAAGGTTTTGACGAAAACACTCGAAAAAAAGGAAGAGTTAGAGAAGAAGGAAGAGCCAAAAAAGGAAGAAGAACGTATTGTACAGAAATAGGTTAGAGGCAGGAAAAACTCTTTATGAAATAATCAAAGAGAGAGGTCTTGATAAAAGCCTCTCTTTTGTTTTTGCTGTCCCAAGGGGAGGAGTAGAGGTTGCCTATCCTATTGCTAAAGGGTTGGGAAAGCCAATTATCCCTATTCTTGTCCATAAAGTCCCTTCCTCTATTAATGAGGAGTTTGCTATTGGTGCTATATCTGTTGCAGGCGAGATGCTACTTAATGAGTATGCACAGGGAGAAAAGAGGGAGTATATTGATAAAATAAAGAAAGAAATGCTTCTCAAACTCAGCGAAAGGCAGGATTTTTTTGGTGTAAAGTGTAATTTTGAGGACGTGAAGGGAAAGGAAGTTCTTATTGTTGACGATGGTATTGCAACGGGAGAAACCATCTACCTTGCAGTGTTGAGCGTTAAAAGGTATGAACCTTCACGCACTGTAGTTGCCGTACCTGTTTCTTCTCTTGAAGGATATGAAAGGATGAGTCAACTGGGTGAGGTAATTTGCCCCATTGTTGACAGGTACTTTTATGCAGTCTCAGAGTATTATGAAGAGTTTGGCCAGCTAAGTGATATCGAGGCGAGAAGATATATAGAAGAAAGCCTTAAGTTTGGCGAATAGTCCTTTTGGTGCCAGGCACCGAGCGGGAAGTTTTTGTCAAATTGCTATGGTTTAAAATGAGAATTCTCCCCATAAAGGTGCATGGTCAGATGCACCTTTTAGCTTTCGTGGCTCTGTGTCTATATAGCAAGCCTGGGCTTTTTCCTTAAGGCTTGGACTTATCAATATATGGTCTATTCTCATTCCCTCGTTCTTTCTAAAGGCTCCCGCTCTATAGTCCCACCAGGTAAAAGCCCGCTCATCTGGATGAAACATCCTGAATAAGTCTGTCAAACCTATATTTAATAACCCCTTAAATGCGTCCTGCTCTTCTTTCATAAATCCAATTGTTCCCGAAAGGAGCAATGGGTCCCACACATCCTTTTCTTCGGGTGCTACATTAAAATCACCGAGCAGTATAAACCTTTCATTAATTAATCCGTTCTTCAGGATATAGTTCCGTATTCTCTGATAGAATTCAAGCTTGTAGAAAAATTTTTCCTCCCCACGCACATCTCCATGGGGAAAGTAACAGTTTAAAATTGTTAACCCTGTGCTTTTTATTAGAATTGTCCTCTTCTCACTATCTTCCTCAAATATATTCTTTTCAAACCCTTCGATAGGGAATTTAGAAACGATTGCTACTCCGTTGTAGCTCTTCTGTCCTGAGTAAACGCCCCTGTAATTGGCGGATTTAAAAACCTCCTCTGGAAATTCTGAGTCTGCTACCTTTGTCTCCTGTATTGCAATAATTGTTGGTGATTTTTCCATTATATATGACTTTAAAATTTCAAGACGTGCCCTTATTGAATTTACATTCCATGTAACGATGTTAATTTTCATTGTCTCTCCTTTCCAGTGCTTCTAATAATTCCTTTATGCTCTTTTTTAAGAGCGGGTGTAGCAATTGTGGGGCAATATCGCTCAGGGGCTTCAATACAAAATACCGATTTTGAATGTCTGGATGTGGTATTTTGAGGTTTTCCTCATCAATTATAAAGTCGTCATAGAAAAGAATGTCAAGGTCAATAATTCGTGGACCCCAATGGATTTCTCTAACTCTGCCCATTTCTTTTTCGATATCAAGAAGGGCTTTAAGGAGGTTTTCAGGGGATAAACTCGTTTCAACCTCTACAACGCAGTTTAAAAAATCTGGTTGTTTCTCAACTCCATATGGCTTTGTTTCATAGACAGGTGATTTTTTGAGGATTTTTAAACTTTTTGATTCGAGATTTTTTAGTGCTTCCTTGATATTTTTAGGTCTGTCTCCAAGATTTGTGCCGATGCCTATAAAAACTTTATGATAGGATTTTTTTTCCCACTCGGTGCCTGGCACCTGCTGGGAAGTTTTTCTTTCCAGCCCCCTGATTATCTGAACTGCCGCAATATAATCAGCGGAATTCTCTTGGATTTTCTTGTTCACAGCATTTATTATTAGATTTACCGCCCTTGTAGAAAGACCGAAAATTTGAGCAATCTCTGATTTGTTTAAGCCATTGCTGTATGCTTGAAATACTAATGTCTTTCTTAGTGTTTTATTTTGTTTAAAATCATTTTCATTTTTTATTTTTTCTAAAATACTTTTATAATTCGCGTTTTTAACGGTATTTTCAATATTTTGAGAGGGTTCTTTTTCAAAGATTGACGGGTCTTTAAGGATTTCCTCTTGCCTTTGTTTGATTAAATTCAAAAGTTCATTTTTTGAGATATTAAGTATAGATAGAAGCTCACTTGATTTTATATAGATAGAGCCTCTAAGAAAGTTTTCTTTTGCTTGTTCTTGCAAGTTAATATTAAACATTTCTTTAAGGCTTGCCCAATTGTATTTTTCAGGTTGTTCCGTTAGCCCTGCAACAAAAGGGTTTAAATAAATGTATATGAGAGTAGAAAGTAATTGTTCGTCGCTTTTAATATAGATGCTTTTAAATCTGTCTTGGAATAGGTGTCCTTTTGTAGCATGTACAGAGTTAAAGTGGTGGGAATATTTTGTTTTAAGGTGATGCATAAAGTTTGAGAGATTTGCCTTGCAATCTTTGATCAACAAATGATAATGATTATCCAGAAGTGCATATGCATAAATGTTAATTGAATAATCAGCTGATAGCTCGCTGAGAATTTTGAGAAAATATTTTTTGTCCTCAGGGCTTTTGAAAATTTCGATTCCATTATTGCCTCTGTCTATGATATGATAATAAGCGTTTTCTAACTTAATTCTTCTATCTCTACCCATTTTCTCTCCCTTTTTTCCCTTTCGGTGCCTGGCACCGGGTGGGAAGTTTTTCTGGGAACTATCATTTGTTAATCGCCTCGAATATTTTGATAAGCTCTTTATGAGGTTTTACGTCATGGACCCTCAGGATGTTTGCTCCGTTTACAAGCGCTATTGAATTTGCTGCAAGTGTACCTGTAAGCCTCTCCTCAATAGGCTCGCCTGTTATGTGCCCTATGAAGGATTTTCTTGAGGTACCAATGAGGATTGGAAGGCCAAAAATTGTAAATGCTTTTAGGTACTTTATGATTTGGAGGTTATCATCCAATTCTTTTCCAAAGCCGATGCCAGGGTCGATGATGATCTGTTCAATACCTTGTTTATTAAGAGCGTCTATCCTCTCGTTAAAATATTCAAGGAGTTCTTTTATTAAGTCTTCGTAAACGGGATTTCTCTGCATATCCTTTGGTGTGCCTTTTATGTGCATAATAACAACAGGGACATCAAAGTCAGCCACCACATTTACCATTTCAGAGTCAAACCTTAACCCACTTATGTCGTTAATTATATCCGCGCCATTTTCAAGCGCCTTTTTTGCAACCTTACTTTTATATGTATCGATAGAGATAACTATGTCGCTAAAATTGCTCCTCAATTCTTTTATAATAGGTATAACGCGGCTTAATTCGTTCTCTTCGCTTACATCATCGGCGCCTGGCCTTGTGGATTCACCGCCTATATCTATAATGTCTGCACCCTCTGTGATCATTTCTTCCGCATGTTTTATTGCACTTTCAAATGCGAGAAATTTTCCCCCGTCTGAAAATGAATCAGGCGTCGCATTTAAAATGCCCATTATGTAATGAGCGTTGTTAAAATCAAAAGACTTGTCTCTTATTTTAATTCCAGGGATTTGTTTTCTGCTTATTACTTTTTTTAGGGTTTCTTTTATCTCATTAAGCCCGAAGTAAGTTTCAAATTCCAATTTCTTGATTACTTCTTCATAGATTTTTTGAGTTCCCATTGTTATCGCATCAGTGTGAGCTGTCTTGAAGCTTGCGACATTTTTGTGAACCGCAACATCTCCTCCTTTTGAAAGAAATTCTTGCTTGAGGATATTTGCACCCCGGGCGTCAATATCGTATAATTTAAAAATTAAAATTTCGCTTTTAAGTTTAAATATGTCAAATGCCCTTACGTCAACGCCCGCTTTAGTAAGTTCTTCCGTTAGTTCGTTCTTGTTAATTTTCCTTACGTTCACCTTTTTCTCCAGCCCTATTTTACTTAATATGTTTGAATTTTAAAAATTTTTTCTCTTTTGGTGCCTGGCACCAGGTGGGAAGTTTTTTATTTTATACTATTTATGCTTAAAATGGTTGTATGAAAATAAGAGTTGTAGCAGTGGGTAAGTTGAGAAAAGATTATATTGTGGATGGCGTTAATGATTATCTTAAAAGGATTTCTCACTATATTGATATAGAAATAGTTGAGATCCCCGAAGGAAGTGAGAAAAAATATCTCTTAAAGAAAAATTTTAATGTAGCACTTGACAGAAGCGGGAAAGCAATGACTTCACTTGAATTTTCAAAGTTCATTGAAGGGATGATGCTCAAGATACCTAAAGACATCGCATTCTTTATCGGTGGAGCAGAGGGTTTTTCAAGTGATTTTCTTAAGCAGTTCGATATGATGATCTCTCTTTCAAGCTTTACATTCCCTCATGAGATTGTAAGGCTTGTCCTTATGGAACAGATTTATAGAGCATGTACCATTATTAAAGGGGAGAAATATCACAGATGAACAGGAAAGGTTTGAGAAATTCAAGGGTTCTGCGAAGCCAGACAATATCGGAGGCAGCTGTCATCATAGCAGTCCTTACATTTGTAAGTAAGATCTTCGGGTATCTTCGGGAGATCCTTGTTGCAAATTACTTTGGTGCCACAGCAAAGACGGATGCATTCCTTGTTGCGCTCCTTATCCCCAATATGATACTCGGTTTGTTTTCTGCAGGACTGAGTACCACAATTATCCCCATATTCACGGAAAAGAAGAAGGAAGATGAAACTAAGGGTAAGCTATTTGTAAATCAAGTATTTATGATATCCTCCACAGTCCTTGTTATCGTGTCAATCTTTATTGTCCTTTTCAGCGGATTCTTTATAAAGCTCGTTGCATATGGGTTTAAAGGAGAAAGCCTTCTGATGGCGGAGAGATTTATAAAGCTTCTTACAATCTTCGGTTTCTTTAACTGTATTTCAGGGTTATTCACCGGGTTATTACAGGCAGAGAGGCAGTTTCTCGTTCCAATTCTCTCAAGTGTCGTGGGCAATGCAATGGTGCCCCTTTCCCTGTTTGTCCTTACGCCATTTCTTGATATTGGAAGCTGGATTGTGGGGCAGATTGCCTTTGGTGCTGTGCAGTTCTTTGCCATGTTCATATTCTTGAGGAAGAGGTGGGGTTTCTTCAAATCCTTCAGGGTGAAAGGCATTATGTGGGGGGAGGTCTTCAATTTTTATAAGCTCACCCTCCCTATCATTTTGACATCGGGGGCAGGAGTTCTGTACCAGATTGTTGATAAAAGTGTTGCATCTTCTCTTCAGGCGGGTTCTATTTCTGCTCTCAACTTTGCCCAGAGGGTTTACCTTATCCCCTATGGCCTTATTGGTGTATCTCTTGCAGTTTCTGTGTTTCCTACATTCTCCTCTTTTGCTGTAAATCGTGACACCGAAGGCTACAGCAATGTTTTTGAAAAATCGTTGATATTTCTTATGTACATAATGATTCCTCTATCTTCTTTTTTTGTGATTTTTGCTCAACCCATTGTGAAACTTCTCTTTGAAAGGGGGGCATTTGATGTATCTGCTACTACCCTTACATCACTATGTGTGTCTATGTATGCTGTAAGCCTTTTCTTCCTTTCACTTAATGACATCTTTCACAGAGTCTTCTTTTCATATAAAGACACACGCACACCTATGTACATAAGCTTATTTACAGTTGTTTTAAATATCGTTCTTGACATTCTTCTGGGGCGCCTTATGGGGGCCGCTGGCATTGCCCTTGCAACAACTCTTGTTACACTTTCAGCCACCGTAGTGCATCTTTTTATTTTAATGAGAAGGCATTACGTGGGAAATCTAAAGAGAAGGCAACTATTTTTTGAGATTGCCAAGGTCCTTATTGGAACTTCCATTGTCATTGTAATTTCTGTTTTTATCAAGGCAAGGGTGAACTTTAACCTTGGGTTTCTTCCGCTTCTTTTAAGGATGGTTTTGATTTCTATCGTCCTTCTTGTGGTTTATACTGCTTCCACATTTATTCTCCATTCCAGAGGGCTGGGGATAATGAGGGAGGAGGTTACAAAGATTTTGAAGAATTTCTGGAAGACCCTTTTCGGCTATTAATATAGTGAGAAGTCTTCCTTCGTTTGGCTTCTACCTATCTGAGCATAAGTATTGTGAAAAGTGCAATGGAACATATTAGTGAAATGACATAGATTACAATGGTCTTACCCCTGTATGTATAGAGAACTTCGAGGAGTTCCAATCTTTGACGGAGCCTTTCTGTAAATTTCACCTCAAATTTCGTAAGGTTTATACCCTTTAAAGCCTCCGGTATCCTGTACCTATAAGAGCGGGGAAGTATTTCAAAAAGGACAATGGAGGCAATTAGCCCCATAAGAAGGGGTATAAGAACCCAGTTAGGTGAGCCAGAGTATCTTGCAGGCTTAAATCCTGCGAATTCATTAATCCCTGTAATAATACTATCCACAGGTCCTATTTGTAGATTCAGCAACACTGAAATGGAAATAATTGCAATAAGTATAATCGTTTCTGTTAGCTTCACCCTTTTTGATATTTTTTTGCATAATGTAATAAAGCTCCTTATGATACTATACGTGAGTATTACAGAGCCCCCTATCCCTGAAAGAATTGAGAAAAGCACAAAGTATTCGTGTTCTGCTATGAGGAGATGAATAAGTTGTAAACTCGCATCAAAACCTAAAAGGACAGGTACCCTGATTGCTATAAGAGCCCCTGTTACTGTACCTATAATCCCCACAATACTATGCACTCTTCCTGCGAATCTTTGCGAAAGTGTTATAAGTGTGGATGAGGTAACGTAAGAGATGAGGATGTAGAGGGGTATTGAAACCCCTGTTTGAGAGATAAAGCATGCAGACATTGTGATAAGTATGATTTGATAAATTCCCAGGTATGCAATGCTATTTTCTGTATCTGTTATACTTTTCACTGTTTCAAGGATTAAAGAAATAGAGGAGATAATTTTTATAAACTGGATGATATAACTTTCGCTCCTTGTCCCAGTTGCTTTTATTAAAAACGAAAGGAATAGATACATTGAAATAATCCTCAGTGTCTCTTTTATCTCTATTTTTATGGAGGCCTGTTTTATACGCTCCATCGTGAGGAACAATCTCTGGAAAGGCATCGCCCCCGAGGATAAGAGAAGTGCAATGCTCCAAAATAGTGTAATGAGAAATATAAGAGAGGTTGGTGTGTCCCCCTGTAAAACGCCCTGGAAAGCCTGTATGGAGAGCGACCCTGATAAATGACTAATTAACAAAACGGAAAATAATAGCAGTGAGAAGACGGTAGCAGTGCTAACTGCATACAGTGTAATTAATTCTCTATCCTGAGAGTTCTCCATAAGAAGTATATATAAAATTAGTAAAAGAAAACCTGTAAATATAGCAAAAGTCAATATATCCCCCGCAAATATTGCTCCTAAGGATGCCCCGCATGCAAATAGTATAAGAAGGTAGTGAAAGTCGTTTGAATGATTTTCTTCTTCCTCTGATAGGGATGCAAGTATTGCAATAAGGGAGATTGCTGCAATGCAGATTGAGATAAATGATGAAAGAGGGTTAATCATTAATGTTTGTGTTGATTGAAGGAACCCTGATAGAGGTAGCCTGTGGATGACAGCATTCCGGTAAAGAAAGGTCTCTATTAAAGTAACTAAAGAAAAGATAATTCCCAGAATTTGCCTTACGCTCCTTCCGATTTTCCCCCCAAGATAGGAGAGTATGCCACCTACAAAAGGTGTAAGTACAATCGTTAAAAGAGAAAAGTTCACGGATATACTCCCCCTGGATTTGTCAGTGCCTTGACATTTAGATAGTTGAGAAACTGCTCTATGCTTTCCATAATTGGCACTGCCATCATTGAAATGAGAATTATGACAGTTCCTAATGAAACAATTATTATAAGGTCCCTCTTGTCAGGGTCATTGAAAACGGGGCCTTTTAATTGAGGTATTTTCCTAAGGATAAATACGCTTCTTGAAGCCACAGACCCTATAATGATTATGGCGACAATAATGGATAATGCATCATTAACTTTTAAAAATCCCTGTATAGTAATGAACCTTGTCATAAATGTCGTAGCGGGGGGTAATGAGGAAAGCGAAATGAAGAATACATATGCAAAAAACCTCAGGATATTATTATTTATCCCTGTAGATTCCACTGAATTTACCGAAGGCTTCATATCAAACAGGACTATCAGGGAAGATGTTGAAATGATGAGAATTGCGGTTGTTACAATGCTTATAGGTAACGAAAGAAAGGTTTCTTCCGAAAGTGCAATGCAGAAGAAGGCTATTTCTGAAAGTGCAATGTATATAAGATTTCTTTTAAATCCCCTTTCTATATGGATTAGCATGTCTGAAAGAATGAGTGTGATTGAAGCAATGACAATAATGAATGGTACGGCGTTGTTCAGGTTGAATATTCTTTTTGTTAGAAACAAAGTGGCAATGATGAGCGACAATGAGGATATAATTGATGTTGTTATAAACTGGTACGGTATCTTCTCCTTTAAGGAAAGGGTGAGGGTATTGAATGGGAATAGTCCAGTATGTGGTAAAATACCTGAGGCAATGAGAATAAGTGGGAGTATTTTATCTCTGGGCTCCACAAAAATGAGTGCCTGTGAGATATTCCAAAAATTTGCGGAGCCTGTCATAGAATATATTTTGATAAAGCCTGAAATGATTAAAAACAGTGTAACAATGTTAAGCAGGAATTTTTCAATCCCTGTATCTATTTTTGAGATTTCCACACTTTTTAGAAGGACAAAAGCATCCTGGAAAATGATAAGTGTCATTGCAATGACAAATCCTGCAATGTCTCTTGAAATGATAATCCATAGTGAGCCTATCAGGGTTAACATTAATGATGGTATGTTTCCTGTATCTTTTGCTTCCGTAAGAAGCAGGGTCGAACCCAGGGATATAATAAGTAAGAAGATGATATTAAAGGCATTAATTTCAAAGCGTAAAGAGAAAAATTGAGCCGTTAGTATTGAGATACTTCCTGTATTCATCCCGAAGATGATGTATATTAAAAACAAAGAAGGGATGAGGAATGAGAGAGCAGGGATTGCTTTTACAACCTTTCTGTTATTATCTGTTAATACTGCCATTATGACAAGCCCGCCCACAGGGATAAGCAGAGGAATAATGGTCAAAAATTCAGTCATTCATTGTCTCCACTTTTATGCAGGAACCCTTGTTTTGATATGATATGTTCTCGAGTTCCTCTCGATTACCATTCACCAATTTCCTCATAAGTTAATTCTATATAAAAACTGCTTTTAAAAGAAAAAGTTATGGTGGGTTTATACCTTTGGTTTGTCGTTGGAGGGGCTCATTTCTCTGGTATTGTGGAGTCTTTTTAGTATTTTTGGGGAGCCCTTATTTTTAGGCCTTGTGAGGGTTCGTTATTTTTTGCTGGTCATTGCGTACTCTTTTTCTCGTCATTGCGAGCGGAGCGAAGCAATCTCGTCTTTAATGTCTTTTGGGTGGAGTATTGAGGAGGGTCTTTTTTCCTCCTCAAATTGGTAAAGGCGAGACTGCCACGTCACTCCACTTCGTTTCGTTCC
>DHHO01000022.1 GCA_002403335.1 Caldiserica bacterium UBA4770
TGAGAAGATTTTCTCCTCTCATATAATAAGACTCTCAAACTCCTCAAAAAGTTCCATAGAAGAGGGAAAGTTGTTTGCAATGGTTTTTGTGAGCTTTTTAGACACAGGGAGAGCATAATTTTGTTAGGAGAGTAAACTCTAAGTAAGGAGGTTTGTTTCATAATTTTTTCTTTCAGTTTCTTTAGGTTTGCGCAAATGCTATAAGAAAAAGTTTTATATGATGAGGTTTTTGTTAAAATAATTCTGGAAGTATTGAGGAAAGGTATAAATGAGGCAGATAAAGGTAACGCGGTGGGTAGTATTAGTTGTGCTTGCTCTTTTTTCCCTATTTCATCAGGCTGATAAATTAATCATCGGCCCCCTTGCATCTCAAATTATGAACACATTCAGTATAAATGAAACTCAATTAGGTGCAGTTAATTCAATTACGCTACTTGTCAGTGGTTTGCTTTTTCCTGTGTGGGGATATATTTCTGACCGTTACTCCCGCGCAAGGCTCATTGCTTTAGCTGCCTTTATATGGTCATCTACAACATGGCTTTCCTCACTTGCCCCTAATTATACCTTATTTTTGATAAGTAGGGCCTCAACTGGTGTGGACGATGCGAGTTATCCCTCTGTTTATAGCATTCTTGCGGATTATTTTCCTCCCCTTATGCGGGGGCGCATATATGCTATTCTTAAGATTGTTATGCCCCTGGGTTACATTTTAGGGGCTGCTATTGCAATACTTATTGGAAGTTACGCTGGATGGAGAAATGTTTTCAAGTTTACAGCATTTCTCGGGCTTCTTATTGCGATTCTGATTTTATTATTGGTGCGTGATGTACCGCGTGGAGCAATGGAGGTTGAGGCAGTAAGGAAATCTGATATAAGGAGCGTAGGGTACAGCTTTGCCACTATCAGAGGCCTTTTTAAGAGGAGAACTCTTATAGCGCTTTATGGGCAGGGATTTTTTGCAGTATTCTCTATTAATGCTCTTACCTTCTGGGCTTTCCGATATCTTGAGGTTGATAGGGGATATTCAGGAACAATCCTTTTAGGCACTTCTATTGTTATCATCCTTTCGATTGTAGCCGGCTTACAGACGGGGGGTATTGTAGGAGACTGGCTTTTTAAAAAGAGGATAGAGGGGCGGTTAATTACAGGTGCTATGTCAATTGGTGGGGCAGTGATTGTCATCTTTGCTTTGCTCACTCCTGTGGGAAGCAGATTATTATTTTTGATACTTGTCTCTGTGGGACTTTTTTTCACAGGGTTTGCTGCACCTAATATTAGTGCAACTCTTTCAGATATTAGTTTACCCGAAGTGCGTAGCAGCATATTCTCTCTACAGTGTCTTGTAGAAACAGTGGGCTCAGCGCTTGCACCTTTTGTAACGGGGTGGGTGGCTACAAGAAGCAATTTAAGAACTGCTTTTATTGCAATCATTGCCATATCTGTACTTTTTCTTATTCCCTGTTATGTCATAGCCATTAAAGCTGTGGCTTCCGATATTGAGTTAACCCGTGCTGAACTTCTTTCAAGGGGAGATAAATAAGCCTCGAAGATTTTTGTTCGGACAGTTATTAAATAATAGAGTTCTCCACTTTTTAAAAATATTTTCTCCTATCGCCTTCCGTGATTTTTGAAAGAGATATCTTTTATTTACTCTTCTTCGTCCTCTTCAGTTTCTGATTCGCTACTCTCCTTTAAAAATTCTTTGATTCCGTTGATTGAATCATAAATCTCGTCAATAAAGTTTGAAATATCTTCTTCTGAAAATCCCTCTTCATCAAGCTTTTCTTCAATTTCCTGCAGTACTTCTATAATTTCTTCTATTCTGTTCATTTTCTCTCCTCCCAAAGTTTTTCTGGGTATATTTTATGATTTTCTTTATTTAAGCAAAATAGCCTTATGTATACTTATAGCTACTCCCTTGATACCTGACTGCTCATTATAAAATGATCCCGACTATTATCAGTAACTGTGCTAAAATATAGGAGAGCATTATGAGGATGTTGTCTGATGTTACTTTCTGCTTGAAGTTTCTATATGCAATTAAGGTATCTGATACAACAAATAAAATTGAGCCGATGAAAGGTAGCACAAAGGAAATGGGGGAAACATAATAATACCTTGCAAGGGCAGTAAAGCTCATAGTGAGAATGACACCCATGTAGATTATGACAGGGATTTTCATTGATTTTAGATATTTACTGAGGTCTGCGTAAACGAATGTACCACAGATTAAGTAGGGTATAAGAAACAGATATACGTTACTGGGCATTCCTTTCATATAGTTGACTGATTGTAAGAAGGTTATGGTGTAAAAAATATGGCACATGAGGAATGATAATAGACCCAGGATGAAAAAATTCTTTTTGTTAGTAATAAGCAGAAACACATCGCCCAGAAAAGAGAATACAAGGGCAAGTACGATAAATAGGTTGATTTGCCTTGTGTTAAGTAGATAAAAAATTAAAAGTAAAGGCATAAGAAGTGGTTTAGTTAAATATCTGTTACCTTTCTTTTTAACAAGTATACAGTCCAGAGCAGTCACAATAACGAACAGAGTTAATGCACTGAATCTTATAATCTTCAAAATTGTTGTATTCATTCTTCTTCTTCTGAATTATATTAATATTTGTTGAAAAAAATAAATATTGGAAGTCTTTTAAAAGTGCTTACTGTTGAAATTAAAAAGTATATTTCCTCAAGTGCCTGCAGAAATAAAATGGTTATAGAAAAAGTGATTTTATGTATTTTCATATGTTTATACTCTTCTTGCAAAAAATGAAAAGTTGATTATACTTTGTATTGCAAAGTACAATGAAAAACAAAGTTAATTTAAATGATGTTATTCATGAAAAAAATAGGCTTCTTATCTTAAGCTTGATGCTTAAAGAAGGTGAATTGAGTTTTGGTGATTTAAAAGAGTTTACAGGGATGACAGATGGAAATCTTGCATCTCATCTTAGAATACTTGAAGAAAATAAAATCATTGAAGTTAAGAAAAGTTTCTTGAGAAGAAAACCAAGGACAACTTATAAACTTACTTCTTTAGGAAAGGAGAAATTTATTAACTACCTTGAAACCCTAAAGAAGTTTTTAAATGAAATTTCTGAGGAGGCAAACGATGATTGATAAGGAAGAGATTGAAAAAATTATTGAAACAATCGATGTTTTTAAACTGCTTTCTTTGAAGAGCGAGAGCGAAAAAATAGAATACGGGAGAATAAGTTTAATCTGGGGGTTATTTTCTTTCTTCATATTTATCTATTCTGGTTTAAAATTTTCATTTTTAGGTGAATATGGATGGGGCTTTGTTCTTTTAATTTCTGCATTCTTTCATACCCTGCCCATATCGTCCTTTCTTCCATCTTTTATTTACTGGGGAGCCACTGCTTTAGTAATTTATACAATTTTAAGAGTTACACCTTCATTGAGTTTGTTTTATATCTTATTTATACCTCTTTTAATTATAGGTTTTATCTTCTTATATCGGCTTGGTGAAAAGAGGAAAATTCTTAAAAATCCAATACCAATTAAATATTCAGTATCAGGGAAGATTGGTATCGCCTGGATGTTAATTTTTTCTTCAATAAGTTTGTTATTTAATTCTTTGTTAGTCTATTTCAACAGAAATTCAGTTATGGTAAATGTTGATTTTCTTTATTTATTAATCTATGGCTATATCCTTAGCATTGCAATTTTTATCTCTGGATTAATTATGAATTTTTACTTTATTCTTGGGATAGTTGGCATGTTTCTTATTCCCATTGTTTCCACCTTTAGTATCAATCTTGGTTATATTCTAATATCTTTGATTTCTTTAGCATACGGACTGTATGGTGGTTATATTTATTTTAAAAATAGAATCAGGGAGGAAAAATGAATGTCATTGAAGTTAGAAACTTGAAAAAGTATTACGGAGATGTAAAGGCTGTTGATGGAATAAGTTTTGAGGTTAATGAGGGTGAAATCTTTGGAATGGTTGGGCCAAATGGGGCAGGTAAAACAACAACAATTGAGTGCATTGAGGGCTTGAGAAAACCTGATGAAGGGGAAATAAGAGTGTTAGACCTTAATCCGCAAAAAGATAGAGAAAAAATCTATAAACTTATCAGTATACAACTTCAGGAGACTTCCTATCAGGATAAGATAAAGGTTTATGAAATTTGCGAATTTTTTTCCTCTTTCTATAGCAATCCGCTTGATTATAAAAAGTTGCTTGATAAATTTGGACTGCATGAATTCAGAAATAGTTATGTGATGAAATTATCGGGCGGTCAGAAACAAAAATTATCAATATTATTAGCACTATTGCCGGACCCGAGGATAGTTTTTCTTGATGAGATTACCACAGGTCTTGATCCAAAAGCAAGAAGGGAGATGTGGGAGATGGTTAAAGATTTAAAAAAAGAAGGGAGGGTTGTTTTCCTGACAACTCATTATATGGAGGAGGCAGAAGTCCTTTGTGACAGAGTCGCAATAGTTGATTACGGGAGAATTGTGGCGCTTGATACACCTGAAGAGCTTGTTACAAAAAGTGGGATTGATGAGATGGTTTCATTTGAAGTGGATATGATTGATGTTTCAAAGTTAAGAGAAGTAAAGGGAGTAAGTGTCGTCAATTTTAAAGACGGAGAAGTGGTTCTGTACGGAAAAGGAGGGGATTTGTTGAAGGGAATTGTAGATTATCTCAATGCAAACAGGCTGACTTTTCGGAACCTGAGAACAAAAAAACCAAATCTTGAGGACACGTTCCTGAAATTAACAGGGAAAAAATATGAAGAGGAAAAAGATGAAGATGTTAATTGAAACCATGAAGGTTGATTTTAAACTCCAGCTGAGAGACTTTGTGGTTCTCTTCTATTCTCTTATATTCCCTTCCCTTATGCTTCTGATTTTTGGAGGAATGTATGGCAATCTCCCTTCACCTTTTTATGGAGGGTTTGGTACAGTAGATGTGATGGTACCATCCTTCGTTGGTATTGTTGTTGCTGTTAATGGTATTATGAACCTTCCTCTTACTCTTGTTGAATACAGGGACAAAAAAATTCTGAAGAGGTTAATGGCAACACCCCTGAAGCCTGTCTATATAATAATTTCGCAACTTGTCGTCAATCTCATCATAACAATCATTGGATTTTTGATCGTTGCTGTCTTTGGAAAACTTATCTTTAACCTTCATTTCTACGGAAATGTACTTTTATTTATTGTAGCCTTTTTGATTTCAACCCTCTCAATTTTTTCAATCGGTTTTTTGATAGCAAGCTTTATAAGGAATAGCAGGGTAGCTACCACCGTTGCCAATATAATTTACTTTCCTATGCTGTTTCTGTCGGGTGCAACTTTGCCTCTTGAGACAATGCCGAAATTTATGTTAGGCATTGCAAAAGCAGTACCGTTAACATACGCTGTGGATTTAATAAAGAGAACTTGGCTTAGCAGCGATATTGCATGGTTAGATATGGGACTTTCTTTGAGCATTGACATATTTTTACTCTGTGCTGTTACTGTGGTTTGCTTTATTATCTCTATTACACAATTTAAGTGGTACTATGATTAAAGTCTTTTCTATAGAGGGTTTCAAACGAAAGAAGTCTTTTTATTGCTGCATATGATGTGCCCACAGTAAATTAATAAATGATTTCTGCGAAATTCGTCCTGTAGAAAGGAGTGTTGAAAAACAAAAAGAAGGGGGGATTTCTCCACCCTTCTTTTATCTACTTTAGATTTGTTCAGATTAATTATTTTATATTTTCAACAATAAGAGCTATACCCTGCCCTCCCCCAATGCAAAGAGACACCATGCCAAGGTGATTACCACTTCTTCTTAACTCATGAAGCAGTTTTGTTACAAGGATTGCACCTGTTGCTCCAATGGGGTGTCCAAGGGCAATTGCTCCACCGTTGACATTGAGATTTTCCTTAGGGATCCCCAGTTCTTTTTTGACAGCAATGGCAATAGCTGCGAAAGCCTCATTAATCTC
Source organism: Caldiserica bacterium UBA4770 (assembly GCA_002403335.1). Taxonomy (GTDB): domain Bacteria; phylum Caldisericota; class Caldisericia; order Caldisericales; family Caldisericaceae; genus UBA4770. The sequence continues at coordinate 5,979 of DHHO01000022.1, forward strand.
GAAAAGGTCAATGTCATTGAGCGTAAGATTCGCTCTTTCAAGAGCCTTTCTTATCGCATACACCGGTGCAATGCCAAACATGTTCGGGTCAACTGCCACCACAGCATAGGAAATGACCTTTCCGAATGTATCAAGCTTGTATTCCTCTGATACTTGCTTTGTTGATAGAATCATCGCTGAAGCCCCGCTGTTAAGTCCGGGGGCATTGCCTGCTGTAATTGTTCCGCCTTCTTTAAAGGCCGGCTTGAGGTTTCCGAGTTTCTCAAGTGTCGTTTCTTTTCTTACGGATTCGTCAGTATCAAATATGATATCCTTCCCAACATTCAGGGGAACAATCTGGTCCTTGAACCTCCCTTCCTCTATTGCCTTTGCAGCCTTCATATGGCTTTCATATGAAAACTCATCCTGTTCCTTCCTTGTAATTCCGTATTGAGGTACAAGGTACTCTTCAGTGATGAGCCCTGAGTGCTTGTCTGTGAAGGCATCGTTCAGGCCGTCCAGCAGTATTGCATCATAAATCTTTCCGTCCCCCATTTTATATCCGTATCTGGCAGATGGGAGAATGTAGGGGGCCTGATCCATATTCTCCATTCCTCCTGCAAGAACCATTTTTGCATATCCTGATTGGATTTCCATAACAGCGGTGAGGATTGCCTGAAGCCCTGAACCACATACCCTGTTCACCGTCATTGAGGGGATACCTGCGGGTATTCCACCATAAATTGAAGCCTGACGAGCGGGATTCATCTTTTCTCCTGCAAGAATGACATTTCCTATGACAACGTCATCAAACCTTGAAGGGTCGATACCTGAAACCTCTATTACCCTTTTAATAATATATCCTTCAATTTTTGGGGCAGGGATATCCTTAAGACTTCCACCAAATTTACCTATGGCACTCCTCAGTGGCGAACTTATAAAAACTTCTTCCATATATCCTCCTATATAAGATTAATCTTCTTAGCTTCTTCTAAAAGTACTTCTCTAAAGTTTGGGTGAGCAACATTAATGAGGGATAGGGCTCTTTCTCTTACGCTCAGTCCTTTGAGATGAGCGATACCATACTCTGTTATGATATAATCTGTATCCTGCCGTGGGACTGTAACAAAGCTTCCTGGTGTAAGCATCGGGACAATCGTTGAGATTGTATCATTCTTGACGCTCGATCGCAATGCAATAATTCCCTTTCCGTCTTTTGACATTGTTGCTCCCCTGTGCATATCTAATTGCCCTCCCGTGCCTGTATATTGAGTCGGTCCAAAGGACTCGGAGCATACCTGCCCTGAGAGGTCAACCTGTATTGCTGTGTTGATGCTTACCATCTTTTCATTCTGTGCCACTATGTAAGGGTTGTTTACAACGGAACCTCTCTGAAGCTCCACTGCAAGGTTGTCCTTTACGAATTCATACAGTTTCTGAGTCCCTGTGATAAATGCTCCCACTGTTTTCCCCTTCCAGAGTGTTTTTTTACTGTTGTTGATAACGCCAAGTTCTGTAAGGTCTGCCATTCCATCTGTAATCATCTCTGAATGAACCCCTATATCCTTTTTGTCGACGAGGAATTTCGAAATGGCATTTGGTATACCCCCGATGCCAAGTTGAATTGTAGAGCCATTCTCAATGAGCTCTGAGACATACTCCCCGATCTTTTTTTCTATTTCTGTGGGTTCAATGGGAGGGAATTCAAGCAAAGGAGTATTGTATTCGACAACAAAATCTACGTCATTTATGTGTACTGCTGTGTCCCCGAAGGTCTTCGGCAGGTTTTCATTTATCTCAAGGATGACAAGGTCAGCATTCTCAATCATCTCTCTTTCGTAGACGAGATTGAGAGAAAGTGACATAAATCCTTTACTGTCTGGTGGTGTTGCACTTCCTATAAACACATTTATGTGTTCTGCATTCAGCTTTTCCCTTCCTGCCCTGTGAAGATTGTTTGGTATGAACGTTGCAAGTCCCTTCTTGTAAAGCTCTCTCTCGGGAGCTCCGAAATACCACCCTTCAAGTATAAATGGGGCTTCTTCTCCCTTACCCACATATTTTAGAAATTCATAATCTTTGAGAAGCAGGCATGTGATAACCTTTACATTCCTGACCTTATCCTTTATAGTATGAAGGGTTGAAAGAAGTCCTGGTGGTTGTGCAGCTGACATTGCTACAACAACTTTGTCGTTTGATTTTATCCTTGATACTGCCTCTTCAAGGGAAATTAGTTTTCTCCTGTACTCTTCTTTATGGTTCATCCTTCCTCCTTCAAAATTCCATTGACTCCATGCATAATATAATGAAGCACGGACAGAATTGAATTCTCATTGATTGATTGTTTTTTTTCTATGACGTACCATTTAATACCAACTGTATGACCTACGCCCATAAGTGCGTAGGAAAGTATAACAGGGTCAATATTGATAATTTCTCCTCTCTTTACACCTTCTTCTAACCCCTTTATATAGGATTCAGCAATCCTTTTGTAGTACCAGACTCCTATAGACCTATCTATGAATTCTGCTTCTCTTACAATTCTATAATCATCACCCCGCGTTTTGAAAAGATTGAAGAAGGCCTGAAATCCTGCATTTTCTACAGCTCTTCTGTCAGAATAGTCCCTTATATACTCAGATGAGCATAATCTCAGAAGGTGGTTTACGTACTTAACGATGTCTGAAAGAATTTCCTTTTTGCTTTTGAAATATAGGTATATGGTTCCTGTGCCGATTCCACAAGCCCTGGCAATATCAACTGTATGTGTTTTATTGTATCCGTACTTTCCAAAAAGGTTTTCAGCAGATTTTAAGATATTTCTTCTGGTCACTTCCCCGCGGGATGTTATTGTTTTCTCTGTGTCTATGCATTTTTTTTCAGGAATTAAGTAGGGGGTGAACTCCTTTCCTATATCAATTCCATTTAAGATGAAGGGAATTATTTCTTCTGGTGGCTTTTTTGTTCCGTTTCCCCATATAAATTCATTGATGACAACAAAGTAAATGCTGCCAACAATTGCATAGGATACACTCTCGGTGTCGATATCCTCTCTTGCCTTCTTATCGAGTTGTGCCTTAATGATACCTGTGAGTTCTCTGTAATACTCCTTTGCGAGCCGCAGATTTACAAACTCAACTTCTCTGAAGGTATCATAAAGGGCGGTATTTTCTTTGATGTAAGAGATATATGCCCTTGTAATGTTTGATATATTTTGAGGTATATCAAGGTTTTCATTAATGGAACTTTTTATGCGGTCAAGAAGCCCATTTTTGAACATCTTTGCCAGTTCATTGTATATGTCTTCTTTGTTATCAAAATATCTGTAGATGGTAGAGTTCCTTATCCCGAGTCTAGAGGCAATCATAAGAATTGAGCCATTCTCAAACCCCCCGTCTCTAAAAACCTCTATTGCTTTTTCGAGGATCTGCTCTTTTGTCCTCTCACCTTTTTTCATCTATTTTTCCTGAACCTCTTTACTTTTGAATCTGTTTGAAATCCTGAAGAAGATTTCAGAAAGACCTCTCGGCAGGAATAGGACAACAAGTATGAGGATAACTCCAAACAGAACCCCTGTGAGCACTTCAAGCCCCGTTCCCATAAGATTTCTTACAAGTACCCACAGGAATGAGCCGAGAACTACTCCCCAGAGCGTTCCTATGCCTCCTATGATTGTTATTGCAAGAAGGTCTATTGAAAAGCCAAGTCCAAAGTTTGTGGGGTGAAGGTAGGTGACGGAGTGTGCATAAAGAACTCCCCCAAGTCCTGCAAATGCAGAGGCAACAATAAATGCGAGAAGCTTGTAATTTGATATATTTATACCAACTGCCCGAGCACCTGTTTCCGAGTCTCTCATTGCTTGAAGTGCCATACCGCTTTTGCTCTTTATAAAATTTCTCGTTACGAATATAACAAGAAGCAGGCATCCAAGCACAAGATAAAATTGCGAAAGATTGTTCTGAAGCTCGAAACCAAAGAGGGAAGGTGGAGGTATATTCCTCAGACCATAATCTCCTCCTGTAATCTTAAGTCTTTTTATGATATCAGTTACAACATTACCCAGTGCAAGAGTTGCAATTGCCAGGTAAAACCCCTTGAGCCTCAATGCAGGGAATCCTATAATAACTCCAAAAGCGCAGGCAACTAAAATACCTCCGATGAGAGCAATGATAAAAGGAAGGTGAAAGCTCATTACAAGGATGGCCGAAGTGTACCCTCCTATTGCCATAAATGCGGCATGCCCTAAGGATATCTGCCCTGCAATTCCCATAAGCAGGTTAAGTCCCTGGGCTGAAATTGCGTATATCATAGAAAGGTTTATATAGTAGATAAGAGAAGGCCTTTCTCTGAGAAATACAGGGATAAAGAGTGCAATGATAAGAAGAATTATGGGTGTTATTTTTTTCATCTATGCCCTCCGTGCCTGTCTTCTTCCGAAAAGCCCTTCAGGGAGTAGCAAGAGTACGACAACAACAAGAATAAGGGAGAAGCTATCCTTGATTTGAGGAATATAGTATGCAATGAAGTTTTCAAGAACGCCGAGGATAAGTCCTCCAACGACAGCACCCACAACTGAGCTCATCCCTCCCAGAACAGCGGCGATAAATGCCTTAAGCTGTATAACAATCATAAAGCTTGGTTCGAGTGAAAGCTTTGGTGCAACCATCACACCTGCAAGCCCTGCAAGCCCAAAGCTTGCTGCCCAGATAAATGTATATATGCTCTTTATAGGAATTCCCAGAAGCCTTGCCCCATATTCATCTTCTGCAAGACTCCTTGAGGCGATTCCAATTTTTGTCCTGTATAAAATGATGAAGAGGATAAGGACAACAATCCCTGATATTGCAAGAGAAACAAGATCTTGTCTGTCGAGTATAACTCCAGCAAATTGAATGGGTGGCCCTTTAAGCAGAGGAGGAAATAGGAGGGGGGTGGTTCCAAAAAAGTACCCTGCAAGTCCTTCGAGGATCATCGTAAGAGCAAGGGTTACGATAATCATCCCCAGGTGAGAGGTCTTTCTTACCTTAGACATAAGCCCCCTTTCAAGGAGGGTACCAAGAATAAGTCCAATAACAACAACACTTATGATAGCAATAGGATATGGGAAATTTCTCATAATCAATGCAAATGCAATGAATGCAAGGAACATTCCCATGTCTCCCTGCGCAAAGTTCATAACGTTCGTTGTTGATAGTACAAGTACAATTCCCATTGCAGTGAGGCTATATATAGAACCCGTTGCAAGTCCTCTAAATACCAGATTTAACATTTTTTCCTCCCAGGTAAAGTTTTTGGACTTCTGGATTTTCTTTAAGCTCTTCAGATTTTCCTGATAATTCAATCCTGCCGTTTACGAGAACATATCCCCTGTCTGAAATATCAAGCGCTTTTCTTGCATTCTGTTCAACAAGAAGCACTCCAAATCCCTTTTCCTTTGTGAGTTTTTTAACAGTCTTAAAGATTTCTGATGTTATAATTGGTGCAAGGCCCAGAGAAGGTTCATCCAGAAGGAGCAGTTTAGGATTACCCATAAGGCCTCTCCCCAGAGCAAGCATCTGCAGTTCTCCTCCTGATAGCATCCCTGCTTTCATGTTAAGCCTTTCCTTAAGTACGGGGAAGGTATGTAAAACGAACTCCATATTTTCTCTGTTTTGAGTAGCATTCCCAAAATATCCACCAAGGATAAGGTTATCTTTTACAGTGAGGTTTGGAAATATATGGCGTCCCTCGGGTACATGGACAACCCCGAGCTTTACAATTTTCGAGGGCTCCATCCCATTTAAGACAACTCCGTCAAGGGTAATTACTCCCTTTGTTGGCGTGAGAATGCCAGATATTGTTTTAAGAAGTGTTGTCTTCCCAGCTCCGTTTGATCCGAGTATTGAAATAACCTCGGGTGCCTCTAATTCAATGGAGATTCCATGAAGGGCTTCTATAGGTCCATAACTTACGTGTAGATCTTCTATTTTTAACATTATTCCACCCCCAGATACGCTTGAATGACTTCAGGATTTTCTGATACTTCCTCAGGGGTTCCCTCGGCAATCTTTTCTCCAAAGTTCATAACTGTGATAAGGTCTGATATATCCATAACAACCCCCATATCGTGTTCTACAAGCAGGATTGTTATACCTCTTTTCTTAACTTCAAGAAGTATCTTCTTGAAGTAATCCTTCTCTGCGCTGTTTAACCCTGCAGCGGGCTCATCGAGAAGGAGAAGCTGTGGGTCGTTAACAAGCGCTCTTGCAAGTTCTACCAGTTTCTGAGTGCCATATGGAAGAAACAGAGGATAAGCATTAAGCAATTGTGTTAATCCAACAAGTTCAGCAACGCTTTTTATCTTCTCTTTGATTCCTTTTTGTGAATATATATTTACCCCACTAATGTCTTTAAAGATGTTGCTTTTTGCAGTTGGATGAAGGCCAAGGGCAATGTTATGTTCAACTGTCATTGAGTAGAAAAGACTGAGGTTCTGAAATGTTCTTGAAATACCCATTTGTGAGAGCCCATGCGTGGGGACATGCTTCAAACTTTTTTCCTTGAATAAAATGTCTCCTGTATATGGCACAAAGTTATATATTGCATTGAAAACTGTTGTCTTACCTGCCCCGTTAGGCCCTATGAGGGAGTGAATTGTGTTCTCTGAAACTTTCATATTCAATGTGTTTACGGCAATCAGGCTTCCAAAATGTACACTTAAATCTTTTATGTCAAGCATATTTTACTCCTCATCTAATAAAAAAGGAGGGGGTAATGTTCCCCCTCCAAAGTTCCTAAGGCTTATGGTTTTGTAAGAACAGATACCCAGTCGCTTACTTTGACAAGGGCATTGTTCTGCACTTGCATGAAGAACAATGAATATTTTCCTGCCCTTTCGTTTGGTCCGTAGCTTATATCCTTAACGACATCTCCATTCCATCCATAGAATGTCTCAAGAGCCCAAACAAGAGCATCTCTTGAAGGATACTGTCCTGCCCTTCTCAGTGCCTCCACAAAGATTTCTCCTGCTGCATACCCTGCAACTGCATATGCAAAGGTTAGAGGGTTGTCCTTCGGATAGTACTTCAGCCATATGTCGTAGAACTTCTTTACGCCGGGGTCATTCACATTACTGAAATCAATCCAGCCTGTTACATAGACACCTTCTGCTGCATCGCCTGCTGTTGCTGAAATACCTGCCATGGAGTAGTCAAGTATGATTTTCTGGGGCAGTCCCAGGGACTTTGCAGTTTTTACAATGTTACCTGCAAGTGCCACATTGATGGTGTATACAAGAAGTACATCTGCACCACTCTCTTTAACTCTAAGAAGGTAGGAGGTGAAATCTGTTTCTGTTATCGGGAATGGAGATTCGTAAACAATCTTGCCCCCAAATTTTTCTACACCGGTGTGAATACCAGTTTTTCCTTCATTTCCAGCATCATCATCCGAGTAGAGAACAGCTATATTTTTCCAGTTATTGTCCACTGCAAATTTCACAAAGACCTGACCTTCTGTCATATAGTTGGGTTGTACTGCAAAAACATACTTCTTTGGAGGATATGCAAGTGCTGATACTCCAGAACCCTGGTAGATGAATGGAACTTTTTGTTCATTGAGATAATCCATGACAGCAAGGCATCCTGGTGTTCCCAATCCTGCAACGACTGCAAAGACTTTATCCTCTTCCACAAACTTCTTTACGGCTGGTACAGTAAGTGCTGGATTCAGCTGGTCGTCTGCAATGTTCACCTTAATCTTTCTTCCATTTACTCCGCCGTTATCGTTTACATAGTTTATGTAAGCTTGGAAACCGTGATAGAAAGGAATACCAATAACTGAAGCTGCACCTGACAGGGCTGAGAAAGAGCCTATTACAACCTCTTTGTCTGTAACACCAGGGACTTCGAATGTGGGTTTTGCTCTTATGTAAACGAGTTTCTTCTGTGGTTCCCATTCTACAGAAAGCCCCAGTGCCTCAGAAATGAATCTTATGGGAACCATTGTTCTTGAGGATTTGATGTAAGGAGCAGCCTCCAGTTCGTATGATTTGCCATTTACGGTAGCTGTTTTTGAACCAATCTTCAGTATGACATTTACATCCTCTAACTTGATCGTCACAGTTCTTGTGGCGTTATCCCACCCCACCTCTGCACCAAAGGTTTCAGAAACAAGCCTTATAGGTACAAATGTTCTTCCACTGACGATCTCTGGTGGAGCGTCAATCTTCATCTGGACTCCATTAAGTACATAGTATGGAAGTCCCACGGGTAACATAAGGAACATTTCCTTTTGCGCATTTGCCTTTGGAACCCCTACAAAGAGTCCCATAAGCATTGCAACTACAAGGATAATGCTTACTAACTTCTTCATTTTAACCTCCTTCGTTTTTATAATGTTACTCCTCCATCTATGTGGAGGGTATGACCGGTTACAAAAGATGATTCATCACTTGCCAGGAAAAGAAGTACATTGGCAACTTCTATTGGTTCCCCCATTCTTCCCATAGGGGTTTTGTCAATCATTATTTGAAGAACTTTTTCAGGAACTTTTTCTGTCATGGGTGTTTTTATAAATCCTGGTGCAATTGCATTTACTCTGATTCCTTTCTTTGCAAACTCCTTTGCCCAGGTCTTTGTAAGGCCTATAACTCCTGCTTTTGTTGCCGAGTAGTTTGTTTGCCCGATATTTCCATAAACGCCAACAACCGAAGAGACATTGATAATATTTCCTTTGCCTCTTTCCATCATATGAGGCGCAACAGCCTTTGCACAGTTAAATGTACCAGTCAGGTTTATTGCTATAACTTTGTTCCAATCCTCAATCTCCATCTTCGTAAGAAATCCGTCCCTTGTAATACCAGCGTTATTAATGAGTACGTCAACGTAGCCGAAGTCTTTTATTACACTCTGCACGTTTTTGTTTACATCTTCGAAATCCGATACATCCACGACGTATCCCTTAGAATTTCCAGCAATTTCTTTGAGGGCTGCGTCTATTCCGTCCTTATTTACATCAAAGATTGCAACCGAGGCACCCTCTTTTACAAATAGCTTTGCAGTTTCCTTACCGATACCGCCCGCCCCACCTGTAATAATAGCAACCTTTCCATTCAATCTGTTCATTTTTACCTCATACCCACTTAAATACTGAGGATGACATCACATACCCAACACCTGAGGTACAAAATGCTACAAGATCTCCATTCTTAATCTTTCCTTCTTTGAGAGCATCATCGAGAGCCATAAATGCGCATGCAGAGCCTGTGTAACCATATTTGTGCATAATCCAGTGCGTTTTTTCAAGTGGAAGCCCGAGTCTCTTCATTGTTTCCTGAATATCAGCAAGCCTTACCTGTGTGAGGATTACCATGTCTAAATCTTTTACTTCATATCCTGCCTTTTTGACAGACTTTTCGATTACTTTTGGCCAGTTTCCAAAATTTACATCTGCTGGGTACTTGTGGAAGTTCGGATGGAACCTCAAAAGGTGCTCTTTCTTTTCAACCATTTCCTTTGTGATGGGATACTTTGTTCCCACATAAATTCCGTAACTATCCCAGTACTGTCCATCAGATACAATTGAAGAAGAAAGATAGCCCGCCTCATCCGATTTTGTGATAATAGCAGCTGAAGCCCCGTCTCCGAGCATTGGTGCGAGAACTTTGTTGTCCCAGTCAATCCATTTGGTCATTGCATATGGAGCAACGACGAGTACATTGTTTATAGTTGGATCCATCATAATGTGCTGGCAGGCAATACTCATGCCAATTACTGCGTCAGCGCATGCAGCGTTCAGGTCAAATGCACCTGCGTTTGTTGCTCCCAGTTTGGAGGCAATTGTAGGAGAGGTAGGTGGAGTAACATAATCTGGTGTGTCCGTTGTCATAATGACGAGGTCAAGTTCTTCAGGTTTCATTCCAACTTTGTTTAGCGCATCCATTGCCGCCTTCACTGCCATATCTGAGGCGGATTCATCTGGTGCTGAAACGTGCCTGAGTGTTACTCCTGAAAGGTACTGACTTACGTCAAATCCCATTTGTTTGCTGAGCTCCTCGTTTGTAATGACCTTCTCAGGAAGGTAGATACCAGTTGCGAGAATCTTTGCAAATCTTTTTTCCATGTTAACACGCTCCTTTCAAAAAATTCTTCACGATGTTATTAAATTCTTCTGGTTTTTCTACAAAAGCGATGTGACCTGCATCCTTGATAACGGCGAGTTCTGCTTGAGGAATTACCTTCTGGAGTTCAATGCCATTTTCTTTTGGCACAATTCGGTCTTTGTCCGAAACAATAACAAGAGTTTTGTTTTTAATATTTTTTACCTCTGCCTCCATGTTGAAGGTAGCTCCCACTGCTGCTTGCCCCTGATAAGCGTAAGCAGGCTGCGGATTTTTAAGGGAGCAGTTTACGATTTCTTCAACTATGTCGCGGTGTTCCTTCATAAATTCGTCTGTGAAGTCGTATTTTAGTGCGTTTATTCCTCTTTCAAGGGGGGTCTCACCTGTGGGTCCCTGGAAGAGCGCATTGATTACTTCCATTGATGGAGGAACATACTTAGGTCCTCCGAAGGCTGTATTAACAAGAATGAGTTTGTTTATTACATCCCCATACTTGTAAGTAAGTGCCTGAGCAATAAATCCCCCCATAGAAAATCCAAGTATGTGGGGTTTATTTAGCCCAAGTGAATTTATAAGAGCCATTGTATCCTCTACGAAGGCATCCATAGTGTAACCTGTCTGTGGTTTGTCACTTTTTCCTGCACCTCTGTTGTCAAATGCAATAATCCTGAAAGATTCCTTCAAACCTTCAATTGTATATTTCCACATGCAACACTGCTGGCCGATGCCTCCGATGAGGACAAGAGGTTCACCCTCTCCATGTACTTCGTAATATATTGTTACTCCTTCTCTTACGATTGTTGCCATGCCTGCCTCCTAAAATTCTACACCTGATTCACATATCATTTTATGAAGTTTTTATTCTTTGTCAAGAGGGCGAATTGAACCATCAGAAATCTGTATGAAAAATAGAAAGGAAAGCGATAGAACAAAACGACGAGAAAGGGAATCCTAAAGAGCTTGAAGGAGGAGATTTTATGAGTCTATTAACTAATACTCACAATAGCAGTGCCTTTAAAGACAAATAAATTTAATAGAAAAATAGGCGAGACAACAGAGTTTCTAAATAATTTTCCAGAAAGTTGTCTTCACTTTCTTATAGCAGCCTGCATGGAAACGTTCTCTGTTAAATAATTCTCTAATAGCACAATTTTCTCTATCATTAGTTTAATCCTTTTTAAGGAAGGCGATATGAGAGCAGGAATGGGGTTTTTGCAAAAAATGGCAAAAGGTTTAAAATGATTCTCATATGGAGGCAAAAGTTTTGTTTGCGAACGAAAAGCAAAGATTCGAAAAAAGTAAGAGGGTAATAAGTGTGGGGATATTCGTAAACTCCCTCCTTGCCCTTATTAAGTTAATCCTTGGGATGTGGGCACATTCAATTGCCTTAACAGGTGATGGTATTGATTCAGCAGTAGATGTTCTGAAAAATATAATTGGTTTTCAGGGAATGAGAATTGCTTCCAGGCCTCCTGATAAGGACCACCCATATGGGCATGGAAGGGCTGAGACAATTGTCTCAAATATTATTGGTCTTTCGGTACTTATTGCAGGTATTGCCGTCTTGTGGAGTGCGGTTTCAAGTTTTGGTTTTGGTAAGGTGACAATAACCGAGCAGATGATGGTTGTTGGCGCTACTATAAGCATTGCGGGAAAGATATTCCTTTCCAGATATATGACAAAAGAAGGCAAGAAGCTTTCAGATCCCATCCTTATGGCAAATGCAAAGGATTATCTGGGAGACGTTGTTTCTTCTCTGGCTGTTCTTTTTGGAGGGCTCATGATATTCCTTACGGGAAAGGCGTATTTTGATAACATCGCCTCAATTATTGTATCACTCATTATTATGTATATGGGTTTTGATGTCCTCAGGGCAAGTGTCGGAGAATTTATGGAAAAGCAGGAAAATCCGGAGATTGAATCTAAAATAAGAGAAGTAGTTAAGGAGATACCAGGTGCATTTAATCCACATCTTATAAGGGTAAGAAGGCTTGGCTCTTACTATGTTGTTGATATGCATTTAGAATTTCCAAAGGAAATGAGTGTTGACGAATCTCATGCAATTATGACTGACATCGAGGAAAAGATAAAGTCACAGATGCCCGATGTTTACGATGTAACGATTCATTCTGAGCCTAATGGGAAGTAATTGTCGTCCGTAGAAGTTGTTTGTCTAGGGGGTCAGTCCACCCCTTCGATTAAAACTAGTGGAGTAACGTAGCAGTCTCGCTTTTTCTTTTCCTCTACCCATCTTAACGACTTCTTGTCATTTTTAATTATCGTTACTATAATATGGTAAGTTTTTATGAAAGGAGGTTTATATGAACAGATTCATTAAAAGAAGTATCAGTTGTTTGGTAGCTGTAGTTCTGGTGCTGTCTTTCTTTTCTTTTGCTCCGTCTTTTATTAATGCAGCTGAAACTGTTAAGGTCACTATTATGGCAACATCAGACGAACACGGGAACATCTATCCCATCGACTACTACACCCTTCAGGAGAAGGATCGGGGTCTTGCAAAGGTTTATACACTTGTAAAAAAGGTGAGAGCAGAAAATCCCAATTCCATCCTCATCAGTAATGGTGATACCATTCAGGGAACACCACTTGTCTATTATTTTACAAAGGTAGAGACAGACAAAACTCATCCTATGGCAGTTGCTATGAACACAATGGGGTATGATGCAATGGTTGTTGGAAACCACGAGATTCAGGATTACGGATGGGATGAACTGCAGAAGTTTTCAAAAGATGCAGAATTCCCCGTTCTTTCTGCGAATCTTGTTGATGAAAGTACCCAGGAAGTAGCAATGACTCCGTATGTCATAAAGGAAGTGAACGGTGTCAAGGTGGGAATCCTGGGGCTTACTACTGTTGACACGAATACTTATACTCCTTCCTACAATCTCAAAGGACACAAATTTGTGGATGCAGTGGAAACTGCAGGGAAATACATTGAGGAACTCAGGCCACAGGTTGACATACTCGTAGTGTCTGCTCATATGGGTTTTGAATTTGGAAGTGACACAAAGACCTTCACATATGTCACCCCTTCCAGAGTTGGAAATGATGCTGATAAAATTATCCAGGCTTATCCTGAGATAGATGTGTTGATTACTGGGCATGACCACTATAACATTTCACCCTTTATCCGTAATGGTGTTCTCTGTGTACAACCCGGTTACTGGGGACAGGCACTTGCAAAGATTGATATCACCCTCGAGAAGACAGAAGACGGTTATAAAATAAAGGATAAACAGGGAGTTAATTTAGCAGTTGATAAGACTGTGGAAGCTGCACCTGAGGTGCTTGAAGCTACAAAAGAGTATCATGATAAGGCTGTTGAGTATGTCAAATCTCCCATAGGAGAAGCAACTGATGATTTTGATGGGACTCTTGCAAGAATTCAGGATAATGCACTTATGGATCTCATTCATAAGGTACAGCTTGATGCGACGAAAGAGTTTGGTACGACTCTTTCTATAGCAGCGATGCTTCCTGGGACTCCCCCTGTCTGGGAGAAGGGACCAATCTCAGTAATGGATGCTTATTCGCTTTATATTTATGATAATACACTCTGGGTTGAGGAAATCTCAGGGAAGGACCTAAGGGATGCCCTTGAAGTGTCTTATAGTTATTATAATCAGTATGACTTCGGTACCTCTGATACTCCTCTTGTGAATCCTAACATCAGAGGTTACAATTTTGATACCGTTCAGGGAGTTGATTATGTGATTGATATCTCCAAACCAATAGGACAACGGGTTGTAAGCCTTACTTACAGAGGGGTTGAAGTATCTGACGATGACACCTTCAAGATTGCCGTAAATAATCACAGAGGGGGCGGAAACGGTGGATACAAAATGTTCTCTGAGGACAAGGCAATATGGAAGTCAACAGAGGAGATAAGAAATTACATCATTGAATACGTAAAGAAAGAGGGAACTATTACCCCAGAGGTTGACAATAACTGGAAGATTTTACCCGATTATCTGCTGCTTGATGGAAGGGCTGATGTTGATATCCTTGTAAGAAAGGATGTCTTGAAAGGTTATCCTCCAGTAGGTGAATTACTGCTTGATAGAGAGATAACAAGAGCAGAGTTTGCGACGATGATTGTAAGGAGCTTCCCTTACGAGTTTATTCCATGGGTTGGTTTAAAGACATATTCATTTAAGGATACACCTTCCACTTTCTGGGCATCTCCATACATAGAGGCACTTGCAAGAAGGGGCGTTGTTAAAGGTTTTGGTGACGGCACTTTCAGACCTAACAAAAAGGTCTCCCAACAAGAAGCTGCAACAATTCTCCTCAGGGCTATGGGTAAAGATAGTGGCTCCCTTGAGGAAAACCTTGAAACAATATATAAGATGGGGATCTTTGGCCCTGTAACTGATAAACCTCTCTATCCTAATAATCCTGTAACGAGGCTTGAAACTGCGAGGATGATTGCAACCGTTAGATTCCCTGTTGTTACGATACTTCATACAAACGACTTTCATATGCATCTCCTTAGTGACACTGATGCAACCACAAAAAAGCCGATTGGCGGATCTGCAAGGATCTCAACCTTTGTAGATTCTGTAAGAGCGTATAATCCAAGAACTCTTCTTGTTGATGCAGGAGACAATATTGGTGGAGGCCCCCCCATCGGTCAATTCTTCTATGGCAAGAATGTCATAGAGACCTACAATGCAATTGGGTATGATTTAGCCACATTCGGTAACCATGAATTTGACTGGGGAACAGAAACCTTAAAAGAAAGAATGAGTGAAGCAACATTTGACTATGTATCTGCAAATGTTATTGACACTGGAACAAAATCTACATTTGCGGATGCTCCTTATGTCATAAAGACATTTGGTTTCCTTAATATCGGCTTTACCGGGGTTGATACAGTAGACCTTCCCATTCTTGTCAATCCTACAGGGATTGAGAATATCTCAGTAACGGATCCTGTAAGTGCAATAAATGCTGTTACTGGGGAGCTTCAGGGCAAGACTCACTATAATGTTGTCCTTTCTCATATGGGATATGATGTCGATAAGGTATTTGCAGACAAGATTTCAAATGTTAACCTTATCATAGGAGGCCACTCTCATACGTTGCTTAAAACTCCCGATGTAGTAAATGGTATCCCCATAGTACAGACCGGAAGCTATGGGTACAATGTGGGGAAGGTTGTTCTTGAGTTTACTGTGAGTCCCAGTGGGGCAAAGCTTGATAACTTCAGATATTCCCTTGTCCCCATTACAGATTCCTTCTCCGAAGACCCCAAAATAAAGGCTATTATTGACCCTTACAATGCAGAGCTTTCCAAGAAGATGGACGAGGTTATAGGTGAGGCACTTGTCGACCTTGATGGTGAGAGGGGAAATGTTAGAACGAAAGAAACGAACCTCGGGGATTTCATTGCAGATTGGATGAAGGAAATCTCTGATGCAGACATTACTATTATCAATGGTGGAGGTATTAGGGCAAGTATAAAGAAAGGTCCAATTACTGTTGGAAGTGTTTACACTGCCCTTCCTTTTGATAACTACCTTGTACTTATAGAGATCACGGGTAAGCAGGTTATTGATGCACTTGAAAATGGATTTTCTCAGGTTGAAACTGCCCAGGGTAAATTCCCTCAGATTTCGGGAATCAGAGTGAAGGTCAATCTTAAAAAACCTGCAGGCTCAAGAGTGGTTGAGGTTCTTGTTGGTGACGAGCCTATTGAGCTTGATAAGGTTTATAAGGTTGTTACGAATGACTTTATGGCTGCAGGTGGAGATGGTTATGTAGCATTTAAGGGAGCAAAGTCATCAAGATCAGTTACAGGTAACTTTATGAGGGATGACCTTGTTGACTATATCAGAGCAAATCCGAAAGTTGAAGCTACTGTTGATGGAAGGATTACTTATGTAGAGTCTGAGTAATTGCTTTTTTAAGATTTATAAAAAAGGGGGGCATATGCCCCCCTTTAATTATTTTATGTCTTCTATAAGGAAGGTAGGAGTGAGGGGTTTTCCTGTTGCTCTTTCAATGAGTTCATCCCATCTGTACCGACTGCCCTTTCTGAATATCTCTTCAACAAGGTATTCTCCAGTGTTTTTGTTCAGTAGATTCTCCGAGACATTGTTTTTAATGAAATCTTTAAGTTGCGAGGCAAGCATCTCTCCAAGGAGATAATTGTGGTAATATACAGGGGATGTACCGAAGTGAATCTTTGCAGCCCAGTCAGGGTAATTTCTTCGCTCCTCTGGTGGATTGATATACTGAAGTTCCTTTAATGTATCATACCAGAGGTTGTTCAGGTCTCCTTCGGGGTCTTTATATAATTCTTTTTCGAAGAATACAAAGGCAATGACCCATCTTGATAATATTGCAAGCTGGAATTTGTGGAGTTTTGAGAGTTTTTCCTCAAATTTGATGATTTCGCTTTCACTGAGGTTTACAACTCTGTCATACCATTCCGGGTCTCTTGCATTTCTCTCAAATAACATTGCAATTGCCTCTGTCGTAAATATATGGGCAGGCTCCCTCAGAATAAATGGCAGAGTCTTGTCAATATATTTATCATAAACTGCATGCCCAAATTCATGGAGCATTGTTCCTGCTTCTTTTATCGAGGGCCTGATATTTGCAAGAACTCTTACATCTCTTTCTCTATCAATAGAAATGGTAAAGGCATGCTGATTTTTTCCTTTTCTCTCATAAAGGTCTGATCTTTCAAGTATGTCGCTTATGTCGAGGCCTATCAATTCGTAGGTTCTCCTCGTGAGTTCCACAATATCGCGGTCCTTGAATATTGCATTATAATCATAGTCATCTATCTCGGGTACTTCCTGAAACCACAAGTCAGAGTAGTGCCATGGGTAAATCTCTGATCTTTCTACTCCAAACTTTTCAGCAAGGCTACGGTCAATCTCTCCCTTTATCTCTGTAAAAAGGTCATCTGTATTCTTTTTGAATTCGTTAAACATTGAATGGATTTGTTCTGTTGAAAGCTCCTGAAGCTCCATCATCATGTCGTAGTGATTATTAAAACTGAGGATCTTTGCATTTTCATTTCTCGTTTTAATAAGCTCAATGAGGATTGGAGCAATGCGCTCCCCTACAGCTTTTCCTGCAATCCATGCCTTTTTCCTTAACTCAGTATCATTGCTTTTTTCAAGTATCTCTGTGATTTCATTGTTTGATACTTCCCTGCCGTCAATCTTTGCTCTGAAGTTTGTAAAGATTGATTCAATTTCAACCTCTTTTCTTACAGTAGCCTCTATTCTTTCTCTGGGAAGTTGATTAGGGAGCATTGCCTGAAATAGGAGGCGAAGCTCACGTTTTTCAATCTCATCGGAAGTCTGCCCCATAAATGCCTGCACCATTTCGAATCTTTCTTTGTCCGATAGGTACAGTCTCATTTCTATTTCTGCTTTTTCAATTGCCTCTCCATAGGATGGGTCCCCAGTGGTGGTAAGCCCCCAGTATAATTTTGCAACATTCGTTCCCATTCTCTGAAGGTCTTCATTAATACCCTGAAGAAAATTTTTTATATCCATTTCATCACTCTCCCTTTATGATTATTATATACTTTTGTTTTGAGTTGCAAATATTTATAGTAAAACATATTGACTTTTCACTACAACCTTCTATACTATTGTTAGGTTAACCTAACTTATGGGGGTATGATTGATGGAGAATGCAGAAATAAGAGTTGCGCTTTCCGATGTTTCGGAAGGCGGAAAGGTAAAGGTAGTTGGTTTTTCAAATGTAGGAGCGGGCTTTACCCGTAGATTGCAGGAAATGGGAGTTCTCCCTGGAGAAACTGTGAACATTGTAAGAAATGCTTCTTATGGTCCTGTCGAAATTCGTGTGAAGGGGAGTAATCTTTTAATAGGACGAGGTATAGCCAGAAAAGTTATAGTGGAAGTCATTGATGAATAGATTTTTTACAATAGCACTTGCAGGAAACGCAAATGTTGGTAAGAGCGTTATATTTAATCAGCTGACAGGTGGAAATCAAATTACGGGTAACTGGCCTGGTAAAACAGTGGAGAAGGCAGAGGGGTTTATAGAACAGGAGGGTATAAAAATAAGAATCGTTGACCTGCCAGGCATTTACTCTCTATCCACATATTCCGAAGAGGAAATTATTGCAAGGGAATTCATAGCGAAAGAAAAACCTGACCTTGTCATTGATGTGATTGATGCCTCCAATCTTGAGAGAAACCTTTTCTTTCTTCTGCAACTTGTTGAACTTGAGGTCCCAGTTGTTGTTGCACTAAATCAGTATGATATAGTAGAGGAGCAGGGTATAGAGATTGATGACAAAAAACTCTCTGCCTTTCTGGGACTTCCTGTCGTAAAGACGATTGCCACACGAAACAAAGGCCTTACAGAGCTCTTTGAGACTGTTAAAGATGCACTTCTAAAAGAGGAGAAGTTGACGGGTCACATTCTGTATGGAAAAGAGGTTGAGGATAGGATTAGAAAGATGGTAAGAGAAATTCAGCATGAAATAAATTCCATCTATCCTGCAAGGTTTATTGCAATAAAATTGCTGGAGAAGGACCCTGCAATGGTCTCCGAGATTTCTTCCCCTGAAATTTTATCCCTTGCAGAGACTCTTTCGAAGGAACTCGAAGAGATTCATGGTGAAAGCGTGGAGAGTGTTATCATCTCTGAAAGATATGCAGTTGCATCAAGAATTGCCGAGGGTGTCTCAATAAGAAAAAAAGAAGGCAGGGTAAACATAAGTGACCGTCTTGATAGGATTTTTCTTCATCGTGTATGGGGCAATGTGATACTTGCATTTCTCGTGCTTTTTGTTTTTTTCTTTGTTTTTAGGTTTGGCGAGTTCTTTTCAGAAAAGATTGGGGAGTTATCTAAAATTATTGAGCCATACTTTGTAAGACTGCCGCTTCCTCCCTACCTTCGGGACATTATCTTTAAAGGGGGCATTGAAGGAGCAATTTCTGGCATTGCAATTGTTCTTCCATATATTGCACCTTTCTATTTTATTCTTTCAATTCTTGAAGATAGCGGCTTCCTTGCGCGTATTGCATTCCTTACAGACAACCTTATGCACAAACTCGGAGTGCACGGAAAGGCATTTATTCCCCTATTTGAAAGTTTTGGATGTAACGTCCCTGCCATTATGGGAACTCGCGTAATGGAGAGAGACAGGGACAGGTTTATTGCCTCCGTACTTGCAACTCTTGTTCCCTGTTCTGCAAGGACTGTTGTCATACTTGGGCTAGTTGCAGTTTTTCTTGGGCCTCTTTATGCATTGCTCATTTATGCAATTGATTTTAGCATTATTTATCTTGTGGGGGTTCTTTTAAATAAATATATGAAGGGGACACCCTCAGGGCTGATTATGGAGATGCCACGATTGAGAAAGCCCGTCTTAAGGATTATTTTAAGGCAAACATGGATAAGGTTGAAAGAGTTCTTCACATTCGCAATGCCCATAATTATTTGTGCCAATATTGTAATGGAGCTCCTTATTCTAACAAATTCTATCGAACCACTTTCAGGATTTTTAAATCCTCTTGCACGTTTTATGGGATTACCCCCTCTTGCAACAGTTGCACTGATATTTGGAGTTTTCAGAAAAGAATTAACACTTATTATGCTTGCCACATTTCTTGGGACAACGAATTTTGCATTGATGCTCTCCCCTCAACAGATATTTATTTTTGGACTTGTAAGTGTGATTTATATTCCCTGCGTTGCAACAATTGCTGCCCTTGTAAGGGAATTAGGAAGGTTTAAGGCCTTTCTTATAACAATAGGGGAAGTGGTTGGGGCATTTATTTTGGGTGGCTTGGTAAACCTTATCCTCACGTTGTTTTAGCATTTTTCAGGAAGACGGAGGGTTAAAATAAATGATATGAAAAAAACGAAAGGGATAGAAGATTATCTTGAAGCAATATACGTGCTCTCAAGAGAAAAAGATGGCGTAAAGGTGAGTAATATTGCAAAATTCCTCGCTGTAAAGCTTCCTTCGGTAACAGAGGCTGTTGATAAACTCACGAAAGAAGGGCTCGTGGAACATACAAACTATGGGAGCGTTCACCTTACAGAAAAGGGGCTTGCCATTGGAAGGGAGACGTGGGATAAGCATCAAATACTCTTTACTTTCTTAAAAGATGTACTTGGTGTTTCAGAGGTCTCTGCCTTTAAAGAGGCGTGTCTTATGGAGCATGCCATTTCATCTGAAACCAGGAATAAAATAAAGGAATATCTTAAAAAGATCAAATCTTAGGGGAAAACTTCATTTTAAACAGTGGATTTTTTTGGGGGGACATAAAGACGTGTGCTCTTACAGGGAGGATACACCTTACGACACTTATTTTTGAACTTTCAAATCCGGAGGAACCTTCGTTTTCCTATTCTTTTAGACGTCCTCAAATTCGGGAGAAGTAATTATGTATTAATCTTTCGTAATTACGTTACACAAAGCTATAAATTTTCTTATCTACACTATTTACCTACTAATAATGAAATGTAGGAATATCATATGTATCGTAACTTATTCACCATCTCACCTGTCATTAGAATCCCTCTTTCTGTGTTATTGAGGGTCCTCTTTTTCTGTCATTATGAGCCCTTTTTTGTGTCATTGCGAGGGCTAAAGCCCTCGGAATCTCCTCCTTTAAAGTCTTTTTGTAGTGTTAACAGAAGAGACCCTTCGGCAAAAGAGCCTCAGGGTGACAGAAGGGGGGTCATTGCGCACTCCTTTCCTTGACGAAGTCAAGCGGGAGCGTTTTTTGCGACCGAAGCAATCTCGTCTTTAAGGAGGAGATCCTTCGCAAAGACGGCTCAGGATGACAGGGGGAGCAGGGTGGAGTATTGAGGAGGGTCTTTTCACCTCCTCACATTGAGACGAAGCAATCTCGCTATTTTTAAGGGACAATCATAGTATGCAAGCAACATAAGTTTTCTGATTTTTGAACAGGGGATTTTCAGACTTATAAAGCATTTTAAATGATTTCCGACATCTCCTTAAATTTTGCTCAGTTTCCTTGTAGGGGTTGAATTCACTGGCAGTATGAATAAAAAACTCTCCTGTGCCACAGGAGCGCAGGAGAGCAGAGTAAAAATTTAAACAAGGATAATTAAGTATAACTAATTTTGCATCATTTGCAAAATTCTATAAGCAATAAGCATTGCCTCTTCCCTTGTAATGTAATCATCGGGACGTAAGTTTCCATTGCCATCCCCTTTGATAATGCCAAGTTGCTTGAGTGTTTTTACCTCACTAATATAAGGATAATCCTCTCCAATATCAAAGAATGGTTCGCCATCTCTCAATGCATCAAGCATCGGTACATAAGGGAAGTTCTTGCCAGGACACTGAGTGGAGTTTGCAGAGTGGGTGATATCAGACACAACATCTCTGTGCCTCAGGATATTTCTAAGCGGTATGTTGTATTGCTTCATAAGGTCCCTTACAAGGCCTACTCCAGAATTGAATTGCAACATCGGCATCTGAATGTTTTCAAAGTTTCCAAGGAAACAGATACCCACACTTATAAGATTTATCTCGTAGTTTGTGCAGTGCCATGAAGGAGATGTAATAGGTTGCCCCCTGAATACATTCCCGGCGTGCCCGATGATAAAGTGATAATCGCATACATAATCGGGATATTCCCTTTTCCAGTCTTCCTGTGCCCTCTCACAGATAGTTCTTGCAATGATCTTACCTGTTGTATCATCCTTATGCGCCTGATAATCAGTTGCTGAGTGGTGAAGTATGATGTAATTTATCTTTCTCATTTCTTACTTAGCCCCTCTACATAGCGGGAGAGCTTTTCAACGGCATTAGAGAGTCTGTCGAGTTTTCCACCAAATACAACAAGAAGGTATACTGCAACAACGATTGGGAAGCCAGCATTTGCAATCTCTTTGAGAATCTCATCAATGGTCATTCGAACATCTCCTTGAAAACCTGGTCATAGAATATCTGAGATATGGAGAAGGCAACCGCAATAGATTGTAGTATTGTAACAGTATTGAACTGCCCCGAAAGGATCGCAGAGGCGAATCCTATCACAGCCGAAACAAGTATTGCAATCAGGCTTTTCCATCTTCTTGAAAGCGTTGCACCTGTAAGCCACCTCACAATGAGGGGGGCAATCACCCCCAATAATCCTGAAAGCCACTGTGGTTCTAACGTTACCATTCCTCTTCACCTTCCCCGTCAAAATCGTTCTCATCAAGGCCATCAATATAACCATCGTTATACCCTTCATCGAAAATATCTCCGTAAATAAACTCAAAGAAGGCTCTTA
>DHHO01000021.1 GCA_002403335.1 Caldiserica bacterium UBA4770
TCTTTTGCCATAAATTACCTCCTTAAATTTCTCCTTTCGCCTTTTTAATAATCTCCTCTTGAATTGCCTGAGGAACTCTTTCATAGGAATCAAAAACCATCGAGAAAGAACCTCTGCCCTGCGTAATAGTACGCAAAACAGTAGTATAGTTAAACATTGTAGACAAAGGAATTAAACACTGAATAATTGTAGTATTTCCTCTTTCAATGATACCTTTCACAGTACCTCTCCTTGAAGTAACTGTGTTAATTACCTCCCCGAGAAAATTTATAGGGGTAATAATTTCGGCACTCATTATTGGTTCAAGTAAATACGGTCCCGCATGGGAAACAGCTTCTCTGAATGCTTTAGTAGAAGCAATTCTAAAGGCAATCTCAGAAGAGTCCACGGGATGGTAAGAGCCATCGATTAATTCGACAACTATATCGTTCAGCGGAAATCCAAGGACAGGCCCATTTTCTGCAGCGATTCTCGCTCCTTCTTCAATTGAAGGAATAAATTCCTTAGGAATAACCCCGCCCTTAGTCTGATCAATAAAAACAATTCCTTTCCCTTCAGTTAAAGGAGAAACCCGCAATACGACATGACCATACTGACCGTGTCCTCCTGTTTGTCTTATGTATTTTCCCTCAGAAACGGCTATTGTTGATATTGCCTCTTTGTAAGCAACCTGAGGTTTTCCAATATGAGCTTTGACTCCATATTCTCTGAACAACCGATCCAGAATAATTTCGAGGTGAAGTTCTCCCATCCCGGAGATAATGGTCTCGGAAGTATCCTCATCATACTTAATCTTAAAAGTCGGGTCCTCTACAGAAAACTTTACCAGTGCTTCCGCCAGCTTGTCTTGATCTACTTTAGTCTTAGGCTCTATTGCAACAGAAACAACAGGCTCAGGAAATTGAATATCCTCAAGAAACAATGGCTGTGTTATACTACATATTGTATGTCCTGTATAGGCACTCTTCATTCCCGCAATTGCTCCAAGATCTCCTGCACTAATATAATCAACATCTTCTTTCTTATTTGCATGGAGCCTCAGTAACCTCATAATCCTCTGTCTTTCATTAGTTTTTGAGTCAAGTACATAAGTACCCTTTTCAAGAGTTCCAGAATAGACTCTTATAAAACTTAAAATGCCGGCATAGGGATCTGTTGTTACTTTAAAAACAAGTGCCGCAAGTGCTCCTTGAGGATCGGGTCTCAATGAAACCTCTCTACCCTCAATATCCCTGGCCTTTACTTCACCCTTATCAAGCGGGGAAGGAAGGTAATCACAAATTCCGTCAAGGAGCTTCTGTATACCTTTATTCCTGAAAGCACTTCCGATAAAAACAGGGAATGCAATCGAGAAAAGGGTGGCTCTTCTTATCGCTCTCTTCAATACTTCCGCTGTTATAGTCCCTTTTTCAATGTAAACGCTTAATGCTTCCTCATCGACATCAGCCACACTTTCCATCAAGCGGTCCCTCCACTTCTTTGCTTCCTCAAGCATTTCCTGCGGGATTTCCTTAACATCAAACATCTCGCCTGCAGGATCATCATAGAGGTAACTCTTCCATTCAACAAGGTCTATAACCCCATGAAAGTTATCCTCGGCACCAATAGGAATCTGCACCACCAGAGGTTTTACATTCAAGCGTTCCTCTATACTTTTCACAGTGTCAGTGAAAGAAGACCCAATTCTATCCATTTTATTGATAAAAATAATCCTGGGTACTTTATGCCTGTCAGCCTGTCGCCAAACAGCTTCCGATTGGGCTTCAACCCCTTCTACTCCTGAAAGAATCACAATGGCTCCATCAAGCACTCTAAGTGCCCTTTCAACCTCAGCCGTAAAATCAACATGCCCGGGCGTATCTATAATGTTAATCTGATACCCTTTCCAGAAGCAGGTAATAACAGCTGACTTAATAGTAATACCCCTCTCTCTTTCCTGTAGCATCCAATCTGTAACGGTATTACCTTCCTCTACATCGCCCATTCTGTAAGTAAGTCCTGTAAAATACAAAATCCGCTCTGTCGTTGTAGTCTTCCCGGCATCTATATGAGCAATAAAGCCAATGTTTCTAATTTTATCAAGCGGAGTTTTAAGACTCACAAAAAAATCCTCCTACCATCTTAAATGAGAATAAGACCTGTTAGCTTCAGCCATTTTATGCAAGTCTAATTTCTTTTTATAAGCAGCCCCCGTTTCATTAGAGGCATCTATAATCTCCTCAGAAAGTTTCAGATACATTGATTTTCCCTTCTTTTCTCTTGCAGCCTTCACCAACCACTTAAGTGCAACTTTTTCTCCCCTTTCCTTCTCAATCTCTATGGGCACCTGATATGTTGCTCCACCAACTCTCCTTGGTTTCACCTGTACAAGAGGTCTTACCTTCTCGACAGCAAGTTGAAAAACCTCAACTGGGTCTTTCTTTGTCTTTTCTTGGATGACTTCAAACGATTTGTAAACAATTTTCTCCGCAACACTTTTTCTACCTCCTTCTATAACATTGTTAACAAGTTTGGCAACAAGTACATTGCCATAAACTGAATCCGCGCTCACTTCTCTTTTTGGTGCTTGTCTTCCACGAGGCATCATGCACCTCCCTTGCCTTTAGGTTTCTTTGCACCATACTTTGAACGTCCTTTCATTCTATCGACTACTCCCGCTGCATCAAGAGTACCTCGTATAATATGATACCTAACACCAGGCAGATCCTTAACTCTTCCACCTCTCACAAGAACCATGGAGTGCTCTTGGAGATTATGCCCAATCCCACCTATATAAGCAATAACTTCCTGGCCGTTCGTGAGTCTCACCTTTGCAATTTTTCGCAAGGCAGAATTAGGCTTCTTTGGGGTCATTGTCCTGACCTGAATGCAAACTCCTCTCTTTTGAGGACATTCCTGAAGAGCAGGGGTCTTTGTCCTGCTCTTTTTGGTACTCCTCGGCTTTCTAACAAGCTGATTAAAGGTACTCATAAATTCTTAGCCTCCTACTTTTATTTTACTACACAAGAGATTATTATATCAAAAGCTGCAAAGAAGTCAAGCAGCTTAATCGCCATCCTTAAATTCCATATTGGTACCAGCTGGTATCTTTCTACCAACTATAATTGATTCCTTCATTCCTCTTAGTAGGTCAACCTTTCCCTTGATTGCGGCTTCGGCAAGAACCCTGGGAGTCTCCTGGAAGGACGCCGCCGAAAGGAAGCTATCAGACGAAAGAGCTGCTTTTGTAATACCATTGATGAGGAGTTTATATTTGGCAATTCTTTTTCCCTCCGCTAAACTCTTTCTATTGGCAACAAGTACATCCTCTTTATTAACAATTTCTCCTTCGTAAAATGGTGTGTCTCCTGCATTTTCAATCTGAACTTTATCAAACATTCTCTTTATAATAATCTCGAGGTGTTTCACATTTATGTCTACACCCTGAGATTTATAAACTTTCTCTATCTCTTCCACAATATACCTTGCGGTAAAATTCATTCCCTTTATCTCAAGAATTTCACGAGGATCAAGAGAACCATCACTTAAAATATCCCCTACTGTTATGCTATCGTCACTCTTCACCCTGAGTTTTTTATCTCTCGGAGCTACAAGTTTAACTTTTTCCCCTCTACTGCCGGTGATTGTAACATTCTGTTTTATTTTATCCATACTCACTTCCACCTTACCTGAAAGTGGAGCAATTAATGCCTTTCCCTTTGGGCTTCTTGCACTAAATAGCTCTTCAACCCTTGGTAGACCCTGTGTGATATCTTCTGCTGCGACTCCGCCAGTATGGAATGTTCTTAATGTTAACTGCGTCCCCGGTTCCCCAATAGACTCAGCTGCAACAACCCCAACTGCCTCACCTATTTTAACCTCCTTTCTTGAAGAAAGATCGATACCATAACACTTAACACACACACCATGATCCGTCTTACAAGTAATAGGAGATCTCACTTTAACCTTTTTAATACCAAGTTTTTCTATCTTCTCCGCCTTTTCTCTGGTAATTAATTCATTCCTGCTAACAATTAACACCGGGTCACCGTTCATTACCTCTACTGACTTGATATTTAAGGTGTTAAGCTTCTTCAGGAGCATTTCATCAACTACCTTACCAGCAGAGACTACCACTTCCCCTGAAACTTTGTCAACAACATCTTTCGAAATAACGCTTCTTATAATTTTTTCTGAAACACCGACCTTTGTAACTTCAGAAGGGGCGTATACATTCTCCGCAGCATACCTTCCCCAGATTTGTTCAGAAAGAGAAATCAAGGAACTACCATCTCTACTACCAGATGAAATTGCCTCAACCTCAATACCTTCAATATTCTCTTTAATAAGAATACTATCAATATTAAAACGATCAAGAAGTTCAGCTTGTTCACTCGTAATTGGATCCCCTTCATGTATAAAGGTAATTCCAGTTTGTGGATTCACTACATCCACTGCAGATACCCTACCAATGACTTTCTCCGAGAGAGACTCTATGACTTCATTGCCAATCTTTGTAGAGGTGACTTCTCTCCGAGAACAGTCCTCTTCCTTCACAATAAGTTCATGGGCAACATCCACAAGCCTTCTTGTCAGATAACCAGAATCAGCAGTTCTCAATGCAGTATCTGCCTGTCCTTTCCTGGCTCCATGCGTAGAAAGGAAGTATTCAAGAACTGTCAATCCCTCCCTTAGATTCGCCTTTATAGGGAATTCTATAATCTTTCCCCCCGGGCCAGCCATTAAACCTCTAATACCTGCCATTTGAGTAATCTGGGTAGCACTACCCCTTGCTCCTGACCTTACCATCATATAAAGAGGATCAAAAGGAGAAAAATTTGAAAATACAGAACTCTCTATCCTTTTTGCAACTGTTTGCCAGACATCAATAACCTTTCTATAACGATCCTCCTCTGCAAGAAGTCCATTTTCATAATGGCGATTTATATCTTCAGTTTTTCTCTCCCCTTCTTTCACAATAAGGTCTCTGTCCTCGGGGATCTTTACATCATCGCTACCAATACTTATCCCGGAATAAGTCGCATAATTAAATCCGATCTCTTTCAGATTATCCAGCAGAATATCTGTTTTCACGAGGCCGAATCTATCATAAAATCTTGAGATAATGGCTTCCAACTCTTTTTTGCCTACAACCTCATTTATATAAGTAAATTCTTTGTTACTCCCATCCTGAAAAATACCCCTCGTTAACCTTGCATTAAATATGACCCTTCCGACTGTAGTTTCAATGACTTTACCATTAAGAAGATACTTAATCTTCTGATGAAGGCCGAGAACACCTTTTTCGTAAAGAAGTTCAACTTCGTTAGAAGAATCCAAAGCTT
Source organism: Caldiserica bacterium UBA4770 (assembly GCA_002403335.1). Taxonomy (GTDB): domain Bacteria; phylum Caldisericota; class Caldisericia; order Caldisericales; family Caldisericaceae; genus UBA4770. The sequence continues at coordinate 5,325 of DHHO01000021.1, forward strand.
TTGGATAGATACTACTTTCTTCATCAGCCAATGTAAGATAATAGGTGCCCAAAACCATATCCTGTACCGGTGTATCAAGAGGTTCACTGTGTGCAGGGGAAAGGATATTATGTGAGGAAAGCATTAAAAATCTTGCTTCTGCTTGAGAGGAAACCGATAATGGAAGATGGATTGCCATCTGGTCACCATCAAAATCTGCATTAAAAGGCGTGCATATAAGTGGTGAAATCTGAATCGCTTTGCCCTCAATTAAAACAGGTTTAAAAGCCTGAATACTCAATCTATGAAGTGTTGGTGCCCTGTTAAGGAGAACCACATACGTCTCTAAAAGGTCCTCAACTGCCTTCCACACCTCTGGTGTTGGGTCCTCCACAAGCTCCTTTGCCTTTCTTTTATTGTAACCAAGCTTGGAAAGTTCAGATATTACAAAAGGCTTAAAAAGCTCAAGAGCCATTTCTTTTGGAACGCCACACTGATCGATCTTGAGATCCGGCCCAACGACAATAACAGCCCTTCCTGAGTAATCGACTCTTTTACCAAGCAAGTTTTCTCTAAAACGACCCTCCTTTCCTTTAAGGATATCTGTCAAAGACCTCAGAGGCTTTTTAGTTGAACTCATAACAGGAAAGGGTCTTCTTCCGTTATCAAAAAGGGCATCCACCGCCTCCTGAAGCATTCGCTTCTCATTCTGGAGCATTACGCTGGGGGCATTAACTTCATAAAGTTTCTTCAAACGATTATTTCTGTTAATAACCCTCCTGTAAAGTTCATTGAGGTCATCTGAAGCATATTTTCCACCCTCCAGGGGAACAAGAGGCCTTAAATCAGGAGGCATAACAGGCACAGCAGTTAGTACCATATCAGCAGGTTTTCTATTGTTGTTAAGCAACCCCTCTACGACCTCAAGGAGCCTGATAGCAATTATTTTATCCTGCTTCACATTACTCTTTAGTTTTTCAAGTGCTTGCTCTTTTAGCTTGTTAAGATCTACTTTTTCAAGAAGAGTTTTTATTGCCTCCCCTCCCTTCTCGGCCTCAAAGTCAAAGCCTTTGCTTTTAAAATCCCTGTATTCCTCATCGGAAAGTATTTGTTTGTACCTTAAATTTGTCTTCTTCGGTTCAGTAACAATATAAGAAACAAAATAGATAATCTTTTCTACATCCTTGGCAGGTATATCAAGAAGAAGCCCGATATAATTAATATTATTCTTGAAATACCATATGTGAACCACAGGTGTAGCAAGCTCAATGTGGCCGAATCTCTCTCTTCTTACAGAGGATGGAAGTATCTCCACCCCACATGTAGAGCAGGCAAGACCCTTATACTGAATTCCTTTGAGTTTACCACAATGACATTGGTAACTATGCACCGGTCCAAATATTCGTTCACAGAAAAGGCCATCGGGCTCAGGGGAATACGTCCTATAGCTATAAGTTTCCCCTTTTATCACTTCCCCATGAGACCACGCCCTTACCTCATCACTTGATGCAAGTAATATTTTTAAAGCCTGAATATTCTTCTTGGTCAAGATACTCACCTCCCTTTACCCTTCCACGTTCTCTTTGCTTACCTGTGCATTTTGTACAATCTTCTCAGCAATTTTTAGAGGAACTGGCTCATAATGAGAAAACTCCATCTGAAACTCTCCAGTTCCCTGAGTTATTGAATTTAAATCATTTGCATAATTAAGGAGCTCCGCAAGAGGAACAAGTGCCTCAATGACCTGCTTATTACCTTCTGATCTCATTCCAATAACTTTTCCTCTTTTACTATTAAGATCTCCTATCACATCTCCCATATACTGCTCTTCCACTATAACGGTTATCTTCTCGATTGGCTCCAGAAGAATGGAAGCGCCCTCGACAAGGGCTTTTTTCAAAGCCATTGACCCAGCAACCTTAAATGCAAGTTCAGAAGAATCGACAGGATGATAGGAGCCGTCGACAACAGCCACCTTTATATCAACAACAGGGTAACCTGCGAGAATACCGCTTTCTCTTGCCTCTCTTACCCCTTTTTCTACAGCAGGTATGTATTGCTTTGGGATTGCGCCACCAAAAATTCTACTTTCAAAGACAAAATCCTTCCCCCTCTCGGTGGGTTCGACTTCAAGGAAACAATGTCCATATTGTCCATGCCCTCCAGTCTGCTTTTTGTACTTTCCCTCAACCTTTACTTTACCTGTAATAGTTTCCCTGTATGGAACCTTAGGAGTAGTGAGTTCTATATTCACTCCAAACCTATCTCTGAGCTTTTCAACAATCACCGATAAGTGAGTCTCTCCTACTCCTGAAATCAACTGGTCTTTAGTTTCAGTATTTTTAGAAATCTTAATTGTAAAATCTTCATCAAGAATCCTTGCAAGACCTATACTCATCCTATCTTCGTCTATCTTCGTTTTTGGTCTCATTGCTCTCGTAAGCATGGGCTCTGGAAAACTAATCTTTTCAAACACAATAGGATTATCTTTATCTGAAAGGGTATCATTTGTCTGAGTCACATTTAATTTTGTGATTACACAGATATCTCCTGCAACAACCTCTTCTGTCTGTTCCTGCATTGAACCATTGAGAAAAACAATCTGAGATACCTTTTCACTAACATCCTTCGTGGAATTATAGACAAAAGCATTTGCGCTTAAAATACCTGAATAAACCTTCGTAAAGGATAACTTACCTACATAAGGGTCACTTAATGTTTTAAATACAAAAGCAGAAAAAAACTCATCCTTTGAAATCTGCCTTTTTTCAGGCTGGGCTGTTCTCGGGTTGACTCCTTCAATAAAACCAATGTCCTCAGGGCTAGCCATGAAAAATGCCATGAATTCAAGAAGTTCTTCTATACCAATTAATGTAAGGGCTGAACCTGCAAAAACAGGGAAAAATAGTTCTTTCACAAAAGCATTTTTCAAACCTATTTTTATTTCTTCTTCGCTTAATTCCTTCCCTTCGAGATATTTCGCAAGAAGGGTGTCATCCCCTTCCGCCGCAACTTCAATAAGCTCTTTCTCAAACTCATTAATGATTGCGTCATCTAAGGTGCTTTTCTGAGGACCCAGAATGCTTTTTACTCCTGACAGCTTACCATCCTCAAAAAATGGGAAAGTGAGAGGAATGACCTTCATTCCGAAAGTCTCCCTCAGTTGATTAACCATCTTGCCGAAGTCGGTCTCCTCAAGATCAAGTTTATTTACAAAAAATGCGCGCGGTTTATGCTGATCCACAAGGTACCTCCAGTACCTTCTAGTTTGCACTTCGATACCACTCCCTGCATTTATTAGCATTAAGGCATTATCTCCGCCCTTTATTCCGCTTAATACCTCTCCAACAAAATCAGCATATCCCGGGGTATCAATATAATTTATCTTAACACCTTCGTGTTCAAAGGAGATAATGGAAGTACTTATACTGAATTTTCTCTCTTTCTCTTCTGGCTGGTAGTCTGAAACAGTGTTACCGTCTTCAACCTTTCCCATCCTATCTATAAGCTTCTTTTTAAACAAAATTGCTTCTGCAAGAGTAGTTTTACCTGCATTCCCGTGAGAGACAACAACAATATTTCTTATGTTTCTCGGTTCACTAACCTTCATTCATCTCCTCCTTATTCTTATTTGATTTTAAGCTCACAGAAACTCCTGTAGATACTTCTATTGTTAATTTCTTAGGCCTTTCCTCTTTTTCTTCGGGGAGGACCTTAAGGTCAAGCGCAAGTCCCCTTAAACTTCTCTGAAGTACATTGAATGATTCGGGAATGCCAGTCTCAAACATTGTATTACCTTTTGAAATCTCCTCGTAAGCATGTTTTCTACCTTCAAGGTCATCTGACTTAATGGTTAACATTTCCTGTAAGAGATTCGCGGCTCCGTATGCCTCGAGTGCCCAAACCTCCATCTCTCCAAGTCTTTGTCCACCAAACTGTGCCTTTCCACCAACTGGTTGCTGAGTAATAAGGGTATACTTACCAACAGAACGGGTATGTATTTTATCCTCAGCAAGATGGTTGAGTTTTAAAATATACGCTTCTCCAACTGTAACCTTGTAGTCAAATGGTTTGCCTGTTCTCCCATCGTAAAGAGTAAACTGACCTGAATCGTTCAGTTTTGCCTCCCTGAGTAAATCCTTCACCTCTTGTTCCTTAGCACCACCAAAAGCAGGAGTCATCACTCTGAGATTCAGATTTCTCGCAGCAAGACCAAGATTTGCTTCGAGTATCTGGCCAAGGTTCATTCTTGAAGGAACACTCAAAGGGCTAAAAATCACATCAATTGGTGTTCCATCCTCAAGATATGGCAAATCCTCTTCCGGAACAATTTTACTTATTACACCTTTATTCCCATGCCTTCCGGCTAATTTATCCCCAACAATAACTTTCCTTTTCTTCGCTATAAAAATCTTTATAAGTTTTATAGCATTTTTAGCTAATTCATATCCTTCCTCGCGTGAAAATTCCTGAACATCTACAACAACACCGCTTTCACCAGGAGGAACTCTAAAAGAACTATTCTTTATATTGCCAGGTCTGTTATTGAAGAGAGATCTGAAAAGCTTAGCCTCGTTTGTCTCCTCCTCCTCTGGAAAAGGAGTAATTTTCCCAACAAGCACATCCCCAGCCTTTACCTTTGATCCAATCTTAACAATTCCCCTTTCATCGAGAAATCTCTTTGCTTCCTTGGATACATCGGGAGGGTCAGGAGTTAGTTCTTCTGGTCCCTGTTCTGTTTCATGCACCTCAACCTGGTACTCTTTAACATGTATAGAGGTAAGCTTATCTTCTCTAACAAGCCTTCTGCTGATAACTATTGCATCTTGATAATTAAAACCATACCACGAAAGGTATCCAACAATGGCATTTATTCCAAGAGAAAGTTCACCTTCTCTGGTACAATAACCCTCCACAATAGGATCCCCCTCTGATACTCTCTGTCCTTTTTCTACAATGGGCCTCTCATTTCTACATGTATCCTGATTTGTCCTCTGGAATTTCTTGACCCTATAAATCCTCTCTTTCCTGACTTCTATCTTCGTAACACCCTTTTCTGCAAGCTTATGAAGCTTATCAACACTAAGAATTTCGTTTGCTTTCACGATGAGCTCTTTGTCACCATTTTCTCCATAATAATCCTTCGCGGCAACTCTATCAACGATATCAAGATTCACTTTTCCAATAAAGAATTTCTCTACCTCTCCAGAAGAGTAAACAAGTAAATCAGTAACACCTTTATCGTAGAGCTCATTAAGGAGTTCTTCAGTAATATTATTCACAAAGTTAAGTCCTCTTTTTGTATTGGTAAGTGTTCCAAAAAGCCCTTTGCCAATAATATTTTTTCCAAGCGGAGTTAAGTTTAAATAAAATACAGGCTTATCAACAATATTTCCGTCTTCTTCTACCTTGAGCTCCTTAATATTGCTTGAAAATAATCTATTTAATTTTGTATCAGAAATCTTTTGTCCCTTCTCAATAATGGGTTTATTCTTCTTGCTTACAACTGTTTCAGCGGCTGTATACCCTATGATGAGCTCATTCTTCTCCATTTCAAAGCAGCTCATAATAGGAAATTTCTGAATCTTATCCTCTTCTATCACCGAGATCTGCTCTATCCCCCTGGAGATTAATTTTTCAATGACCTGAGAAGTAAGTTTCTCACCAATAAATTTTGTATAATCCTCGGTTACAGGCTTAAAATCAAAGAGAAGAATATCTTTTTGTTTTATCATATTAAGAAGGTTTGCTTTCAGATCCTTTGCCTCTCTATAAACAGAAACTTCCTCGCTTTCTGCATTGTCTGGAACTATTCTTATCTCTTCTCCTGAGATATACGAAACAATTCCGTCTTCTTCAGCAAGTGTAAGATCCTTATTATCAAGTGCAATTCTTCTCTCCATTCCAGTGTAAACACGTGGAATGTCTGGTTCAACCAGAGAGACAGCCTGGCGTTGCATGTTACAACCCATAAGGGCCCTATTTGCATCGTCATGTTCAAGGAAAGGAATTAGAGAAGCAGATGCACTTATCACCTGCTGCGGTGCAATATCCATAAGATGAACCTTTTCCCGAGGTACCATCCTTGGAAGTATTTCTCCTGACTCTGATCTTTCACGCGCAATAACAAAATCATCAATAATCCTTCCCTTATCATCTAGCTTTGTATTGGCCTGTGCAATAATGTACTCCTCTTCCTCATCTGCAGTAAGTTCAACTTTATCATTTGTGACAACACCGTTCTCTACCTTTCTGAAGGGCGCTGTGATAAAACCTTGTTCATTAACTCCTGCATATGTAGTTAGTGAGTTGATAAGACCTATATTTTGTCCTTCAGGAGTTTCTATTGGGCATATCCTACTGTAATGAGAGTAATGAACATCTCTTACCTCGATCCCGGCTCTTTTTCTATGAAGCCCCCCTGCACCGAGAGAACTTAACCTTCTTTTATGCGTCAGAGACGCCAGAGGGTTTGTTTCTTCCATAAATTGAGAAAGTTGACTCGCTCCAAAGAACTGTCTGAGTTGAGCAGTAACTGTTTTCGCACTTATTATATCAGGAAGCCTCAGATCTTCCGGTTTTGTTATTGAAATTCTATCCTTTGCATTTCTTTGAACCTTTGCAATGCCCTTCTCAAACTCCTCTTGAACAAGTTCCCCTACAGTCCTTACCCTTCTATTAGAGAGGCTGTCAATATCGTCTTCCTTCCTCTTCCCTTCTCTTATATCAAGTAAGTAATTGATAATATCAATATAATCATCCTTTGTTAATACTTTTGCCTCACTATTTCTCCGAAATTTCTTATTTATCTTGTATCTTGAAACAGGAAAGTACTCATTCCGCTGAGGGTCATTTAGCAAGCCATCCACAAACTCCTCTGTGGCCTCCTTCGTAACCTTCTCCCGTGGATGAAAGAGCTTATAAATTTCCTCTTTTGCCTCCTCAACACTATTGGTTCTATCCTTTTTGATTGTTTGTTCTACCCAGAAATCATGTCCCACAAACTTCACAAAAGTCTTATCAACTCCATGCTTTGCAAGTTTCTCGATTATATTTTCTGTAAAAATGCTACCCTTTTTTGCAACTACTTTCCCATCATCTGTTACAACATCTTCAAAAAGTTCCTTACCAAGAGCAAACTCATAAGAAGAAGGAGAAGTTGTTAAGATCTCCATCGTCATTGATCTTATGAAGGTATCGAGGATCTCGTCGTTTTTAGGAAAGCCTATGGCTTTAAGTACAACTGTTATGGGAATACGTCTCATCTTTTTCTTCAGTCTTATATAAATTGCATTATCTTTTCCAACCTCAATTTCCATCCAATTACCTCTGTCAGGAATGATTGTAACAAGGAAGTTATTAAAACCAGTCTCTGTATCCTTTATAATCTGATAGAAGATGCCTGGAGACCTAATCAATTGTTGAACAACCACCCTTTTCCTTCCATTAATCACAAAGGAACCATCAGGAAGCATTAGAGGAATGTCTGAGAGATAAACATCCTGCTCTTTAATCTCACCTGTTGATTTAAAAGTCATCCTGAATTTGGCACTAACCCTGGCCTCATACGTGGCACCAACTCTGAGACAATTCTCAACACTCCTAACTGGGCGTTCAACGGTATAATCTACATAATCAACTTTTACATTTTTTGTATCAACTGGAAAAAGCTTCTGAAGAGTCTTCCCAATCCCCCTCTGTAAAAATTCATTATAAGATTTAATCTGAACGTGTAGAAGATTAGGAATCGGAAGGTCTACTTTCGTCTTACTAAAATCGCGCTTTTCTTCCATTTAGCCTCCTTACCAATAAATGCATAGACTTATATTTTAATCTTTTTTGCGTTCATGTCAAGTTATTGATTTTTTCAATATTATCTACATAAAAGTTAGAGTTGATTGAATCTCGCTTAATTTATACGCTACCATACCTATTTTCACACTTCACAGGTCTAAGCTAACATTAAAAAGGACCGCTCTGTGGGATCAATATTGATTTTTCCAAAAATTCCATCATATCCAGGTAGCTTCATAACATTCCCATTTCTTAAAGCAAGAACGAATTTAGCTACACATGGATCAAGATTTTTAAAAAGTTCTTCTTTCGACGCAAAACAGAGGATATTTAATTCATTTCCAAAAGCTTCGATTGCTTTTTCATATTTAATTTGTACAAGATTTGAATTCTTACCTTTTCTTAAGGCCTGCGAAATTAAAGTCCGAAGGGGTATAACATGAAAAGAAGAAATTTTATGAAATTGTTTTTCCTTATCTTCCCCTGAAAGTTCCAGAACTCTATGGTAGACACCAATAGTAACTGGCTTACCACAAACAGGGCATAAACACCTTTCAGTATTATCTGGGACTTCAAAAAATTTACATTTTCTGTGGCCATCTGCAAAATATTTCCCCTCCTCGGGAAAATACTCAACGGTTGCCAGAAGATTCCCCGAAGATATCGCTTTTAGCGATTCAAAAAACATATCATAAGATGTAATTTTATCAAATATTGTTGCTTCTCTTCCAATCTCCGCAGGTGAATGGGCATCAGAATTAGAAATCATTGTATAACTTCTTAAACAAGGAACCATATAACTTAATTCAGGATCAGCGCTTAACCCTGTCTCCAGCGCAAAGATCTGCTTCGCACCTTCTTCAAAACATTCCTCAATATTATCAAAGCCTGAACGAGAACCAAGAACACCAAACCAGGGAGTCCATATATGAGCAGGTATAATATGAATCCTTTCATCCACATTTTTTAGCCCCTCAACGAAATCTTTACCAGTCATATGAATAGTTGGTCTCGTTGATAAATCAATGTGACCAAATCTCGAAAGGAATTTATATCCATTCTCAACTGAGTTAAAGGAAGGAAATATAACGAGGAGATGTATCTTTCTCATTATTTCCTCTTTCTCGAAGACAAGATTAACCTCGGAAGTAAGAAAAAACCTCATATTCTTATAGTAATATATTCCTTCACTCTGGTTTTCAAATAATGGTTCAATCTCTCTTCTCCAACTTTTAAAGAGTATGTCTCCAGTGCCTACAAGGGTAACTCCTTTAATCTTAGAAAATCGAACAATCTCTTCGATACACATCCTCGAACTCGTTGAAATACTGTATTTTGAATGAATATGAATGTCAGCAATTTCTCTCACGACATCTCCAGAATAGAAGTCTTATAAAAAGTCCCATAAATTTCAATGGGTCAGAAATCTGATTAATTTTACTTTTTGCCTCAACTCTATAAATAGTATTAATCTCAACAAAGCCTATTTTAAAACCGCATTTGGCTGCTTTAATGAGCATCTCTGTCTCCATCTGATACCTTTTAGAAGTAAATTCAATTTTCTCAATTACAACTCTCTTAATAAGCCTGTAACCCGATTGGCTATCAAGTATTTTAGTCCCGCAGGCAAGAGTAGAAAGAAACGAAGAGAAGGAGTTTGCAAATATTCTCGACTTAGGCATTAATTTTAAATCAAATTTTCTTGCACCTACAACAATATCAAAACCCTTTTTCATTTCCTCGAGAAATTTAGGTATCTCATCTGGATCGTGTTGGCCATCGCCATCAAGCAGAATGATAGGGTTAGCGCCTCTCTGAAGAGCATATTCAAATCCAACCTTCATCGCATCAGCTTTACCAAGGTTTGTTTCTGTGTTTAAGACAAATGCGCCTCCCTTTTTTGCTTCCTTCTCAGTAAAATCTGTAGAGCCATCATTTACCACAACAACAAGATCAACATATTTTTTAGTATTTTCCACGACGTCCCTAATATTCTTCTCCTCGTTAAATGCAGGAATGACTGCTATAAACATCCATACTCCTTAAAATAATCGAAAAATTGAAACCATTGATCTGGGTATTTCTTTACAAAGGTTTCAAGGTATTTTGCAAAAGCCTGTACATATTCCTTAACAAATTCCTCTTCGCTGCCATTCTCTTTAACAATAATTTCCTCTGAAAGATAAGGAATGTAACCTCTCTTATCCCGTATAAGGCATCCCAGAACACTTCTTGAATGAGTCCTGAACGCAAGCACAGCAGCCCCCCTTGGGAATTTCACTCTCCTTCCACAAAACTCCACACACACTCCATCATGGTTTATATCCCTGTCACTCACTATTGAGGCTATTTCTCCCTCCTTCAGTGCTTTATAAACTCCTACAATACCTCCTTTAAATGGATGTACTACTACATTGGCTTTTTCCCTTAAAGTCTGATAAATTTTTTCAATATCCGAGTCAGGTTGTGCCAAACCTATGGCATGTGCCCTGTATCCCAGGTAACCCACTACAAAGGCAGAAAGTTCCCAATTTCCAAGGTGTGCGCTCAGAATAATGAGGCTGCTATCAGAGGTTAATTCGCTAAGTCTATCTCTGACACTCTCGGGGTCTGTAAATCTTGTAATTGTACTCCTATCCTTATACAAAAAAGACATTAAATCCCTGAGACCAATAATAAAGTTCGAATAATTTTTTAGGGTTAGCTTCCACAAAACTGGCAGCTCCACATCGCCTAAGATAGCTCTTAAATTATTGCAAACACTCCTCCTCTCTTGAGGGGTAAAGAGGAATGCAAAAAAACCAAAAAAGTAAGAGAGAGCAGTTGTTAAAAACCGCGGCAGCAGAACGACAAGCAGTATCCCTAATCTATACCAGAAATAAAGCACTATCTATCCTTTAATAAGTATTGGAAAGTCATATAAGAAGGATCTACAATTCAAGAGTAATATCCTTTTCCTCTCATCTGTATACGAAAAGCTTGAGAAAAAAACGCCTTTATCACCATATTCATTATATACTTTTGCGAAAACCCTTCTCAAATAACGCATTTTTCAAAGTTTCTATGTGCTCCCAAATAGAGCCTTCCACATCAAAAGCCCTATCAAAGTTTTTGCATCTCTAATTCTATTCTCAAAAATATATCTGTTTACTTCTCCAATAGACAAAAAGAAAACTCTTACTTCCTCTCCTTTATCTAAATTAATCTTACTTTCTCTAAACCTACTTGCATAAAAAATTGAAATCTTCTCTTCCACAAACCCAGGGGAAGGGAAACACTCAGCAATCATTCTAATATCAAGAGGAATCAACCCTACTTCCTCCTCGAGTTCCCTTGCTGCGCAGGCTTCGGGAGTTTCACTTGCTTCAATCCTTCCAGCAGGGATTTCAAGCAAGACTTCATCTACCGCAGGGCGAAATTGAGAAACCAAAACAATATTACCCTTATACTGAGCTACGACAGCCGCAGCATTACCACCATAACCAGCAATTTCTCTCTCCCATAACGTTCTGTCACTATTTTCTACAACCACCCTATACAGGGAAATAAATCGACCCTCGTAGATCTTATCCTTACTAAGTCTCTTCATCCTTTTCCGCTTATAATATCTTTAACCTTCAACAATCTTGCTATATTTTCCCTTTCAAGCTCCTCCAGCTTATCTGCAATATACTTAACAGTTTCCTCAAGGTTAGGAATCATAATATACTCCAATGCATTTACTCTTCTTCTTACCTTGGAGATTTCCAGCGCAATAAGAAAAAGCTCCTGTTGAATTGAAGAAAGCTCTATAAGTTCAAGCAGCGATTCACGAACATCATAATATAGTAAATCAAAATCAGAGTTTAAAAAAGTAAAAGGATAAGAATAAGGAGTCCCCTGGAATTCAGATAGAAATACAGGAAATCTTACATTCATAATAGAGAGCTCTTTCTGTGAAAGGTTAATTTTAAAATCACCCCCTGATAATATTAATTCAAGTTCTTCAGGAGTATATGAAGCAGTTAAAGTATAGTACCTTTTAATAATTTCAGAGAACTTATAATCGAATTCCTCTCTTCTTCTTATAAATTGGTTAGAAAGGTCAAGAAAATTCTTTAAAAGACCTTCAAGTTTATCCTTCAAAAGCTTATGTCCTCTTCTTGCAAGTGAAAGTCTATCCTTCAAGGCGAGAAGCTCCATCCTTGTCGGATTTACGTTAAGCCGCACTATTCACTTCCTCTTTCTTAAGATATTTACTCATATATTTCTCTATGAACTGAGGTCTTATTCGCTTCAACTCCTCAACAGGTACTATGGAAAGAAGTTCCCATCCAATCTCGAGAGTTTGCTCAACAGAACGATCCTCAGTAATACCCTGATTAACGAATCTCTTTTCAAACTCCTGAGCAAACTTTACATAAGCAAGATCTACATTAGTAAGAGCTCCTTCACCCAGTACAGTTGCAAGCTCCCTTGCCTCCCTTCCTCTTGCATAGCAGGCAAACAGTTGATTCAGTACGTCTGAATGGTCTTCTCTTGTTTTACCCTGACCAATACCTTTATCCTTCAACCTTGAAAGTGAAGGTAATACATCAATAGGAGGATAGATCCCCTGTTGATTAAGTGACCTGCTCAGGAATATCTGTCCCTCTGTAATGTAGCCTGTCAAATCAGGAATTGGATGTGTTTTATCATCTTCTGGCATTGTAAGAATGGGAATCTGCGTGATAGAACCTCTTTTCCCTTTAATTCTCCCTGCTCTTTCATATATTGTTGCAAGATCTGTATACATGTAACCAGGGTACCCCCTTCTTCCTGGAACTTCTTTCCTTGCAGACGATATTTCTCTCAATGCTTCGCAATAGTTCGTCATATCTGTAAGAATTACGAGAACATGCATACCAAGGTCGAAGGCAAGATACTCTGCAGCAGTAAGACCAAATCGAGGTGTTGCTATTCTCTCAATGACAGGGTCGTCTCCAAGGTTGAGAAACATTACAGATCGTTCAAGAGCACCAGATTCTTTAAAGCTCTGAATAAAATAGTTTGACTCTTCAAAAGTAATTCCCATGGCAATGAAGACTACAGCAAACTTTTCCTCTACTCCCAGTACTACTGATTGTCTTGCAATCTGAGAAGCAAGTTCAGCATGAGGGAGTCCTGATCCTGAAAAAATAGGAAGCTTCTGGCCTCTAACGAGTGTGTTAAGTCCATCAATTGAAGATATCCCTGTCTGAATAAACTCAGAAGGATAATCTCTTGCATAAGGATTTATAGGGCTTCCATTAATATCCAACTTTTTCTCAGGTAAAATGGGAGGAATGCCATCTACAGGTTTACCAGAACCGTCGAAAATCCTTCCCAGTATTGCTGGAGATACCCCCAATTCGATTCCTCTCCCTAAGAACTTGACTCTTGTCTCTCCGAGGTTTAAGTTAGAAGTCCCCTCGAAAACCTGAATGAGTGCCTTATCGCCATCTACCTCAAGTACCTGACCTCTCCTTGTTGACCCATCAGGTACCTTAATCTCAACAAGCTCGTTATAAGAAGCCTTTTCAACCCGCTCTACAACAATCAGTGGACCAGTAATTTCCCTTGTTGTAATATATTCTTTAGGCATGTTGCACCTCTTTTTCCAATGCACTAAAAGATTCTCTTATCTTCTTTTCTATATTATCAAATTCATCAAGGCGATCCTCAGAAATCAATTTTGCTCTTGATATATCAACCTTTACAGGTAATGCAATTATTTTCTCAAGATCGACTCCTGCCTCGAGACTTTCGCGTGCAAGCTCGTCAAAGAGGTCGATAAGTTTCATTATTCTATATTGTTTCTTCAAAGATGTATATGTATCCTCTGCCATAAATGCATTCTGTTGCAGAAAGTCTTCCCTTATGGAACGAGCAGTCTCAAGGATTAGCCTATCAGAGGAAGAAAGCGCATCGATTCCTACAAGACGTACCATCTCAAGTAACTCTGCCTCTCTTCTCAAAATGCTCATCGCTTTAACCCGAATTCTATTCCAATCTTCTCCCATTTCCTTTCTATAAAAATCTGAGAGTACATCCACATAAAGAGAATAACTTGAAAGCCATGATATCGCAGGAAAATGCCTTGCATATGCAAGAGTATCTTCGAGAGACCAAAAAACCCTGACTGTCCTTAGGGTTCCCTGTACGACCGGGTCAGAGAGATCTCCTCCAGGTGGGGAAACTGCACCAATTACACTCAATGAAGCCTCCTTTTCTTCCCTTCCAAGGATTATACTTCTTCCCGCCCTTTCATAAAAAGAGGCAAGTCTCGAAGCAAGATAAGCAGGGTAACCCTCTTCTCCCGGCATCTCCTCGAGCCTTCCCGACATTTCTCTCATTGCCTCTGCCCATCTTGACGTTGAGTCTGCCATAAGAGCAACATTATAACCCATATCCCGGTAGTATTCTGCAATCGTTATGCCTGTAAAAACAGAAGCCTCCCTGGCAGCAACAGGCATATTTGAGGTATTAGCAATAAGTATTGTCCTTTCCATCAATGGTCTTCCGCTTCTCGGATCTTTAAGTTCAGGAAATTCAATGAGAACATCTGTCATCTCATTTCCCCTTTCACCACATCCGATGAACACAATAATATCAGCATTTGTCCATTTCGATAATTGATGCTGTATAACTGTTTTTCCGCTTCCAAAAGGTCCAGGGACGCATGCAGTACCTCCCTTTGCGATAGGAAAGAATGAATCAATAACTCTTTGACCTGTGACAAGAATCTCATTCGGCGGAAGTCTTGTCTTAACAGGGCGTGGATTTCTTACAGGCCATCGATGATAAAACTTGATTTCTCTCAAACCCTCCCTTGTTTTGACAATCGCAACAGTATCCTCAACCGTATATACTCCTGCCTTAACAATACTTTCGACACTTCCATCAAGACCAGGAGGAACAATTACTTTATGGATCACAAGTGGAGTTTCTTCAATTGTCCCGAGAACATCCCCTCCAACAACCTCTTCTTGTTCTTTTACCAGGGGTTCAAAGCGCCATTTTTTCTCACGGCTTAGAGGGGGTTCAAAGAGACCCTTAATAATATAATCACCATATTTTGTCCTTAAAGCATCAAGAGGTCTCTGCACGCCATCATAAATTGAGCCTATAAGGCCTGGCCCAAGCTCGACACTCAAAGGTAGAGCCGTAGGATAAACAGGCTCACCAGGCCCAATTCCACTTGTATCCTCATATACCTGAATAGAAGAAAGATTCCCCTTTACCTCAATAATTTCTCCAAAAAGCCTTCTATCACTTACGTAAACCATCTCATACATCTTTGCCCCCGGTATATCCTCTGCAACAACCAGAGGGCCTGCGACTTTTACAATTTTGCCTAAATTCTCTACCACTCTTGCACCTCTCAACTTTTTCTTTTAGAAAATATATCTATTCCGATGGCCTTTTCTATTGTTTCTCCTAACATCTCCTCTCCTACTCCCGAGTATACGAAAGAGGGGAGGATAAAAACCACAGGAAGTGGCTTTACTCTTTTTAACAGAAGATCCTGAAGTGTTGTTGCAAGATCCTCCGTGATTAGAATTATTGAATAATCTTCTTTCAATAACTCATTAACTTTTTGATAAACTTCATTGGAATCGCCTGCAACAAATACTTCTATATCAAAATTCTTTAAAAGGCATCCAAGTTTAGATTCTCCAACAAATGCAATCTTAGTCATATGCAAGTCCTATTTCTTTTAAAATTTGTTCGTCAGATAAATGATAAACTTTCCCTTCCAAAAGTTCATCAAGTAAATCAACTTCTGCCGAAAGCTTCTCAAGATAGATAAAAACAGGTTCAATACCAGAATTAAAACTACTCCCCTTCTCAAGATAAGATGCGAGTTTCATTTTAATATATACATCTGGTGAATGTCTAAGGCCTTCAGAAACTCCATAGGATGTCTCCTCGCTTCTTAAAAATTCTCTGAAGGAATCGACATCCTTGAAAGAGAGGATATCGGAAGATAAATTGAATTTTAAAGCAGAAACCTTCATTTTACTAAGAACATCAAGGAATAAACGTTCATTTACTTCCTCTCTTTCAAAAAGGTTCAGTAAACGAATAAGAATAGCTTCGAAATTTAATTCCATAGACAGTTTGAAGTATCCTTCAATAAATTGATTCCTTGTTCTATAAGCGGAATCAAGAAGAAAGGAAAGATGGCCAATATCAAGGCATATATTGAATAAAATCGGATTATACTTAAGGTTTTTCAGGTCTATATAAGTAGTTCGAAGGATCTCTGGAAAATCTTCTTTCCCTCCCTGAAGAAAACTGCGAATCCTTTCATAAAGGGGAGACGGAGAAGGAGTATCAAAGCCGAGGGCCCAGCTTTTAATCCTCATAAAAATCTTCTTACTCCTGAAGAAAGAATTTACAAAACCTCTTGAAACATACCTTTCCATTTCATTGAGGATAGAATCATAATACCCTTTTATGCCCTGAATGACGCCTGAGGCATCCTCCCTTATAATAAATTGCTTATAGTGGCTACCAAGGAATTCCCCGACAAGATCATCAATAGAAAGAGTCACAAGCCTTGAAATTTCTTCACTGGTGAATATGTAAGTCTCAAGGACCTTAACTCTTCCATCTATATAGTCATATTCACTTGGGGTTTTAATTTCTATTAGAAATTCTTTATCCATCAAAAATCCTCAAAAAAGCGTTTTGAAATTTCTATTTCATAGTTGTCCCTCAAGTCTCTAAGTAAAGAATCAAGAGAATCGTCAAACTGAACATCTTCTCCCTTTATTATACAACCACCCTTTATATCTACAGTTTCTTTTGAAAGAGTGCAGTGTCTGTCTTCCAATTCCTTTTTTAAAAAATCGTCCACTGCCTTGCCAAATCTTCTCCTATCAGCGTTATTCAAATATACAACAGAAGTACCAGAAGGAGCATCCCTCTTTATGATCTTCTTTAAAAAATTCAAATACTCTTTTTCATCCATCTGAAGGAAATCCTGCTCAATCTTCAAAAAAAGTTCATCAATAATCTTTCTCTTTTCTTCAAGTAGCATCCTTTCGAAATTCATCTTCTCGAGATTAAATTTTGTTTTAAATTCAAATTCTAATTCCTCTCGAGTTCTCTTCTCTTTCTCCTCGAATTCTACCTTCTTGATATTTAAGAAATTTTCTTTTTCCTTCTGAAGCCTTTGCCTCTCTTCCTCAAGCAATTTTGAGGCAGAGTCTTTCGCCTTATTGATGATCTTTTCCCTTATTCTATCCAGGCTCATATCTTTAAAATGGTTTTGAACTTATCCACAGAATCAGAAGGAACGCTGTCATAAGCCCAATGACTGCATATGTTTCAACAAGAGCAGGTAAAATAATTGCTCGTCCGCTCTCTTCAGGTCTCTTCCCCGTAAGGTCAATGGATCCTACAGAAGAATGTGCCTGGTCCAGGGCAGTTTTGAATTCAACGAGACCAACTGCAAGGCCAACAAAAAGAATAGCAAATCCCTGACCTGGTGTTGCCTGAGGATTCCCACCAACAAAGCCAAAAAATTGCATGATAACAAATGCTATAACAAGCGAATAAATTCCCTGTGTACCCGGAAGTGCCATTAATACAATCATTTTACCAAATAATTCGGGTTTTTCTGAGAGAATACCAGCAGCGTGAGCCGTTGTTCTTCCAATACCCATGCCAGAACCAATTGCACCTAATGCTGCAACGATAGCCGCACCAGCCGCTACCCACAGCGGCCCATTAGAAAGAAGACTACTTTCCATTATTTTTTACCTCCCTTTCGATTCTAATATTCTTCAGGTTAAGACCTAAAGGTTTAAACTCATACCCACCGATATCATAAAATCTCCCCAAAAACTCAAGGAAATTCAGACGCATCGAATGAATAAAAGCTCCAAGCACATTTATAAAAAGACCAAGTGCGTGGGTTACAAGAAGTACAAGGATAAGGGGAACAATACCAAAACTGCCTAACATACCGCCAATTACCTGGGCCATCATGTTAAATGAGGAAGCAAGGATAGAACTAGTCAGACCAAGTGCAAACAAACGTGAATAAGAAAGGGCATCTCCAAGAAAACTTGTAACGCCATAAGAACTCCTGATACCATAAATATTTACAAAAGCAGCAACAGGTTTAAAAAATGCCCTTCGTGTTGAGGCCCATCCACCTACAAAAACCATTGCAAGACCTATGCCTATGAAAGTATAAGAAATATTTCTCAAGAAAGGAAATGTACTTATCAAAAGAAGCATTATAAGACCGGGCAGGAATAGAAGCCACCCAACACCGTTGAATATTGCATTAAAATAATCCTTACTCCTTACTTTTAACACAACATTCAAAGCAATGCCTAAAAACTGAACGACCACACCAACTCCTATCGAAAATATAAGAAAGGTTAAGGAACCTGTAGGAGATATTGGATCTATTATGGCAATACTTGAAAGAAAATATGTAATAGCCGAATCTGGAAAGTATAGAGGAAAAAAGCTACCAGCTAAAGAACCTGTTAATAAACCCGCAATAATAGACATAATTCCACCATAAGCAAGAATAGAAAAGAAATTCCGTGCACCAACATTACGAGAGTACTTCCTTAAAAAGTAAAACCCAAAAATTGTAAGGATACTACCATAAAATGCATCTCCCAGTGCAATGCCAAAAAATACAGAAAACAAAATGGCTACAATTGGTGTAGGATCAATACCCGAGTAAGAAGGTAATCCAAAAAGCCTTACCAGAAACTCAAATGGTTGGAATAGGGGAAAATTCTTTAATGAAACAGGAATAACATCATTTATATCGGGATTATCCTCTATGACAAAACAATGCTCATCATTCGAAAAATGATCTAACTTGTCAGCATCCTCTGCCTTAAAAAATCCCTTTACAAGACAGACCTCTTTACCCTCGAGGAAATTTTCAAGGGTACTATCCCTAAACTTTAAGGAATTATAAAAATCACCTAATGCAATTAAATCATTTCTATATTTATAATAATCTCCAATCCTCGCCTTTATGATTCTCTTTTCCTGCCCAATTTCTGCAAAGCGTGAGTTTATCCTTGCAACCTCCTCCTCTCTGAATCCTGAAACCCTTTCTAAAGGTTGGATTCTTTCTATATTATATTTCTTCAAGGCATTAAAAACCTTCCTCTCGTCGTCAGACAGGTACAGCAAAAAAACTTTTGTTATGTTCTTTTCTGATGCAAATGGATAAAAAAACTCTTCCTCAATCAGTTCTTTTTCCTCAGATTGAAACTTTACAAAGTCCTTATTCTTTAACATAAAACAGAGTGAACGTGTGTCTTTAGTGCCATTCAATACGGAATATTGAAAGGGAAATTCTCCGAGGCTATTAATAAAATCTATTTCCTCTTTTAAAGAATCCTCTTCCTCACGCAGAGACTCATGCCTATTTACAAGGTTAACACATTGATCGTAAATATTTTTAAGATCAAAGCTCTTTACAATTCTATTAAAGTCGCTTTCTGTAAAAGCAATATCCTCAGGAAAAAACGATTGGAAAAACCCCTTTTTCCCCACCCCAAAATCCCCAAATACAGAAAGTATAAAATCAATCATATGCAATTCTTCCACATAGGCCGTTTTAGAAGAGAGGCTTTTAAAGTAAGAAAGCGATGTTAACAATTTCTTGTCATATGGTGTTATATGGACAAACTGAGTTTCGAATAACTTATCTAAAACTGCACTTATATGCTCTTTATCAATAACAAAATAAACCTTTCTCAATTTCTCAATCATGATTCCTCAATCAGTTTTTTCAGCAGTTCCTCGGCATAGGCATTTAACTTAGAATAGGCAGCCTTTCTCAAGACCTCTGCAGCCTCTATGTATTCCTTCTCCATAAGAACACGGTTTGATTCCAAACTTTTACTCAACTCTTCCGAAATCTCCCTTTTCTTCTCATTCAATTGAACCGTTAATTGTTCTATGATTTTCTTCTTTTCATTATCAAGCGAGGCTTTCATCCTATCTACTTCTTCTTTTGCTCTCTTTATAATGTCTTCTGCCTCTTCTTCACTTGACTTGACAAGGTTTAATAGATCTCTCTCTACCATAAGCACCTCACATATCTTTTACAACCCTTACATATATCCCATCGACTTTTCCTATAGGCCCCTGCACCATAGCTCCTCTCTTCTCGAACACCTCAATGAAATGCACCTCTTCCTCTGTTATTTCCATACCAGGAACCAAAACAGGAATCCCAGGAGGATATGGAGATACAAAACCCCAACTTACCCTTCCAACGCTTTCTCTTAATTTTATGACCTCATAATCACTGTTAAACGCATCACTGGGAGAGAGTACCTGTATACCTGCTTCTGGAAAAGAGGGAATCCTCTCCTTATCCTTTTTCTCCCTGGGTTGCAGATCTCTTAACACTGCAATCAACTGATCTACATCCTTTTTTTCTATCCCAATGGTAACAAATAACAAAACATTTCGCAGGTCTGAAAGTTCAATCTCGATATTATTTTCATTGAGATATGCTTCCACTTCAAAACCTGAATATCCAAGCTCTTCCACATTGATGGTTAACTTTATAGGGTCAAAGGCATTTATATCATTACCATTTACTATTTCCTCAGTTATTACTCTAAAACCAGGAATTTTTGAAATTTCTTCCCTTGCATAGCTTGCAACTTCAACTGCCTCATTCCAGAGTTCTTTACCATTCAATGCCATTTCTCTCCGCATAACATCCATTATAGTCATAAATATATAAGATGGACTAGAGGTTTCTATTACACCTAAAATTTGCTCAACTTTGTCGCGTTTTAACCTTTCTGATACAATATGAAGAAGAGAAGTCTGAGTTAGCGTAGGAAGAGTTTTGTGAGCACTTTGAACTACTGCATCCGCTCCATATTCAATTGCAGACTTCGGAAACAAGGGATGAAATGGGAAGTGTGCCCCATGAGCTTCGTCAACAAGAACAACAAGATTATGAGAGTGTGAAAGCTCTATCATCCTTTCGATCCTTCCCTGCAATCCATAGTAATTGGGTGTAGTTATCAAAACAGCTTTCGTATCTGGATTTTCTTTAATGGCTCTTTCCAGAGAAAGAGGGGTAATATTTGTTATTATTCCAAAATCTTCATTATAAGCAGGCTGAACAAAAATAGGTATAGCTCCTGATAAAATAATCCCACCTACAACAGACCTATGAGAATTTCTTCCAATGATAATCTTCTCTCCCTTTTTAAGAGTGGAAAGAATCATCGCATGTATCCCGGAAGTCGTCCCGTTTACAAGAAAAAAGGTACTTCTTGTCTTATAAAGATCGGCAGCGAGTTCTTCTGCTTCTCTTATTACTCCGTGTGCATAATGTAAATAGTCAAGACCCGAAACCTCTGTGAGGTCGAATTTAAAAAACTCTTTTCCAAAAAAGTCTTTAAATACCAGAGGGGCCCCTTTCCCACAGGTATGACCTGGCATGTGAAAAGGTACCATCTCCCTTTCGGTATATTTAACAACTGCCTCATATAAAGGAGCTCTACTTTGATCCACTTTTCCTCCTATAAAAACCCTGGTCGGGATGGTGGGATTCGAACCCACGACCCCTTAGTCCCGAACCAAGTGCTCTACCAAACTGAGCCACATCCCGTAATGGTCGGGGCGAGAAGATTCGAACTTCCGACCCCCTGCACCCCATGCAGGTGCGCTAACCAAACTGCGCCACGCCCCGTAAGCAAATATGTTGTATTATACAAAAAAAATACAGGTATTCAAAACTCCAAAAACCCTGAGTAAGAAATAAGCCGGATTCTGTTCCTTAAAAAGGTGGCAGCCATTTCTCTATGCGACCTACCCGATAGCACGGAGGGAGCATCCTTAGCTATCCTATTCGGTCTTGCTCCAGGTGGGGTTTACCCTGCATAGCCCTGTCACCAGGACCATCGGTAGTCTCTTACGCTACCTTTTCACCCTTACCTTTATGAAAGGCGGTTATTTTCTGTGGCACTTTCCTTAAGGTCACCCTTACTTGGTTTTCCCAAGCACCTTGCTCCCCGGAGTCCGGACTTTCCTCAGGCTTATGCCCGAAGCTACCTTCCTTACTCAGGGATAATTTACTAAATCACTGATAAAATAAAATCTTTCCACAAACTTCACACCTTACAATCTGCTCTTCAGTACCTTTCTTAAACGCCTCAATTACCTCAAGAGGAATCTTTGAACCACAATTACCACAATACCCCTGCTCGACCTGTGCAATTGCCCCATGTGGAAAATCTTCCTTAACCTCCATATATTTACTTATAACAGCAAATGGAATTCCTTTCACCTTCTCCTTAAACTCCTTCTGAAATTGCTTGCTTTCTTCTTTTACTTCTTTCTCAAGCTTCTTATATTCTTTGCTTATAACCTTAAGTGTCTCCTCATCCTCCTCAATCTTCTTGCTAAGTAATTGCTCTTTCTCTTCGTGGTCCCTGATCTCCTTTTCCCGTGCTTCAAGACTCAATTTCAAGCTTTCTATCTTAGCTGCCAGGGCATCTTGCTCTTTCTTAAGTCGCTTTGTATCCTTTATGGTTCTCGGCTTCTTACTTTCAAGCATTTCCATAATATTGATAAGGGATTTATTACTGTCTTCTATATCGCTTTCTATACTCTTTTTATGTCGCAAGAAGACTTCTAACTCTTTTTTTACATCGCCTAATTGGTCTTTCAATAGATTAATCTCACTCTCAATTTTAAGCTCTTCCTCAATCTCTTTTATCCTTTGTCTTTTCTTCTGAGTTGATAGTTCTTCCTGTTCAAGATCCCACAAAAGTTTAATATACATTCATACCTCCATCTGGTGGGCCCGCCTGGATTCGAACCAGGAACCAATTGGTTATGAGCCAACCGCTCTGCCTTTGAGCTACGGGCCCAGACTCAGCAACTTATATTTTACACAAAACCTTATGAAAGTCAAGCAAATGTATAAAAGAGCTCAGGCTCCTGAAAAAGTATGAAAAAAAAGAAATGTCATCTCGCATACCCTTAACCCTGGGCTAAAAACGAGCTACACCGAAAATCCACAGCATAGAGTTCAGTGTAACATAATTTTTTCAATATCATTTCGGGAAATTACCTAAACTACAAAGACACCTTCAAAGAGCTTTGAAGCGAAGGGAAAGAACATATAGAGTACTAAGAAAAGCCTTTACCCTCTCAAACTAAACCCTTAAAGACCCTGAACTGGATTCAGGACAGGGTGGTAGAGAAGATACAGGAATCATGTTACAGAATAGAAGTTTTTCAATATCTTAGATACAATTGCTTTTTATCATCAAATTCTATACAATTCATTACGGGGATTAGTTACGATGAAAACTCACAAATTATTCTGGATTCCACGAGTACTTGCAATTTTATTTATTTTATTCCTATCAATTTTCGCACTGGATGTATTTGAGGTTGAAGCCCCATTTATTCAAAAATTAGTCGGGTTTTTAGTTCATTTAGTACCATCGTTTGCTTTGATAATTGCGTTATTAGTCTCTTGGAGAAAACCTCTAATTGGGGGTACCATATTTATCCTTATGGGTTTATCATTTACGTTTCTTTTTAAAACATATCAGTCTTTACTTACTTTTTCAACTATCTCTCTCCCTGCAATAATTATCGGTGCATTATTTATTATCTCTCAAAAAATAAAAAGATAGATACATAATTGCCCTTTTTCTTTAAAAGCATTTGGTTATATAAGAAAAAAAGTCAAAAAGACTCTCTCTTCCCTCTTAAGCTTAGTAGATGTAAAAGGTCTCGCATTTATAAGACAAAATTCTTTTTCAACTTTGACATTGTCAGAATGATACAGCAAAAACGTATACAATAATAAAAAACTTGTAATCGCATAAGAAGGATTAGAAGAATTATCAGGAGAAATTAAACGAGGTAATGGAAAGCCAATAAAGATCAAACAGTCATTTATATATGCTATAATTTTAGAAATCCCCATATTACCAGAATATACACGCATCAGGCAAACGTTTGCTTAAGCTAAAAATACTTTAAAGAGTGCTTCAAAGATTCAAAATTAAAGAAAAGCAATAATTGTAAAGAAAAAACTACTAAACATTGAGGAAGGCCAGATATCCTGGCCTTCGATTATGACACAGTATACTCAGTTTTTTTACCCTTCTTAACAAAGTGGCAGGCAACATAGTGCTCTCCGTCAACATCGATAAGAGGAGGCTCTTTTTCTTTACAAATATCCTTTGCAAACCTGCAACGCGTCCTGAACCTACATCCCGAGGGAGGATTTATAGGCGAGGGAATGTCTCCCTGCAATAAGATTCTCTCCCTCTTTACATCAGGGTCAGGAACGGGAATTGCAGATAGAAGAGCTTGAGTGTAGGGATGCAAGGGAACTGAGAAAAGCTCGGTTGTTTCAGCTACCTCAATAACTTTTCCCAGATACGTGACGGCAATTCTATCAGAAACATGCCTCACCACAGCAAGGTTATGAGCAACAAGAAGATAGGTTAAAGCAAGCTTTTTTTGCAGATCGAGCAAAAGGTTAAGAACCTGTGCTTGAATAGAGGCATCAAGAGCAGAAACGGGCTCATCTGCAACAATAAATTTCGGGTTTAAAACAATTGCTCTGGCTATTCCAATTCTCTGCCTCTGCCCACCAGAAAATTCATGCGGGTATCTGTGAAGATACTCAGGGCTCAAACCAACAAGCTTCATCACATCAACAACTCTATCTTCCTGCTCTTTTTTCGTTCCTATATTATGTACCAATAAAGGCTCCCTTATAATCTCTCCAACAGGAAGCCTTGGATTCAAAGAACCGTAAGGGTCCTGAAATATAATCTGCATACTTCTTCTTAAAGGACGCATTTCACTCTGAGATAGTTTCGTAATTTCCTTTCCCTCAAAAATTATTTTCCCTTTGGTAGGCTCAATCAGCCTTATAACTGTTTTCCCACAGGTCGTCTTCCCGCTACCACTCTCTCCTACAAGAGCAAATGTCTCCCCCTCATATATATGAAAAGATACATCATCAACTGCCTTAACCCAACCGATTGGCCTGGAAAACACACCACCAAGAACTGGAAAGTATTTAGTAAGATTCTGCACTTCGACTAATTTCTTCATACAACCTCCTTGGAGACCTCAACTGGATGGAAACACCTCGCATAATGGCTGGGTAGTTTTTCCTCAAGTTCCGGCATCTCTCTTCTACACACATCAGTTGCAAAAGGACATCTTGGATGAAAATGACAACCATTAGGCATATGATAAGGACTTGGAACCATTCCCTCAATTGCAGGAAGATCCACCTTTCTCTGTTCATTAACAAGGCTTGGCACGGATCTTAAAAGTCCGAAAGTGTAAGGATGTTTGGGATTTTTAAACACACTCCGAACATCGGAGTACTCAACAATCTTTCCTGTATAAGCTACTGCAACAATATCAGCCATCTCTGCGACAAGGGAAAGATCGTGAGTAATGAATAAAACCGCCATCCCCGTTCTTTTCTGGAGGTCCTTCATAAGCTCAAGAATCTGTGCCTGTATTGTGACATCAAGAGCCGTAGTTGCTTCGTCTGAAATAAGCAAGTCAGGATTTGATGACATAGCCATAGCAATCATTGCTCTTTGCCTCATTCCACCACTTAACTCATGAGGATACTGGTTGAATCTTCTTTCAGGTTCTGGAATACCCACAAGCTTTAAAAGCTCTATGCTTCTCTTTTGAGCTTCCTCCTCACCTATATCCTGATGTACAAGGATTGCCTCCATAATCTGATTACCAATAGTATAAACAGGGTTCAAGGATGTCATTGGTTCCTGGAATATCATCCCAATTTCGGCTCCTCTGATCTTTCTCATCTCTTCTTCACTCTTCTTAAGGAGGTCTTCTCCCTTAAAAATAATCTCCCCCCCAACAACCTTTCCGGGTTTATCAACAAGACGTATAATAGAAAGAGACGCGACACTCTTTCCACAACCTGATTCACCTACAAGTCCAAGTACTTCACCTTTACGAATTTGAAAGCTCATACCATCAACAGCCTTAACAACACCATCATCTGTAAAAAAATACGTTTGAAGATTTCTTAAATCGAGCAGCAATTCATTATTTCCCATCTCTCACCTACCTATAGAGCTTTGGATCCATGGCATCCCGAAGACCATCACCAATGAAATTAAAGGATAAGACAGTTATAAATATTGCCAATCCTGGGTACCACACAAGCCTTGGTGCGTTCCAGATATACTGCTGTGCGTTCTGCAACATATTACCCCAGCTTGCAAGAGGTGCCTGAACTCCAAAGCCGAGAAAACTAATCGAAGCCTCGTAAACAATTGAAGAGCCAATTCCAAGTGTTGTAGATACAATAATGGGAGCCATAACATTTGGCAAAAAGTGAATAAACATAATTCTTGAAGGAGAAACTCCAATTGCTTTCGCAGCCTCTGTAAATTGCTCTTCCTTCAGCGAAAGTACAACACTTCTAACAAGTCTAGCATCTCCCATCCACCCAAAGACAACAATAACCAATATTATTTGCCATACCCCCTTACCAAGTACAGAGGCAAGGGCAATAAGTAATGGAAAAGTTGGTATACAAAGCAATATATCAACAATCCTCATAAGGATAGCATCAACCACCCCTCCAAAGTAACCTGCAACAAGCCCTACCACTGCCCCGATAATTGTTGCAGAGACAGCTGCAGCAAACCCAATCATAAGAGAGATCTTTCCTCCAGCAAACCACCTTGCAAGCACATCCCGTGCAAAATCATCTGTCCCGAAAGGGTGGTCTCTACTGGGAGAGAGCAACTCATATGGTCCTTCAAGCTGGGCAATAGGGTCTACTCTCCAGATAAGAGGACCGACAATTACGGTAATAATGATTGCAACTAAAATAACCAACCCAGTCATTGCAAGCTTATGTTTACGAAATCTCTTAAAGACCATCCTCCAGTAGCTGTAGGTTTCTTTCTTTTCGACTTCTTCTAAAGCATATTCTGTAGCCATTTATGCCTCCTCTACGCGTACCTTATTCGAGGATCTATAAAACTATAGACAATATCTGCAACAAAGTTTGCAATAACAACAAGCACTGTGCTTAAAGTAAGTGCAATCATTGCTGTGGGATAATCATTTTTTAGCTCAGCATTCAATATCAATTGGCCCATTCCCGGGATATTAAATACAAACTCAGTAATGGATGCACCGCTCACAATGGTTGGTAAGGAAAGTGCAATAAGAGTTACAATTGGAATAAGGGCATTTCTTAAGGCATGTTTATAAATAACCCTTCTTTCCGGTAGGCCTTTTGCCCGGGCAGTCCTCAAATAATCCTGGTGCAATACCTCAAGCATAAAGGATCTCATATACCTCACCCAGGAACCGATGGAGTTAAGAGAAAGCACAATAACAGGTAAAATAAGATACTGAATCCTATCACCTAACCTTGCAAGAAATGGAGCACTCTCCATTCCTGGTGTTATTATGCCTCCGGGAGGTAGAAGGGATGCACCTGAAGGCCTTTTTAGATATACAGAGAACAGCAACATCATCATCAATCCGAACCAAAATGTGGGCATAGACATCCCAAAAAAGCTGAAAAAAGTCAGAGTATAGTCAGTTTTAGAGTATTGCTTTATTGCTGAAATAATTCCAAGAGGAATGGAAACTATAAGGGAAAAAATAAATTGAAGCCCCATTACCTGTAATGTAATCGGTAAAGCTCTAAAAATGATTTCTCTTGCACTATACCCAGGGTAAAGAAGAGATGGACCCCAATTACCCGTTAATACCGAGCCAAACCATTTAAAAAACCTTAAATAAACAGGTAGATCAAATCCCCATGCCTTGCGTAATCTTTCTATATCTGCCAGCTTTACTTTCGGGTTCTCCATCATTGCAGCAAAAGGGTCACTTACAAGACTCAATATTATAAATGATACAAGCATCGCTCCCAGTATAATAGGTATTGACTGCAGAGTTCTTCTTATCAAATAATTTCTCATTTATCTTCCTCCACTTAGTATACAATGTTGGGGCAGGTGCATTGCACCTGCCCTCCTTTCATATCAATAAAAACCTCTGTCTGATACTACCCGATGTTTGTATCCCAGTACCAGTAACCGCACATCCAGTTAAAGTAAGCAGTGCCTGAGAAGAAGTGGTTCCAGTTCTGTAGACCCTTTCTTATAATATCAGGATACTGACGCTGTTCAAGAAGGATAAATGGAACATCCCTTCCCCAAATCTCCTGAATTCTGTGGAGGGTTGGAATCCTTTCTGACTGGGATTTGAAACTCTCAGCAATCGCTTTTGGTACGAGCTCATCTATCTCAGGATTTGAGTATCTCTCAACATTCTGCCCTGCCCAGCCGTTCTCTTCAGTTGGGATTTCTCTGGACTGGAGGGAAATCATGCCCCCAACAGGGTCATATTCGCTATAACTAATACCGTGAAGTGTAAGGATAAACGTACCTTTAGTTTCACTATCAAGCAAGGCATCGAAATCCATCGGCTTGTGTTCTAAGTTAATGCCGACCTTCTTAAACATAGGTTGTAGTACAGTAAGCTCATCCTCTCTAAACTTTGCACCCACAGCATACGGAACCTCAAGGACAGCTTCTTCCCCATTGGGAAGAATTCTCAAGGTATGGTCTGCATTCCATTTCCATCCAGCTGCATCAAGAAGCTCATTTGCCTTATCAGGACTGTAGCTATACTGGCCAAGTACATCTTTAAATGCCCATGTTCCTCTCGGTACAAGAGAAAGTGCAGGATATTCACCTGTTTGTGCCCTTCTCACAAGCTCGTATCTATCCATTGCGTACATAAATGCCTGTCTTACCCTTACGTCTTTAAACCAATCAGACTGGTTATTAAGCGGAATAATTCCAAAGCTTGAGCCACTATTTTTATAAACATTGAAGGTTTGACCAGCCCTCTTTATCAACTCGTCTGCAAGGTCAAGTGTAAGAATCGCAGAACCTGTATCAAGACCACCTGCAAGAAAGTTTGCAAGCTGTGTATTTGTATCCTGTATTACTCTATCAACTATCCTCTGGATAACAGGCTCACCCCCATACCAGTATGGGTTAGGTGTGTAGATATAATGCTGTTTAGGTTCAAAACTACTGAGCACATAAGGCCCACAGTGAACGGGGCTCTTAGTTACATAATCGCAGCTATTAATAAGGGCAGGGTCCTCATCATAGATAGGCCCAAGAATATGCTTCGGATAAATAGGGAGACCCAGCGTACAATCAATACTTATTAAATTCCACTTTACATAGATGGTGTAATCGTCAACCTTCCTCATCTCAACAATAGAATCGTAAGGGTATCTAAGCACTGCCTGAATTGCATCATTAAGATATAGATTTACACCAAAAATCGCATCATCTGCCGTAACAGGTTTGCCGTCGGACCATTTAATTCCCTTTCTTAATTTAAATGTTGTTTCACAGATTCCTGCCTCTTCGTTAATCTTGAGCAAACCATTATCAAGCGTTGGAATAGCTGTGATCATGTCTGGATAAAGTGTCCCACCAGGAACCATAGTTACCATGCCCCCAGCTATATAAGTAAACGCCTGCTGCGTATATGCTGAATCTGAAGTTACAGGGAAGAAGTTCTCCGGTCCTTCTTCAGAAAGGTTAAAGACCTCCTGAAGACCCCTTGTACCAGGTTTAGCTATTGTTCCAGGGGGAACAAGAATCATATAAATAGAGTGAGCGCATTCTGCACGTGTTGCTGCAGATTTTGGTCTTATGTTTCTTGCATCATCCCACTTCAAAAGCTGAACTTTCGGTCTTACCGCAATTGTCATTGCTCCTACTGCCCATTTTGAGATTTTAGGCTCATCATTAGCAAATACAAATGATTCAGTGATTGCATTTGCCTCTCTTTCCTTTCCAAGCACTCTTACACCAAGGACTGCAAGTTCTTCTCTTGTGATATTTCTCGCTGGCCCAAAAGTACCATCAGGATAACCTAAGATGTAACCTGCCCTTGCCGCTGCCTCTACAAAGCCATAAGACCAGCGGGAGGGAGCGACATCCTTAAATGTAGGTCTTGCAGGCTTATACTCCCCAAGACCTTTTGCAACGCAGATCATCTTTGCAAATTGTTCTCTTGTAACAGGTGATTCAGGTTTGAATGTCCCATCAGGAAAACCTACAATAACACCCTTACCAACAAGGTAATCAATCTGGCCTTTTGCCCAATGAGCAGCAGGAACATCTCTAAATCCTGCAGCGCCTACAGACAGAGGCCTTACTGCCACAAACCCTAACAATAAAGAGATTGCTAAGGTCACTACTAAAACTTTCTTCATCTTTAAACCTCCTTCGTTTGGTTTTTTAAATTTTTAATAAACTTTTCCACGTTCTTTTCTCTCATTTACCTCCTTACTACTGAATAATCTTTAAACTCCAGTACCTTAAATAGACAGATGTACCATATTCATTATATAGAAGTGGTTCATTTTGTGCATTCTCAAAAGGTGATTCATATATAAATCCTTCTTCCTTTATTTTGTCTGGAATAGCCGTATCATCGGGATGCCCAGGAATGTACCCTATAGTCAATAGGCAAACGAGAGCAACAAATAAAGAAGCGAAGCCAAATGCAAACTTCATGTTGAAAGACCTCTTTCCCTCCGCTTGAGAAGAAATGGCAGCCTTTACGGCCTTTCTATATAAGTACTCTTTAAATTCAGGGGATGGTTCCTTGTTTTCCTTCAGAAATATAGAAATATCCATTAAGGAGATCAGGTTGTCATCATTATAGAAATCTTCCATTTCTGGCTTCTTTTCATCAAATAAATCATCAAGAAAGTCGTTTAATATTTTGCTTTTATTCTTCATCTTCCAATTTCTCCTTCAACCTCTCCTTCAGGGCCTTTAATGCCCGATATTGAGTAACTTTTACATTATCCTCAGATTTTTCAAGAAAAGCAGCAATCTCGCTGATTCCCTTATTCTTAAAAAACCTGAGCTCTATAATCTCCTTATACTGAGGAGGTATTTCTTCAAGTGCATCCATAACAAAATTCCTTATATCAATAACTTCTTCAGTAATATATGGATCACTTACAACAGGTCGAAACTTCTGCTCCCATTTCTCCTCAAATGGCAGAACCTCCACTCCTAAATTCCTTCTGAACCAATCTCTGACAGCGTTTCTTTCAATCGCATAAATCCAGATATCAAGGGAAAGATCACCCCTTACCTCAAAATCCTTTAAGCCCTTGATAATCTTCATAAACGTCTCTGACGTAAGATCCTCCGCAACTTCTCTATTTTTAACTCTCTTATAAGCATACTTGTAAACCTTAGGGAAAAATTCCTCATAAAAAATCCTAAAAGACTCTTCGTCTCCCTTTAAGATGTTTTTAACAATTTCTGTCGCCTTTTCCCTATCCATAGTATATAAACGTAATTTCTCAATAAAAGTTACACTAAAATGCCCCTATAAGTTCCCCTTCACTCACAAATCGGGGATTCTTAATAACAAGAATTGAATTATAATCCTGTATCTGTGCGATATACCTGTCACCTTGTACCTCATAAAGACTTGTTTCCATAAAAGCAGCTCTATTTCCATTCACAATCATCAATCCCTTCATACCACCCTTCTCTACAATCTCTTCCCTGGTTACCGTAATTCCCTTAACAAACCCTTTTCTTATTTTAAAATGCTCCCTGTCTATAAAGTAATTCAGATAGTCGTCTACTTTTAAAATGATTGTTCTATCTTTCCTTGTAATAATTTCTCCCTCAACCTCAAGGAAGGGGTCGTCAAAAAGCAATGTCAGATAAGTTTTAGACTGGGAAACATCAACATCGTTTAAAAGTATATAATAAGAAGTATCAACAATAACCGAACCTATTATCGTGTCTTCTTTTACTTTTTCACCACTTATAATCTCTCTTACTACAAACCTCTCTGGGGGTGAAGAAATAAGACCATTTTCATCAGTTACCTCATAATGAGAAAATTCCATGGGACAGAATAAGCCTTTTGCTCCGGCAATTATATTATGAGAAGATTCATTACTTCTTATAGTTCCAATTACTTCGCCTTCGTCTATGAACTTGCCTTTCTCCACATTGAAATTAATTGTACCTGCGAATGAAGTGAGAATAGGTACAGCTTTTGCAAACACAACGCCATTTGCATCTACATCTAAAGGGCAATCTCCTACATTATACGACTCGATTTCAAGTGTCTTTGACTGCAAAAAACTTTTTGTAATCCTTCCGAAACTTATAAGAAAGAAGATTGTGCAAAAGACCAGGATAAGGCTAAATATTATCTTCTGCACGGTCTATTTTACTTTCCTTTCTTTCTTATGTAGGCAGGGATCTCAAAATCAGAGGTATTAAAAGAATCCTCAACACTTACTGTCCTTTCCCTTCTCTTGACCTCCGGTTTAATATTAAACCCTGCAGCAATTACAGAAATATGGAACTCATCATCAAGTTTACTGTCGATTGCGGCACCAAAAATGATATTACAATCAGGAGATACAGAACTTTCTATAACAAGAGCAGCTTCATTAATTTCAGAAAGAGTAATATCGCTACCTCCAGTAATATTATACAAAAGCCTGGTAGCTCCTTCAATGGAAAACTCAAGCAAAGGACTCGTCACCGCTTTCTTTGCAGCATCAGTAGACCTGTTTTCTCCCTTCCCTAAACCAATTCCCAGCCATGCAGAGCCAGCACCTTTTAATGTTGCCTTCACATCAGCAAAGTCAACATTAATAAGACCTGGTACAGTAATAAGATCTGAAATACTTTTTACAGCATGGAGAAGCACATTATCTGCCATCTTGAATGCATCATTTAAAGGGGTTTTTCTATCAACAATCTTCAGCAACTTATCATTTGAAATGGTGATAACCGTATCAACGCTTGGCTCAAGTTCCTTTATCCCCTCCTCTGCAACGCGCATTCTTGTCCTTCCCTCAAAAGAAAATGGCTTTGTCACAACAGCAACAGTAAGTATGTCAAGTTCTTTTGCAAGGGAAGCAATTAGAGGAGATGCCCCCGTCCCAGTTCCGCCACCCATACCCGCTGTTAGAAATATAAGATCTGCGTCTTCTATAACTTTTTTAAGCTCTTCTACACTTTCCTCTGCAGACTTCCTTCCTATTTCTGGATAGGAACCAGCCCCAAGCCCCCCTGTTGTCTTTGGGCCTATCTGCACTTTCTTCTCTGCCTTATTAAGGGAAAGCACCTGCACATCGGTATTTATAGCAATAAACTCCACCCCCTGAATACCTTCCTCAATCATCCTGTTTATTGCGTTTCCCCCTCCTCCCCCGACTCCTACCACCTTAATTCTTGCCTGCGAACCCTTCCATGGGTCTATCATTAACGGTTCACCTCCTATTCGAATAAATCTTTAAGCCAAGAGAGACCTTTCCAAAACTCAGGTCTTCTTTTAAGTGTTTTCTCATTTTCAAGAGCATACATCACAAGCCCTATAGAAGCAGAGTATTCCGGTGAATTTAGGATATTTGTAAGAGCAAAATCGTTGCGTGGAAGCCCAACCCGTGAAGGAATTTCGAGTATCTCGGACGCCCTTTCTGTAAAACCTTTAAGAAGTGCACATCCTCCTGTAATGACAATCCCTGCAGGGATGGAGTTCCAGTAGCCCGACTTCATAAGCTCAAGCCTTATCCCCTCAAGTATCTCATCGACACGCGAGGACACTATCTCGCCAATCTCCGTATAAGGTACAATTAATTTATCCTTTAACCCAATCCTCTCCATCTCCACTTCGCCCTGAGGAATCTCCCCTCTATTGGTAAGAACAAATCCATAATTCTTTTTGACATTCTCTGCTTCATCAAGAGAAATTCGCAAACCGAAGGCAACATCCTTTGTAATGTACTCCCCTCCAATTGGAAGGACCGCCGAATGAGCAATATTCCCATTCGAATACACGATAAGATCACCAGTCCCCGCACCAATATCAAGAAGTGCAACTCCTAATTCCTTTTCCTGCTCACTTACCGTTGAAAGAGAAGAAGAAAGCGATTGGGCAACAAAAGTATCAAAGTCAAGTCCTGCCATAGAAATGCATTTTTCAATATTATAGAGAGCTGTAGAAGACCCTGTTATAATATGCACTTCTTCCTCGAGTTTAATTCCCGACATTCCAACAGGATTTCTTATTCCTCCCTGTCCATCAATAATAAATTGTCGTGGTAATACATGGATGATCCGTTGATTTGGTTGGAGAAGCAAAACTTTTGCTGACTCTTCAACTCTTTTAATGTCCTCCTGGGAAATTTCTCTTCCTTCCTTAGATATAATAACTACGCCCTTATTATTCAATGAGTAGATATGAGCGCCACTGACAGTAACATAAACTGGAGAAGCCTTTTTACCAGACATATTTTCTGCCTGTTTCTTTGCCTGCACAAGCGCTTCGCTTGCCTTGTTCAGGTCCACAACAACCCCTTTATTGATGCTTTTTGAAGGGACAATTCCAACACCAATTATAGAGGCGTTTCCCTCTGTTTCTTCTGCAATCAAGAACTTCAAACTGCTACTCCCCAGATCAACTACACTAATAAGGTTCTCGCTCATTTATCTCTCCATATAATAATAGCCTGGTCTTTATACCTTAAATCAATAGATTTCATATTATCAAGCCGGTCCTCAAATTTCTTAAGCACCTCCACATACTCAATAAAACTTCTTTCGATATCATCACTTGACATCATTATAAGGATATCTTTTTTATCAAAAAATGCAAGTCCATTATCGATATTCTTCAAATACGTAACATTATCAAGGTAATCATATTTTCTCGATACCAGAAAAAAATTCCTGAAAACCTCGCTCCAATTCTTACTATCAAAATCACAAATAAGAACCTTTCCATCGGAAACAGTTTCTTCAATAATAAAACCTCCTTCTGTCAATCCAAATGTTCCATCTTTAAATTTAATATTACACACAGGCTCCTCATTATAAAGGACATTTACATTCAAAAAACCCCTATTTAGTTCTACATCCTTCATTTTTAGAAAGGTAAAGTAAACAGCCCCTACTTTGGGGAAAATCTCCTTCGCCGTCAGGGGAATATTACTTTCAATCTTTATAAATCTTTCGGGAAGAAATGGAGAAAAGATCATGAAAGCAAATAACAACAATATCAAAGAGATTAAAGCGAAAACTTTTTTCACTGTTTTCTCTTCAATGCCTCACTAACTATAAACTCTACGAGATCATCAAAGCTTATGCCTGCAGCTTTTGCAGCATCGGGAAGCAGGCTTGTGTCTGTGAAACCAGGTATTGTATTGACCTCAAGCACATAAGGAGTATTCTCTCCAATCATGAAATCAACACGAGAAAAATCTCTTAATTTAAAAGTTACATAGACTTTTCTTGCTATATCAGAGGCAAGTTCCTGAACCTGTTTTGGAATTCTTGCAGGTATTATATGATTCGACATCCCGGGCGTATACTTCGAAAAATAATCATAATACTCATGCACAGGGGCTATTTCTATTGCAGGCAGAACTCTTATATCAGGTTCATTTC
Source organism: Caldiserica bacterium UBA4770 (assembly GCA_002403335.1). Classification (GTDB taxonomy): domain Bacteria; phylum Caldisericota; class Caldisericia; order Caldisericales; family Caldisericaceae; genus UBA4770. Next base: position 40,661 of record DHHO01000021.1, read on the forward strand.
CGATAACTGAGATTGTAATCTCTATCCCTTTTATGAACCTTTCAACTATAACTCCTCTGGAAAAAGAAAAGGCCAAGTTAAGAGCATCCCTGAAACTCTTCTCGTCACTGACAATACTCACTCCAATAGTAGACCCAAGGTCAACGGGTTTTACAACAATCCTATCTGAAAGAAGAGACTCGCTTGCCTTTTCATAGGTAAGATCTTTATCCTCGAGGTATAAAAATGGAGGAGTAGGAATATTAAAATAGTTGAATAGATATTTGGAGAACAATTTATTCATACATAGAGCACTCTGAAGTACAGCAGACCCAGTATAAGGAATGCCCATAATCTCAAGGGCACCCTGTATTGTCCCATCCTCCCCATAAGGACCATGAAGTGCTATAAAAACAACATCAGGCTTAAATTTCTCCAATACGTCCTCAATTCTTCCATTAAAATCAAGCTCCTGCACCACAAAATCACGTTTTCTTAAACTTTGAGCGATTGCACAGCCGCTTCTCAGGGAAACCTCTCTTTCCTCAGAAATACCTCCGTATACAACAAGTATTCTTTCATTCATTTTTTCTTTAAAAGTTCTATACCCTCGAAATTTCCGACGAGCTTTACTTCTAAGTCAAGTATCAGATCTTTTTGTTTGTATACCCGATTCTGAACTTTTCTAATTAGTGATACAACATCAAAGGCTGTTGCGTTACCGAGGTTAACAATAAAATTTGCATGAAGCTCCGAAATCTGCGCGTCCCCAACCTTGAGCCCTTTGCACCCTGTCTCTTCAATCACTCTTCCTGCATAAGTGGTTGGTGGGTTCTTAAATACACTACCCGCGCATGGATAACTTATAGGTTGCTTTTGCCTTCTCATTCTTAAGTTCAAATCTCTCTCCCGGCCTATCTCCTCAGGAGGCCTTCTTTCAAAATTAAAAAGAGCATCAAAGAGAATTAACTCTTCATCCTGTAAAATACTGTACCTGTAATCAAATTTGAGTTCGTCGTGCTTCATCTGAAAAACCTTACCATTCAAATCCATCACATCTATATAATTAACCCTTGTGCTTACAAAATGAGAATTGCTTCCAGCATTCATTACTATCGAACCTCCAACCGCACCTGGAATACCCCATGCAAATTCCATTCCTCCAAGACCTCTTTTCATTGCCTCCTCGAGCAACCCCTGAATAGGAAAACCAGCCTGGACAAGAGCTTCCGTACCACTAAATTCCAGATAGGAAAAGCCTTCAGAAAGTTTTATCACGACACCGGCAACGCCTGAGTCTGAGAAAATAACATTTGTTCCATTTCCCATCACAAAAACTGGCATCTTATTCCTTTTTGCCCAGGATAAAGCAGTTTGTAAATCATAAACATCATACGGCTTTACAAGAACCTCCGCTGGACCACCAATCTTAAAGGAGCAATGCTTAAATAAAGGCTCATTCAAGAGAACTTCTCCTTTTATTGATTCCTTTAATACCTCAACACTTTTCCTCATAAAACCTTCCTTTCAAGGTGTCTAATAGTGCTTCCGAGATTTCACCAATATCCCCGGGGCCAAGAAGTACCACAACATCGTTTTCTTTCAGTATCTCCTTCAGTAAGTGTGGGACTATAATTTTGTCTTCCACATACATAATTTTCCTGTCAGGATATAAAGACCTTGCCCATTCAAAGATAGCTTCTCCAGAGATACCCTCAATAGGCGTCTCAAAAGCTGAATAAATGTCCGTTAAGATAACAACGTCTGCTATATTTAATGGCTTTACGATCTCATGTCCGAGAGATTTCACACGCGTGTATCTATGAGGCTGCAAAACTGCGATGAGTCTTCTTTGAGGAAAACTGCTTTTTAGTGCCGTAAGTGTTGCCTCTACCTCTGTTGGATGATCTGCATGGTCGTCAAATAAAATAATGCTCCCGTATTCCCATTTCTTCTCTATCCTTCTTTTAGGTGGAGAGAAACTTGAAAGAGCATTAATACAATACTCCACATCAAGGCCAATAAAACTTGCTACCGCTATAGAAGCAAGGCTGTTCCTCACATTATGAGCACCTCTTAAGGGGACAAAAATATCCCGGTACTGGATCCCTTTATGTTTCATATCAAAAAAAATTCCATTTTCAACGACTTTTATATTGCTACCATAAAAATCTGCCCTTTCATCACAAATGCTGTAATACAAAACCTCCTTATCCAAATCATTTGCTATACTAAGGGCAGGTTCGTCATCCATGCACACAACAATTGAATTAGCACAAATTGCAATTGTTCGAAAAGCTGTTTTAAGATTTTCAAAGCTCCAGTTATAAAAATTCAGATGATCCTTATCTATGTTTAACATAACAAGAATATGAGGTTTTAACAAAAGAAATGAGCCATCGCTTTCGTCAGATTCAACGACAAAGTAATCTGGATTCTTAAGAAAGTGATCAAATCCCTCCACATCTCCACCGATATAGGCATTTAACCTGCATTCCCCCCTCAAAACATGGCCTATCAATGCTGTAGTAGTTGTTTTACCATGCGTACCTGATACCACAATTGGTCTGTAATTATTAACAATCTCTGCAAGTATTTCTCCCCTTTTTCTTACCTTAATTCCCGTCTCCTGTGCTTTTAAGAGATCAGGATGATTTTGAGGGATTGCTGAGGAATATACTAAAAGGTCGAAAGTGGAATCAATATGAGAAGACCCATTGTCTACAAAAACCTTGATGCCTTCCTCTCTCAAATGCTTCACATTTGAGCTTTCCTTTATATCCGTACCAGAAACATAAAATCCCTCTTCCTTTAGCAAAAAGGCGAGCTTACTCATCCCGTATCCACCAATACCTACAAGAAAAGCCTTATGCATCCATAACTTCCTTGATCTTCCTGTATATGAGTTCTTCGCTATTTTCTGGGAAAATCCCTCTACATTTTTCGCCCATCGAATAAATTATATCCATATGTGTAAAATAATAAACAATTTTTTCGTAAAGAAGATCAGGGGTTATAAATTTTTCTTCTACCACTTCAAGACAACCTTTATCCCTAAGAAATTCTGCATTCTTTTTCTGATGATCATCACGTGCAAAAGGATAAGGGATAATAAGGGATGGAATTCCAAAAAATACAAGTTCCGTAAGAGCCATTGCACCCCCACGGGAAATAGCAAAATCTGAAACTGCATAAGCAAGATCCATCTCCTCAAGATACTTACAAACCATTACCTTACGAGGGATACTTTCAAACCTCGCCATTACCTCGTTATAGAGATTCTCTCCTGGTATAAATATCACCTGAATATCAAGTTTTTGAAGAAGGTTATTCAAAATGTCTTGAAACAGAATGTTAATCCTTCTCGCCCCGCTACTTCCTCCAAATACAAGCAAGGTTGGCTTATTTTCAAAACCAAAGAAATCAAAAGCCTTCCTTTTATCAATCTTAGAGAGCTCGAATCTCACGGGGTTGCCAGTAAAAACACCTTTGTCCCCGAAAAAATTATAGATATCCGGGAAACCAAGAAAAACCTTCTTACTCTTATACTTAAGGAATCTATTAGTCCTTCCAGGTATAATATTCTGCTCATAAAGAAAATATGGTATATTCATATTTATTGAGGCAAGAATTAAAGGGAATGAGACATAGCTTCCCACACCAAGAATTAAATCGGGTTTTTCCTTTTCAATAATAGCGCTTGCCTCAAAGAAACCCTTCATAGAATTAGCCAAAAACAGAGGAGCTCGGGAGGCTTCAAACTTGTCTGCATTAATGGTAAGCACTCTAAAACCGTGCATACTATACTTGTCTTCTTCAAAACTACCACTTCTTGCAACAAGTACGACACTATCTCCATGTCTTAAAAAGGCATTCCCTATAGCAATAGATGGATAAGTGTGCCCCCCTGTGCCCCCACCACCAATGAGGAGCTTCATATCTCAACCTCTTGCCTTATAATATTTATGAGAATCCCAACGCTCATTAAATTTGCAACCATATTATTTCCACCAAAGCTTATAAAAGAAAGGGGAACACCAGTTGTTGGTATCAAACCTACATTCACAAGCATGTTTACAGTAGCCCATCCTACAATATCAATAGTTAAACCGACGCCAAGGATCCTTGCGAAAGAAGATTTTGCTCGAAGAGAAAGGCGGAAAGAAAAGTAAGTAAAAAGAAGAAAAACAACAATTATGACTGTGCATCCAATAAGCCCCATTTCTTCCCCCATAATAGCAAAGATAAAGTCGGAACTTCCTTCAGGAAGATGCCCGGGAAACTTCAATATGCTGTGCATAAAACCAGCACCTGTGATGCCACCCCTTGAGAGAGCACGAAGTGCCTGTAATCCTTGCATTGCATCGGTGTCATAGTAGGCGGCAGGATTGAAAAATGCCAAGATTCTATTTCTCCATTCAGCGCTAAAAGAAAGAGCACCCAGGGCACCTGCCAGAGAAACCGCAAGAAAGAGTAGATAGTAACTAATTGGAACTCCTGTTATAAAAAGGAGTAGCATTGCCGTTCCAAAAATGATAAACCCACTTCCAAAATCAGGCTGGAAGACGACAAGGGCAGAAACAAGAATAATAATTGCAAAGACTAAAAAATAGACTTTTTTTGAGGTCTTTTCATCAATTGGATTAGAAAAAATTTTTGCAATAAAAATAGTTAAAACAACTGGTGCAAATTGCGACGGCTGAATGGCAAAAGTAGTAAAGGGAATGTATATCCATCTCCCTGCAACAGGTCCTTCTACGAGAAATAGAGAAATAAAAAGAGCTATAAGCATTATTTTGGACAATTTCTTAAAATGCACGTAATTAAAGAAAGAGAAAAACAATAAAACTAATGTTCCTATCCCAACATAAATAAGCTGTCTGAAAAATAGGTTTAGAGGATCGGAGTCGCTCTCAACAGTACTTATACTGAAACTCATAAAAATACCAATTAAAACAAGAAAATAAACTGCCAGTAAAATCATTGCTATAACACGTCTTTTCTCTCTGTTCATAGCCCTTCTACAATTCTTTTAAATTCTTCCCCCCTCTCCTCAAAATCCCTGAACATGTCAAAACTCGCACAGGCAGGGGATAAAAGCACAACATCTCCCCCTTCAGCCTCTCCTCTGGCAATAAAAACTGCTTCCTCAAGTGATGTTGCAAAGAAGTACTTTTCAAAACCATTGCTGATAGCAGCACGCGCTAATTCAGGTGCAGTTTCCCCTATAAGGACAAGGGCCTTTAACTTAGAAGGAAATAATTTCGCAAGATTAGCAAAATCGCTATTCTTACTACTCCCCCCGGCTATAAGAACAACTCTTCCATTAAAGGATTCAAGGGCCTTTATTGTGGAATCAGGAGTAGTGGACTTAGAATCATTCACATAAATGACGTCTGAAAGAGTTCTCACATATTCAAGTCTGTGAGGCAACCCCTCAAATGTTGTTATACCATCTTTAATGTCTTCAAATTTTACACCTGCAAGATATGATGCAACAACTGCTGAAAGGACATTTTCAACATTGTGCATCCCTCTTAAAGGAATAAGGTCCCTATCAAGAATCTTGAAAGAATTACCATCTGAAAAATAAATAGCACCGTTTTTATAGTATGCTCCTTTCTTAAGGGAACCTTTTGTGCTGAAAAAATATACTTCTTGCTCTAATTCACTTGAAAAACCTCTTACCGTATCATCATCAATGTTTAAAACAGCATAATCACTTTTTTTCTGATTCTCAAAAATTCTCTTCTTATAATGAAGATACTCCTCTACATTTCTATACCTATCAAGATGGTCCTCTGTAAAATTTAGAAAAACAGCAATATGCGGGTGAAACCTATCAATCGTCTCGAGTTGAAAACAACTTATCTCAAGAACTGCATAAGCTGGTTCAGGATGTGCAAGCAACAATGCAGAATATGGAGTGCCAAGATTCCCACCTGTTACAACATCCATATGGGCAGTCTCCAGAATATGACCCACGAGAGCAGTAGTGGTACTTTTTCCATTAGTACCTGTAATTGCAATGACCCGGGTTTTGGGAGGAGAATAACGGAAGGCAAACTCCAATTCCCCTACATAAGGAATATGTCTTTCTTCCAATGCCTTCACCACAGGAGAGTTAAGAGGTACCCCAGGAGAAAGTACTGCAAGATCGAAATTATAAAATTTATCATAAGAATGGCCCCCAACTTCATAAGGGACTCCCTCCTTCTTTAATAAGCCTTCCATTTCCTCTATTTCCTCGTTCAGAGAATATTCGGTAAGAAAGACGTCGCTTCCTCTCTGCTTTGCAAGTATCGAGGCATATACTCCACTTTTTTTCGCCCCCACAACAAGTATCCTCATTCACCACCCCTGTATTAAGAAGGCAATAACGCAAAAAAAGGACGTAACAATAAAGAACCTGAAATCTATTTTTGCCTCACTCCATCCCAGCATCTGAAAATGATGATGGAGTGGAGCTCTCTTAAAAATCCTCTTTCCATGCGTCCTTTTAAAATACCACACCTGTATAAAAACAGAAAGAGACTCAATAACAGGGATAATTGCAATAATAGGAAGAAGTAATTCCGAGTTAGTAAGGACACTCATCCCTGCAATAAGGCCTCCCAAGGCCCCGGAACCTGTGTCACCCATAAAAAGAGAAGCAGGAGGACTATTGTACCACAAAAAGGCAAGAATAACTGCAATCATTAACAGTGCGAAACTTGCGGTCATCCCATCTGAAATCAAAGCAAATATTAAAAGTATTGGAATAGAAACGCTACCGAGCAATCCATCTACACCGTCAGTTAAATTAAAGGCATTAGAGGAAGCTATATAAATTAAGACAAAAAGAACAAAATAAAGAAATTCTGGTAACAGCAATGCAAATTTTCCAAAATGAACTTCGAAATTGAGAAAACTTCTTATTAATATATACAATAAAACACTTATAACAGTCTGCAGGAAGATCTTCCATCTTACAGTAAGTCCCTTAGCTTGTCTTCTCCGACTTACGAGAAGATCGTCTATAAATCCTACTAAACCATTAAGTAAAAGCGATAGATAAAGGAATAAAAAATCCCTATCACTGTAAAGAGGAAGGAGAAATAAAGGAAGGAGAAGAAAAACAATCCCTCCCCCCCTTGGTGTACCTTCCTTATCCTTCTGAAGATCCATCACTTCTTCCCTCTCATATTGGACCATGCGAATTTTCTTAAGAAACATTATTAACAATCTGCACAGAAAAAGAGAAACGACAAAAACAAATAAAGAAATACAGACTGAATTTCTATCCATCTTTAAGCCTCTCTTTTAGAACAACAATAAAATCCTCCATAAACATACCTCTCGAGCCCTTAACAAATATAACAGAATCATCGGGTATTTCAATGCCTTTAACAAAGTGAAGCGCTTCTCTCTTGTCTTCAAATGAAAACACATTCTTTATACCCACACTCTCTGCTCCTTCCCTGAAGTAGGAGGAGTAATTGCCTACAACGATTGTAAGATCAGGTTCTATCTGAGAAAGCATAGTCCCTGTCTTAAAATGGAGGGCAGAGGAAGCTTCCCCAAGTTCAAGCATATCCCCTGTAATTATAATAAGAAAAGATTTGTGCCCCTTAAGCGACTCTAAAGCCCGCCTGAAGGAGAAAGGATTGGAATTATAAGTTTCATCAATAATTCTTACACCTCTTGAAAGTTTTAAAACCTTCCCCCTTCCTTCTACAGGTGAAAATGCCTTGAGAGACTCGAGTGAATTAGAAAAATCTAACCCGCAGGTAATTGCCACAGAAACCGCAGCAAGAATGTCATAAAAAAAATGTATACCCGAGAAAGGAAGTACCGTATCCTGGGATTTTCCATTATAAGAAAGAGTAATAGACATTCTCTCATTATCCATATTTAAAATCTTGCCTCTGAGGTCTACCCTTTCTGTTTCACCAAAGAAAAACTTTTGGATTTTGTAGGGAGCACTGTATCGCATTATGAGTGAATCTTCGGCATTTAGTATCCCAATTTCGCTTTCCTTTAATATCTTCGTCTTTTCCTCTGCTACCTTTTTAGTGTCCCCAAGAAACTCAAGGTGGGTCTCTCCTACATTAAGAACTACAGAAATCTGTGGTTTAACAATTTTTGAAAGGGTATCCATATCTCCATATCTTTGAATACCCATTTCAGTAATAATATATTGTGAATTTGCTTTCAAGGCACCCCAGAGAAAAATAGGAAGTGAAATTTCTGTATTCATGTTTCCTTCAGTTTTTATAGTCTTAAATCTTTGAGAAAGGATGAGGTTTACCATCTCTTTTGTTGTTGTTTTACCAGCACTTCCAGTAATACCTATAACCTTCCCATGCAACAAATTTCTAATTTGCTCTCCCAGAGAAATCAGAAAATCCACTGTCGAGGGAACAATGTAGATAAAACTTCCCTCTGGAAATCCTACTCTTCTTTGAACAATAGCCCCTCTTGCTCCATTAGAAATTGCATCCATAACAAAAAAATGACTATCAACTCTTTTTCCTTCCATTGCCACAAAGATATCTCCAGCATTAACTTTCCTCGAATCTACACAGAAGTCATTAAAATCTCCATCAAAATCCCCAATTAATTCCCCACCGTAATCCTTAAAAAACTTTAGAATATTAAATTCCATCGAGCATCTCTCTGGCAAAGATAAAATCATCAAGGTACACTTCTCCGTTTTTATAATGCATTACCTGCTCGTCTCCTCTCCCAAGGATAGCAAGTAAATCACCTTCTTTGAGCATTCGTAATCCCTCTAAGATTGCTTTTTCTCTGTCAACGACAACCTTTCCCTCTCCCTTTATTCCTTTAAAAACATTGGAGGCAATTCTTTCAGGGTCATCTCCTCTTGGGTCATCAGTTGTAACAATAACAAAATCACTGAAAAGAGATGCGACCTCACCCATCTCCATACACTTCTTTTCAGTAGAAAGACCCACTGCACCTAAAATTGTAATCAATCTTCCCTGTACATGCCTTCTCATAAACGATAAAGCACTTTTAACTTCAAAAGGGTTATGGGCAAAATCAATAACAATTCTCTTCCCTTTGTGTTCGTAACAATTCATTCTCCCGGGGATTTCAGGCACTTCTTTAGCAAAAGAAGAAATAGAGTCAATACTAATTCCCTCTTGAAGCGCAATTGTTGAAGCTCCCAGAAAATTATATATGTTATAAATAGCAGGAAGTTTTAAATTAATCAAAAAATCTCTATGGCCTTCATTCAAAATAAATGTTGAGCTATCCCACTCCTCAATAATATTAGAAGCCCTGATTAATGCATCTTTCTCTATCCCAAAAAGTGTATAACTGTTACAAGCTGCTTTGAATCGATCGATGAAAAGAGAATCGGCATTAAGAACTGCCTGATTTTCATTGAAAAAGAAGGATAATTTTGTGTTTACATAATCATCAAGAGTACCATGGAAGTCTATATGCTCTTCCTGAATATTTGTGAGTAATTTTCTGAAGAACTTTATTCCTGCAACTCTTTTCTGCTTTAATGCATGAGAAGTAACCTCCAGAAAGGCATAAGACAAATGATTTTCTTTGACTTTAAAAAGCTTAGAGTTCATTAAGAATGCTTCAGGGGTCGTAGGTGGTAAGGACTCGCTCCTTTCAAATCCGTTACCTACATCACTACCAATGGTCCCGAGGAAGCCCGAAGGAATCCCTGCAAAATTGAATAATTTATAAAGAAGAAATGCAGTAGTCGTCTTTCCGCTTGTCCCTGTAATACCAACAACTTTTATACTGCGAGATGGAAAATCCCAGAAAAGCGAAGAAAGAAGTGCATATGCCTCTCTTGAATCTGGAACTTGCATTTTCAAAAGGCCTGCTGGACAGGGAACTTCTCTTTCACAGACAATTCCCACTGCTCCTTTTTTAATCGCTTCCTCAATCTTAGTATGAGAGTCAAATCTTTCACCTCTTATAGCGACAAAAATATCCCCTTTCTTAACTTCCCTTGAGTCATTTGCTATGCCCTTTATTTCCACGTTAGGATTTCCACTGATCTCAAACTCTGGAAAAGACCTCTGTATATCTTCTACTCTCATGGCTGTATCCGCAGATATTTTATTAAATAAAGTGCGATTTCCCTAAATAAAGGAGCTGTAATATTAAGGGAGTAGGTAGGGTTAGGTGTTTCATCAACCACTACAAGCACCCCTACTTCTGGGTCGTTACCGGGAACGAGACCAAAAAAGCTATATATAAGTTTATCCTTTGAATATCCTTTACCAGGTTGCAGTTTCTGAGCAGTCCCTGTCTTACCTGCTATAGAATAACCATCAATAATTGCCTGATAGACACCATCTTTTGATACAACTGCTCTCATTGACTCAAGAACTGTTTCGGCTACCTTTTCAGATACAACTGCCTGTTTTATAACAGGCTTAAAACTATAAACAACCTGACCATCACTGTCTTTCACCTCTTTTATAATAGAGGGCTTCATTTCAATTCCGTCATTTCCGATAGCACAGAGTGCAGTTGCAAGCTGCAAGGGAGTTACTGCAATCCCCTGGCCAAAGGACATCGTAGCAACTTCAACATCACCTATACTTGAAGGAGAAGGGACGATCCCTGATTCCTCTCCAGGTAACTCAATGCCTGTCCCCCTCCCGAACCCGAACCGCTTAAAATTATCAAGCATTTTCTCTTTCCCAAGGTTCAGCCCTATCGTAACAAAGGAGACATCGCATGAATCCTTCATAATTTCATTGAGTCCTTTCTCCTTACCATGGGTCTGCCAGCATGAGATGATTCTATCTCTTACTTTTATTGTACCCGGACAATAAAACTCATCACTACTGTTAAGGGTCCCCTCTGAGAGAGCAGCTGCAGCTACAATTGGCTTTAAAATAGAACCGGGTTCATAGTTCCAGTAAACTGCCCTGTTTAAAGAAGTGAAGGAAGTAGTAGGTGAATAAGGATCAAAACTTGGATAATTTACCATGGCAAGAATTTCTCCAGTTTTTACATCAACTACAATAACAACACCTGCTTTCGCCTCAGTCTTTTTGATGGTATTTATTAGCATCTTCTGGACTTCGTACTGGATATTACTGTCAAGAGTCAAAGTTACTGAACCACCCTTTTTCGCCTCTACCTCGTAAGATGGCTTTCCTGGTGTAAGTGGTTTTGTCGAGCTTATATTGTAGAAAACTCTCCCCTTTTTACCTTCAAGTTCACTATTAAAAGAAAATTCTATGCCAGCAAGGCCCTTCCCTTCGGTCCCCGTAAAACCAATAACAGGAGCAAGAACTTCACCAAATGGATAAACTCTTTCACTCTTCTTAGTAAGAGTGATACCATTGCGGATTCCGATCTCTTCGATCTTTAACTTCTGGTCCTCGCTGATCGAGGCATCCACCATTAAATAATGATCTACTTTTAATATTTGTTCTACCTTTTCCTTCTTAATATTAAGTATCCCAGGTAAATTCTCGAGCAAACGCTCATGCTCTTCTTCACTCATAAGAGAGGGGTTCAAATCAAGCTGATAAGAAACAATATCATAAGCAGCAACAACTCCATTTCTGTCAAATATTTCTCCCCTTTCTGCATTTAAAATATCATAACCATAGTCAAACTGAGGTAGAAGCTCTGAAAGATATCGAGGTCTATCAACTACCTGAACAAAGATCAACCTTACGAAGATAGCAATAAAAATTAAGGCAAGAAAAATAAAAGTAAAAGCTGTTCTTAAACGAAATATATCTTCTCTATTCTTCATTTTCTATAATGATGATTTCAAAACTACCAGGAGGCTTCATTTTATATGTTCCAGTTGCAGTATTTTCTATTCTCCTCAAGGACTGCTTTTCGGAAAGCTCTTTTCTAAGGTTTCCATTTTCGGTTTCTAACTCACTGATATCATTACTCAACAGTCTAAGGGCATCTTCAATCATCAAGCTTTTTAAATAGACAAAACCATACGCAAAAACAAAGACAATAAAAATAATAAAGAGGGTTAAATTCCTTCTCATATCCTTTCTGCAATCCTCATTCTGGCACTTCTTGCCCTTTTGTTAATACTAATTTCACTTCTTGAAGGAGTTACAACCTTTTTACTGATAATCTTTAACATCTTACTGTTTTTAAAGGCATTCTTTACAATTTTATCCTCAAGAGAATGATATGAAATAATAGCAATCCTGCCACCTATCTTCAGAATAGCTGGAGAAACTTCAAGAAAAGTTTTGAGGTTATCAAGCTCGCTATTAACAAATATTCGCAAGGCCTGGAAGGTCTTAGTTGCAGGGTGAATCCTACTTCTGGAAGCAGGGTAGACACTAAGAACAATATTGGCAAGTTCATGCGTTGTTTCTATTGGTTTTATTTTTCTTCTCTTCACTATCTCTCTGGCAATTCTCTTTGAAAATCTCTCCTCCCCAAATATCCAGAGAATCCACGAAATTTCTTCCTCCTTAAAAGTGTTTAAAACCATAGCTGCCGTAAGGGCAGAGTCTCTGTCCATCCTCATATCAAGAGGCCCATCCACCTTAAAGCTGAACCCCCTCTCAGCTCCTGAAAGTTGAAAGGAGCTCATTCCCAGGTCAAGAAAAATTTTATCCACATAATTTATATCAATTGAGCGGAGAAATATACCTATATCTTTGAAATTCCCATGGAAAAGTTTAAAAGCAACACCCACATCAGCAAGTCTCTTCTGGGCTCTATCAAGTGCGAATTCATCCAGGTCGATCCCTATTAAAAAACCTTCTTTTCCTATCCTTTTTGCAAATTCAATGCTGTGTCCACCTTCACCAATTGTGCAATCAACTACAATCTCGTCCTCTTCAATTTCAAGCAGATCGAGTGCCTCAGTCAACAAAACTGGTTCATGATATGCTTCCATCGTATTTATTATAATGATAAACCATTTTTAAAGAAACCAACACAATCTTTCTACCGCTTTCGCGTCATCGTATAAAGATACCCTTTCATAGTAAGTACCTCTTTAAACATTCTGAATGATACCCTTAATATTTTTCAAAACTATTATAATTAAGTAAAATGTATTTTAGATAATATCTGGATTATTAACAGGAGGATCAGATGAAAGCAGAAGAGGCCGCAAAATTAGTAAAAGGAAAGATAGTATCATGCAAAGAAGTGGCTGATAAAGTGAAAATAAGGAGTGGTTTTTCCGCAGATCTTATGAGCGATGTACTCGCGCTTGCCATTTCCCCCAATAAAGATACAATATTAATAACAGGAATCACAAATCCCCAAATTGTTCGCACCGCAGAAATCCTTGACATCCCTGTTATAGTCGTTGCGCGAGGAAAAGCAGTACCACAAGAGACTATTAAACTCGCGGAAGAGAAAGGAATTATCCTTATAAAGACTAAATTGACCGTCTTCGTAACAAGCGGAATTCTTTACTCTCATGGGATTAAAGGTGCCCGAATACTAAAACATGGAAGAAAATCTGCTGCTGGTTGAGAAATTTAAAATTCAAGGTAGAGATTTTGACAGGGCAGGAGAAGCATCTTCTCAAATAAAAACAATACTTAAGAAACTCAACATACCTCCCTCTGTCATAAGAAAGGCAACCATAGCAGCTTATGAAACAGAGATGAATATTATTATATATGCGTACCATGGAGTTATGACTCTTAAGGTGTACAAAAACAAGGTAAAGGTTATCGCTGAGGACAAAGGGCCTGGAATACCAGATATCAATCTTGCAATGCAAGAAGGATATTCCACTGCTCCTCCAGAGATATTAGAAATGGGATTCGGGGCAGGTATGGGGCTTGCTAATATTAAAAAAAATAGTGACATTCTGGAAATTAAAAGTAATGTCAACAAAGGTACCACTGTCACATTCGAGGTTTCAATAAATGAACAACATAAGTAATCTGCATTCAATAAAAATTAAAAGTGAAAATTGTGTAGGGTGTACCAATTGCCTGAGAGTTTGTCCCACTGAGGCAATCAGAATAAAAAACGGTACTGCAATTATAAAAGACCTTAAATGCATTGACTGCGGGGAATGCATCAAGCATTGCCCTCATCTGGCAAGCTGGGCCCAATCAGATGATCTACGAATCATCTCAAATTACGATTACAGAATACTCATTCTACCTTCCTCCTTTAATGGGATAGACTTTTTGGATATCGAGCCCGAAACAATTTTTAAAAGGATCTTTGCACTCGGTTTTAACGAGATATGGGAAGAAGGAATAGGAGCAGAATTATATCTCCTTCAAACAGAAAAGTGGCTCGAAATGAACGCTAAAAAAAGACCTCTCATAAGCACGAGCTGCCCTTCCGTAATCAGACTATTACAGGTTAGTTTTCCAACTCTTATTCCAAACATCTCACCAATTAATGCTCCAAAAGATTTGCTTGCCTTCTTCATAAGAGAACAAAGAAGGGATATAAAAAATCTTGGAGTATTTTACCTTGCTCCATGCCCGGCAAGGGTTACCTCTGTAAGAAACACTCAAGGGCTAAAGAAGTCTCCTATTGATGGCGTATTCGATTCAAAAGATCTATATAGAAGAATCATTAAAAATAACATTATTTCAGAAGGTAAGATCTTTAAAGCCGGACGAATAGGTCTTTCCACTGGAACAATCGGAGGAGAAGGAGCATTTTTAAAAGAAAAGAGGGTTATAAAAATTGATGGAATCAGAGAAGTAAAAAATTTCATAGAAAAACTCGAGGAAGAAAAAGTTCCTCCATTTGACTTTCTTGAGGCATGGGCCTGTCCAACTGGTTGTACTGGCGGGATATTGCTCCCTGTAAACAACATTTCGATAGCTTCTTACGAGCTTGAAATGTCAGAAAAACAAAGAACCAATGACTTTTCTTCAGATATTGATACACCAAAACTTTATGAGTCTCTCAGCAAAAAAACAGTATTTTTAGACAGTAAGATAAAGCCAAGACCACAATACTTTCTCGCGGAAGATGTAACTACTGCTGCAAAAATTATGGAAAAAACAAAGCTTATATACTCAAGACTTCCAAAAATAGACTGTGGATCATGTGGAGCTCCTTCTTGTTATGCCTTTGCAGAGGATGTTGCAAAAAAGGAGGCGAAACTTATAGAATGTATCTTTCTTGGAAAGAAAAGTACAAAGAAAAACAAACAGGAGAAGAAATCAGCTATGGAATAAAGGAATCTCTGTTAAAGCAGGAAAAATAAAATACCCTTCTCAACTTTTTCAGTATTGTGTATCTAAAAAGCAAGGATTATAAGCCCTGAAGGATTCTGAAATAAATTCAATGGGTTATCACTTAGCTTGGCAGTGGAAAAGTAGGATTTTTTAAGAGTTCTTTCAATAAATAAAGAGGCCAACACCTATAACTCTTCCGCCTTTTTTGATTCTCTTCTTAGACATAAAAATATACTCCTCCAGAAATTGCAAGCAGGAACATCTTTGAAAAAGGTAGTTTTACTTAGAAATACCTATTGCACAGCTTGTTCTTAAATTCCAGCAGGTATTAAGTCATTAAAAGTCTCCATAATACCTCCTAACACAAAATTGCATTTCATTTTGCAAAGAGATCTATGAATATCAAACAATATTCCTTACCTAAGAAAGACTTGAACATCTTCAAAAGAACATTTGACAAAAAGAAATGAAGTTAATATAATTAAATGTTATGAGACCTTATCTTTTAATTGAGTCTTTAAATTTAAAGGTTTACGCTAAGGGAAGAGACTTCGAGATTAAAAATGGATACACATGTGATCTACTTTCGGTGGTAATGGCTAACTGTCCTGAAAATTCTATATGGGTAACCGTGCAGAGACACATTAATATTGTCGCTGTTGCAAGCCTCAGAGAAATCAGAGCAATCATTATTAGCCAAGGTATATCCCCCGAAGAAAATATTATTGAAAAGTCTGAAGAAGAGGGAATATGGCTTCTCGGGACAAATGATGATTCCTTCACCGTCTCTGGCAAAATATACAACTTATTGAAGGATGAAAAAAATAATGGCTGATCTTCATATACACTCTACACTTTCACCTTGTGGAAGTCTCGAAATGTCACCCATAAAAATAGTGGAAAGGGCAAAAGAATCAGGGCTTAATCTTATCTCCATTACTGACCACAACTCAATACAAAACCTTCAATATTTGAAAAATATTGCTTTAAATTATAACATTGACATCCTGTATGGCATGGAAGTACAGACAGAAGAGGAGGTTCATATCCTTACTTATTTCGATCACTATGACTCTATTGAGAGGGTATGGAAATATGTTTACGAAAGACTTCCTAATGTTAAGAATCGACCGGAGATCTTTGGAGACCAAGTCATTGTTGATGAGAATGAAAACATTGTATCATTTGAAGAAAAGCTGCTTCTAAATTCTTCAAAGGTCACTCTTGAAAAGTTATGCCACTTAGTAGAAGAAGAGGAAGGACTTGCAATTCCTGCCCACATTGATAGTAGCACCTATAGTATTATAGGTCAGTTAGGCTTTATACCTGAAGCACTATTCTTTCCATTCTTAGAGATTACTTACACATGCAATGAAGCAGAGATCACAAAACAATTCCCATTCCTTGAAAATTACATATTAGTGTCCTTCTCGGATGCCCACTATCTGAGTGATATAGGAAGAAGTTTCACAGAATTCTGGGTTGAGACTCCCTCCATTAATGCAATTAAATGCACTGCTAAAGATAGAAATCTCATAAAAATAAAAAGACAAGGAGGCTCAAAATGGTTAACATAAAGATCCCTGATAATCCACAGTACCAGGCATTAACCCTTACATTAAAGACGCTCAAAAGGAAAAGAGGGCCTACTATAGAGGCCCTTCACAGGGCACAAGAAATCTTTGGGTACATACCAGAAGAGGCTATGTACCTAATTTCTAAAGAATTAGGTGTCCCCGTGAGCACTATCTATGGAATAGTTACATTTTATCACTTTTTCAGAACAGAAAGTATTGCAAAGTATCTTGTGAATATTTGCCAGGGAACTGCCTGTCACGTAAAAGGGGCAGACAAAATTCTCAGGATAGTTTCAGATGAACTGGGCATAAAAGTAGGTGAAACAACTCCTGATAATCTCTTTACTCTATCAACTGCAAGATGTTTCGGATGCTGTGGCCTTGCTCCCGTCATGATTGTGAATGAGGACATATATGGAAACCTCACTGAAGAAAAAGCAGTCGAAGTCTTAAGAGAGTATAAGAAAAAAGAAGAGAACAACTAAATGGAAGAACTCTCCTTACACATTATCGACCTTGTTGAAAACTCTTTGAGTGCGGGTTCTGATTTCATAAATGTTTTAATCGAAGAAGATACTAACAAGGATTTCATATTAATAATTGTTGAGGATAATGGAAGAGGAATGGGACCAGAGGAAATAAAAAATGTGGATGATCCATTTTATACGACAAAGAAGAAAAAGGTAGGTGTTGGTATTCCCTTTCTAAAAGAACTCTCGCAGCTCTGTGAAGGCAATTTTACTATTGAAAGCAAAAAAGGAGAAGGGACAAAGGTCTCACTGCACTTAAAAAGGAGTTGTATAGATGCACCTCCGATGGGTGACATAAAGAATACGATCTTCACATTGATTGCCTCAACCGAGTATTGCGATTTAAGATTTTTTTATAAGAAGGATGGAAATGATTTCGAAATTGATACAAGAGAAATAAGAAAAATCCTTGGCGATATTCCACTTTCAAATCCCGAAGTTTTGCGATTTTTAAAAGCGTATATTGAAGAAAAATTCAAAAAGATAGGAGGTATGACATGAAGCTTGAAGAGCTTAGACAAATAAGAGAAAAGGTTGAAAAACAAATGAGACTCAGAGAAGGACAGGCAAGAATCAAAATCATTGTGGGAATGGGTACAAGTGGTATTGCCGCAGGAGCCAGGGAAGTTCTCAAGACATTTCTTGAAGAGGTTGAAAAAAGAAATCTTACTGAAGTGATTGTTACGCAAACGGGAGAAAAAGGTCTTTCCTCAAAGGAGCCTATTGTTATTGTAAAGGAGCAGGAAAAGCCGGATATCGTTTACGGAAGCGTCACCCCAGATATTGCTAAAAGAATTGTCGCAGAGCACATAGTTAACGGAAACCCTGTGTCAGATTATGTGATAGAAATCGGGGCATGAAAAGATGGCGAAAAAAAACACAATCCTAATCTGTAATGGTGCTGCCTGTATATCTTCAGGGGAAGAGAGAATCAAAGAGAAATTGATAAATAAGCTTTCAGAAAAAAACCTTACAGAAGAAGTGGATATTATAGAAACAGGATGTATGGGGCCATGCCAATTTGGCCCCCTGATGATTGTATATCCAGAAGGAAGTTTTTATATCAAATTAAATGAAGATAAGATTGCAAGAATTGTAGAGGAACACCTACTTAAAGGAAGACCAGTGAAAGAATTCACCTGGGCAACTCCAGAGTCAAGAAGAATAGGCGAAGAAAAAAAACAGTTACCCTTTTTTGAAAAGCAGTTCAAGATTGTTCTTTCAAACTGTGGCAGGATAGATCCTGATAGTATAGAAGAATATATTGGGACAGGTGGTTATGAAGCACTTGGCAAGGTAATTAATGAAATGACCCCGGAGCAGGTTATTGATGAAATTTATAAATCTGGCTTAAGGGGAAGGGGAGGAGCAGGATTCCCTACAGGATTGAAATGGAAATTCGCAAGAGAGGCTTCTGGAAATGAAAAATACGTCATATGTAATGGAGATGAAGGAGATCCGGGCGCCTTTATGGATAGATCCATATGTGAGGGTGACCCGCATGCGGTTATAGAGGGAATGGAAATCGCAGGATATGCAATAGGAGCAAATCAGGGTTATATTTACATCAGGGCCGAATACCCTCTGGCTGTAAAAAGATTACAAAATTCTATCCAGCAGGCAAAAAAATATGGTCTACTCGGTAAAAACATATTCGGATCGAGTTTTAACTTCGATATCGAGATAAGAATGGGAGCAGGAGCTTTCGTATGTGGCGAAGAAACCGCATTGATTGCATCAGTAGAAGGCAAAAGAGGAATGCCAAGACCAAGACCACCCTTCCCTGCCAACCATGGACTCTGGGATAAACCCACAATTATAAACAATGTAGAAACGCTTGCAAACATCAGGCATATCATAATAAAGGGAAGTAATTGGTTCAACTCTATAGGTACAGAAAAAAGCAAAGGTACGAAAGTCTTTGCTCTCTCGGGTAAGGTTAATAATACCGGTCTTGTTGAAGTTCCAATGGGCATAACTATAAAAGAACTTATATTCAATATTGGGGGAGGGATACCTAATAATAAAAAATTCAAGGCAGTTCAGATTGGTGGACCATCAGGAGGGTGTATTCCAGAAAACTCAATAGATGTCCCTGTAGATTATGAGTCTCTTACAAATCTTGGAGTAATAATGGGTTCAGGCGGACTCATTGTCCTCGATGAAGATAACTGTATGGTAAACATGGCGAAATTTTTCCTTGATTTTACTGTTGACGAATCTTGTGGTCAATGCATACCATGTAGAGCAGGCTTAAGACAAATGTATAACATTCTTAACAGAATCACGAGGGGCAAAGGAGAATTGGAAGATATTGATAGACTTGAGAAACTTAGTAACATTATCAAAAAAACAAGCCTGTGCGGACTTGGCCAGACAGCCCCCAATCCAATACTTACTACACTAAAAACCTTCAGAGACGAATACATAGAGCATATAGTAGAAAAAAAATGTCGTGCTCACGTATGTAGATTCGAAGACGCAGAAGTTAAAGATAAGGATGAGAAAATCTTAAAGGTATCATAGGAGGAAAAAATGGAAAGGAAAGAAATTATTGATAAGTACGAAAGAAAGCCAGAAAATATCCTTCTAATTCTTCACGAAATTCAGGAAAACAATCCAAGACATTACCTTGCTGAAAAAGACCTGAAAGAAGTTGCTAAACACCTCTCCCTCCCTGAAAGTTTTGTGAAAGGTATTGCCTCCTTCTATTCTATGTTTAGCCTCAACCCCCGCGGTAAATTTATCATTAGAGTGTGTGAATCTCCGCCATGTCACCTTATGGGATCTAACACCATTTTAGAATCCCTTGCAGAAATTCTTAATATAGGAGTTGGTGAAACAACGGAAGACGGTGCATTTACGCTTGAACTATCCTCCTGCCTTGGTGTATGCGGGGTTGCCCCTGTAATGATGATAAACGAAGAAGTTTATGGAAATCTTACCCCTGAGAAAATAAAGGAGATTATCGCTGAGAAAAGGAGGGAAATATGAAATTAGCAAGAAGCCACGTACTTATAGGGATTGATCCCGAATCTGTACTTCAAGGAGTTTATACTTTCATTGAAGAGTTAAGAAAAGAAATCGAAGAGAAAGGCCTCTCCGAAGAAGTAAAAGTCCTTGAAACAGGAAGCCTCGGTCTTTTGGGAAAAGGCATTGTTATGGTAGTTTACCCGGAGGGCGTCTTCTATGTTAATCTCAAACCCGAATATATCAAAAGAATTGTTGAAGAACACTTTCTTAAGGGGAGGCCGGTAAAAGATTTTATGCTCAAGGAGGAAGCCCCCTTCAAAGAAGTAAGAAAAGAGATGATAGGCCCTGCAAGAGCTCAAACAAGAATTGTGCTCGAAAATAGTGGAATAATAGACCCTGAGAACATAGAAGAATATATAGGGGTAGGGGGATACACTGCGCTTGAAAAGGTTTTAACACAAATGACTCCTCAAGAGGTCATTGACGAGATAAAGAAATCGGGGCTCAGAGGAAGAGGAGGTGCAGGATTTCCTACAGGCTTAAAGTGGGAAGGAGCTAAAAAAACGAATTCAGACGAAAAATATGTCATATGCAACGCTGATGAAGGAGAACCGGGAACATTTAAGGATAGATTAATACTTGAGGGTGATCCATACAAACTTCTTGAAGGAATGACAATATGTGGTTATGCAATAGGAAGCAGAAAAGGATACATATATATAAGGGGAGAGTATGCCCTCTCAATAAGAAGACTTGAGGCGGCAATAAGTAATGCAAGAGAATATGGTCTTCTTGGTGACCATTTGCTTGACACGGACTTCTCGTTTGATATAGAAATCAAAAAAGGAGCTGGAGCATATGTATGTGGAGAAGAAACAGCTCTGATTGAATCTATGGAAGGAAAAAGAGGAAACCCAAGACTGAAACCCCCCTATCCGACGGTTGCAGGTCTTTTTGGAAAACCTACCGTAGTAAACAACGTGGAAACACTTGCTAACATTGCGCCCATTATACAAAATGGAAGCGATTGGTTCAAGGGTTTCGGAACAGAAACCTGTCCTGGTACAAAGGTTTATACCATCTTAGGACATGTAAATTTCCCCGGTCTTATAGAAGTACCAATGGGGACAACGCTTAGAGAAATCATCTTCTCTTATGGAGGAGGAATTAAAGATGGCAAGCACTTTAAGGCAGCATTAGTTGGGGGAGCTGCTGGCGTTTTAGTTGCTGATAATTTGCTTGATGTAAAAATGGATTTTGATAACCTTAAGGGATTTAAGGCTGT
>DHHO01000018.1 GCA_002403335.1 Caldiserica bacterium UBA4770
AGCAAACTTTAAGTGGCATTAAAAAGAAAGGATACAACAAATAGTACCCAAAAGAGTTAGTTAAAACCTCAACATTTAAAGATGAGGGAGAGTTTTTATGTTATTTGCTTTTTTCTTTTAGTATAATATAATTCTTTTAATGAAAGGCTATAAATTTGCCACAAGGATTATAATTTATTCCGTAATTTTTGTATTTACTATACTATTAGTTTCATTTATATTCTACAGGCCCCCGTGGACAACCCTTTTAAATACTACTCAAATACTTCCCTTATCAATCTTATTCGTATTCCTTATAGTCCTTGCAGATAAGTTTCCGATTATTTATTATACCAGGGAAAAAGGTGCAGCAGAAGTTACTGTGTCTTTCGCTTTAACCTTCTCAGTTGCTTTTCTATTTCCCCCTGTTTTAGCAATGGCTATTACCTCTATTGGAAGTACCTTAGCCGACATTTTTAGTAAAAAAGAGCTCCACAAATTCTTCTTTAATGCCTCAATGATTGGCTCAGCGACCGGGATAACAAGCTTTATCTTCCGTCAATTTTACAACGCAAGACTGCCTATGACAGATGCTCACAACCTGTTGATTTTAATAATAGCCTCTATATTCTATATGTTGTTTGAAACCACAAGTTTATTTAGTTTACTTGCAAGCTTAACGGGAGCAAACTTTATAAAATTCTGGTATTACAATACGAAGAGAGAAGCCCTTGCACTCGTATCGTTGTTCCCCCTCGGAATCATAATGATTTACTTTTTCACAACAAACCCCTGGATGAACTTTTTCCTATTGCCTACCTTTGTTGCAATATATTTTGCCCTGCGAAGAGAAACAGAAATACAGGAAGAAACAAAAGAAACTCTCGATTTTCTTGCTACGGTTGTTGATAACAAAATACCTGATACATTTAATCATTCAAAGAGGGTAGCTCACTATGCAGAGGAGATTTGCTACAGATTGCAACTTAACGAAGATGATATAAACATTATTATAGAAGCTGCAAGGATGCACGACATCGGCAAAATTGCAATACCCGACAATATCCTTTTTAAAAAAGAGGCTCTCCTTGAAGAAGACTTCGAAGTTATAAAAGAGCACACAATCAAAGGAGAGCAGATTGTAAATAACCTATCTCAATTTAACATAGGATCAAAAATCATACGACATCATCATGAAAAGTATGATGGAACAGGCTATCCCGACCACCTTAAAGGCAATGACATACCTCTGGGTTCAAGGATCATTGCTGTAGCGGATGCATTTGATGCAATGACAACCTTCCATTTATACACTACTCCAAAGTCGGTAGAAGAGGCACTTTATGAAATTGACATAAACAAGGGAAGCCAATTTGACCCACACATAGCTGAAGTTTTCTCTTGTATAGTTAAAGATAACTATGAAGAGATTGAAAGCACCCTGAAAAGTGCACTTCAGGAAAATAATTAAGAATGTTTTTAGTACTCATTATTGTTACGGTAACTATTATTGCTATCATTGTAAATAAAGGCGTAAAAGGTATAGAGAAAAAAGAAGTAAGACATTCCTATCTTATCATTATCGGCTTCTTAATACAGATTGCTATCTTTAATGAAAGATTTGCAAGTTCTTCATTCAGCAAGTTCACTCCATTTCTCTACATCGTTTCTCTTTTGATACTTCTTGTATTCCTCATTACTAATTTTAATTACAATGGGATTAAGATAACACTCATCGGGTTTATCTTGAATCTTATAGTCATCATAGCAAACGGGGGGTATATGCCTCAGGACCTTGCGAAATTAAACATTGCAGGCCTGGGGGAAAAGGCTAAACTCCTTCAAGAATCAGAACATTTTTATAATGCAATCCTGATGTCCGAAAATACTTACCTTAACTTTCTGGGAGATATCATTGTAATTCCTCAATTAAAACCTATTGGAAGCGTTTATAGTATTGGAGATATCTTTATAATTATAGGAATCTGCGTATTCATTTTCGAGTTTTTCAAGAGAGAGATAGTCTAAATAGGGTAAAATTCACCCGGTGCTTTTGGAAATGGCACAATATCCTCAATCCGCTTTGCTCCAATTACGAACCTTACGAACCTTTCGATACCAATTCCAAAACCCGCAGAAGGAGGAAGGCCAAAGTTTCTTACAAATTCAATGTAGTATGTAAATTGTTCAGTCTTCTCTCCTTTTCGTTCTATCCTTTCAATAATTCGCTCAATTTCATGTTCTCTTTCTCCACCTGATAGCGCCTCTCCAAAACCCTCAGGGTAAACAAGGTCGTAATCCACAAGTATACCTGGTCTATCCCTATCCTCTCTATCATAAAACTCTCTCTGCCCCACAGGTATATCAATAATCCAGAAAGGGAAAGACTTCTCGCTTGAAAGTTTGTTCTCAAACTCATCTCCATATTTTTCATATGCTTCTCCATAGGTAATCCTCTCGAAAGGTGCCTGTGGTTCCTTTAAAACTCTTCCTACCGAATCAAGTAAATCTCCATCAACCTCTTTTATATTTTTTACAGCATAGATAAACATTTCCTCCCCTAACCTGAGAATATCCTCTCTTGTAGCATTTTTAACCTCAAGGTCAATCTGAGTAAACTCTAACAAATGTCTACCTGTAAGCTTTTTCTGAGTTTCCTCAAGCCTTATGTTAGGAGAAAATGCAAATATTTTATCGTACGTATTAAGTACCATTTGTTTGTGAAATATCATACTCTTTGTCAATTCATAACTGAACCCTCCTGCACTTATAAGGGCTTTCTCAGTAGGATGATTCAAAGGGTCTGTCACTGAAGATATAATCACGGGGGGAATCTCAATAAAACCTTTTGCTCTGAGAAAATCCGAAAAGAATTTTCTTGAATCACTATGAATCTTTAATGCAACTTTAAGCTCTCTGGAACGTAACTTTTCTCCATAATCCTTTATTTCCATATACAGCCTCCTTTAAATATTAAAGGTTATTATATTCAAAAGCATCATGCTGTCAAGAAGGTGAATGAATTACAAGAAACGCAATGAGTAGAATATATTATTTGTAAATTTATAAAATCAAACTATTGTTACTTTAAACAGATTCTTCAAAAATTCCTGATGGAGAATATTTACCTTGTTTATTTCATAGAATGTGAAAACTAATTCAGTATAGATTGTATCCTTTTCTAAAAACTTCTTTAAAGTTCCGTTTTATTCTCTGGGGCCAAAAATAAGTGTGCCAATTCTAACAATGTTTGCTCCCTCATCAATAGCAACCTTAAAGGAAGCAGACATCCCCATCGAGAGGTACTTCATCTCCACATTTTGGAAATTCCGTTCATTTATCTCTTCGAATAGTTCTCTTGTCAAGGAAAAGTAAGGACGGTATTTTTCAGGATCATAAAGTAAAGGACCCATTGTCATTAATCCCTGAACACTGATATGCTCAAAACCTGAAATTACTCTGATAAATGAAACAACATCTTCAGGCATAACGCCAGACTTATTAGGCTCCCTGCCACTATTCACCTCCACAAGAACAGGCTTTTTTATATTCAGAAGGTTACAGATTTTATCAAGTTCCTCTGCGTTAGAGAAAGAATCTATTGTCTCAATCATATCAAATATATCCACAAGTTTCTTTATTTTTCGCCTCTGGACACTTCCTATGTAGTGCCACTGGACTACTCTGCCTATTTCTCTAAACTTTCTTTCCGTCTCCTGAAGATAATTTTCTCCAATAATCTTTATCCCTGCACTAATGGCTTCTCTTATTTCCTCGGTTGTTCTTCCCTTAGTTGCTGCAACAAGAAGGACACCCTCCGGGATACAGGATAAAAGAGCCTTCACATTTTCACTTATCTGTCCCACTATTTATCAAACTCCTCAGAATATTCAGGTTTCTACGATATCCAGTTATATCCCCCGGTATCTCCAGGATTCCAGGGATATTCCTGAACCTCTCGTCATTTACAAAGAGTGAAAAGGCCTTTAAACCGATCTTCCCTGAGCCAATCTCTGCGTGCCTATCCATCCTTGAACCCATCTCACATTTTGAATCATTCAGATGAAAAAGTTTTACAGAGTCAATACCTATCAAATACTCTACTTCATCAAATATCTTCTTATAAGAATCTTCACCCCTCAAGTCGTAACCTGCCGCAAAGATATGGCAGGTATCAATACATATTCCTAAACGTTTTGTTTCCCCTAACGTATCAAAGATCCTGGCAAAATGTTCAAAGGTATATCCCATTGTAGTACCTTCGCCTGCGGTTGTTTCAAGAATTAATTTTGTGTTCTCTGATTTGCTTATCTTAAATATCTTTTTTATGCCCTCTGCAATTCTTTTTAAAGCATAACCTTCACCATTTCCCTTGTGTGCGCCCGGATGGAACACTACCATAGGTATACAGAGCTTTTCAGCCCTCTCAAGCTCAACTGCAAGTGCTGTAATGGAACGCTCATAAATCCCCTTATCAGGACTTGCGGCATTAACAAGATAAGAAGAGTGGACCACCGCAGGAACAATGTTCGTTAAACGAATATTTTCCCTGAAACGCAAAACCTCATCATCTGTAAGCGGAGGAGTCTTCCACTGCATCTGATTTTTTGTAAATATCTGGATAGAATCACAACCGGCCTCTTTCCCATAAAGAGGTGCATTTGACACTCCACCAGCAATGGATACATGCGCTCCTAAAATCATTATCCCTTTACGACAAGTAAAGGCTTTGTCCTTACAACAGGGTAGGCAAGTTCCTCTCCTACAATTGGTTCTATAACAGATTCTACATCCTTATAGGCAAGGGATGCTTCCTCTCTTGCAACCTTTTTGTCTGCAGCAAAAAGCAAAATATCGCTTTCGTCCATCTCTTTCTTGATATCTTCAAATGTGGTCTGTTTTACTGCACTGCTTCTACTTAATAATCTTCCCGCTCCATGTGCTACACTTCCAAAGGTTTCCTTAAGAGACTTTTCACTTCCAATAAGTATATATGAGCCCCTCCTCATATCTCCCGGAAGAAGAACAGGCTGACCCACTTCCTTAAAAATACCCCTGAGAGCCGGGTGCCTCTTAGGAAAAGCTCGAGTTGCCCCTTTTCTATGCACAAGAAGAAGTTTTTCTTTTCCATGAACTTCGTACCTTTCAAATTTTGCGATATTATGGGCAACATCATAGAGAATTTCCATACCAAGTGCCTCAGGATCCTTTTTAAATACCTCGGAAAATGAAAGCCTTATGTAATAAGTGATTACCTGTCTATTCACCCAGGCAAAATTTGCAGCTGCCGCCATTGCACCAAGATATCTTTGTGACTCTTCTGCCTGTATAGGAAGAGATACAAAATCCCTGTCAAAAAGAGGAATCCCAAAGCCCTCCATTTTGGGACGCATTATGTCAATATAATCAGTGCCAATCTGATGACCAAGACCTCTTGAGCCTGTATGAATCCAGATAAGAATTTGCCCCTCGAAAAGCCCAAATTTTGATGCTACAGACTTATTCAACACAGACTCAACTATGTCAATCTCAAGGAAATGATTACCTGCTCCCAGTGTCCCGAACTCCTCTCTACCCCTGTCAATTGCCTTCTTGCTAACGCAATTCGGATCAGCACCCTGAAGACACCCATAATCTTCAATTGCCTCCCTGTCTTTAGAAGAGGCATAACCCTTCTCAATAGCCCACTCTATTCCAAGCCTCATTGCTCTTCTTGCTTCTTCTGCACTAAACCTTTCAAGGCCTGTGGAACCCACACCAGAGGGAATATTTTTAAAAAGAACCCTTCCCAATTCTAATAATCGCGGTTTAACCTCATCGTATGTAATGTTTGTTTTGATTACTCTTACACCACAATTGATATCAAAGCCCACACCACCAGGAGAGACCACCCCCTCATCTGTATCAAATGCAGCAACACCCCCAATCGGAAATGCGTAACCCTGATGCATATCGGGCATTCCTATAGCATAGTTAACAATACCTGGAAGAGTTGCTACATTTGTTAACTGCTGAACTGACTGGTCCTTTCCTATGTAAGGAAGTAGCTTCTCCGAAGTGTAAATAACAACAGGCACTCTCATATTACCTGTCCTTGGGAGTATATACTTAAACGCTGTAATTTTTTCTAAATTCATAAATAACTTCCCCCTCCCAGTTAAATTATACAGTATTTCTTCAATTAAGCAATGCAATATATTAAAGACTCATGTTCTACTCACTTGACAAAGAGAAGAAAACTTCTATAATAACCCTTAATATTTTTAAAAATCTAAAAAGAGGAGGTGATAAATGAACTTTGAAGAAGCATGCAGTAAGGTAGACTCTAAAGAGGAAAGACTTATTGAACTCTTTAGAAACATTATTGGGGTAGATACAACTGTACCCCCAGGGAGAAACTATGACAAACTCGTATCTTATCTTGAGGGCGAGTTTAGAAAACTTAGTTTTGATTGTGAGAAAGTATTGGTACCTGAAGAAGAGTGGAGACAGATACCATATCCCCTTGAAGGTGACAGGATTAATCTTGTTGCAAAGAAGACGAATGGACTAACGCCTGTTACAATCTATGCTCACATGGATGTTGTACCAATCGAAGAAGGGTGGGATGTCGATCCCTTTGCAGGTGTTGTCAGAGATGGAAAAATCTATGGCCGCGGTGCCTCTGATATGAAGGGAAGTATCGCAAGCTTATTAATTGCTCTCGAAGTGATCAAAGAATCAGGCTTAAAACCGAAGTTTGATATCAACTGCACTTTATGTACAGACGAAGAGATCGGTGTATTTCCAGGAGTGTATTATCTTGCAAGAAAAGGTTACATACCTGACGGACCGATTATATGCATGGAAGGAATGCAAGAACCTCTTGACTGGCTTGCTTCAGCAGGATGTGTGGATGTAGCCATAAAGGTAAAGGGCAGAAGTTGTCACTCAGGAATGAACTTTCTTGGAGTAAATGCTATAGAAGAAGCTGTGCCAATTCTTGATGAATTGCTGAATCTTAAGAGAGCCGTTGAGAAGAGAGAATCCTCAGTACCTGGTGCAAAAATGCCAAATGCCCCCTCCGATAAAATGACACCTATGTTCAACATTGATATAATAAAAGGGGGTGTCAAATCTAACATTGTACCTTCCGAATGCGAAATTATTGTAAACAGGAGATACATTCCCGAGGAGAAATACGAGGACATCACAAGGGAAATAGAAGACGCAATTGAAAACGGAAAGGCAAGGAGTAAAGCCCTTGCTGTTGAAACAAATTTTACACACATTTATCCTGCAATAAAGGTAAATCCAAACACGGAATATGCTCTGAAGATGAAGGAGGGCGTAAAAATAGTCCAAGGGTATAAGGATTCAGACTTTGTAGCAATGGGGTTATCAGGCTCTACGGATATGGCTTTTGTCCAAATGGTAACACACAACGAGAATATCATTTTCAGAGGAACAGGGAGGTCTGACTCAAACTTTCATGCAAAAAATGAGTTTGCTTATATAAGAGACCTCAAGGCATTAGCAAAAGAATTAATTTATTTCTTAACCCAATAAAGGAGGGAAAAAATGAATCAAATATTAGCTTTTTTTATTTTGGTATTAGCAATAGCAATTGGAGAGATAGTTGCTACCAAGACACGCGCGAGAATCCCATCTTTGCTTGTTGCGATGGTGATTATCATGGTTGGGTTCTGGCTTGGACTTCCTAAGGATCTCATTGATAAAACTGGTCTACCTATGCTTGCAGCATTATCGACTCCAATGATTGTAACTCACATGGGGACCTTAATGTCTTTGAAACAAGTTGGAAAACAATGGAAGGCACTACTTATAGGTTTAGGTGCCCTTCTTGGTATCGGTGTATTATTGCTTACAATATACAGGGCTATTTACGGGCTGCCTATAGCTGTTGCTGCTGCTTGTCCTCTCTCGGGTGGCATAGTAGCTGGCCTTATAGGAATGGATGCAATGAAAGCGATAGGGCGACCTGAATTACAGGTTTTGGTTTTGCTCTTTTTAGTACTTCAAGGACTTATAGGAATGCCCATTGCGGCTAACCTTCTGAAGAGAGATGTAAGAAAAAATTGGGATAAAATTATTGCAAAACAAGAGGCAACGGTAGCAGGGGAGACGGATCCCGTAGAGAAAAAGCTGATTCCGCCTCTCCCAAAAGCCTATCAGACGCCTTTCGTTCTCCTTGCAAAGTTAGCTCTTATAGCATGGTTAGCTTACATAGTCTCCAGTTTAACGAATGGTGTTGTCAATATAAGTGTAGTAGCAATTATTTTCGGTCTAATAGCCTATTTCATTGGATTTCTCGAAGAAGATATCCTCACAAAAGCCGGATCATTGACGTTCTTTATGCTTCTCCTGATAGCATCCGCTCTTGGAGGAATGAATCAAGCGACCCCTTCGCTAATACTATCTTTTGTAGGCCCTATAATTCTCGGCTTCTTATTTGGAGTTATAGGAATCGCCGTTATGAGCCTTATAGTTGGCAAATTGCTTGGGCTCAGCTGGGAGATGGCTATTTCCATGGGTTCCACTGCCTTATATGGCTTCCCCGGTAATTACATTATAGTCCAGGAGGTTGCAAGAACAACAGCTAACAATGAAGAGGAAAGAAAAGCCATTTTAGACTACATAATGCCACCAATGATAGTAGCAGGTTATGCCACCGTAACAGTTGGCTCGGTAATATTTGCAGGTATCGTAACAAGATTTTTGTAAATTGAAGGAGGCAACATAATGCAATATATTCTAAAAAATTTTAAGCTTATCGATGGAGTAAGCGAAGAAATCTTAGAGAACATCGATATTCTTATTGATGGGACAAAAATCAAGTCCATTGGTAGAGATATTACCTCTCCTGATAAAGCAGAAGTAATTGATATGAAAGGCAGAACTGTACTTCCCGGGATGGTAGAGGCACACGTTCACATTGGAATGAATGGTGAGCCAAACTTCGAATTAATGATGATAAAAGAAACAATCCCCATGGCAACACTGAAGGCTTCTGTATATGCAAAAAGGGACCTTCTTGCGGGATTCACCACTGTGAGAACCATGGGAGACAAAGGATTCCTGGATATTGCACTAAAGAGGGCCTTTGATTCTGGACTTCTGGATGGCCCAAGACTAAGAGTTTCTGGACAAATTCTCTCAATCACAGGAGGACATGCTGACTTAGCTTTACCTCCAGAGGTTTCAATTACAGGATGGGCAGCTATAGTTGACAGCCCCGATGAGGCAAGAAAAGCAGCAAGGTATCAACTAAAGATGGGCGCTGATATTGTAAAAATGTGTGCGACAGGTGGTGTAATGTCAGAAGGAGATGAACCCGGTTCAGCGCAGCTCACCGAGGAGGAGATGAGAGCAGCAATAACAGAAGCACACAAAGTAGGCAAGAAAGCAGCAGCCCATGCTCAAGGAGCAGAAGGAATAAAGAATGCCATAAGGGCGGGGATAGACTCAATAGAACATGGAGTCCTAATTGATGATGAAAGCATAGAACTGATGCTCAAAAATGGAGTTTTTCTTGTGCCAACACTATCAGCACCTTATAACATTAAAAAGTATGGGCGAGAGGCGGGAATACCTGAACATGCCGTGAGAAAGAATGATCAGATTATAGGTTTCCACTTACAGAATTTTATCAAGGCATATAAAGCAGGAGTGAAGATCGCTACAGGGACAGATGCAGGGACTCCATTCAACAAACATGGAGAAAATGCCCAGGAGTTAGAGCTAATGGTACAGGCAGGAGTCAAGCCAATGGATGCCATTCTTGCTGCAACAAAATGGGGTGCTGAACTGCTCGGTATGGATAAGTTAATAGGAACAATAGAAGTAGATAAGGAAGCAGATATAATAGCTGTTGAAGGAAATCCCCTGGAGAATATCTCAATAATGAAAGATGTAAAATTCGTTATGAAGGCAGGTAAGATTTATAAGAATGAATAGCCCTAAGGCCTCGGTAAAAAACGAGGCCTTTTTTTTAAAACCTTTTTAAAGGGAGCCAGAAATGAATAAAGAGGATTTAAAAAAGATTGCCGTTGAAGAAATAGACAAAAATAGAGACGAAATAGTTCAGTTAGGAAATTCTATTCTTATGGAACCCGAAGAAGGATTTAGAGAGTTCAAGACCTCAAAAAAGATAGAAGATTTCTTCAAGAAGATGGAAATAGAATTCAAAAGTGGTTTAGCTATCACAGGGATAAAAGGATACTTATCAAAAGAAAGAAAGGGGCCCTCTATTGGTATTATAGGGGAACTGGATGCCCTCTTTAACCCCGAGCATCCACTTGCTGACAGAAAGAATGGTCTGGCACATGCCTGCGGACACTTTGCCCAGATTGCTTCAATGATAGGAACAGGCATTGGATTGGCTAAAGTTATAAACTATTTAGACGGAAATGTTGTTCTCTTTGGCGTTCCCGCAGAAGAGTATATTAATCTGGAGTTCAGAGAGAGACTTAGAAAGGAAGAAAAGATAAAATTCTTTGGAGGAAAACAAGAACTTATAAGAATAGGAGAATTCGATGATATAGACATTGCTATTATGACCCATGCACAGAGTTCTCCCGAAAGAAAAGCCTTTATTCCAGAGAGTAGTAATAGTTTCGTAGGAAAGAATATCAAATTTATAGGAAAGGCTTCTCACGCAGGTTATGCCCCATTCAGTGGTATTAACGCACTAAATGCTTTTAATGTTGCACTTTCTGCCATACACGCTCAAAGAGAAACATTCAGAGATGAAGATGCAGTAAGAGTTCACCTGATTGTTACCAAAGGAGGAGACAGTGTAAACATTGTTCCCAGCGAAATAAAGGTAGAAATGTATGTAAGAGCAAAAACAATAGAAGCAGTAGAGGATGCTGCTTTAAAGGTCGATAGAGCGCTAAAAGGCGGTGCCTTGAGTGTTGGATGCAAGGTGGAAATAACACAAATTGCTGGATATCTTCAATTAAACTCCGATAAAAATCTATCACAACTATGGGCAAATAATGCTACAGCAATACTGGGGGAAGGAAATGTTCAAAGCGTTCCTCATTTCGGGGGATCTACAGATATGGGGGACATTACAAATATAAAGCCAGGTATCCATCCATCAACAGGGGGATTTGAGGGGGAACCTCACACAAAAGACTTTAAAATTGTAGATGAGGAGATGGCCTACATCCTTCCTGCAAAGATAAATGCCTTAACGGTGATAGATCTACTTTTCAATAACGCAGAAAAAGGAAAGGACATTATTGTATCCTTCAGACCAAAATTTACAAAAGAGGAATATCTAAAATTGCTTGATTCATTAAATTATCAGGTACTCTGGCCTTCTGATGAGAAGCAAGTGTGAAATATTTAGACTGCTTGCAAGAACTTTAATTTGCTTTTATTTTTTTACATGTTATAATAATAAAAATGAATAGGAAGGAGGTAGTTATGTCACAAAATTGGGGAGACAAGTTCTCCGCCCGTGTTGGATTTTTCAAAGCATCGGCAATCAGACAACTTCTTAGTCTCGTAAATGATCCGGATGTAATCTCTCTTGCGGGAGGGATGCCAGATCCAGAACTTTTCCCAAAAGAGGTAATTGCAGAAATTGCAAAAGACGTTATTACAAACGATTGTGGAAAATCACTCCAGTATGGCCCTACTGAGGGGATAAAACCATTGAGAGAAACCCTTATTAAAATGACACAGGAAGAAATTAAGGGTGTAACAGGAGACAATATCATCGTAACGACAGCGTCACAACAGGGTCTTGATATGCTAGCAAAAATCTTTATTGACCCGGGGGATACAGTAATCGTTGAAGCTCCATCCTATGTTGGTGGATTACAAGCTTTGCAGTCATTTCAGGCAAACTTTGTCACAATTCCTTTAGATGACAATGGTATAAGAACTGATATCCTCGAAGAAAAATTAGAAGAGCTGAAAAGAAAAGGAATCAAACCGAAATTAATCTACCTTATCCCGAATTTCCAAAACCCTGGTGGAGTTACTACAACCCTTGAAAGAAGACAAAAACTCATTGAACTTAGCCATAACTATGATGTCCCTTTGATGGAGGATGATCCTTATGGAGAGATAAGGTTTGAAGGAGAAAAAGTGCCATCTCTTATAGAGCTTGATAATGTTGGAAATGTAATTGCCCTGAGGACTTTTTCAAAAATCCTTGCCCCGGGGCTCAGACTCGGGTGGATAATTGCAGACAGGGAAGTTATAGCAAAAATTGGTCTTGCAAAACAGTCAGCAGACCTATGCTCCCCTTCTTTAACACAGTATATTGCCGATAAATTCATAAGAGATGGTCACCTTAAAACCTATCTTGACGTCGTAAGACCTGCCTATAGAGTAAAGAAGGATGCAATGCTTTCCGCAATTGAAAAGTACTTTCCTCAGGAAGCTACCTGGACAAAACCCCAAGGTGGAATGTTTGTGTGGGCAGGTGTACCTAACAATATAGACACTGACGAGCTATTTCCCGAAGCACTTCAGAAAAAGGTAGCCTATGTTGTTGGAAGTGCTTTCTATCCTCACGGCGAAGATAAACACCATATGAGATTAAACTTCACTTTGAACTCCCCTGAAATAATAGAAGAAGGCATAAAAAGACTTGGAAACCTACTCAAGACAAAGTTGAGTTAACTATATTTGTTTCCTTTTTCAATCCCTCCTCTTTCTATAAGATGAGGGATTTATTTTTTCCTTTTATAAACCTCTGTTAATTTTTCTATTTTATCTCTAATCTTTATTGCATCTTCGAAATCAAGTACCTCGGCCTTAAGATGCATTTCCTCTTCAAGTTCTGTGATAAGTGCTCTGAATTGCTCTTCTGAAAGTCCTCCGATATCAACCTCCTCAATTTCTTCTTCCTTCCTCCAGGGAAGGTCAATAAGGTTTGTAATTGCCTTTCTGATAGTTTGAGGGGTTATGTTATGCTCTTCATTGTATTTTAGCTGTTTCTCCCTTCTGCGGTTAGTTTCCTGAATAGCTCTCTTCATAGAGTCGGTGAGGTTATCTGCATACATAATGACTTTGCCTGACACATTTCTTGCTGCCCTTCCCATAGTCTGAATAAGGGAAACCTCTGAGCGAAGAAAACCTTCTTTATCAGCATCAAGAATTGCAACAAGAGAAACCTCAGGCAAATCTAACCCTTCCCTTAAAAGATTCACCCCCACAAGACAATCAAAATCACCTTCTCTTAATCCTTTGAGAATAGAAACCCTTTCAAGGGTTTTTATATCAGAATGAAGATATCTTGCTTTAACACCATTCTCGGTGAGATATGCAGCAAGTTCGCTTGCAAATTTCTTAGTAAGTGTCGTTACAAGGACCCTTTCATTTTTTTCTGCCCTTTTCTCAATCTCCTTTATGAGGTCAACAATCTGCCCAGAAACTCCCCTGACCTCTATTTCTGGATCAACAAGTCCTGTTGGACGGACAAGCTGCTCTGCAACCTGAGAACTCACTGAAAGCTCAAAATTAGCAGGAGTGGCAGAAACAAAAATGCACTGCTTAACATGATTTATAAACTCCTCAAACCGCAAGGGCCTGTTATCAAGAGCTGAAGGTAGCCTGAACCCATATTTCATAAGTGTAAGCTTTCTATCGTGGTCTCCGTAGTACATCCCACGAAGCTGGGGGACTGTAATGTGCGACTCATCTATAAAAAGAAGGAAGTCTTCCGGGAAAAAGTCCATCAAAGTGTAAGGCTGCTCCCCTGGTTTCCTCCCAGAAAAATACCTCGAATAATTCTCAATACCATTGCAATAGCCTGTTTGCTCAAGCATCTCGATGTCATACTTTGTCCTCTCTTCAAGCCTCTGGGCCTCAACAAATTTGCCTCTCTCCTTGAAAAATTTCACCCTCATATCCATCTCTTTCAATATCTCCTCAACGTATCTCTCTATTCTTTCTTTTGTTGTAACAAATTGAGAAGCAGGGAAAAATGCGAAAGAAGAATGCTTCCTTATAAATTCATTTGTGAGAGGGTCAAACTCTGTGATCGAATCAACAACATTTTCAAAAAGTTCAATCCTTATGGCAGTTTCAGATTCCTTCGGAAAGGCATCAACGATATCTCCTCTCATTCTAAATGTACCATTTTTAAAATTGAAGTCATTTCTCTCATATTGAAGTCTCGCAAGGTTAAGAGCAATTTTTCCTCTGTTCGTCTCCTCCCCAACTTTTAATGTAAAAAGTTGCTCACGGTATTCCTCCGGTGAATCCCACCCATAAATACAGGAAACGGATGCGACAACAATTACATCACGCCTTTCAAGGAGAGACCTTACAGTTGAGTGTCTCAAGCGGGCGATATCTTCATTTATATCGGCATTTTTTGCAATATAAAGGTCGATCTGTGGAACATACGCCTCGGGTTGATAGAAATCATAGTAGCTTACAAAATATTCAACTGCATTCTCTGGAAAAAATTTTTTAAACTCTGAGTAAAGCTGAGCTGCAAGGGTCTTGTTATGTGAGATAACGAGAGTGGGGCGCTTTACTTTATCTATCACATTTGCCATAGTAAATGTTTTTCCTGAGCCTGTCACCCCCAGCAGGGTCTGAAACCTCATTCCCCCATTTATACCCTGCACCAGTTTATCTATTGCCTCAGGCTGATCCCCAGTGGGCTTAAAATCGGAGACAAGTTTAAATTGATTTCCCATTATATACCACCCAAATGTATATTATAGCATTCATTCAAAATTTCTCATCGGGAACAAAGAATCCCCCCCTTGTAGTTGATACGGCTGCAATACGATTAGCGAACTCAAGGCTCTCAACAATACCTCCGTCTTCAAGGTAATACCCAAGGAAGGCTGCATTAAAAATGTCACCGGCTCCTACTGTATCTACAGAAACAACCCTTATTCCTTTACTTCTATAAATCTTTCCTCTAAAGTGAACCTCAGCTCCTTCTTTTCCCTTTTTATATACCAGTATAGTCCCCCCTTTCTCAACCTCTTTCAATAAACCAGGTGGCAGTGTCCCCATTTCCTGAATGTTTCCAAGCACAATATCAGAAAAAGTAACAATTTTACCCACAGCATCCATAAAGCCATTGATACCAATCCCTATTCTTATCTGTGGATCAAAATAAATCCTTACGTGGTTTGTCCTGGCAAATTCTATAATTCTCATTAGTTCTTCCTGCGTTCTTTCCTCAGTTAATATTCCCCCTGAGATATAAAGATGTTCGAACTTACTCCATCTATCTTTAAATTCATCAAAGGAGACATCAGTGTAAGCAGTATTTTTTATCAATGCAAGTGTGGACCTTGAGCCAGATTTACCAATTAAGTTAATAATAAGGGCTGTATTCTTCAAGGAGCGACTTCCAATATGTGTGACACGGTGTTCTTCAAGATATCTAATAAGACACTCTCCGAATGGATCCAAAGAAACAGGGGTAAGATACGAAGATCGGCCCCCAAGAAGGGAATAGGCAACTGAAAAATTTATTCCCGTTCCCCCTGGAGAAACTGAGAAGGACTCCGGAATAATGTTTTCATCTTCCTTTACCTTAGTGGAAGAGCGAACTCTTATATCAAAACTATTATCACCTATTGTCAGTATATTCACAGCTTCTTACAATTCTTACAAATTCTTCTACCTTATCGATGTCTTTTCTTCCCGAACTCTCCTTAAGATCGAGAGAAGTCTTTGCATCAACCCCTTTAGGTTTAACAATCCTTATAGCCTGGGCAACATTTGTGACAGTCAATCCTCCTGCAAGAATAACAGGTTTATTAACAGAGAGTACAATCTCTTTACTGATACCCCAGTCATGAGTTTTTCCGGAGGCTCCCACGAAACCCTTCATCTGGTAGCTTTCGAATGGAGAGTCGCACATAATAAAATCTACGAGATCTTCAACCTTTTTTGCAACCTCAACGGAAGCCTCTGAAGATATGGGTATTGCATACATAAGCATAACTCCCATAGATTCTGTCAAATCCCTTATCCTTTTAAGGTCATCTAAAGGAACCTCACTGCAGAGATGAATAATATCCATTTTTATCGTTGAAATCAAGTCTTTCATCTCATCAATATCTAAGGTATCGAGAATTACGGTGGTTTTCTTACCCTCTTCCCTGATTATAGAGGCAATCCTTGATGCCTCTTTATATGAAACAATACCCCTTACTGGGTCCCCCTCTTTTGATGTTACAATGCCTACATGATCTACTCCAGCCCTGCATACGGCAATAGCGTCGCTTTCTGAAATCATTGCGTAAACCTGGACAATCATGATTTTAAATATCTCTCAAATTCTTTAAGAGTCTTTGCATTAATAACATCTTTTTTTGTAAGCCATGCCCTTCTTGCAACCCCTACACCATATCTCATATTATCCATAGAAGCAATAGAATGTGCATCCGTCCCTATCTCGATCTTCAAGCCATAACTTTCCGTTGCCTTTCTTGAGTTGACCTCATTAAGGTCCAGCCTCTCGAATGATGCATTTATTTCAAAACCTTTGTTGTATTTCTTTGCCTCAGCAAAAATTGCATCTATATCAACACTGTATTCATCCCTTCCTCCTATAATCCTTCCCGTGGGATGAACAATAATTTTCACATACTCATTTCCCAGTGCTTTTACAATTCTTTGGGTAATTTGTTCCCTGTCCTGACTCATTCCCGTATGAATACCTGCAAGACACAAATCAAAAAAGCTAAGTTCTTCTTGTTTGAAATCCACCTCCCCATTTGCAAGAATATTAAGTTCGGTGCCAAGAAAAATCTTGAAAGGCTTAAGTAGTTTGTTCAATGTGTCAACCTCATCCTTCTCTTTTTTGTACTTTTCCATAGACAGCCCTCCTGCAATTCCAAGTGCCTTTGCATGATCTGCAAGTACAACATACTCATATCTCATTTTCATCGCCTTTCTTGCTATTCCCTCAATAGAATCACTCCCATCCGAATAATTTGTATGTACATGAAGGTCTCCCTTAATATCATCAATAGTTACAATCCTTGGAAGCTTTCCATCCATTGCAAGCTCCACTTCACCAGTATCCTCTCTCATTTCGGGTGGAATCCATTGCAAACCCAGTTTCTCATAAATACTTTCTTCAGTAATACCAGCAACCTTCCTGTTTGTATCAAGGTCAAATAATCCATACTCATTCAATTTTAAATTCTTTTTAATCGCAATCTCTCTGAGCCTCACATTATGCTGTTTTGAACCTGTAAAATATTGAATAGCAGCACCAAATGAATCAGGCTCAACAGTCCTTAAATCCACCTGAAGATTTTCAAAGGTTACGATGGAAGTTTTTGTATCTCCTTTTGCTATCACTTCCTTCACAACATCAAGAGAGGCAAAATAATCCATAACCTTATCGGGCTTGTTAGAAGTAACAAGTATATCAATATCCCCTATTGTATCCTTCATTCTTCTGATACTACCACACACAAGGATCTTCTCCACAGGGGAGTGATTTCTCAAGGACTCCACAATCTTCTCTGCAAGAGGAAGGGCAATACCTATGGAAACTCTGTCAGATTTCTTATCCCTCATCATGCCGATACCTTCAAGAATGTTTTTCTCAGTCTTTTCGCCAAAACCTTCAATTTCTCTTATTTTACCCTCTTCTGCTGCTCTCTTTAAATCATCAATTGTCCTTATATCAAGCTTTTCATAAAGCACTTTCACCCTCTTTGCCCCAAGCCCGGGTATCTTTTCCATCTGAAGAAGAGTTTCTGGAACCTGTTTTTTGAGCTCTTCAAGTTTATCTATCCGGCCGCTTGTCAGATATTGTTTTATCTTCTGGGCTATACTTTTCCCTACTCCCTTTACTTCCTCAAGCTTCCCACTTGCGGCAAGATCTTCTATGGGTACTGTAAGATTCTCTATGACCCTTGCTGCCTCAAGGTATGCCTTTACCTTAAAAGGATTTTCCCCTGCAAGCTCTGCAATTTCCGCAAGTTCATAAAACTTCTCGGAAACTTCCTTGTTCCTCATTTAAGCCTCTCCTTTTATTTCTTTTTCGAGTCTTTCAAAGAAATCTTCCATAAATTCTACCCTTTCTTTAGCAATTCTTTTCGCCTCTTCGGTGTAAAGCCTGTCAGGTATGTATTTCAATTTCACCTCAAACTCAATATTTGGGGAGTGTTCCTTGAATTCCTTAATTCTCCCGTTATTAAGAATATTAGTGCTATATTGCTCATGGTCAAATGTTTTGTAAAGTGGCTCTCCATATTCTCCTGCTATCATAAAAGCCCTTCCAACACCTATGGCTCCAATTGCATCAAGCTTATCCGCATCTGAAAGTATTTTAGCCTCAATGCTTTCTGGGAGCTTATTCCCTCTGAACCTATGCGTTTGAATGCAATGTATTACCTTGTTTATTACCTCCTCAGGAAAATCAAGAGTTTTTAGAATCTCGGATGCCATCTCTGCTCCGAGAATTGCATGATCTACAGAGCCTGTTTTATCAGTATCTTCCAGGACTCTTGCAATATCATGAAGTAGTGTCGCAAGTCCAAGAACCTCAAGATCAACTCCTTCAATAGTAGCGGCAATCCTTTGAGCAAGACCATATACCCTCATAGTGTGTTCTAAATCGTGAGAAGAGGAAGAAAGCTTATTTTCCACAATTCTTTTAACGTCAGATAAATTTGCCATCTATTAATTATAGATAAAGTTGAGGGTTTTGAAACCTCCTGCATCAATCTTATTTGTCTCATTACAAAAATAATTATAATGAATGCTTCTCTCTACAATCCTTTTTTCTATGAGTTAAATTTTTTTCTCAAAAACCATTCAATAAATAAGCAGGCTATTCTTCAGGAATAACAGGAATAACCTCGACCTGTTCAGAAATGACCGACTTCTTCCAATCCACTTTTAGATAAATAATGTATATCACAATTGCAGCAACAATATTACTCACAGCCATTGCCCACCATATACCAGTTGTTCCGAAACCAAGAACAAGACCAAACAAGTACGCAAAGGGAACTCTCACACCCCAGAGCCTTACAATATCAGCAATCATAGGAGGGGCATTGTGCCCTGACCCTCTAAAAACACCCGCAATGGCACTGAAGAGTCCAAAGAAAGGTATACCGAGAGTAAAGATAGAAAGAAACTTTACACCCTCGCTTATGATATCAGGCCTTCCAGGGATAAAAATCTCAAAAAGAACAGATCGGAGAGACAGTATTACAATACATTCAATAATGGAAATAAAGAATTCAAGCCTTATTCCTGTGCGTGCAATCTGCTCTACCCTTTTTATAAGATTCGCTCCAAGATTCTGCCCTATCATTGTAACAATAGAAGCCCCAATCCCCTCCACAACAATGAATATCACATTAATGAGTCTATCACCTATGCCATAAGCAGATAGTGCCACCTCTGCATTTGGCATTCTTCCGATAACACCTGTAAGTACAAGAAACCCAAAAGCAGTTGTGGAGTTACCAATAGCAGCGGGCAGGCCAATTCTAAATATCTTCTTAAACCACTCAAAATCAGGAATCATATCGCTTAAAGTTATCTTTATGCCCCTTATCCCCCTGAAGAGGAGCGTCATCCCAATTATCGCAGCAATGCCCTCACATATAATTGTGGCAAGAGCCGCACCCCTTACACCCATCGATGGAAATACCCACCACCCAAAGATCAGGAAAGGGTCAAGAATAATATTAAGTAGGACTGTAAAAATATTTACATAAAGAGGAGTAACATTGTCACCTTTTGCAGAGAGGACCTGCTGAAAGGAAAAAGAGAGAAATGTAAAAGGGACTCCAAGAAAGTAGATCTTCATATAGTCTATTGCAACGCTGGACACATCTTCTGCCCCTGTGATAAGAGTTGCAATAAAAGGCATCATAAAATAACCGAAGATTGCAACAGCAATACCAAAAAGTAAAGAGATAGAAACAACCTGGGAGGCAGAGACGTTTGCACGCTTATGATTCCCTGCTCCCGTGTACTGGGAAACAAGGGCAACACCTGCGATACCAAAGCCAAATGAGAAAGAAATCAAAAACCACACAATAGGCCAGGCAACCTGCATACCAGCAACAGCACTCCCACTTGCAGAGGCAGGTAAATGACCAAGCCAGAAGGTATCAGCAAGATTATAGAGTGTGAAGAGGAACTGTGAAAGCATAACGGGTATTGCCAATGTAAACATAACCCTTACGGGGTTTCCTTGAAGTATTTCTTCTCTCGACAGTTTTCTCATCTACACACCTATAAAATCTCTATTTCCACGTGAATAGCCTTTTCAGGTTCATCTACATCAATAATCTTTCCCTGAAAGTCGGGGTCATTTACTGCTTTTATAATCTCCTCCACATCTATAGGGATCTCTTCTCCTTCAATACTTATGGTCTTCTTTCCCGAGACTGTGGCTCTATTTAAAACAAAACTTATAAAGCTTAAAGGTAATCTAATATTTACTAATCTCTTTCCTTCTTTTTCAACAAAAATTCTCATGTGCTTTTTTCCCGTAACTTCCTCTCTTACTTCCCCCTTTAATGCAGTAATAAGCTTCAGGGCTTCATCCTTATTAATTTTTCCTTCTTCAAGAAGATTAAGGACCTTTAAGATTTCATCTTCCATTATAAGCATCCTCCTTTATATTGTTTATTGATATATCGCCTTTTCTTGTCTTTAAAACGAGTGAATAAGGTTTATCTTGATCATTCGCTTTATCCACAAAATTATTGTGAACTTCTCCTATCATAGCCTCCATTGAAATTCTTGTCTTTTCAGTATTTGTCAGGAGGGAAATGTCCCCAAAATATGAGGATATCTTACTATCACCCTCAAATTCAACACTTCCACTGGTATCCCCGCTAAATGTTGTTATCGTAATACCACTGCAGGTACACTTAGAGAGACGAACGTCACCGGAATAAGTCTTGAGTGCCCCTGAAAAATTGGATTTGTTAATGTGTATATCCCCGGATTTTGTCGCTAATAAAACTTCCCCATCAAAATCTTCAACCAAAACATCTCCACTTACAACATTTATATCTATACTGCCCTTGCAATTCCTGCAATCAACATCTCCAGAAACACTACTTATAAAAAGATGAGACCT
The DNA here is from genome assembly GCA_002403335.1 of Caldiserica bacterium UBA4770. GTDB lineage: Bacteria > Caldisericota > Caldisericia > Caldisericales > Caldisericaceae > UBA4770. The sequence goes on from DHHO01000018.1 coordinate 21,056, forward strand.
TATATCCTTTACCTTCACGTCCCCACTAACAACTTTAATGGAGATTTGCTTAATAGTTTGAGGAAGCCTAATATGGATATTAGCTACATAACCGAAGCCTCTGTGAAAAGCATTTCTGTAAGTACCAGAAGGTAAGATACGGGTTAAACCACCGGATAGCTCTATCTTAGCAAGATCTTCGCCCTCCTCAAGAAGGATATCCTTAATATTAGCATCACCACTTATAAGGAGATTCTCACTCTTAAACTCTGAAATTTCAACTTTATTCAGTATTGATTTATCCTCTTCCTTCAAACCAAGTATTTCCTCAAACCTTTCCCGATCCTCCTTTGAAATCTTTCCTTCACTTTCGAGTCTTATAAGTTTTTCTAATATCTCTTCGTTCATCATTTTAAGCCCCTTAAAATCTTCAAAGCTTCATCAACACTTATCTCCCCTTTTTCAATTTTATCCAGAATCTCCATTTTGTCCACCCTACCCTTTTCATCCTCATAAAGGCCAAGGGTCACCAATATCTTATCAAGCCTTGCCTTTGCAGTAGGATAAGAGATGCTGAACTTGTTCTGAAGTTCCCTTATATTTCCCCTTGACTTTAAAAATTCAATGACGAATTCTTTGTCATCATCATCAAGTTGAAGGAACCTGTCTATCGGAAAATTGCCTCTCACGACCGTTCCGCAGGAAGGGCACCTCAGCTCCACAATTTCAAGAGGCGTCTCACAAACAGGACATTTACTCACAAATTTTTTCATATATCCTCCACCTGTTTCCAATTATAACAAAATATTTAATTTTTTCAATACTAATTTTAATAAAATAAAAAAAATTTGCAAGTTTATTAAATTAAATTGAATAAGATATGTAAAAATTGAATTACTAGGCTCTATCTATCTTGATAAGATTTGTGCTACCACTTACTCCTGTCTGAAAGCCTGCAGTTATTATATAAAGATCCCCTTTGCTTATGATCTTTTCCCAGAGGGCAATTCTCGGGGCTTCATAAAGGATCTCATCCACACTTTTAAACCTTTTTACAATCACAGGATAGACACCCCACTTTAAATTCAGATAAAATAATGTTTCTTTATTAGGAGTCATCGCAAGGATAGGCACAGGAGGTTTATATTTTGATACAAGATTTGCAGTTTTCCCAGACTCGGTTGCAGTTATAATAAGTTTTGCTCCAACTTCAATTGCCATACTTTTTACAGAAAATGCAATTGCATCCGGGATTGAGTTATCTAAAGATTTCCCATAACCCTCTATAGATAATCTAAAAAGGTCACTTCCCTCTGTTGTAAGTATTACTCTCTTCATTGTTTTTACACTCTCAAGCGGGAATTTCCCTATAGCAGTTTCATTGGATAACATAAGAGCATCAGAACCATCCAGAATAGCATTAGAAATATCATTTACTTCTGCTCGCGTTGGAATGGGGTGTTCAATCATAGAATTAAGCATCTGAGTTGCAATGATTACAGGCTTCCCCATTGAATTACAGATGTGAGTAATATGTTTCTGTATGATGGGAACCTCTTCCAGGGGTAACTCTACTCCAAGATCCCCTCTTGCAACCATTACTCCATCCGCCTCTTCCACAATTCCCTCTATGTTTTTAACTGCCTCCCATTTTTCTATCTTTGCAATAATTGGGACGACCCTACCGAATCTATTCATAAAATCCCTGAGACTTATAATATCACCTGCATTTCTAACAAAAGAAAGGGCAACAAAATCAACTCCCTTTTCGATACCAAGTTTAAGGTCGTTTCTGTCCTTTTCTGTAATTGCAGGGAGAGAAAGAAGTGTCTGAGGAAAGTTAACACCCTTGCGGTCACTTATAAAACCACCCTCAATAACCTCTGTTAAAATAGAATCTTTATCCTTTCTCTTTACCCGAAGTTTTATAAGCCCATCATCAATATACACAGGTTCACCTATTTTTACATCATCGATAACCTCACCATCACTGATTGAGCATATCTTATCATCCCCAGCAATTTCATGTTTTGTAAGGACGAAATCTGCCCCCTCCTTGAGTAACACCCTGCCACCGTTTATAGTACCAAGTCTTATCTTAGGTCCCTGGAGGTCCTGAAGTATGGATATATATTTTCCTTTCTCCTTTTCACATTTTCTTATCTTTTCAATAGTACTGAAATGTCCTGCTGGACTTCCATGAGAAAAGTTTAATCTGAAAACATCAACACCCTCTTCAACGAGGGTGTTTATCATTTCTTCACTTTCCGTTGCTGGGCCTATTGTTACTACAACCTTTGTCCTAAGCCTTTCTTCCACTTTTATCGTACATCTCTTTCAATTTTTGGTAATAATAAATCTCCTCATTGGATGGTCTTGATGGGATTCGAACATTCACTCTTACAATTAGATCCCCTCTCCGCCTGCTGCCAACAATATAGGCACCCCTACCTCTAAGGGGAATCTCCGTTCCATTCTGAGTACCAGCAGGAATCCTTACTTTCTCTTCTCCGCCTTCAATAAGGGGAACACTGACAATCGTCCCAAGCACTGCATCAGGTACTGTAACATAAGCATTATAATAAACCTTATCTCCTGCTCTCTCATATCTTTCGTCAGGAGTAACACGTATGAGAACGTAAAGGTCGCCACTCATTCCGCCATGGAGCCCTGCATTGCCCTGGCCTCTTATTTGAACTCTCATACCATCCTCAACACCTGCAGGTATTTTTACCTCCAGTCTTCTTGTCGTATTTATAACACCAACTCCATTACAGGTATGGCATTTTTCCCTGGGAACTTTACCACTTCCATGGCAGGTAGGACAGGTTGATTGAACAACGAACTCCCCAAAAACTGTTCTTTGAGCCCTTTTTACTGCACCTGTTCCTTTACAGGTAGGGCAGGTAGTATATCCTGCACCAGGCTCTACTCCTGAACCATTACACACGTTGCAAGTTTCCCTTCTATTTACTTCAATTTCTCGGGTAGTTCCAAGTACTGCTTCACGAAGGGACAGAGTAAGAGGGTACTCTATATCTTCCCCTCTTACTCTTCTTTCAGTCTCAACGGTTTCCTCTCTAAAGCCACCGAAACCAAAATTTCTTAATATGTCTTCAAAACCATCAAAGAACCCTTCAGCGCCACCAAAGTTAAAATCACCCGGAGGTGTACCAACTTCCTCACCAACCCTTCCAAACCTGTCGTACTGTGCGCGTTTCTCCGGATCACTCAACACCTGGTATGCTTCATTAATTTCTGCCATCCTCTTTGCAGCGTCAGGATTATTTTTATTCAGGTCAGGATGATACTTCATAACAAGCTCCCTGTACCTCTTCTTAATTTCTTCAGGTGTTGCGCCTCTTGGTACACCTAATATTTCATAATAATCTTTGTCAGCCATCGTTATTGCTTGGGTGTGCCTTCTCCTTCAACTGTACCACCTGGCTCTTCTTTTGGCCCCTCAGAAGCTTCTCCCTTATACATCTCCTGGCCAATTCTACTCATTGTGTTATTAACCTTTTCCATGGCACTTCTAATTCTTTCACTATTTCCTTCCTTTACCGCACTGTCAAGCTCATTTAAATCACTCTCAAGAGTGCTTCTGTCTTCTGGCTTAATCTTATCCCCATAATCATGAAGAAACTTCCTACCGCTATAAACAAGCTGGTCAGCATTGTTTTTCAATTCTATTTCCTCGGCTCTCTTTTTATCCTCCTCAGCGAAGCGCTCAGCCTCAGACTTCATCCTCTCTACTTCTTCCTTGGAAAGCTTGCTTGTATTGGTAACAGTTATATGCTGTTCCTTCCCCGTTGCCTTATCTCTTGCTGTAACATTAAGAATGCCATTTTCGTCAACTGCATAAGTAACCTCTATCTGAGGAACCCCACGTGGAGCAGGTGGAATACCATCAAGAATAAATCTCCCAAGGGAGAGATTATCGGCTGCCATAGGCCTTTCCCCCTGAAGTATATGAACCTCAACCTGAGTTTGATTATCCGCTGCTGTTGTAAAAATCTGTGTCTTTGAAGTTGGAATAGGTGAATTTCTTTCAATCATCTTTGTAAAGATACCACCAAGGGTTTCTATCCCAAGTGAAAGAGGAACCACATCTACAAGAACAACATTTTTTACATTACCTTCAATAATCCCCGCCTGAATGGCTGCACCCATGGCAACACACTCCATAGGATCAATACCTCTTTCTGGTTGTTTACCAATATAATCAGAAACAAATTTCTGGACGATTGGCATCCTCGTAGGTCCACCCACAAGAATGATTTTATCAATCTGCTGGGGAGTAAGGCCAGCATCTGAGATTGCCTTTTCCATTGGACCTGCACACCTTCTTACAATAGCTTCAACAAGAGATTCAAGCTTTGCCCTTGTAATATTCATAACAAGATGCTTTGGTCCTGTTGCATCTGCGGTGATAAACGGAAGGTTAATTTGTGTTTCAAGCACAGAGGAAAGTTCAATTTTTGCCTTCTCTGCGGCCTCTCTTACCCTCTGCATAGCCATTTTATCCTGAGAAAGATCGATCCCGTTTTCTCTCTTAAATTCTTCAACAATGTAATTGACTAAAGCATCATCCATATCCTTGCCACCAAGCTGGGTATTTCCTGCAGTAGACTTAACCTCAAAGACTCCGCCACCAAAATCCATTATTGTAACATCAAGAGTGCCTCCACCGAAATCAAATACAAGGATCTTTAATTCCTTTTCAGCCCTGTCAATGCCATAGGCAAATGCAGCTGCAGTTGGCTCATTAACAAGTCTCACTACTTCAAGTCCTGCAATCTCACCTGCATTTTTTGTTGCCTGCCTCTGGTCATCATTAAAGTAGGCAGGCACTGTAATTACAGCCTTTTCAACCTTTTCCCCCAGAAACGCCTCTGCATCCTTCTTAATCTTCTGAAGAATAAATGCAGATATCTGCTCAGGGGTATATGTTTTACCAAGAAGTTTAATTGTTTGCTTGCTTCCCATCAATCTCTTAACAGCAGTTACAGTCCCTTCAGGGTTAATGGCTGCCTGTCTTCTTGCTGGCTCTCCAACAAGCATCTGGCCATCCTTTGTAAAGGCTACATATGAAGGAACTGTCTTCCCCGCTACTGTCATACCCTCAGCTGACGGAATAATAGTTGGTTTACCTCCAATCATAACAGCAGCAGCAGAATTACTTGTCCCTAAATCAATTCCAATAATTCTTCCCATATTTATTCACCTCCATTATTTGAATCTTTATTTTTTGGTACAGCAACCGAAACGACTGCCGTACGTAAAATTGTATCTCCTAAATAATATCCTTTACGCATTACCTTTAAGATTTTGTTCGCCTTTTCTTCATCTTCCACTTCAATCACCTCTCCTATCTCACAAATATTTGGATCAAACGTCTTCCCCTCGAGTTCTATTTCTTTCACTCCCTGAGAAGATAAAAATTGTTCTATCTGCGTTTTTATAAGCGTAAGTCCTCTGGATTCGTTTTCACTTTCATCCATATTCTGAGTTGCTCTTTCAAAATTATCAAGAATCTCAAGGAATTCTCTCAAGAGTTTACTTTTCTCTGTAAGGAAACGCCTTTCAACCTCTCTTGAAAGAATCTCGCTCTCCTTCCTCACCTGCTCTTTAAGTTTTATATTTTCTAATTTCAACTCAAAAATCTTATCCTCCAGTTCTTTCAACTTTTCGTCTTTTTCCCTGCATGCTTTAACTATTTCGTCCAGATTGACCTCCTGAACTCTTTCTTTCGCTTCCTCTTTCTTTTCTTCAGTAACATTATCATTATTATCTGCCATTTCTTTCCTCCGAATTAGCACTCTCCACTTTTAACTGCTAATAATGTATCAAAAATTTAGTTTTAGTCAACTCAGTAAAAGAAATGTACTCTATAATTATTGTCTAAGGATTATTTACAATATTTTTGAAGAAAAGAGTATTATATTACTCTCACTACCTTCAGTCGATAGAGCGGATTGCAAAAGAGATATTTTTCAACAGATCTCTTTTGGCACTTATCAAAAATCTGTTCTTCCCGAAAGCGTAAACACCATTTTTCAACTCTTTTATTTCGCTTTTTAAAATCCAGTTCATATTATCAACAATATTTCTTTTTATTGAAAGGGTTGTGTCAATAACAAACAGGAAAATATCCGGCTTGAGTGAGTCAATCCTTCGTAAAATCAACCTAAGTTCAGATACGGGAATATTATTTGGAGGGCTTTCCTTGCATTCGATCATTAAAATCCTGTAATCATAAACACCCAAAACATCGATATCTCCCCCATATTTAAGATTCTTCAACCTGACTGCATACTTACTTTCTATGCCAAATTCCTCTGCTAAGAACCTTGAAAGAAACCACTCAAGAATAAGCCCTGAATAATTGAAACTAAATCTGGAAACAATATCACCATTTGATTCAGCAACCATTCCTACCTCTTCAAGAAATTTTAGGTGTGTTTCTACCTCTTTCCCCCACCTTTTAAGATACAGAGGGGCCTCCTCCCTCCTGAACCTGCCCAGCATAAGGATGTCTACAACAATCCTTCTGAAATAATAACTCTTCAGCTTTTCATAGAGTTTTTTGTCGATATCAGGAGAAACAAGGACAGGATCCCCCGATTCTGTAATGACCAGACCCCTCAAAGCAAGTTGCGAGTCAAGAGAAACCTTCAACTTCTCTCTGATAAACTTTTCTAAACCAGAAACTCTCTTCTCGAGAAGGTTTAATCTCTCTAAAATAAGCTTAATATCAGAAGTATTCTGACCGTTCTCTTCCATGTTTTAACTTCTTTACAAGGAGAGCCACAAGGAAGCCGAAAACAAAGCCACCCACATGAGCCCAGAATGCAACACCAGATGCACTACCAAATGATGTAAAAGCCGAGGATAACTGCATAATAAACCAGATGAATAAGAAAAAGTAAGCAGGGATCTCAACAAAAGTAACGAAATAAAAAACAAGTACCAGTGTCCTTACCCGTGCATGTGGGAAAAGATAAAAGTAAGCACCCATAACTCCTGCAATTGCCCCACTTGCACCAACAACGGGTACCTGTGAAGCTGGCGCACTTGCAATATGAGCAAAAGTCGCTGCTATGCCTCCCGCAAGGTAAAAAGCTATAAAACCAAAAGTGCCAAGATAATCTTCAACGTTATTACCAAATATCCACAGATACAGCATGTTGCCAATCAGATGACTCCACCCACCATGAAGAAAGATAGAGGTAAATAGCGTAAGGAATACAGGCCTTATAGAAGGATATATGATATCACCCGTCATAATTTCATATGGAACAAGCCCGTATCTTAAATAAAAGGACTCAAGCCATAGAGAAGGGTCAGCAGCTCTTGCTGAAGAAATTTGCATTAAAATAAGAACCATTGTATTAACTGCAATAATTGCAATTGTTGCAATGGGAAATATTTTTATCTCTTGAGTATCTCTTAAAGGAATCACTCTTCGCCTACTCTTGCCCCCTTAAGAGAGTCTCCGCAATTACATCCCCTTTCTTCGGGAAGATTCTTAATAATAAGAGTTATAATATTCTTAAGTTTTTCCATATTTTCAGAAAAGACCTTTACAACCATCTCCTGAGTAACGGGAGCAACCTCTCCTTTAGCTACTATTCCAACATCATAGTCTGTAACAACAGAGATATTGAGATAGCACATACCAAGCTCTCTTGCAAGGACTACCTCAGGAAATTGTGTCATATTGATGATATCCCAGCCGTTGTTGGTAAACCATATACTCTCCGCTCTGGTTGAAAATCTCGGCCCCTGGATAACAACAACCGTCCCCTCCGGATGAAACTTTATATTAGCATCCTTTAATACCTTTCCTGCAATGTCCCGCATTTCAGGGCAGTAAGGATCAGCCATACTGATATGAGTTACAATAGGGCCATCATAAAAGGTGCTGATTCTTCCTCTTGTCATATCCACAAATTGGTCCGGAATTACAAAGTCCCCAGCATCTATCTGTGGCTGAAGACTTCCAACGGCAGTGGGTGCTATGATTCTATTCACACCAAGAGACTTCATTGCCCACAAATTGGCCTTGTAGGGAATCATGTGAGGAGGATACTGATGTAGTTTTCCATGTCTCGGAATAAAGGCAATCTTTTTCCCCTGTATTTGCCCGATTGCAACAAGGTCTGAAGGAGCACCATAAGGGGTTTCTACTTTTATCTCCTTCATACCTTCAAGAAATGAATAAAATCCTGAACCCCCGAAGATACCTATTTCTGCAGTTTCCTTCATATCCGCTCCTCTCTTTACAAAAGGGGACTCCGCTACGGAGCCCCCTAATTAAATCAAAGCTTAGCCCCGGACTCTTCTAACTTCAGAAGCCTTTCCCACTCCTCATCAACAAGACTCTGGAACTCCTCAATTGCATACCTGTTTTCTGGTTTAAAGAGATGCCTGTAACGTCCCTGTCCTTTAAGAAACTCCTCTATGGGCTTTCTTTCTTTTGGTTTGTAATTTATATGTACTTTGCCATTCTCAATCTCATAAAGAGGCCAGAAGTTTGTCTCCACTGCAAGCTTTGAATATTTCATTGTGAGAGCAGTATCATACTTCCAGTTTGTAGTGCAGGGTTGTAGTACCGCAAGGAATGACGGACCATCCGCAGATAATGCTTTCTTTGCCTTATTATAAATATCCACAACATTGTGAGCAGCTGCCTGTGCAGCATAAGGAATTCTGTGAGCTGCACTTATCTCAACAATATTTTTCCTCCATTGAGTCTTTCCAATACTTTTTGTACCCGCAGGAACCGTTGTTGTATCAGCACCAAAGGGAGTAGCTCCACTCCTTTGATTTCCAGTATTCATATAACCTTCATTATCATAAACAACATATAAGAACCTATGTCCTCTTTCAAGAGCACCTGAAAGTGCTTGAATACCTATATCATAGGTTCCACCATCTCCACCAAAAGCTATGATATTAACATCATCCTTTATCTTACCCCTTTTCTTCAATGCTTTGTATGCAGTTTCAATGCCAGCAGCAACAGCCGCAGCATTTTCAAATGTAAGATGTACCCAGGGTACATTCCAGGCACTAAAAGGATATATTGTACTTGTAACCTCAAGACATCCTGTAGCATTTGCTACAATTACAGGTTTATCAGAAGCAGCAATAATTGAATTTACAATAGCAGGTATGCCACAGCCTGCACACATTCTGTGACCCGGTGCAAGCGGAGTCGGCTTTGAAACAATATCCTGATAAGTTGCCATCTCTCTCTACCCCCTTAATCCAATATACTTTTGCTTTTCTGAATCTACATTTCCAGAAAGCAGTTCTTCGAATACATTCTTTATCTCACTCTTGAAGATATCTCTTCCACCAAGACCGTATATATAGCTCTGCATCGCTGGCCTATGATCAAGCTCAAATAAGGCATTTCTTATTTCAGCATACACAGGTGCATAAGAGCCAAATGATATTGATCTATCAAGCACACCAATAACCTTCTTGTCCTTCAAGACTTCTCTGTATTCCTTATAAGGGAAAGGCCTGAATAGTTTGGGCTTTATGAGGCCAACCTTCCTACCCTCAGCCCTGAGTTCATCAATTGCATCCTTTGCTGTACCTGCAGCTGAGTTTAGGATTACAATTACTGCTTCTGCATCATCGCTTTTATATTCCTCGAAATATGGATAGGTATTTCCCGTAATCTTTGCAAGCTCCTCCCCTGCCCTAAGGTATACCTCTTTCGCCCTTTCAATTGCTTCTTCCTGCTGTCTTTTAACTTCATAGTAAAAATCTGGAAGTGCAAGAGGCCCAATTGTGTAAGGATGCTCCAGATCCAGTAGATATCTATCAGGGTTTCTCTGCCCCACAAATTCCTTCACAACTGCATCATCGAGAACCTTTACATTCTCAACTCCGTGGCCTGTTATAAAGCCATCCTGCATAACCATCACAGGAAGAAGCACATCAGGATGCTCTGCAATCTTCAACGCAAGAAAAACATTTTCATAAGCTTCCTGTGCATTTTCGCTATATATTTGAACCCATCCTATGGTAAGAGTCCCCATTGTATCAGAATGGTCACAATGAATATTGATAGGTGTAGAGAGTGCTCTATTTACAACAGGCATAACAATAGGAAGTCTTAAACCCGGGGTTGCAGCGACAATCTCCCACATAAGTGCAAGTCCCTGAGAAGATGTCGCGCACATCGCCCTTGCTCCTGCTGCCGCAGCACCCACAACGCAGGAGAGTGCAGAATGCTCCGACTCAACCGGGATCATCTCTGTATCTACAAGACCATTCGCAACAAATTCTGCAAAAAATTCGACAATTGGTGTTTGAGGTGTTATAGGATAGGCAGCAACTACATCTGGGTTTATCTGCCTCATTGCTTCTGCAGTTGCCTGGGCTCCAGTTAAAGGTTTATAAACACTCATTTTTCACCTCCTACTTAGAAGAAGTTTCAACAACTTCTTCTCTTACCATCTTTATACAGTCTGTAGGGCATTCTTCAGCACAGATTCCACAACCCTTACAATAATCAAAATCTGTTTCAAGCCTTACAAGACCTTTGTAAATCCTTCCATTCCTTCCAACAACTCCCTCCTCGCTTCTTACTACTGGAATACACATATCGGGGCAATAAGCAACGCATATCATACAATGGATACAATTGCTCAGGTCAAGGACAGGCCTCAAAGACCTCCAGGAACCAGTCTTATATTCACGGGAAGTTGCAGGAGGAAGGTCTCCTCCACGCATTAAATCTTTCCATCCTGTTTTATCAGCCATATTTAACCTCCTCATACGCTTTATGCAAGCCCTGAATATTCTTTTCCACCTTTTCCTTGCCAATTCTCTCTAAAAAGTCATCGTATATTACGCTTTCAAACACTTCAAGCGGAACTATATCTGTAGCACGGATAAGCGCTCCAATCATAGGAACATTTGGTGCATCAATACCAAGAAGGTCCAGTGAAATACC
>DHHO01000010.1 GCA_002403335.1 Caldiserica bacterium UBA4770
TGACAGTATCCGAGGCATGCACTCTGCAGTCTAAGACTGTAGATGGAGTTGATGTCTCAAGCTGGTGCAACGCTGTTAATCTTGCAGCTGGTGCAAATACAGGAAGCATTAAGTCACTTCTTGGATTTACCCAGGATGTTACCTTTAATATCCTCAAGGTTCAGGATACTAACAATGACAGCTCTCTTACCGTGGTGGTAGAGCTTAAGGATGCCTCTGATAACACTACTTCTGTTACTATCAACATCAAGTTAGATGAGACTGCCCCAACAATGGTAAGCCTCACTGCTAAAATCAATGGAATTGATGTAACTTCCACAACAGGTGAACTAACCTGTAAACTTGGAAGCACAGTCTCCTCCATAAAGGTTCTTCTCTCAGAGCCAGTTACAGTTGTTGGCACTCCTGTGGTTACAATTGATGAGCTTGAAGATGCACCTTACGGCACCATCTCTCTCGATTCCTCAGATTCAACTGGAAAGACCCTCATCGTCACTCCATACCCTGGCAATGAGACTGCAGGCCTTGTCGGTACCTTTACATTCAAAGTTCAGGCTGGCGCAGTGAAGGATGCCTGGGGCAATGAGAATGCAGAAACGACATTTACCCTGCATGTAACTGGTATTACTGTCACATTTGATTCACAGGGTGGAAGTGCAGTAGCTCCGCTGACAAACGTTGCATATGGCAGCAAGATAACGGAACCAACTCCTCCAACCCGTACTGGCTATACATTTGCAGGCTGGTACAAAGACGCTGCTTGCACGAATGCCTGGAACTTTGCTACTGATACAGTTACATCTGATATTACTCTCTATGCAAAGTGGACAATCAATACCTATACTGTGACCTTCAACTACAACTATGCTGGTGTAACAGAACCTTATGCCACTAAGTCTACTGCTTACAATACATCCCTTGGCTCTAATATGCCAGCAGACCCAACCCGTACTGGTTACACCTTTGCAAGCTGGAACACCAAGGCAGATGGAACTGGTGATACATTCACAAGCACCACTGTTGTTACAGATAACATTACTGTCTATGCACAGTGGACAATCAATACCTACACTGTGACCTTCAACTACAACTATGCTGGTGTAACAGAACCTTATGCCACTAGGTCTACTGCTTACAATACGCCCCTTGGTTCTAATATGCCACTAGACCCAACCCGTACTGGTTACACCTTTGCAAGCTGGAACACCAAGGCAGATGGAACTGGTGTTACATTCACAAGCAGCACTGTTGTTACAGATAACATTACTGTCTATGCACAGTGGACAATCAACCAGTACACCTTATCTACTATTCAGGTAGGCAACGGAACGGTATCAAAGAATCCAAGTCAGACAACTTATGATTATGGCACAAGCGTTGAACTTACCGCGACTCCTTCATTGGGATGGCACTTTGTTTCCTGGTCTGGAGATGATGTCCCATCAGGACATGAAACTGACAATCCTCTAACAATTATTATGGATGCTAATAAGACAGTTACCGCAACATTCTCTAACAAATATTACATTACTGCCTCCGTAAACAACACAAACTATGGCAACATCTCTCCTTCAGGTTCCGTTGAAGTCACCCAAGAAACAGACCAGTCCTTTACCATTACTCCTAATACTGGCTGCTTCCTTAAAGAGGTTCTTGTTGATGGCGATATTGTATTCACTGTTGGTATGGGCCCTGATAATGGAGTCCCTTCTTCTTATACCTACACCTTTAAAAATGTTCAATCTAACCACACCATTCATGCAGTCTTTGCCCCTGGTGTACTCAATTATGTTATTACTGCTTCAGCAGGCGAGGGTGGCACAATCTCTCCATCTGGTGATGTCTTAGTTCCTCAATTTGGTTCACAAACATTTACCATTACACCAGATACAAATTACCATATCTACGATGTGTTAGTTGATGGAGTATCAGTCTTAGATGAATTAGTTGATAATAAATATACCTTTGAAAATGTTTCCGATAACCACACCATTGACGCATACTTTGAGCATAACTACTTCAAAACGACTGCTCCGATAGGTTCTGAAGTATTCTCACCAACAGATACTATTAATGTTACCTGGGACGTAGAAGGCTTTGCAGGTACAGAAGGTAAGATAAGAGTCCTGTTCTACAACGGTTCAACCTGGTCTCTTGTTGCTTCTAACCTTGACCTTTCAGATGGTTCCTTTGATATAACTCTTTCAGACAAGACCATTGTTGATCCATTAAGATGTAGAGTTCGTGCAGGTATCTATGACCCTGCAACAGGTGCATGGCTTACCTGGGGAACCAATGGACAGTACTACGATGAATCAGGCCACTTCTGGATAGTAGATACTTCACCTACCAAATACTTTAAGACTACCTATCCAGTAGGTACTGAAGTATTCTCACCTACCTCTACTATCCACATAACCTGGGATGAAGAAGGCTTTACAGAAACAGAAGGTAAGGTAAGAGTCCTCTTCTACAACGGTTCAACCTGGTCTCTTGTTGCTTCTGACCTTAACCTTGCAGACGGTTCCTTTGACCTTAATCTCTCCACTCAAACAATTGTTGACCCACTCCGTTGCAGAGTCCGTGTTGGTGCCTATGACCCTGCAACAGGTGCATGGCTTACCTGGGGAACCAATGGACAGTATTATGATGAATCAGGTCACTTCTGGGTAATACCATACCTCACCAATAACCTCTTCTAGTATAGACTCTATACTTAACTAATGATTTAAGGGCTGCTCATAAACAGGGCAGCCCTTATTCTTTTTGATCATTACAAAGGCTTTTTTAAGTCATTGTAAGGAAGTGCTACTTTTTGCTTTTTCTTGTCATTGCGCACTCCTTTCCTTGACGAAGTCAAGTAACCGTGTTTTACGGTTGAAGCAATCTCGTCTTTAATGTCTTTTGGGTGGAGTATTGAGGAGGGTCTTTTTACCTCCTCAAATTGGAAAAGGCGGGATTGCCACGGCTTCTTCGAAGCCTCGCAATGACAAAAAAAGAAGAGTCGTAATGACAGATAGAGTGAAAGGTGATTATTTCTCTGGTATTCACAATGATGGAGGAGGGGATTCTAAACGAGATTAAAAATCTTGCTTGAAAAGAATAACTCTACCTAAGTCTGATACATTGAGGCGAAGGTGGGAGAGTTTTTGCAATATATCAGCTTTTATTAATTTTATTTATCTTGCAAAGAGTTTGATTTTAATTATAATGATAGTAATTTTATGTTTCAATAATAAATAAGAAAGAAGGAGGTTTAAATGCAAAAGAAATTGTTTTCACTACTCATTGCACTTGCAATGGTAGTAGCACTCACTGCTCCTTTGGGACAAGGTGTTAAAGGGGCAGCTTCTGTTTCTGTTGGGTCAATTCCTTCTTATATCCCGATTGATTGTTCTGATACAGGTACGCCAGGGAACGGCACTCCTATTGCGGTTTTTGTTAGTGTAACTGGAGGAGCTGCTAATACAACTTATCAAATCAAAAGTAGAGTTGGTTTTACTACTCCAACTTATTCTTCTACTGATTTAATTTATGCTATCTGGTGGGCAAATGTTGGAACTTTGCCTTATTCCTGGGGCACTGATACTACTGCTTGGTCATCAACATGGCCTATTATTACTGATGGAAGCGGAAATTGGTCAGGTTGGCTTGTGACAAAAGTGAATACTTCAATTACTACTAAGACAAATTTTGACTGGTCTAAAAACATTTTTTATGTTGCAAGGTTTCGAGAAGGTAGTAATAACAGGGATTCTGGTTCTGTCTCAATAACTCCTCTTAATATGTCTTCATCTGGCTCTGGTACTCTTGGCGGCTGGATTGAAGGAAGCGCCACTTTGAACGGAAGTCCTGCACAGAATAAAGTCGTTGTAGTGAAAAGCGGAACCACGATAATTGGCATTTACTTAACAGAAGACAACGGAGTCAATGAAGGTTACTCATCCACCCCTGGTTATTTTAAAGTGGGAGTTCCTGCTGGTGGCCCATATACACTTGAATTATGGGATCCTGCGACAAATGCTCCCTATGTTGGCTCAGCAACTGTTGATAGCGTAACTGCAGGTAATGTAACATCAGGTGTTATACTAAGTGTGACAGCAAATGCTGCGCCCACCCTTGACTGGACAGGTGAAGAAGGTTATGAAAGTGATGGTGTCGAGCCATCATCAGGCGCTTCATCAACTACATTTGTCTACAGGGTGAAATACACTGATGCTGATAATGATGCACCTCTTTCAGGATATCCAAAAGTTCATATACTAAAATCTTCTGTTGAGATTTCAGGAAGCCCATTTGCTATGAATGAGGTCGACTCTTCAGATACGACTTATACCGATGGCAAATTGTATACTTACTCAACAACGCTTTCTGCAGGAAGTGATTATACTTATTACTTTGAAGCAAAAGACGCAAATAGTCTTAATGCAACAGGTACTCCAACATCTCCGCAGGCTGGTCCAACTGTATCAGGCGATGGCATTCCTCCTGTTATATACGGTGTTAAGCCATACAGGATGTCTTCAACTTATGATGTGCGTCCTGACATTTCTGCTTCGTATACAGATGATGATAGCGGAATTGATAAAGCTTCGGCATATGTAAAGCTGGATGGTGTTGATGTAACCTCACAAGCAAGTGTTACTTCAACAGGGCTTACGTATACCCCTTCGAGCGACTTAACTTTTGGTACTCATACTGTTGAAGTTGGCGTTAGCGATAATGCTGGAAATTTAAAAACATTACAGTGGTACTTTACCATAATAGAGCCTCTTACAACACCAAATCATTATTTTGGCGTACCTCATTCTCATACATCTTATTCTGACGGTGCGCTTACCCCCTACGATGCTTTTACCTATGCAAGGGATACAGCAAATATAGATTTCCTTGCAATTACAGACCACTCCAACTCTATTGATGCTACAGAGTGGGCAGATACTCTTACTCAGGCAGATGCATTTACTGAGGATGGAGTTTTTGTAGGTTTGCGTGGATTTGAATACACGCACACAGCAGACGGTCACATTAATGTTTATAATTCAGACACTTATGTCAGTAGAAATGATTCAAACTATAATACAATAACTAAGTTTTACACTTGGCTAAAATCACAACCAGATGGAGTTTTTGCTCAATTTAACCACCCCTTCACGCTTGATGATTTCCTTGGTTTTGCATATGACAGTGATGTTGACAAAAAAATGACTCTTCAAGAGGTGGGAAACGGGTCTCCACCATACTCCTATGCGCGTCTTGAAGAGGCATACATTTATGCACTTGATAAGGGATGGCATGTTGGTGCAACCAACGGGCAGGACAATCATTCAGAAAACTGGGGGTATCCGCCTGACAATCTTACTGGCATTGTTGCTAATAACCTGACAAAGCAGGATGTTATTGATGCATTGATATTAATGAGGACTTACAGCAGTGAGGATAGAAATCTCAGTGTCTCTTTCCTTGCAAATGATTACTGGATGGGTTCAACCATACCTGTTACTGGTGGTGAAAAAATACAATTCACTCTCGAAATTAATGACCCCGATGCTACTGATGACATAGATACTATTCAGATAATTACAAAAGGCGGTGAAGTTCTCTATGAAATACCAGATATTGGTTCTAATTCCTACTCAGGAAGCTATGATTACATTTTCTCTGGTGGCGGGAAGTGGTTCTACCTGAAGGTTGTGGAGCAAGATGGTAACATTGCAATAACTGCTCCTATTTGGACGCCATCTGCAGATATCGATCTGAAAGTGACAGGCCTTTCTTATTCGCCGAAGACTGTTCTTCCTGGAAAATTAACAACCCTTACAGCGACAGTAACAAATAGTGGTTTAAATTCATACACTGGGTTAACACTCTCTTTCTATGATGGCGACCCAGATGCAGGTGGAATTCTTATTGGAACAAATACTGTTGATGTACCCGAAGGTGCACTTATCACAAGCTCAGTTTCCTGGACACCTACGACAAGTGGAAAGCACACCATTTATGCTGTGCTTGAAGTACCTACTGGAGATGAACCATCGGATAATGTCCAAACAGCGGTGATAGATGTTGTTCAGAGCATTGGGAAAACCGTTTTGATTGACCGTTATCATAAAAATGATTATACTTCTACAACCGGTCTTTCTAACCTAACTGAATTTGCAGACTTACTTGCAATTAATGGATACAATGTGATTGATTCTAACCAGGAAATTACTACTGCAGTGCTTATAGGTGTTGATGTCCTGGTGATTACTTATCCTCAAAGTGGAACAGGTCAGAGGGATATTTCTTCTTCTGAAATGGATGCAATAAGGGCATTCGTAGCAAATGGTGGTGCGCTACTCTTTACGGGTAAATCAAACTACGGAGAAGACCCAACAAGATATAACGACTTCCTCACATCAATGGGTATTGGAATGATAATAAACCACGACAATATTTATGACGATATCGATAACTATGGTTATCAGTGGAGCCTCAACTTGAGGAACTTCCCTGACACCCCAAGCGGTATTGGTAAAGACATTTCAAATGTGAGGTTCTTTAGTGGTGCAACACTTATTAAGCCCGATAAAACTGCACTTGTGTCTGACCCAACAAATAATATTGAAGTGCTTGCTTTTGCAAATACGACAAGCTGGGATGAAGACGATACCACAAATTTGACTCATGTTGGGGAAGGCTACTATATTTATAGTTATCATTCAAATCCGAATGGTTCTTCAATGCCTGCAATGGCAGTCCAGACACTTCCAAATGGTTCAAGAGTGGCAGTGCTTGGTAGAGCAATTTTCTCTAACTATGAATTTGGCAACTGGATTGAAGGGCAGGCAGCATGCAACAATGAGGCATTTACATTAAGACTTGTTGATTGGCTTTCTGGTTATAACAGAACAACAACTATTGCTGAAGCTCGTGCTGATGAAGATGATGATGGTGTTCCTGACAGACTTGATGAGAAAGTTACTATTACAGGAAAGGTAACATCTGGCACAGGTAAATTCTTTGATGTTATATATTTGCAGGATGAAACTGGTGGTATTACTGTTTTTGGCACGGTTCCTTCTGATAAGATAATTCAAGAAGGGGCAGTTATGCAGGTTACGGGTGTGATTGATCACTACAATGGTGATATAGAACTCCAATTTTCAGATTTCTCCAAGGATTTCTTGTGGGTTGGATGGACTACTACACCTGAACCACGGGTATTTTCTACAGGTGCCCTCAACCTTGAAGAAAATGAAGGTTGGCTCGTTAAAACAGAAGGTTTTGTTACCGAGGTTATTGATGCTGGAACCTGCAAAATCAACGATGGAAGTGGAGACATTATTGTATTTATTGATGGTTACATTGGGACACTACCTGCTGGCACAAAGGCTGGAGATTATATGGTTGTTATTGGTCTTTCGGGTGAATACGCAGGTGGGCATAGAATTAGAGTAAGGCAACCAAGTGATATTGAAGTTAGATCTTCGTTTATAATTACATCTACTGCGACTTCTGGTGGTACAATTTCGCCAGTAGGTGATGTGAGCGTTAGCCCTGGGGGAAGTCAAACTTTTGAAATGACTCCAAATCCTAATTATTATCTAAAACAAGTTCTCGTTGATGGCGTTATTGTATTCCCTGTTGGGATGGAGCCTCAACAATTACCTACTGGTACTTATACCTACACCTTCACAAATGTAATTTCTGATCATACCATTCATGCAGTCTTTGCACCTGGCTTCCTGCAGTATGTTATTACTGCCTCAGCAGGCGAGGGTGGCACAATCTCTCCATCTGGTGATGTCTTAGTTTCTCAATTTGACTCACAAACATTCACAATCACTCCTAATACTGGTTATCATATCTACGATGTAAAGGTTGATGGTGCTTCAGTCTTAGATGAATTGGTTGATAATACATACACCTTTGAAAATGTTTCCGATAACCACACCATTGAAGCATACTTTGAGCATAACTACATCAAGACTACATATCCTGTTGGTACAGAGGTCTTCTTACCAACAGATGCAATTAATGTAACCTGGGATGTAGCAGGCTTTGCAGGTACAGAAGGTAAGATAAGAGTCCTCTTCTACAACGGCTTAAACTGGACAATTGTTGCTTCTAACCTTGACCTTTCAGATGGTTCCTTTGATATAACTCTTTCAGACAAGACCATTGTTGATCCATTAAGATGTAGAGTTCGTGCAGGCATCTATGACCCTGCAACAGGTGCATGGCTTACCTGGGGAACCAATGGACAGTACTACGATGAATCAGGTCACTTCTGGATAGTAGATACTTCACCTACCAAATACTTTAAAACCACTGCTCCGATAGGTACCGAAGTATTCTCTCCTACATCTACTATCCACATTACCTGGGATGAAGAAGGCTTTACAGAAACAGAAGGTAAGGTAAGAGTCCTCTTCTACAACGGCTCAACCTGGTCTCTTGTTGCTTCTAACCTTAACCTTGCAGACGGTTCCTTTGACCTTAATCTCTCCACTCAAACAATTGTTGACCCACTCCGTTGCAGAGTCCGTGTTGGTGCCTATGACCCTGTAACAGGTGCATGGCTTACCTGGGGAACCAATGGACAGTACTACGATGAATCAGGTCACTTCTGGGTAATAGAACAGGAACTGCCTCCAACAAACAGTATAATCTATACTTAGCTAATACTTTAAGGGCTGCTCATTTTCAGAGTAGCCCTTTCTTCTGTAGCATTAAAGATTCTTGTGTTGAAATACTCTATTTTCTTCCAATTCCTTTGTAAGTGAAACCCAAATTTTTCAAATTTTCTTTATCTAAAATATTTCTTCCATCAATAATTAAGTTCCCCTTCATCAAATTCCTAATCTTTTTCCAGTCAGCTTTGGGGTACTCCTTCCAATCTGTTGCAATCACAATAGCATCCGCGCCTTTTGCAGTCATGTAGACATCATTTGAAATAAAAACACCTTTGAGAATTTCTTTAGCCTTTTCGTATGATAAATAGTCTTGCGCTCTTACAATAATTCCTTCTCTTAATAATTCGTTAATCAGTTTAATGCTTATAGAATCTCTTAGATCGTCTGTTCCACCCTTAAACGAAAGTCCTAATACAGCAACCACCTTTCCTTTGAGGTTACCGAGGTTTTCTTTCAACTTCTCAATCACCACAAGGAATTGTGTGTCGTTAATGAGTACTGCTTCTTTAATTATGCCGAGATTTATGTTCTTGCTTCTAGAAAAGTGAATCACATTTTTCGCGTCTTTAGGGAGGCACGACCCGCCAAAACCAATGCCTGCTTTCAAAAAGTCTTTTCCGATTCTTGGGTCAAGCCCAATACCAAGTGCAATGTCGTCAATGTCTCCGCCTACGTTATCTGAAAGGTTTGCAATTTCATTAATGAAGGAGATTTTTGTAGCGAGGAATGTGTTTGATGCGTATTTTATGAGAATTGCACTTATCGGGTCTGTGAATATCTTTGGAGCATCAAAATCTCTGTAAATATTATTAAGCATGCTTTTTGCATAATTATCTTCAGTGCCAATAACGATTCTTGAAGGGTTTAAGGTATCTTTTAAAGCATTGCCTTCCCGTAAAAATTCAGGATTTACAGCAATATGGAAATTATTCGAGTTAAACTCGCGTTTTATAAATTCAAAAACATCTGGATTTATCGTGCTCTTTACTGCAATGACAATATCCTGCCCAAAATATTTTTTAATGTCGCAAACGGCCTGCTTTATGTTTTTCAAATCGGTTTTTCCATTTTTTAGAACAGGCGTTCCTATACATAGGAATACTGCATCTACTTTTTCATTTACTTTGTCCAACATATCAAAAAAGTACACTCTATTATTTGAAATAGCCTTTTCTAAAGCGGATTGAAGGTCTGGTTCATAAAAGAATAATTGCCCAGAACTGAGGTGTTTAATCTTCTCTTTATCTTTATCGAAAAAATACACTTTGTTGCTTTTAAGAGCCAATGCAATTCCTGTGGCTAAACCAACATAACCTGTGCCAATTATTAGTATGTTCATATCATTCCCTCGTTGTTTCTGCAACATCCCAGTACGGTTTTATATTGCCTCTTAAAAAATCCAGGAAGCCAAGCACCATTGTCGTTAAAAATAGAAAATAATAATAAGGAAGAACAAAAATCTTAATTTTTCTTTTTATTAAGTATCCCGTAGCAGCAAATGCGATAAGCAAAATATGGACATAGAATACTACTTCAAAAATCAAACCCTTGCGAAGAAGTGCCACTGTTGAAATAAAAAGTAGCAAATGTGAAAAGAGAAGCGCATATCTAACTGTCCTATGAGAGAAGACGGAAGTGAAGTATAGGAAATTATATTTGAATGGATTTATAAAAAGAGATAGACTTTTGAATAAGAAAGAATACACTCTCCCAAACATTCTCCTCTTTCTTTTGATTTCATCTTCGGAAGTTGTGCCGCTCCGTTCTAAGCCAATAGCATCTTCAACAAAGATAGTTCTTTTCTTTTGAACACCCAAAAATAGTGGAATGCATAAATTATGCGAATAGAGAGGGTCTACAAAAATGTAATCGGCTTTTTTAATTGCGTATATTCCACCGTTAAGCGCAGTGAGAGAATGAAGTTTGGATTCGCCTTCTTTCATCATATTCTCGAGTTTCCAGTATAGCCCCTCTGAATAGGCAATTTCACTTTCACTTGTATTTGTGTAAATCAATTGCCAGCATACGCAAGAAATATCATTATTTGCAAGTGGATGAATGAGGTTTTTCAAGGCATTCTTATCCCACATCGTATTTGCATCGGAAAAGGCGAGAATTTCCCCATTTGCAATTTTATATGCCTCGTTATATGCATTGACTTTGCCACCTCTTTTTTCAACAATCAATAATCTGATATTGTCACATTTACTTGCGTAATTTGAAATTATTTCATTTGATTTATCAGTTGAATTGTCGCTTGCAAAAATAATCTCGAGTTTCTCTTTTGGATAGTCGAGCGAAAGCGTATTCAGAATTTTTTTCTCTATCACCTTTTCCTCATTGTGAACCGCGACGATAAGAGAGACCGATGGCATATAGTTTGTTGATGGATAAGTCTTCTTGTGCTCAGGGTAAGAAGCAGAGATAGCTAAAAGCATTAACCAATAAACTATATTATGCCAGAGTATCAGGCAAAGAGAAACATAAAATATCAATATCAACTTAGCAACTCCGTATAAAGTTCTACTAATCTTTTTTCTTGAGTATCCCAGTTGTACTCTTCCAAAACTTTTTTCCTTCCTTCTTCTCCCATTTCTTTTCTTACATCGGGATTATCAATTAAGTATTGTATCAACTTATTTATTTCTTCAAAATTACCAGGATTTACAACGAATCCGCATCTATTTTCTTCAACAAATTCTTTCCAAAGCGAGAAATTAGTCGCAATAAATGGAATTCCTGCAAGCATATATTCAAAGAATTTTGTGGGAAGCTTTTTTTCGTAGTGTGGCGAAGTTGGTATTAGCACCAGACCAACATCCATAAATTTGTGGTAGGCATCAATCGTTTCTCTCCTTACGTATTCGTTTCCTCCTATTATTTCTACAAATTCGTCAAGGGTATTTTCTCTTAAAAATTCCCTCACATTGGATAATAGGTTTTCTGAGGAAAATTTTCCAATTATGTAAAGCTTAAAGTCTCTTCTTTCTCTGGAAATCGTTTCAACGGTTCTTAGCACATTCCATATTCCTCTATTTTCACTAACTGTGCCGCTATATACAATGGAAAAACACAATTTTTTGAAATTTATTTGAGGTAATTCCTCATTTAAAATAGGATAATTAAGGACTTTCGCAATCTTCCTGTTTGTGTCATCAAAATTTTCGATGTAGTAGTCTTCTGCAATTACAATTGCATCAAAAAATCTGGCACTCTTTTTTTCCACAAAGTTGAAGATACTTGCTGAAACCTTTCTGAGTATGACACCCTTAATCCAATTTTTTTCTCTTATTGAAGTGAAATAGTCCTCGTGCACGTCGTATATTACTTTTGATTTTGTAGCGGCTTTGAGAAGCAGCGCCCACAATAAAAATTCTGGGTCGTGAAAGTGATATATGTGTGCGTGTATTTTAATTGCCCTATAGAACGCAACGATATTTTCTGTGGATATCCTGATAAGTCTATTTTTGAAAATTGGTATTTTGATAATTTGTACTCCATCGACTGTGTCGTTTTTATCTGAAGGGGCAATCAAGTACACTGTGCCAAAATATTTCGCCAAGCTTTTACACTCTTTGTAAAAAATCCTCGTGTCAAAAGCATTGTGCACAGTGGTTATGTGGCAAACTATTTTTTTATCCAAGTTCTAAATCTCCAATTAAAGTCTCCGCATTAATTATATCCTGTTATTGACAAATTGGTAATAAGATTATAATATATTGAAGTTTGACTACCTAATTGGAGGCAAAATGGAAAATGGAGAGACTACCTTACGGGACTATTTAGAAGTGCTTTTGAAATGGAAGAAATTAATTATTTCTATTACAATTGTTGCATTGATTTTGGCAGTTGTCTTGAACTTCTTTGTTTTCAAACCAGTCTATAGAGGCTCTGCCGTGGTTTACATTGCACAGGTTAATAACGCCCCACTTATTAAGCCAAAGGATGTTCAATCTCAAATTACTAGTGACGGATTTTTACAAAAGATGGCTCAAGATTTGGGCGTTTCTTATATTGATGTAAACAATTCCATTAGCGTCTCAACGGCTCAGGATTCAAAAATTGTTGTTATCAATTTTGATTCAGAAGATAAGGAACTCATTAAAAGCTTCTTTAACTATTTTATATCAGAATTGAATAATTTCAACAATCAGGCGTATCAAACACAAATAGATGCGTATCAAAGCCAGATTTACTCACTTCGCAGCCAGATTGATTCTTTAGATAAACAAGGAGAAGATGTTCTGTCACGACTGAAAATATTGGAGCAAAAAGGCACCACAAATTCTGAATATATGCTTGAATACAGCCAGTTGCGAAGCGTTTATGACTCGATAATTTCGAATAAAGTTTCTCTTGTGCGGCAAATAGCACAGCTGGAAGGTGTTATTAATAGTGCGAATAAGTTTTTCTATGAAAACCAGCCCTTGATACTTGACAGCCCCGTTAAGCCACGCAAAGTGTTTAATATTGCAATTACACTTTTGATTGCATTCTTATTATCAGTTCTTCTTGCCTTTTTCCTTGAGTACTGGAATAGAGGAAAAGAAACAAAGCAAGAAGGTTCGAAAAGTTGAGTGAAAATATTTGATGGATACAGTTCTTGTAACAGGAGCAGCCGGTTTTGTAGGAAGCCACCTTTGCGACCTTTTTATTTCTAAAGGATTTAAGGTTATTGGGTTTGATAGTTTTATTTCAGGGAACTTGAAAAATATTGAGCACCTCTCTTGCAGCGATAAATTTACTTTTATGAATTTCGATGTGACCAAAGAAGCAAAGCTTAATTTTAGAGTTGATTTGATTTTACATTTTGCTTCCCTTGCGAGCCCCGTTTATTATATGAATTTTCCTGTTGAAACTCTGCTTGTTAATTCCATAGGTACTTTAAATATGATTAGACTTGCAAAAGACAATAATGCAAGGTTCGTTTTTGCTTCAACTTCGGAAGTTTATGGTGACCCGCTTATTCATCCTCAAGTTGAGGGTTATTTTGGAAACGTTAATCCTGTAGGCCTCCGTTCAGTTTATGACGAGGGAAAAAGATTCGCTGAATCGTTAACAATGGCTTACTTTAGAAAGTATTCACTTGATACAAGGATTTTGAGAATATTTAATACCTATGGGCCAAGAATGAGGCCAGACGATGGAAGGGTAATCCCTAATTTTATTGTAAAGGCGCTAAAGAATGAGGATATAGAAGTTTATGGCGATGGCTCTCAAACAAGAAGCTTCTGCTATGTTGATGATTTGGTTAAAGGAATTTTCGGCGTTGCAATAGAAGAAGGTATCAATGGTGAAATTGTAAATTTGGGTAATCCTGAGGAAGTCGGCATTCTTGATTTAGCTAATTTAATTAAGGAGATTACAAACTCTAAATCTCGCATCATTTCAAAAGAGCCAGTGAGCGATGACCCTAAGAGGAGATGTCCAGATATTTCTAAAGTAAGGAGACTCACGGGATGGGAGCCTAAAGTCTCTCTTCGCAAGGGGCTAGCGAGGACTGTTGAGTATTTTAAGTCAAAGGTGTAAATAACTTAAGATGGAGGAAAAAAAAGAATTAGTATCTGTTATTATGCCAGCATACAATGTAGAAAACTACATAGGTGAGGCAATACAATCAGTACTGAACCAGACTTACCAAAAATTCGAGCTTATTATCGTTGATGACGGCTCAACTGATGAAACCTGGGAAATTATTCAAAGTTTTAATGACCCGAGGATAATTCAAGTTCGGCATCCTCAAAACAAGGGTGTTGCAGAAGCAAGAAATACTGCGCTTAAAGCAGCAAAAGGTAAATGGGTTGCATTGATTGACTCTGATGATATATGGCTTCCTGAGAGATTAGAAAAATTAATAAAAATATTGGAAGAAAAAGGGAATAGCTATTTCATAGCTGATGACCACACTTTATGTTTTGATACTCCTAATGGTTTAAAGCAGTGGGGAAGCGAATTTGATATTTTTTATCATATTAATTTTGACGAGGAAATTATAACTTTCTCTTTTTCGGACTACTTAAGAAATAATGCTCCTCTTATTCATCCAATTTTTCCGCTAAGCATTGTAAGGGAGAACAATTTAACGCAAAAACAGAAATTTGCCCCATGTGAAGATTTTTTATTTTATTGTGAGTTGTTCAAAGCAGGATTTAAACTTATATTAACAAGAAACGAATACTATATGTATCGCCTATCAACTGCTTCTTTAACCTCCAAAAAGCCTAAACCATCTGATGTAAGGGTCATTGAATATCTACTTGCTTTTGAAAATTTGTCAAACGAAGAAAGATCACTTTTAGATAGACTTTTATTAATGTCGAAAAGGAATTTTAGGTACAACACTTTCACATATTATTTGAAACATGGGGAATTTCGAAATGCAATAAAATACAGCTTAAAAAACCCGACTCTATTTTTTGAAATAGTTGCACGGCTGCCGATTTCTTTGAGGTACAGAATTAGTGCAAAGATGAGCGGAGGATCAATTAAGTGAAAAACCATCAGGCAAGAGTTGCTTTTTTTCTCCCTTCCCTTCATGGAGGTGGAGCAGAGCGAGTGGTTGTAAACCTTATTAAAGAATCTGTTAAAAAAGGTATAAGCGTGGAATTAGTTTTAGCTAATGCTAAAGGACCTTATTTAAGCGAAATACCCAAAGAAGTTGAAATATTTGACTTAAAGTCCACCAGGGTTCTTTTTGCTTTGCCAAAATTGGTCAGGTATTTTAAAAAAGAAAGACCAGAGATTTTTGTTTCCTCTCTCAGTCATGCAAATATAATTTCTGTAATTGCGAAGAAAATTGCAAGAGCAAAAACTAAATTGTTTTTACGCGAAGATAACATGTTAAGTTTGGTTTATCTTAACTCAAAATCCTTAAAGATTAAAACTATGCCTTTCTTAATGAGAGTATTCTATCCCTATTCAGATTTAATTATTGCTGTGTCAAAGGGAGTGAAGGATGACCTCGTGAGGTTTGCTAAACTTCCAGAATATAAAATCGAAGTTGTCTATAACCCCATTATTACCCCTGACCTATTTACCAAGGCAAAAGGACCTGTTGATCATCCGTGGTTTGCTCCAAATAGTGCTCCAGTAATATTGGGAGTGGGAAGGTTAACTAGGCAAAAGGATTTTTCGACTCTTCTTAAAGCATTTGCAATTGTGCGTAAAGAAATTGATTCCCGGCTTGTAATTTTAGGCGAAGGAGAGGAAAGGAAAAATTTAGAAAAACTTGCAAAAGATCTTGGCATTCAAGAAGATGTTTGGCTACCTGGGTTTGTAGAAAATCCTTATAAATATATGAGCAAGGCTTCGGTATTTGTTCTATCCTCAATATACGAGGGGCTACCAACTGTGTTAGTTGAAGCGCTTGTGCTGGGTTGTCCCGTTGTTTCTACTAATTGCCCAAGTGGACCGAGCGAAATACTCGAAAACGGAAAATATGGGAAATTGGTCCCTGTCGGAGATTATCAAGCTTTAGCAGATGCTTTGATTTCTTATTTGAAAGGAAATATCCATTATTCTATTTCACACGAGATCCTCAGTAAGTATACGCTTGAAATTAGTGTAAACGAGTATATAAAGGCTGTGTTTGGGGTGAAAGATTCGGTATGAAAGAAAAGAAATCACAAGAACTTTTAATAGGATTTATCATAATACTTATTAGCGTACTATTCTCTTTGTTCGCAAATTTTGCATCTCCATCGCAGTTGGTATTTGTAATTGGTTTTCTTATTTCTGTTATATGTGTAATTTTAATTGTTGTTAGAGTCAAGAATTATGGTATTTCTGACTCTCTTGCTCTTTTCCTTTTATTTTTCCTTTTCTATAATGGGTTTGTTTTGATGAACTTCTCTTCATTTATTAAAAACGGGTTTTTTAGCATAGAGTTATTACCAACAAGTTTTCGTGCGGAAACGGTTGTTATAGCTGGTTTGCTTAGCCTTAGCGCTCTTTTTGGGACTATTGTAGGAGGTTTTCTGTATAGGATACTCTTTCCACAGAGGGGAGAAGGAAACTTCAGTAATCGGACAAAGAAGCTCAGTGATCGTTCTCTTTTGTTTTGGGCCTTTATATTTTATATAGCAGGAATAGTAATGCTCTTTGTAAGCTATACAGGTGTTGCAGGCTTCTTTGGTAGTTTGTCAATCGACAGATTACAAAGACTTAATATTCTTATGTATGCCCATACTCTTCCTTACCCGGGTTTTATTTTTGTTGGCTTAGCAGTCTCATTCTATGTGTTTTTTAAAACTCGGAGGATTCCTGTTCTTTTGCTTTTCTTAGCGCTTTTTGGTTTTTGGGCTCTTCTTATGCTTTTACAGGGTGATAGAAGGTTTCTAATATATTCCCTCTTTATAATTGTTGTTATGTGGGGAGTGCTTAAAGGTGATTCAATTGTAAAAAGATTTAGTCTTCGAAGAATGTTTGTTTTCTTTTTAATTATTTTCATTGGATATTTAGCTTTTTCGTTCTTTTCAAGTGTTAGATTCCTGATACCTCTTCTTGTGTCTAAAGAATGGACATGGAGTGATTCTATTATCTGGATAAAAGAACACATCGTTTTAGATTGGTTTATGCCTGGAAAAACAGAATTTGGCGCTCCTTATTTCTCGTTACTTTATTATCTCGAAAATAAAAGTGACTGTCTATTTGGCTCATCTTACGCTTTCTCGATTCCATACTTGCTTCCAAGAAGTCTTTATCCTGGAGTAAAGCCAACATTTTTGGCCGATAGTTTTGCCATAAGAATACACGACGAATTTTTTAGTTTTAAGGATGTAATTAAGGGTTGGGGATATAGTCCTGTCGCTGAGGCTTTTCAGAATTTTAGATTCATAGGACCATTTTTTGTATTTAGTATATGGGGAGGATTGTTGGAAGCCTTTAATAAACTTAGATACAGAGGATTGTGGAATTTATTAATTTATCTCTCTTTTGTGCCCGAATTATTGAACTTTAATAGAATGTGCTTTGCGCCTGTTTTCCAAGAATTCGTATATTTGCTTATGCCTGTTTTATTGCTGTTCATTATATATGAGATCTTATGCTTTAGGAAATAATTTGATATTATGAGAAAGATTAAAGTTCTTAACATTATTGATTCTCTTTATGCAGGTGGAGCAGAATCGCTTCTAAAAAATTTTTTAATAGAAGCAAAGAAGTATCCGGAATTCAAAGTTGATGTATGTACGCTTTACTCACGAAATATTTTCAAGGAGGAGTTGTCTAATAATGGTATAAGTGTCTATGATTTAAATTTGCCTTTTAAATATGACTTCAAAGGTATATTTAAGCTCGTGAATCTTATTAATGACAATGATTACGATTTAGTTCACGTGCATCTTTTTCCCGCCGATATTATGGCTGCCTTTGCATCTCTTTTCGTCAATAAACGCACAAAATTTATTTTTACTGAGCACAACGTTTACAATAGAAGGCGTTCCATTATTATATTTAGACTAATTGATAAATTTACATACTCCCGATATCAGAAAGTTGTTTGTGTAAGTGAAAAGGTAAAAGAATCTCTTGCCAATTACTTAAGAGAATTAGAAAGCAAGGCAGTCGTTATAAGAAACGGTATCCCCATTACGGATAGAAAATTTGATGTTGAAGTGAAAAAAGAATATGACATTTTGTGCGTTGCTCGCTTGGAAGAAGCGAAAGGTGTTGATATATTACTAGAGGCGATCGGAATTTTAAGAGAGAAATCTAATTTGCCTTTGAATGTTGCAATAGTTGGCGGTGGCAGTAAAAAGGAAATGCTATTTAATTTAAATAAGAACCTCGGTTTAGAAAATGTTGTCCATTTTTTGGGCGTGAGAAAGGATGTTTCTCATTTGATGGACGTTTCAAGGATATTTGTTTTACCTTCAAGGTGGGAAGGTCTCCCGATAGTTATATTGGAAGCAATGGCTCATGGGCTGCCTGTGGTTTCAACGCCAGTTGGTGGAATACCTGAGGTAGTAAAGAATGGAGAAAACGGTATCCTTGTTCCAAAAGAAGACCCTGATTCTTTGAGCGAATCCGTATTGAGGTTACTCAATGATGAAGAGTTGTTGAAAAGACTTTCTAACAATGCCTATGAATTTGTTAAACAATATTATTCTATCGAAACTTATACAAAAAATTTGTTTGGATTGTATAGATGGATTTTGGAAGAGAATGGAAAGCAAGGGTAAAATTCTTTTTCTTGCAACGGTTGATGTGACAATTTACGCATTTTTGATTCCCCATATGAAATTGTTGAAAAATATGGACTATGAGGTTGAAGTTGCTGCTTCAAATATTGGCTTCAGCAATAAAATTAGAGAAGAAGGTTTCAAGGTTTATAATTTGCCTTTCAGTAGAAACCCTTTGGATATTTCAAATCTAAAGGCTGTTTTAATGTTGTACAGGATAATGAAAGAAAACAATTATATAATGCTCCATACCCATACGCCTGTTGCAAGTTTTATTGGAAGAATTATCGGGCGAATTGTTGGAGTTCCACACATTGTATATACTGCTCACGGTTTTCACTTTCATGAACTTGGAAATCCTTTTAAGAATTTTGTCTATTTTAGGCTTGAAAAATTTGCAGGAAGATTTACAGATGTTTCGATAACCATAAATAAAGATGACTATAAAGTAGCAATTGAAAAAAACATTTTTCCGAATGGAAGAGTTGTTTACGTAAAAGGTGTTGGGGTGGATACGCAAAAGTTCAGTCCAGAAAAAGTTTCTCTTGAAGGATTAGAGCCTTCTTTATCCAATTCTTCTGAAACTACTTTTATTTCAGTTGGTAGGCTCGATAGAGAAAAGCACTTTGCCCATTTGTTAGAAGCTTTTTCATTGGTAAAGCAAAAGAGAAGCGATTTTAAGTTTTTGATAGTAGGTGATGGGACAGAAGGCGTTTATTTGAAAAAATTATCGGCCGAGTTGAATCTTCAAAATCAAGTTGAATTTATGGGCTATGTAAAAGGAGTAGAAAAGTTCTTAAAAATTTCTCGTGCTTTTGTCTTTGCTTCTTCGAGGGAGGGTTTACCTGTATCTCTTATGGAAGCGATGGCAATGGAAAAGCCTGTCGTTGCGTATGATATAAGAGGAGTAAGAGATTTGGTTGAAGATGGAGTTAACGGGTTCTTGGTACCATTTGGAGATACTGAGGCACTTGCAGAGAAAATTGTTTACCTTATGGATAACCCCAATATTGGGAAGGAAATGGGCAAAAAAGGACGAGAAAAAATAGAAAAAGAGTTCAGTTTAGAGGTTGTGTTGTCGCAGTTAGAGAGACTTTATACAGAGGTGTTGGCCAATGAGTAATCAGCAAATTGGAAATGATTTTAAGTACGGCGTAGCCATAAGGACCAGGGGATATAGTGAAAAGTTGAAGCATACACTTTATTCTCTATTGCAACAGTCAATTAAGCCATCTGAAATTGTGATTGTTATACCATATGGAGTCGATTCCTGGAAGGTTGACAGTTATGATAATGTTGTCAGTTTTGCGCGCAGCAAAAAGAAATCAGTCAAGACTATACTTAACGGTCACTCAGTATCATTTAAAAATTATGTTGAGAGTTTTTGTTATAGACAGAGCGAGGAAGGGCGGTTTTTGGAGAATGAAATTTGTTGAAATGGAGGGGAAAATGCAAATACCTTTAGTTGACTTAAAAGCACAATACGATTCAATTAAAGACGAGATTGACCAAATAATTCATAATGTAATTAAAGACTCGGCTTTTATTGGCGGAAAGTATTTAAAATCATTTGAGAATAACTTTGCTAACTACATTGGGATCAAGCACTGTATTGGGGTGGGTAGTGGCACGGACGCACTTTTTGTAGCGTTAAAAACGTTGGACATAAAGGACAGCGATGAAGTTATCACTGTTGCTAATACATTTATTGCTACTTCGGAAGCCATTAGTATGACTGGAGCAAGAGTGAGGTTTGTTGATTGTGATAAAGACACATACAACATTGATGTCAATAAAATTGAAAAAGTTGTTAGCAAGAAAACAAAGGCAATTATTCCTGTTCATATTTATGGTCAACCTGCTGATATGGATAGAATTATGGAAATTGCAAAGCATTATGGCCTTTTTGTAATAGAAGACGTAGCTCAGGCGCATGGTGCAAAATATAAAAATAAGAGTATCGGGACTTTGGGAGACATTGGTTGTTTCAGTTTTTTCCCAAGCAAGAACCTTGGCGCATATGGCGATGCAGGAGCAATAGTGACAAGTAACAATGAACTTGCCCAAAAAGCAAGGATGTTTGCCAATCACGGACGAATCGAAAAATATAACCACGAATTTGAAGGAATAAATAGTAGGCTTGACGGATTACAAGCTGCTGTTCTGGATGTTAAATTGAAATATCTTGAAAAATGGATTGAACGAAGAAGGGCAATTGCAAAGATGTATAATGAAGAATTGAGAAATATTGTCGTGATACCTTATGTAATGCCAGAGACGAGACACGTTTATCATTTATATGTAATAAGAGTTAGAAACAGAGAAA
Organism: Caldiserica bacterium UBA4770; assembly: GCA_002403335.1. GTDB lineage: Bacteria > Caldisericota > Caldisericia > Caldisericales > Caldisericaceae > UBA4770. The sequence goes on from DHHO01000010.1 coordinate 21,189, forward strand.
AGATTATTACCTATCTACAAGAAAAAGGTATTTCTACAGGTATTCACTATCCTGTTCCTCTTCCATTTTTGAAAGCATACCGTTATTTAGGGCATAAACCTGAGGATTTTCCAGTGAGTTACTCAATAAAAGACGAAGTATTGAGTCTTCCTATATATCCGGAAATGACAGATGAACAAGTAAGCTATGTAATTAAACATCTGAAGGATGCGGTAAAAAGATATAGCTAAGAAGAGGGGGTAATTGATGGAAGATTATAAAGGAAAAATAAAATTTGCTTTGATTGGGTGTGGAGCGATTGCGAATAAGCATGTTTTAGCTCTCAGTCGATTAAATGGTGTAGAGCTGGTAGGTGCTTTTGACATTGACGAGAAAAAGGCAAATGAATTTGGTAGCAAATACAAAATTCCAGTTTTTTTGACTATAGAAGAATTAGTAGAAAAAGGAAATCCAGATGTGTTTGACATTTTAACTCCCTCTGGTGTGCATGCACAAAATATTCTTGAACTTATGAGGTTTAATAAGCATTTTGTTGTAGAGAAACCATTAGCATTGAGATTAGATGAAATAGATAGAATACTGGAAGAATGTGACAAAAGAGGGCTAAAGATCTTTGTGGTTCAACAAAATCGCTTTAATCAACCGATTCAAAAACTTAGGCAAGCTTTAGATGAGGGTCGATTTGGGAAACTTGTGCTAGGAACAGTAAGGATTAGATGGAGAAGAGATCAGGCTTATTATGATCAAAAACCTTGGCGTGGTACATGGACATTTGGTGGAGGGGTGTTGGCAAATCAAGCGAGCCATTTCATTGATATGCTAATTTGGTTAATGGGTGATGTTGAAAGTGTGATGGCAAAAACAGCGACAAGACTTGTCAACATCGAAGCGGAAGACACTGGTGTTGCAATTCTTAAGTTCAAAAATGGTGCATTAGGGTTAGTTGAAGCAACCACTGCTACCAGGCCAAAAGATTTAGAAGGAACCATAAGTATACTTGGTGAGAAAGGTGCAGTTGAAATTGGCGGTTTTTTTATGAACGAACTTAAAGTTTGGGAGTTTTCTGAATTTGATGAGATGGATGCCGATATATGGGACAAATTTGCAAAAGTACCTAACGAACCAGCATGGAATCACACAGAGTTCTTTAAAGATGTGGTCAGAAGTATAAAAGAGAATAAAAAAGGGTTGGTTGATGGTTTGGAAGGGCGCAAATCAGTTGAACTGATTAATGCAATGTATGAATCTGCAGAGACAGGAAGAGAAGTTTTTCTCTATTTTGTGCCGCAAAGAAGTCACCTTGGGAGGAACCAATGATAAGTAAAAGTGTGATTATTTATCCTAATGTTAAGTTGGGCAAAAATTGTATTGTGGAAGATTTTGTAATAATTGGAGCTTCTCCAAGAGGATATGAAACAGGAGAATTAGAAACAACAATTGGTGACAATCCTGTAATTAGATCTCACACAGTAATTTACGCTGGGAACAAGATTGGCGATAATTTTCAAACTGGAAACAAAGCAAACATTAGGGAGTTTAATGAAATTGGTGATGATGTAAGCATAGGAACACTATCAGTCGTTGAACACCATGTAAAGATTGGGAATAAAGTAAAAATTCATACACAGGCTTTTATTCCTGAATTTACAATTCTTGAAGATGAATGTTGGATAGGGCCTAATGTAGTTATAACTAATGCCAAATATCCCAAATCACCCAATGTAAAGTTTAAATTAAAAGGGGCTCATATTATGAAATATGCAATTATTGGAGCAAATAGCACTTTGCTTCCAGGGATTATAATAGGTGAATATTCTCTTGTTGGAGCAGGTTCTGTAGTTACTAAAGATGTTCCCTCCGGTTGTGTTGTTGCTGGAAACCCGGCAAAGATAATAAATTCTATTGATAAACTTCCATATCGTGAGAAGAAAGGTGATAGTTAATTCAAGATTGTTTTTAGCGCTGTTGCTAGTTCTAATGTGAGAAAATTCGCTGGGAAATATTCAATTTACTTGTCTTTAGACATTTATTCCTTTTACGGTAAGCATTAACTACTTTATTGTTACACGAGCAGTTGTTTGCATAGAGGCAGGGATAGATAAAAAGGTTTTGGATCTCAGAAGAGTTGCTAAGATTACGGGTTCTTATTAGAGAATAAGATTTCCCTTATGAATAATAGATAGGGACATAATTGACAAAAATTCAAGGTGACAAAATGAAAATCTGGAACAGGCAAAAGATGTTGATATAGACAATGCAAGAATCTTTCGAATTTTTATTAAAGAGTCTTATACTACTTATGGATTTTTAATGGCGGTTTAGTATAGAGAATGATGTATTGGGTTGAAGGAGTGTTTAAAGTAAAGCCGATTTTTCGATGTAGAAGAAACGAAGAGAAGATGGATAATGTCTGGCGATAGAAGGACTATATGGATTTTTAATCATTATGCGATTACTCCAGATCTTCCTGGGGGGACAAGACATTTTGATTTTGGAAAAGAGCTGGTGAAGAGGGGTTACAAAGTAACAATTTTTGCCTCAAGTTTTCATCACAATCTTCATAAAGAGACAAGAGAATATACAAAAAGTAATTATGTAGTTGAAGATTACAATGGAGTTAGATTTATATGGATAAAGACTTTCCCATATTCTAGCAATGACTGGAGAAGGGTTATTAATATGCTTTCATATTCTGTTGGGGCTTATGAGGTGGCAGGAAAACTTGATTTGGAGAAGCCTGATATTATTATAGGATCTTCGGTGCATCTTTTTGCAGTATTTACGGCATATTTACTTTCTAAAAAGTATAAAGCTCCTTTTGTTATGGAAGTGAGGGATCTTTGGCCACAGACCTTAATTGATATGGGGATGTCTAAGGTGCATCCTTTTGTGGTTCTGCTTGGCATTCTTGAGAGATTCCTTTATAAAAGGGCAAATAGAATAATAACACTTTTGCCTAAAGCTCATGAATATATTGAAAAACTTAATATCCCTAAAGACAAGATTGTATGGATTCCTAATGGAGTGGATTTAGAAAGATTTAACTTTAGTGATGACAGTATAAGCGCAAAACATGATAAATCGTCATTCTTAATAACTTATGCAGGATCTATTGGAAAGGCAAACAATCTTGATATTCTTGTGGAAGTGGCAGATATCCTAAAGAAAAATTATCCGGAAATAAAGTTTCGACTTGTAGGCGATGGACCAGAAAAAGAAAGATTAATTAGGTTAGTGAAAGAAAGAAGTTTGAATAATGTTGAGTTTAAGGGAACTGTGTCGAAAGATGAGGTAGCAAAGATTTTATATGAATCTGATGCATTGATTTTATTTTTAAGAAATTACTCTATCTATAAGTATGGAATTAGTTTGAATAAATTGTTTGATTATCTTTCTACAGGAAAACCAATAATATTCTCTTCAAATGCAGTCAATAATCCTGTTGAGGAAGCAAAAGCTGGAATTACTGTTCCTCCCGATTGCCCTAAAAAGCTTGCAGAAGCTGTAATTATGTTATATGAAATGCCTGAAGAGAAAAGGGCAGAAATGGGGAAAAATGGAAGAAACTATGTTGAGAAGTATTACTCAATCCCTGTTCTTGTGGATATGTTAGAGAGTTTTATTAAAGGTCTCCTGTGAAGAACTTGACAGAAAAGTTTTAGTCTTTAAACCATTGGTTTTGTAAGAAGTCCATAATGAAAGATTTTTAATGATTAAAGCAATGGAAAAACCTGTCGTCGCATATAATATAAGAGGCGTAAGAGATTTGGTTGAAGATGGAGTGAATGGATTTTTGGTACAATTTGGGGATAATGATGCACTTGCAGAGAAAATGATTTACCTTATGGAGCATCCCGAAATTGCAAAAGAAATGGGCAAGAGAGGACGAAAAAAATAGAAAAAGAGTTTATCTTGCATATTATTCTGAATGATATGGAGAGATTGTACAAGGAAGTTTTAGGAGATGAAAATTTGAATAAAAGGTTTTGGCTTTTTGCAAAAGAAGTGTTTGATAAAATTGTATCTCTTATCGCATTAATTATCCTTTTACCTATTTTCCTTGTTGCTGCAATTCTTATTAAGCTTGACTCTCCTGGACCTGTGTTCTTTTTGCAGGAAAGAGTTGGGAAGGAAGGAAAGATTTTTAAAGTATTTAAATTTAGAACCATGACTGTTGATGCGCCAGAAAAGACAAAAGGAAGATACATAGAGAAATCTAATTCTTATGTAACGAGAGTAGGTAAATTTTTAAGAAGATCTGGTATTGATGAACTTCCTCAACTAATAAATGTCCTCAAAGGGGAGATGAGTTTGGTTGGACCAAGGCCAACTTTGCCTTATCAAGTCGAAAAATATAGCAATTATCAGAGAAAAAGACTTTTGATGAAACAGGGGATTACAAGCTGGGCATTGATACACGGTAGGAATAAACTTACCTGGCCAGAGAGAATTGAATACGATGTTTGGTATGTAGAACACTGGAGTTTTTGGCTTGATATTAAAATAATTTTCAAGACAGTTTGGGTAGTTGCAAAAGGTGAAGGGCTGTATGCAGATAGAGAGACAGATGATATAGCAAGGACTGAACAATGAGTAAGAAATTGTACATAATTGGTGCAGGTGGACACGGGCAGGTTGTTTTGGATTGTGCAAGAGCCGTTGGTTTTGAAATTGATGGCTTTCTTGACGATAACGAAGAACTAATTGGCAAGGTTATTAATGGGATTGAAGTTATTGGAAAGGTTGAATTAGCCAAGACGCTTGAAGGATTTTTTCTCGTAGCTGTTGGAGATAATTCAAAAAGAAAAGCGATTGTTGAGAAGCTAAATTTTGGAAAAGAAAAATTTGCAAGAGTTATTCATCCATCTGCCGTTATCGGAAGTGATGTTGAAATTGGTGAAGGCTCAATGATTATTGGAGGAGTCGTTATAAACACAAACACAAAAATAGGTAAGCATGTTATCTTGAATACTTCGTCTTCGGTAGACCACCATAACGAAATTGGAGATTTTGTTCACATAGCACCTGGTACACATACAGGCGGAAATGTATATGTTGGAGAAGGTGCATTTATAGGCGTAGGTGCAAGCATAATTCCAGGGATTAACATTGGTAAATGGAGTATAATAGGTGCAGGAAGTGTTTTGATTAACGATGTTCCTGATTATGCAACCGTCGTTGGAAATCCTGGTAGAATAATAAAGATGAAAGGAGAAACTGTATGAAAGTGCCTCTATCAAGACCTTGGGTGACAGAAGATGATATTGAAGCAGTCGAAGAGGTCTTGAGAACGCCTAATTTAAGCTTGGGGCCAAAACTTGTTGAATTTGAGAGCATGCTTGCTCAAGTTGCTCAAAGAAAATATGCAGTTGCCGTAAATAGTGGTACATCTGCACTGCATCTTATTATTCGTTCTCTTGGGATAAAAGACGGTGACGAAGTTATTACAACACCTTTTAGTTTTATTGCTTCATCAAACTGCATTCTCTTTGAAAGGGCAACACCTATGTTTGTGGATATTAAGCCTGATACCTACAATATAAACCCAGCACTTATAGAAAAGTCAATTACTGATAAAACGAAGGCAATTTTAGCTGTGGATGTTTTTGGGCAACCTGCGGATTGGGACAAATTAACTGCAATTGCTAAAAAGCATAATTTATATTTAATTGAAGATTCTGCAGAATCCATTGGCTCTGAGTATAAAGGAAGAAAAGCAGGCAGTTTTGGTGATGCTGCAATTTTTGGTTTTTATCCGAACAAACAAATAACGATAGGTGAGGGTGGAGTTATTTTAACAGACGATGAAAATATTTACAAACTCTCTAAAAGTATGAGAAATCAAGGAAGGGGTGAAGATGAAGAGTGGCTTTACCACGTGAGGTTAGGGTACAACTATAGAGTTTCTGATATAAATTGTGCACTTGGAATTTCACAGCTTAAAAGACTTGATGAGATTATTGAAATGAGGGGGCGTGTTGCTAATATTTACTCTCAAAAACTCTCAGAAATTAAGGAATTAATCCCTCCTTATATAAGCCTGGATACTACAAGGATGAGCTGGTTTGTTTATGTTGTCAGGCTGTCGGAAGAATTTGATGCTATTAAAAGAGATCTCATTATACAGAAACTTGGTGAAAGGGGGATACAAACGAGGGAGTATTTTTCACCGATCCATTTGCAACCATTCTATGTCGAGAAGTTCCATTTTAAACAAGGAGATTATCCAGTGACAGATTTCGTCTCTGATAGAACAATTTCATTACCCTTTTATACCACTATGAGTAAGGAGGAGGTTGATTTTGTAGTAAGTAATTTAAAAGAAGTCATTTATGAGGTAGAAAAATTTTGAAGAAGTTGACGAATAAAATTCTTAGGAATAAGTTGACTATTACAATCACTTTTGCTAAGCTTTTAATTGATGTATTTCTCTATAATGTTGCAACACTTTTAGGTGTTTTTCTGCGTTTCGATTTTGCCCTTCAAAGAAATTTCATTCATATAGATGACCCGTTTGGAATAGTTGAAAATATAACTTTTATCATTTTTGAGATTGTTTTTCGGATGCCCTTGCATAGTTTTGAGTTCACAAGTGTTAAGGAAGTTTCTGATATTTTTGTTGCAGTATTCCTTACAAAAGCAGCCTCTTATTCGATGTTCTATTTGATGGGGGACAATGTTAGTTTTTCAAGAGGTGCATATCTTGCTTCTTTTGTGATAGCATTTTTGCTTATTGCAGGAGTAAGGATTATCTACAGGATGTTTTATGAGTTAAGGAACAGAAAAGGGGCAACACTTTCAAAAAGGAAAAAGAAGGTTCTTATAATTGGCGCTGGGGATGCAGGTGAAAAGCTTCTAAGAGAGATTATCTCACACCCAGAGCTTTCTTATGAGATTGTTGGGTTCATTGACGATGATCCAAGAAAAAAAAGAACACAGATACATGGATACTCTGTTATAGGTGGAATTGAGAGATTGCCTTATGCTGTTAAGGAGTATGCTGTTGATGTTATTATATATGCTATACCAACTGCACCAAGAGAACACTTACAAAAGGTTGTTTCTCTTGTGTCTGCAACTAATGTAGAGATAAAAACACTTCCAGCAATCTGGGAAATAGTTTCAGGAAGAGTAAGCATAGAAGGTATTAAAAATGTAGAGCTTGAGGATTTGCTTCCAAGAGTTGCTATTAAAATGACAAGTTCCGAAGTTGAGAATTTTATAAAGGATAAAGTAGTGCTTATTACAGGTGCAGGTGGGTCAATTGGCTCGGAAATCTCAAGACAGGTTGTTAATTTTAAGCCTCAAAAGCTTCTTCTCTTGGGAAGAGGTGAAAATAGGATTTTTGATATAGAAATGGAACTGACCCAGAAGAAGAAATTTAAAGAGATAATTCCTATTATTTGTGACATAAGAAACAGGGAAAAAGTATTTAAAGTATTTGAACAATATAAACCTAATGTTGTATTTCATGCAGCAGCCCATAAGCATGTTCCCCTTATGGAAAAGAACCCAGATGAAGCTATTTTTAATAATATTTTTGGTACAAAAAACCTACTGGATGCTTCAGTAGGAACTGGAGTGGGAAAGTTTATAAATATTTCTACCGATAAAGCAGTAAATCCTGTAAATGTAATGGGTGCATCAAAAAGGGTAGTTGAAATTATGCTTCAATACTATTCAAAAGATAGTAGCGGCACTATTTTTACGAGCGTTAGGTTTGGAAATGTCTTGGGGAGTAAGGGAAGTGTAGCAGAGGTTTTTAGAAAAGAAATACAGGAGACAGAGGTGATAACTGTAACTAATCCAGATATGGAAAGGTACTTTATGCTTATTTCTGAAGCAGTAGAGTTAGTTTTGCATGCAGGCGCACTTGCAATGGGTGGGGAGATTTATGTTCTGAAGATGGGAGAGCCTGTAAATATGTTGGAATTTGCAAAGAACTTTGTTAAGCTTTCAGGGAAAGAGGTGGGGAAAGACATTAAAATCGAGGTTATTGGAAATAGAGGGGGAGAAAAATTGAAGGAAGAATTATGGGGCGAGAAAGAAACAATTGAGGATACAGCAAATCCTTATATTCTAAAGGTTGTTGGGAATAATAATCCGTTTAATAAGGAAGATTTCTTTGCAAAACTTGACGAACTTCGTGAGGTTGCTAATTCTTTTAATGAAGCGGAAATTAGAAGGCTATTAAAAGAAATTATTTTATAGTCGTAAGTAAAGGAGGATAACATGAAAATTCTTGTAACGGGTGGGGCAGGGTTTATTGGGTCAAATGTTTCGGATGCTCTTGTGGGAGAGGGGCATAATGTTGTAATTGTTGATAACCTTTCTACAGGAAAAGAGGAGAACATAAACCCCGGCGCTCAATTTTACAATGTGGATATAACCGATGAGGAAGCCCTTGAAGATGTTTTTCGAAGTTTTGAGCCTGAGGTAGTTTTCCATATTGCTGCACAGATTGATGTGAGAAAATCCGTCGAAGATCCCGCATTTGATGCAGAAGTTAATGTGGTTGGGTCGGTAAATGTGTTTAGGATGAGTGTTCAGTATGGGGTAAGAAGGGTTGTTCTTTCATCAACAGGTGGGGCACTTTATGGAGAGGTCGGGCAACTCCCTGTTTCAGAAGGTGCATCTGTAGAGCCTGTATCCCCTTATGGGGTTTCAAAGTATTGTGCTGAAAATTATTTAAATTATTTTAAAAGGCTCTATGGACTTGAAAGGGTTATCTTAAGATATGGAAATGTATATGGTCCACGCCAAGATCCGCTTGGTGAGGCAGGCGTTGTTGCGATATTTACCAGAAAGATACTTGATGGAGAGTCTCCTACAATTTTTGGAGATGGCACTCAAACAAGAGATTACATTTATGTAGAAGATGTGGTAAAGGCAAATGTTTTGGCTCTTGAAGGGAAAGAAGGGATTTATAATATTGGAACAGGAAAGGAAACATCTGTAAATGAACTTGTGGAAATTTTTTCAAAGGTATTGGGGCGTGAAATAAAGCCTGAATACACTTCACCAAGAATCGGGGAAGTAACGAGAATTAGTCTTAATGGAGATATGGCAAAAAGAGAATTAGGTTTTACTCCGAAATATTCTCTTCCCGAAGGGATAAAAAAGACAATTGACTGGTATAGAGGAAAGTAAAGACGAGATTGCTTTAATTCGAAGAGGTGGACTGACCCCCTTTGAACTTTCCCCAAAAACAAAAAGAAAAGACGAGATTGCTTCGGCTTCTTACGAAGCCTCGCAATGACCCCCCTTCTGTCACTGCGAGCGACCAAAGGAAGCGTGGCAGTCTCACCTTTCCAATCAAGGAGGTAAGAGTACCCTCCTCGAAACTCCACCCAAAAGACATTAAAGACGAGATTGCCACGGCTGTGAAAGACAAAGGCACAGCCTCGCAATGACAAGAAAAAAGAAAAGACACGGTTGCTTGACTTCGGCAAGGAAAAGAGTGCGCAATGACAAGAAAAAGGAAAGGATTGCGCGAGAACAGCTCGCAATGACGGTGGAACGAGATTCTTCCTTGCAAAAACCGCTCGTCAGAATGATGAGCGGCATGCAAGATTGCCCAAGAATGTGGCTTAGTGAAATAGCTTTTCTATCAGTTCGTTTTTTGGAATTTCCAGCACATTACTTAATTCGTTAAGTATAGCATTAAGTGTGCCTATTTTAATGGGATTATGTGCAGGTATTGTTATATTATGTGTTTTACCTTTAATTTCAGCAGAAAGCCTTATGTGACTCCCACTTTGACGCGAAATTTTATAACCGATTCTTTTAAGGGAATTGATTAAATCTTCGTATCCTGCATCCCTCGGTATTTTCATAAAGCAACAACTTCCTCTTTAACAAAATGGATTCTTATAATTTTTGGTACATTATCAGGCTCGAAATGGCATCTTACTGCATCCTTTATGGCTTCTTTTATTTCTTCAATTGTCTCCCCTTCGGTGAATATTGATTCGCCAAGAGCTCTTGCAGTGTATCCGCCATCTGGGCTTTCTTCAACAATAAAAAATAATTCTTTCATACTTATCACCTCAAATCATTATATTCCAAAATCCCATTTTCTATTAATACTTCTACTCTGTTTGCTTGTAAACTTCCTATCTCTTTGCTAAGGTTTTGCAACATGAAATTCATCCACAATGTGCTCAGGCTCGAAAGGGTAAAGTGCATTGAATAAGCCTTGATGGAGATATGGCAAAAAGAGAATTAGGTTTTACTCCGAAATATTCTCTTGAAGAAGGGATAAAAAAGACAATTGACTGGTACAAGGTAAAGTAAAGACGAGATTGCTTTAATTCGAAGAGGTGGACTGACCCCCTTCGGACTTTCCCCAAAAACAAAAAGAAAAGACGAGATTGCTTCGGTCGTAAAAGACACTCCCTCGCAATGACCCCCCTTCTGTCACTGCGAGCGACCAAAGGGAGCGTGGCAGTCTCGCCTTTACCAATTGAGGAGGTGAAAAGACCCTCCTCAATACTCCACCCAAAAGACATTAAAGACGAGATTGCTTTAATTCGAAGAGGTGGACTGCCCCCTTCGGACTTTCCCCAAAAACAAAAAGAAAAAACGAGATTGCTTCGGCTTCTTACGAAGCCTCGCAATGACCCCCCTTCTGTCACTGCGAGCGACCAAAGGGAGCGTGGCAGTCTCACCTTTCCAATCAAGGAGGTAAGAGTACCCTCCTCGACACTCCACCCAAAAGACATTAAAGACGAGATTGCTTCGTCGGACTACGTCCTCCGCTTGACTTCGTCAAGGAAAGAAGTGCGCAATGACAAGAAAAAGGAAAGGAGTGCGCAATGACAAGAAAAAGGAAAGGATTGCGCACGACAGAAAAAAAGCAATCCTATACAGTGACTGAAAAAAAGACAGCCTCCTCTCAATTACGGAAGAGGGGGGGCTAAAGTCTCTCTTCTTGCTTTTAAAAAGGCTTCAAATTCTAGGGACTCTGGCCTTTATAGAAGCAAGCTCTGGTTTATTTTCAATCTCCTTTTTGAAGTTATCTTCCCTGAGCAGGTTTACATATTGGGGATCTTGGAAGGAGTATTTGAAGTTTGTATGAACATCATAACGACCCTCAAGTAGAGCAACAGTGTCCTCGGTCATTACAAGTTCCTCGTCTGTAGGGATAACGAAGATTTTTATCCTTGAGTCATCGCTTGAGATTATTGTCTCTGCATTTCTTGTGCGTGAGAGGGCGTTTCTTTCAGGGTCAATCTTGACTCCGAAGCTTTCAAGGCCTGAGACCATCTTTTCCCTGATAAGAGAGCTCATTTCTCCGACACCAGCAGTGAATACAATGGCATCAACATTTCCAAGAGCACCCATATAAGAAGAGATATATTTTTTCCCTCTATAGGCTTCGATTTCTATTGCAAGTTGAGCCTGCTTGTTGCCATCATTTGCTGCAATCTCCACATCCCTTCTGTCTGTGTATTTTTCAGTAATGCCAAGAATGCCGCTTTTTTTGTTGAGGATATCGTTCATTTCCTTTGTTGATAGACCGAGTTTATCCATCATATAGAGGTCTATAGCAGCGTCATGATCCCCTGCTCGTGTTCCCATAACGGCACCCTCAAGAGGTGTAAAGCCCATACTTGTGTCTACAGAGATACCATTTCTTATTGCATTGAAGCTTACTCCATTTCCAATATGTGCTGCAACAATATTTGTCTGGAATGGGTCCTTTCCAAGAAGCACCGAGGCTCTCTTTGATACGTAGAGAAATGATGTCCCGTGAAAACCATATCTTCGTATTTGATACTTTCTGTACCACTCATAGGGAAGTGCGTAAATATATGCATATCCTGGCATTGTCTGGTGCCATGCTGTGTCCATAATTGCCATATGGGGGATGTCAGGCAGGACCTCCTTAGCTGCTTTAATTCCCATAATATTTGGAGGGTTATGTAGAGGAGCAAGTTCCTGGAGTTCTATAAATGTTTGAAGGGCTGCCTCATCTATTATAACTGATTTGTTGAACTTTTCGCCCCCGTGAACCACCCTATGCCCGACTGCCCTGACCTGTGAGATATCCTTGATAACTCCGTATTCAGAGTTTGTGAGGGTTTCCATAATAAGTGAGATTGCCTCCTTGTGTGTGGGACAATCTCTTTCGATTCTTACTTTGTTATTTCCCATGACCTCGTGCGTGATAAAGGAACCCCCAATTGTTACTCTCTCCACAATCCCTTTGGCAAGTATCATCTTCTCTTCCCATTGATAAAGCTGATATTTTACGGAAGAGCTACCGCAATTCAATGTTAGTATGTCCATTCTCAAATCCTCCTTCTTACATTTAATTAAATACGATATTATATTCGATTTTTGTGTAAGGTCAACATCACGAATTTCTCTTTGAAATTTATGGGGTATCATTCGCTTTTTAAACAGAAATGAAAGATGTATCACTGCAATAAATATTCGGAGGAGTTGATTTCCTTTGGTGGTAGATTTGTAGTAAAATCTATTGTGAAGGTAATTGTTGGAATGAGTGGTGGAGTGGATAGTTCCGTTGCTGCATACCTATTAAAGGAGCAGGGATTTGATGTTTCGGGCGTGTTCTTTAAATTATTTAAAGAAGATGATGGACAATCCCGGTATTGCAACCTCCGAAGCGCCTATGAGGCGGCGGAGATAATTGGTATTCCATTTGAGACAATAGATGTAAGCAAGGAGTTTCAAACAGATGTTTTTAACTATTTCCTTGAATCTTATAAGAAGGGACTTACTCCAAACCCCTGCACGGTATGTAATGAAAGGATAAAATTTGGCATTGGCTTTGATAAAGGAAGGGAGATTTTTGGGGAATCACTTTTTGCAACAGGGCATTATGTAATCATTGAAAGGAAGGAAGGGAGCATTCATCTAAGAAAGGGGCGTGACAAAACAAAGGACCAGTCATATATGCTTTGGAGGTTAGAGAGAAATCTGCTTGAGAAAGTGGTTTTGCCCCTCGGTGAATTTACTAAAGATAGGGTGCGGGAAATTGCCTCTTCCATTAGTGTTGTTGCAGGAGAGGAGAGCGAGGACCTCTGTTTCGTTAAAGGGACTTTTACGAACTTTATCAAAAGCCTCGTCGGGGAAAAGAAAGGAGAGATCGTTAATACTGAGGGTAAGGTTCTTGGTGAGCACAGGGGTGCTTATTTATACACAATAGGGCAGAGGAGTGGATTGGGAGTTTCATCTTGTGAGCCTCTATATGTTGTGGAAATTGATGCAAATGAAAACAGAGTGATTCTTGGAAGCCGAAGGGAATGTTATTCTAATTATGCCACCCTTTCAGAGGTAAACTTTATTGAGGATTATAATGGGGAGCCTGTTGCCCTTACAGGGAAGGTGAGATATCGGGGTGAGGAAAGCCCCTGTACCCTGAAAAGGGAGGGAGGAGTTTTTGTAGTCGATTTTAACGTACCTCAATTTGCAATAACACCGGGACAGAGCCTTGTACTATATAAAGGAGACACGGTATTTGGTGGTGGAGTGATAATGAAAGTGAGGAGGAATTAATGAAGATTGCACCGAGAGAAATTATATGGAAGGATTTTCGTAAACTTCAGAGGAATGAAGAGCTACTTACAGAACCTGTTGTTGAGGACCTGCTCTTTATGCAGACAATCGAGGGGCATGCTCATAATGGAGATGGGGAGTTTAAGGGGAGAAAGTTTGTTGATACAACGATAAATGATATCATTGATGCACTTGGTAGGGATATATTTATCGTGAGAAGCGAGAGACAGATGTTGATTGATGAGATTTATGAATTTGTTGATAGAGCACTTTATAATGATGCTCCCTCCCATCTTGTTAATAAAAAGGGGGAGCCCTTGATGAGATGTCCCCTTTTTCTTGATTGGGTTGTTGACCCTTACGATGTCCTCAGGGGGCTTTACCTTGGAGGCCTCATGGACGATTTTGAGACGCGAAAGAAGGTTAATGAAATGTTTGGGACAAATCTTGGTGGTGGGAAGCCTTATCTTATAGATCTCACTATAATGGAAAAGATGGGACTTGACGGAGAAATTCTTTCACATGGAGACCATGAGGCGCACCTTGAGAAATATCGTGACTCTGGGCTTATTCTTGACACAAAGGACGTTGATTTTCTCAAGCATTCTTACGTAAGGTTTCAGTATATAAGGCACAAAAGAGGGCCAGGTATTTCTGACGATTCTGCTGTGCTCTTTGCAGGGCTTCTATACAATTCCAGCACTGCCCTTGGAGTTTATCTTGCGGATGCAATTGATACGCTTGATAAGTTCTCCCTGAAGTTTGTGGAACAGGATGGGGAGCTTACAGGTATTATAAAAAGAGGGATGAAGGGGCTTAATATAGAGGACGAAGATGTTTACAAATTTATATATCTTGCAACTATCCCCGAAGAGATGGAGAGTGAGATTCCTGACTCTTCCCAGAGATATTTCCTGAAGATTGAAAGTGAGGGGATGACAACCCTCGAATCTCACTACAGGTTTTTGAATGGCTTGCCTTACCCTGAGTTTAAGATTGGGTATGAGAGGGTTTCAAACAAAAGGTTTTACGATTATATAAGTAAAAGGTTTAAAGATGTCATTCGATAGAATCAAAGGGCAGGAAGTCGCTGTAAATTATTTGAGAAAAACGCTTATAAGGCAACATATTCCCCCTACATTTATTTTTTCCGGGACTGCTGGGACGGGGAGGCTTCTTACTGCAATGACATTTGCAAAGGCGTTGAATTGTCTTCGTCTTTCAGATGACGCATGCGATACGTGTAAAAGTTGTGTTGCAATTGATGGAGGGGTGCACCCGAATGTGTCTGTTATAGGCATTGGTAATGATTCCATAGGTATAGATGAGATAAGGAATATCTCTGAAAGTTCTTTTATGCCTATTAACAACAAATATAAGGTGAATATCATTGATAATGCAGATAAATCGACAATGGAGGCATTTAATAGTATGCTTAAGTTTTTTGAGGAGCCACCGGAAAGAACGGTGAATATCCTTATTGCTGAGAATGTATCTCTTATACCAGAAACAGTAAAGTCGAGGGCTGTTGAACTGAAATTTAAACCACTCAGCAATGAAATTGTAATGGAGATTCTCCTCGCCCAGGGAATAGCGAAACAAAGTGCGGAGGTTATTGCACACCTTTCAAAAGGAAGCCTTGAGAGAACTAAATTATATACGGAAGATGCCGCTCTTGAAAAGAGAGAGCAATTTTTAAAAGGTTTTCTTAAATTTCTCAGAGGCGAAGGAAGCGTTGGGGAAGTTGTAGCCTTATGGAAAGCTTTTCATAAAAGAGATATTGACAGAGAAAATGTGAATCTACTCTTTGAAAATATCGCAGACATTATAGATGACATTTTAATTGTAACTATTATGAAAGATACGGAGAGGCTTGTAAATATTGATTTTCTCGGGCATCTCGCAGACGGATTCTTTGCATTTTCGAGGGGTAAGCTTGAACAAATCTATGAGGTTGTAACCAATGGAAAGATGGCTCTTTTGACAAATGCAAATCCTATGTATATAATGTTGAGTGTGCTTTTTACGATTAGAGAGGTAGTGGATGAACATTTCTGATAATAAAATTTTGCTTGTTTCTGTTTATTTCAGGAAGGACTTGAGGCCTTTTTTCATTCCGAGGCCTGATTTCGCTGTCGTTCCTGTGAGCCTTGTTGTTGTTGATGTTGATGGTATTCTAAAATACGCAAAGGTTATCAATCCTCTTGTTGAAATGGACACAAACAGGTGGTACAAACTCAGAGAAAGATATGCCTCAGCAAAGATATTAAGAGTTGCAAATGATAAGGATATATCTTATTTAGCGAAGCTTGAGGAAAGGGAGAGAAGTGCTAATGAAACCTGCAAAAAGAGTATAGAAAAGCTCAATCTCCCTATGCATCTTATTGAAACTGTATGGGATGAGGTCGAAAAAAAATACGTATTTTATTTCACAGCAGATGCAAGAGTTGATTTCAGAGAGCTTGTAAAGGACCTAATTTCGATTTTCAATACAAAAATTCAACTGTGGCAGGTAGGAGCTCGTGATGCAATGAGATTTTTTGGTGGCCTTGGTCCTTGTGGTTTTCCTCTTTGCTGTACAAATTTTCTGAAGGATATTGAAAGTGTAGAACTATCTGCTGCGCGGGAGCAAAACCTTTCACTCAATGCTCAGAAGATTACAGGTGCCTGTGGAAAACTTATGTGCTGCCTTAGATATGAACTAAATGTTTTCAGAGAGGAAGAAATTGAAGAGAATTATTAGAATTGGCATTATCGGACAATCAGAAAGACGCGGAGAGCAAATTCCTCGGTATGTGCTTGATATTGCATATGAAGTGGGGTATCTCATTGCTAAAGAAGGATGGTTGCTTTTTTCAGGCGGAAGAAATGGAGTAATGGAGGCTGCCTCTAAAGGAGCTCATGATGGAGGAGGAACGACTGTAGGCATACTCCCTTCTCTTGATGTTTTTGAGGCAAATGAATATGTAGATATCCCTATTACAACGGGCCTCGGTATGGGGTTACGTTCCGAACTTATGATTCAGACGGTGGATGCAGTTGTTATGATAGGCGGAAAGAACGGAACTCTAAAGGAACTTTCTGCTGCATACCTCAATTCAAAGCCAATTGTCATTGTGAACAGGACCGGGGATTTTGCGAATTCCATTCCGAGTATCCTTTATGAGGGGAAGTATCTTGATTCAAGAAAGAATGTGGAGATTATGTTTGCAGATACACCGCAGGATGTTATTGCCATCCTTAAAAATGTGTTAAAGAATCTATAAAATGCTCCCGGAGCTTCTTACATTAAAAGGTTTTCTGAGTTACAGAGAGAAGAATTCTCTTGATTTCACAAAGTTTCATGTTGCACTTGTCACAGGGAACAATGGTCATGGAAAGTCTACTTTACTTGATGCAATTACATTTGCTCTCTTCAGTATGGCAAGGGGTGTGGAGGGGAACAAGAGGGGCATTACTGACCTTGTATCTAACGGAGAGCCAAACTTGTATGTCTCATTAAGATTTCGTCAGAATGGAAACCTTTACAGGGTTACAAGGACATATGATAAGATAAAAGGTGGTTCAAATGTAATTCTTGAAGAGGAGATCGGGGGTAATTTTAAAAATATATCAGAGAATACCATAAGAGAAACAGACGATTGTATAGAGCATCTTCTAGGGGTAAATTATGATACATTTGTTACTTCCTCTTTTGTTATGCAGAACCAATCTGATTATTTTACTTCAAGGAATCCTACCGAAAGGATAGAGATTTTAAGAGAAATGCTTTCTCTCGGGATTTATGAGGAGGCGAGGGATAGCGTAAGGGAGAGTCTGCACGAGCTGGATATTGTTAATAGAGAGCTTGCAGTACAAGTTAGCGATGGAAATGAAGAGTTGAAGGGAATGAAGGTGCTTATTAAGACCCAGAGCAGTCTTAATGAAAGAATTAAAGTACTGAAGGATAAGGAATCACAGCTTAAGAAGGAACTTACGGACATTTCTGATAAGATGATGAGGAGTGAGAAAATTGCTTCAGAAATGAAACAGCTTGCTGAAACAAAGGAGGGACTTCTTACGGAAATCGAGGATAAGACTTACCAGAAGGGCGAGCTTTTGAAGGAACTTGAAAGGCTGAGGAATATCCTTGATAGAGAAAGGCAGATACGAGCCTCTTATGCAGAGTTTATTGAAGTTTCAAGGGAATATGAGAATCTACTTGAGATTGCAAAGAATGTGGAAAGACTTACAGGAGAAATAAATAATCTTAAGACAAAAATGGACAGCGATAGCGCTGTGAGAGTAAAGAGGATTGGGGAATTAAATACGGAAATTCACAAAGTGGAGGAGAAGATTCAGCAACTTTCCTCACAGATTGAATCCATCAAAGCCTTAAAATTAGAGGAGAACGTAAGAAGGGAGGAGTTAAAAGGCAAAGTCGAAGAGCTAAATCTTAAAAAAGGAATGATTGCTAAAAGAATTAATGACTTACAGGAGGAATTGAAACAATTAAATGAACTCAGGATAAGAAAGACTGAGATTGATGGAAAAAGGGAATACATAATCACTTCTTACAAAAAGAGCCTCAAAGAGAATAAGGCTCGCCTTCTTGAGGTGGAGAATAACATAAAGCAAAAGGATCCTTCAATACTTAATAGCAAACTTAAGCTGCTTTCAGAAGAGTATGAGCATATGAATGAAAGATATATGGAATATAACAAACAATACGAGCAATTGTCACATGAAAAGGCAGTGATTGAAAACGACATAAGGCTTCTGGGGACAAACATCAAGGAACTTACAGAGAAACTTGATTTACTTAATAAAGGTCAGGAATTTTGCCCCCTTTGTGGTTCCCCTCTTTCTGATGAACACAGGGATGAAATAAAAAACAATTATAACGTCAGCCTTAAAGAAGCATTCGAGAGTTTAAATAAAAAGAAAGTAGAGCTTGAAAGAATAGTAGGAGATATAAGCAGTTTAGATGTCGTCTCTAAAGAAGATGTGGATAGGGTTTTAAAGGATCTTGAAGGGCTCCGCTCTGAATATTTGATGAGGGAAAATCTGTGCGATGAGTATAGGACGGAGAGGCAAAGGTATGAGGAGGAGATTGGAAGGTTAAATGGGTTGCTTTCGGAAGATCTGCTGACTAAGGAAGAAACAGAAGAGTACGCAAGGATTTTAGAAAATATAGAAATACTTATCAGGAAAGAAAGAGAAGAAAAGGAATTTGAAATAGGCTTAAAAGATGTAGAAAGGGAGATAGAAGAAGCTAAAGAAGCCCTGAATAGTTCTGAGAAAAAGATTTCCATTAGTGAAAGGGATGAAAGAAATCTTCTTTCCAATATAAATGAGCTTAGAGAGAAGATTGAAGGGGATAAGGCACTTATGGAAGGTATTAGAAGTGAGCTTGAATCTCCTGATTTTCTGAGGGAAGAGAGGCAAAAGGTTAAAGCACTGCAAGATGAGATTGAGAGAATTCATTATGAGCCAAAACAACTCGAAGAGCTCAGAGAAAAAAGGGAAAGACTTTCGAATTTTGGGGACGAATTTCTTGAATTAATCAGTGCAAATACAAAAAGCGGAGAGCTCAGGAAGAGCCTTTCAAATACCGAAAGGGAAATTGAAGGACTCAAAAAAAAGAAGGAAAAGATCGAGGAAAGGTTCAAATCTTTATCAGACGAGCGTGAATCCCTGGCTGGAGTGAAAGAGGATTATATATTGAAGAGCGGGGAGTTTGATAGAGTTGAAGGCGAAATCTTATCCCTGAGTGAAGAAATGGCGAAAGTAGAAGAGCAGCTTAAAAAAGCGAGGGAAACGGAGATAAAAGTCATAGAAGCAACTGGTAGGATAAGGAAGAATGAGGATGAGATAAAGATACTAAAAGTGGTGAATGAGATGTTTGGGAAGGAAGGCATCCCTATTGCGATTATAAGAAGTGTGCTTCCTCAGATTGAGAGCCTGTCCAATGAGCTACTTTTTAAGATGACTGAAGGGAAGATGCAATTGAAGTTCTCTACACTCAAGAGTGGGAAAAGTGGTGAAAGGAATACGTTTGAAATAGATGTCTATGATAGAGGAGAGAGAAGGCGTTATGAGCTTTTTAGTGGTGGAGAGCAGTTCAGGATAAATCTTGCAATAAGGATTGGAATTTCACTGTTTCTATCTTCTATTTCGGGAAGCCAGCTTGAAATGCTTGTCGTTGACGAGGGCTTTGGTAGTCAGGATGAGGCTGGGAGAGAAAGCATACTAAAGGAAATAAATTCTATAAAGGATAGATTTAAAAAGATTCTTGTGGTAACACACATAGGGGAGATAAAAGAGAGTTTTCCTTACGAGATCAGAGTAGTAAAGGACAACTATACCTCAAGGCTGTACGTCGTTTAGAAATTTCTACTTCCTAAGATAGATTTTTAAATTACTTGGTGCGTTACATTATTTAATTTCCTTTATTTTTCTTCACTTGTACTCTTTTTATTGGGAGGTTCAATTAACGCTTTTTTTCTTGTCATTGCGAGGAGCGTCATTTGCGACGAAGCAATCTCGTCTTTAATGTCTTTTGGGTGGAGTATTGAGGAGGGTCTTTTCACCTCCTCAAATTGAACCGTGGCAATCTCTCTTTTAAGGTGGAGACCCTTCGCAAAGACGGCTCGGGATGACCCTCTTTAAAGTTTTTTGGTGGAGCCGCAAGAAAGGTACTTCTCCCTACTCGATTGAATAGAGACCCTGAAACAAATGTGTACCTGAGAAAAGGGTTATTGAGCGAGGGAATAAGAAAGTCTATTTAGTTATCGGATTCAGATAAGGTATTTTGTCCTATTGACATAGATTAGTTTTTGATTATAATTAGCGTTTAATAAACCCATAAAAGGAGGGTGAAATGAAAAAGCATGTATTGTTTGTTTTACTTGCGCTTGTTTTTATCGGATTGTTATTTGAAGGATGCTCGACAAAACAGGAATTTGTAGTGATTGGCGGGGTTGGTCCTGCTTCAGGAGAAGCATCAACGTTTGGCGTTTCTACAAGAAGGGGCATGCAGCTTGCTGTTGAGGAATGGAACAGTAAAGGCGGTGTGCTGGGTAAACAGGTCAAACTTGTTTTTGAGGATGACAAAGGAGATCCAACAGAGGCAGCAACAGTTTATACAAAGCTTATCTCTCAGGATAAGGTTGTGGGAATTGTAGGTACTATTATGAGTAAGTGCTCACTTGCAGGTGCTCCTATATGTCAGGCTAATGGAGTGCCTATGGTCAGCCAGGGATCTACAAACCCGATGGTAACAGAAGTGGGGGACTACATATTCAGAGTATGCT
>DHHO01000015.1 GCA_002403335.1 Caldiserica bacterium UBA4770
TCCTTCCTTCGCTTACAATTATCACGCTTATTTCCATATTCTTTCTCGACTTTACGCAGATGGCCGTGATTGAGAAGTTACTCCTTGGTATCCTTGCAGGCGTTACAGGGGAGATAGCATATCTTACCCTTGACATGTTCAGAAAGATAAAGCTTAACGCTCTTTCAATTTCTATCCTCGCATTCTCTCTTATTGCACTCTTCTTTCTCAAGATGAACCCAATTTTTGTCATCCTTATTGGGGGAGGGGTTGGGATCTTTTCAGGCTTTATAAGGCAAAAATGATACTCATTAGACTCTTCTTTGAATTCTTTAAGATAGGTTTATTTACCTTCGGAGGTGGGCAGGCAATGCTTCCCATTATGCAAAGGGAACTTGTTACAAACCTCCACTGGATTTCCATGAATAACTTTCTTAAATTTGTCTCCATTGCAGAGGTTACCCCAGGTCCTGTTGCTCTTAATATGGGGACATTCATTGGATATGAGCTTCACGGAATCTCGGGTGCAATCCTCTCAACGGGTGGAGTTGTAGCTCCATCATTCCTTATTATTCTTCTTATTGCAATGCTTTCTAAGAGATTCAGGGAGAACAAGATCTACCAGGCATTTATGAAAGGGGTGCGTCCTGTTCTTCCGGCACTCCTTGTCAATGCAATATACCTCATTATCCTCGAGGGTTTTGAAGGCATTCTTCCCCTCTACCTTATGGCAATAATTACATTCCTCATCATCTCAAGATTCAAAAAGATTAACCCTATCCTTGTCCTCCTTGGAATGGGGTTCATTGGCATACTCATATTAAAATAAAATTGAGCAGTATATAATTTCCTCTACCTAAAAATGAAAGGGGGGACTAATGTCCCCCTGAAACTTTCTAAATTAAATTGAATTAACTTACCTTTGCTTCTTTCTTCTCTTCCTGTTTTTCTAACTCTTCGGCGGGGGTATAAAGGTAGGGTCTCTTTTCCTTAAATTCATTCTCCCACACAGGGTTAAGCACACGTCTTACCCCTTCAGAATACTCCTTCAATTGTTCAGTAAATTTCGTGAGGACGTCATCAGCCCCGCTATGTGTAGGGTATGCACCAGTTTTTTCTACAATCTCCCTGAGTTGCCAGGGAGAATCAATAATCATACAGGGTAGTAGAAGATTTTTATCAAATGGTTGCCTTGATCTAATCTCCTTGAAGAAATTTGAATTTAAAACCTCTCTGAGGGACTTCTCCTTTATGTTATCAACTGCAAAGTGAGTGAAGATGCACGGCTCAACCTCTCCCTTGCTATTAATATGAAGATATTTCCTTCCACCTGCAATACACCCACCCACATAGGGAGCATCATTCCAGAAATCCATAGGAAATATAGGGTATCTTCCCCTAATAGACCTTATAGTCTTACCGTAATATGCTCTCTGCTCTGGTGTTGGCATACGGGAAGGGTCATCATCTTTTCCAACAGGCATATAAAGAAACGTCCACCCAAAGAATGCACCCTTTTCGGCAAGCCACGTATAGAACTCAGGCTTTGTGACAGTATCGAAATTATTCCTTGTAAGCGTCAGAGAATATCCAAAAGGAATACCCTGTTTTTTCAGGGTGTCCATAAGACTTACAACCTTTTCATAAACTCCGCTTCCCCTTCTTCTGTCTGTGTCCTCTTTATTTCCTTCTATGGAAAGCACAGGCACCACATTCTTGGATTTCCACATCTTATCAATCTTTTTATCATCAAGAAAGGTACAGTTCGTAAATATCTGGAAGGCTGAATGAGGGTGTTTGTTAATGATATCAAACAGATCCTCATAAATAAATGGCTCTCCACCAAGGATTGTATAAAGATACACACCCATATCCTCCCCCTCGGTGATAATCCTGTCAAAAACCTCTGGAGGGAGATCGTCCTTCCTTGTATAATTCCCTGCATAGCACCCCTCGCACTGAAGATTGCACCTCATCGTTGGGCTAATAAGAATTGTAAATGGCGTTGGAAGGTCTTCCTTTGCATTTAACTTCTCGAATGCTGTATTAAAAAACCCAACATTTATGAGTACATTTGAAAGTAGGTGTGAAGTATACTGTGGGTTGTAATCCGTAAAAAGCCTTTCTACATACATCTTTACAGTAGGATTATTTTTTATCTGCTTCTCAACATTTTCTACAACTTCCTTCATCTCCCTGTTCGGGGTTACTCTCTTTGCAAAATTCAACAGGCCTGAAAGTCTCCTGTCATAGTCCTTTGAGACATAAAGAAACAATCTCCTGAAATTGCGGTTAAACGTATTCATCTTCAACTTTGTACTTTCGTGCATAGCAACCTCCTTACCATACTTTTCATCCTCAATAATATAACAAAAAAACCAAAAAATTGCAACAGGCATAATCTTGCTGTTGCAAAATTATATATTCACTTATTAATGAAAGATTCTTCAAATTCTTCCTTCTCCATATTTTTCACTATCATTCTAACTCCAAAGAGCCGCACGTTCATTATCAGGGGGAGTTCTATGCTCTCATTCTGGTTGTTTGGAGACTCAAGAAACCCCTGTTGATTTTAATATATCTTTATCACTTATCCCTCAATTTTCTCTCTTTTTTGGTAACCTTTAAAATATGTTTTGGCTTAAATAGGTAACTTTCTTAAGTTTATGTGGATAACTTACCCTTAACTTTTAAAAAATGTGTCGGTGTGTGGATAACTCTTTAATATTGGCTGATTTGAAAAATGATTCTAATTTTCTATTAACATAAATAGTATTTTTGATATACCACTATCGAGATGTATATGAGAAAATCGGTACAGAAAAATAAAAATGGTAGAGAGAGGGTTTATCTTCAACTTGCCGAATCATACAGAGTAGGCAGTAGGGTAAAGTAGAAAAACCTCTGCACACTGGGAAGGATTGATGAGCTGCTTGAAGGATCGAGCTTAGAACACCTCATTGAAAGCATATCAAACATCATAAGAGAAGCAAAAGGCAAACAGTTCGTTGATATAGAAAACCACCTATTCGTTAATGATTCATTCGAATATGGTTTCCCTTATGTGCTCTCTGAGTTATGGGAGAAGACAGGGTTGAAGAAAATCTTCATTTCTGAATTTGAGAAGGTAAAGGATGAAGAAGCAGCAGAAAAAGAAGTTGAAGCAATCTTTGAGATGGTGCTAAACAGACTAACGGAACCTGAGAGTAAACTTCAAGCATTCAACGAATGGAGAAAGAGCTACTACTTTAATGAAGATTGGAGTAGATTAGATGAACCTTCTCCGTCTTCCACTACTCCAACACATTCTCTTTCCCTTAACGACTACTACAGAGCCATGGACACGCTTTCAGATACCCTTGAGCATATTGAAGAGTCGCTCTTCCTTCAAAGAAGAGCTCTCTTCACTGGCACAGAGATTGTCTTCTTTGATACAACATCCACGTACTTTGAAGGAGAAGGAGGAGGAGATGGCATTGGTAAGTACGGCTTCTCAAAAGACCATAGGGGAGATAGAAAGCAAGTTGTTATCTCTCTTGTTGTTGATGAAAGAAGGATACCAATAACTCATAGGGTATGGGAAGGTAATACTGTTGACAAGAAGGCATTCTCTGAAACAGTTAAAGAGCTAAAGCATAGGTTCGGGTTGAAGAGAGCAATCCTTGTTGCAGATAGAGAATGCGCAAGCAAGGACATCATAGATAGCATTGATTCAAATGGCCTTGAATACATTGTAGGGATGAGAATGAATGAAGTGGATGTTCGAGAGGCCCTTGAGAGAGCAGGGAGGTACAGCCATACACGAGAAGACCTCTATGTAAAAGAAGTAGTGCTTGATGACAAACAGTATAGAGAAAGTACACAATCTGAAGATATTAAAAGATACATCGTCTGTTACGATCCGATAGAGGCCCAGTACGATAGAGAAACAAGAGAAGAAGCTCTGTCAAAACTGCTCAAAGTAAAAAATGTAAAGACTCTCATACACAACAGAGAGTACAAAAAGCTCATAGTCCCCAATGATGCTACCTTTGAGATGAACAGGGACAAAGTAAAAGAACTTGAGAAGTACGATGGTAAGTGGGTACTGCTGACAAACACTTCCTTACCAACAGAAGATGTTGCAATGAAATACATGAAGCTTTGGAAGGTTGAACAAATCTTCAGGTATATGAAGAGCTTCCTCAAGATACGGCCAATCTACCACTATGTTGAGAGGAGGATAAAAGCACACATCGGGTTGGTCTTCCTGTCACTCTACTTAGAAAGGGCAATGGAGGATCTACTGGGAACTGAATGGAACTTCAGAAGAGTAAAGAATGCACTCACCCCCTTTAAAGATTGTAAAGATGAAGGCAGTCAATCAGACCTATCTTGTAAGGACAGATTTGAAGGAAGAAACAAAACTCCTCATAAGGCTCCTCCACATACAAATGCCAAAGAGAGTAAACCGTCTTTCGTAATCAATACTTTCATCCTTAAAATGTGTTGGCTACGTTTTGAATCAAATTAACTTAAAACATAGATAAATATTAACTTTCATATTTTTGAAGTGACAAAGTCACGTTATAGTTATTTTAAGGCAACGTCTTACCATTTTTGTCCAAGTACTGAGTAGGCAATCTACCCCTTTGAATGAGATATGCTCATTTGAGAGTATTATTTTGAAATTTCATTTAATTGACTTTTCTATTTATCAGCTTCCTTATGAACGAACAGTTTTTGAATATTCGCCTTCATCTTTAAAAACATTTTCTTAAACTTTTTAATAAAATCTTCCCAACTGGCGAATTCCTCAACAAAAGAAATAATCGCACCATAAGCAGACATACTAAATCCAACTCCTGCTATTGGAATACCAATTATAAAGGGAATTAAAATCACACCTACAACGCTTAAGATTAAGCCCCAAATAAGATAACAATTTCGTTTAGGAGTAAGCAATCTAACAGTACCCCTCTTTCAACATAAAGCTTTAAATTATTTTTGGCAGTAATGCACCTTTTTCTTTTTTTAAGTTTATCCCCGGCTTGACTTTATTATAAAGTTCATAGTTTACATCAACATAGCGAACCCTGCCATCATCAGTCTTTACCTTCAAAGAATAATACGGATGAAACTTGTCGTCCTCATTTTCTGTCTCAGATTTTTCGAGTACTTCACCTGTCCATTCAGAGTTTTTTATGCTCGAAACCCTTCTTCTAAAAACAAGAACAAAAACAAGCACCATAATTGCTAAAAAGACGAAAAAAATTGTTAATACTACACCCATTCTTACCTCATTTTTTAAATTTAAAGTAACAAATTTGCCAAAAATCACTTCTATTTAGCATAGCTCTAATTCGTCAAAAAATTAACCTCTTAATAAATTTTAGTAAAAATGATTTTGTAGTTAAATATCCTATCCTCTCAGAAAAAATTTCAATTCAAATATCAATACTTTGGAATTAAAAATAAAAGCCATTATCTTTGACTAATCAAATTATTAAATTATAATTCTGTAGGAGGATAACTATGCAAATAGAAATAACAGAAAACATTCCTTTGCTTGACGAAAATGGACATATCACAAAGGAAGGTTGGGCAAAGAAACCATACTGGAGCTACGATAGAAATAAGATTAAAGCAGTCAAACACAGAATCAAGGAATGGAACTATTATGCAATTCTTTCTCAAAAAAGCGGCTTTGGACTTGCCTTTACTGTGAGTGATATGGGGTATATGGGCTTCGCCTCAATACTATTTCTTGATTTCAACAACAAATTCTATAAATCCGTAGATTCACTCATCCTGTTCTCTATGGGAAAACTTTCTTTACCTGCAAAAAGTGACGAAGAAATTGTCTCTTATAAAGATAAAAAAATGTCTATTTCTTTTGAAACTAAAGGGAATGAAAGATTGATAAGCTTTGCATCAGATTCTTTGGTTGATTTCTATGGAAATAAAGGAATTGAAGGTAGAATAGCCCTTAAAAGGCTCGATGGTGAAGATTCAATTGCAATTGCTACTTCGTGGAAAGAACAAAGAACTGCATTTTACTACAATCAAAAAATAAATTGCATGACAGCAAAAGGAGAATTTAAAGTCGGAAACAAAGTTTATAGTTTTGATGAAAATTATGATACTGCTGTTCTTGACTGGGGTAGAGGAGTTTGGACATATAAAAACCGATGGTACTGGAGTTCTTTATCATCTTATATAGAAGGAAAAAGATTTGGATGGAACCTTGGCTATGGTTTCTCCGATAGAACACCCGCAACTGAAAATGCCATATTTTATGATGGTAAACTGTACAAGCTTGACCAGGTTGAATTTATATTCGACCGAAAAGATTACTTAAAAAATTGGAAAATTATCGATAACGAAGGCAAAATAGACATAGAACTTACTCCAATTTTTGATAGACAAAGCAAAACTGACCTTTATTTTATAAAATCAATTCAAAATCAAATATTCGGCTATTTTAATGGCAAAGTTAAACTTGACGATAATAAGGTTCTCGAGATTCACAATCTTTTAGGCTTTGCGGAAGATGTTTACAATGCCTGGTAGAGAAAAATAAAATAATCGGCTTTTATATTTGCATAACTACTAAGAAATATTTTAGATAGATTTTAGAGAAAGCGACTGCTTTATTTCCATTGTTCATGGGGTGAGTAAAAGATTTTATATTTACGCTCACTATGAGCGCACAAATGTTCCATTTTTCATAGAGAAACAAAAACTATTAAAATAAATACCATTCCTTTTTACTTTCATCATGTACGATTTTATCATATACGACGCTTGTACCACTTGAATCTTCAACTTTAGCTTCTACAGATTGCCGAGACCAATACTTCTGATTTTCTAAGGATTTGAAATAGTCTAGACATTCCTGGGATATTGGTTTATTACTTACACATCCCGAAAATAGTGCAATTATAAAAACTCCAATCATCAAAAGGATAAGAATTTTTTTCATACAACTATCTCCTTTTTTTATAAGGTTTTAGTATCCATCCTGCAGCTCTCATCTTCACCTTATTCACTATGCCACTTCATACTATACTCCCATATAGGTAATTGTTACAATCTTTGTCTCATCATCCCACCGAACATCACAACCAAGCGATTCGGCAACAAACCTTAAAGGCAACATTGTCCTTGAATTTATAATTTCAGGGACAACCTTGGAATTTGCTGCATCAATAGGTATATCTATACCATTTACCTTAGCAGTTGGTTTACCTATCCAAAGTTCAATGGTAGTTGAGCCCAAAGATACTGTTGCTTTTCTACTATCAGGATCCCATCCCACTGTCCCTCCTAATGCTTCAGCCACTGCTCTAATCGGAAGAAGTGTTCTATCGTTTTTGATAATAGGTGGAGAATCTAATGTTCTTGTTTCTCCATTCACGGTAAAGGTTGTATCTCCTATCTTGAGGATAATAACTGTTTGTGTTATCTCTTTTTCAAATGTTGCAGAGATTGTATGGTTAGCAGTAACATTTGTGAATGTATATGAAGAGACTGTACCTACTGATTTACCATCTACCTTGACATTAGAGATCTTATAGCCTGGATTTGGAGTTATTGTAAAGGTTTTGGAACTGCCATAACTAACGGTTAATGTTCCCGATGGTGATATTGTACCACCTCCACTTGCTGAAGCAGTAATAGTGTAAGAAGTAATTGATTGGCAATAAGGACCGGCCTGGGTTCCAAAAAAGATAACACCTGAACTATGAATCATTATTGAACTTATCTCTTTGCTAAGCAACCCTGAATTTGTATCAGTCCAGGTTTTTCCTCCATCATTGGACTTAAATACTCCCTGAGTTGAAAACGATGCATAAATAATGTTAGAATTTGATGAATCTACCTTAATTGCATAAACCCACGGGGAAGGGAGATTCTCAACTACCTCCCAGGAAGTACCCCCATCCGTGGACTTAAAGATACCACCCCCATCGGTTCCAAGGTAAACGATTGATGAATTTTGAGGGTCAATCTCAATTACATTGATAGGCGGTATAACCTCCCCAAGCCCCTCACTTGCTGAAGCCCATAAATTACCCCCGTCTAAAGATTTATAGAGTCCCCTGTTGCTTGTCCCTGCATAGATAATTAAAGGATTATGAGGATCTATTGCAATAGAAATAATATCTAAATACCCTTGATCAAACTCGGTAATTATTCCTGAATTTGCTTCTTTCCAGGAGGAACCTCCGTCAACTGATGTAAAAATACCTCTATTAGTGCCTGAAAATATTGTCGGGGGGCTTGATGAGCTCACCGCCATAGAATATACAATATTTGCATTTAGCCCGTCTGAAGCCTCTTGCCAGGATTCTCCTCCATTGGTGGATTTAAAAACTCCCTCGTCCGTCCCTGCAAAAACAATCATATGATTTTCCTGATAAACTGTCATAGTGAGTATATTTGAGGTACCCAGTCCGCTATTAGCAGAAAACCAAGTTTTACCTAAATCCGTTGTCTTATATATGCCTGCTCCGAGCGTTGAGGCAAAAATAACGGAAGGATTTAGAGGATCCTCAACCATACTCGAAATCTCTACTTTTATTAAGCCCTTATTTGCTGGTACCCACGATAAGCCACTGTTAGTTGACCTGAAAATACCCCCTGAAGTAGCTGCAAGAATGATTTGAGGGTTTGAAGGGTCTATGGAAAGTGTATTTATTGATTGGTTTGGCTGTGCTAACTTTTCCCACTCGTTTCCATAATCAAGCGATTTTAAAATCCCATTTTCAGTCCCTGCAAACAATTTTTTACAATCCTCGGCTGCAACAAGTTTACGGATTGCTATACCATTTGTTGTAACAATCTTGCTCCATATATCCCCGCCGTTTTCAGATTTGAAAACTCCTTCTGCTGTTCCTATGTAAATGTTCTTCGGATTTAATGAATCAATGACACCAGAATAAACAATCGGGATATCCTTAAGTTCAGATTCTTTTAAGCCATTGTTTCTGCCTGCCCAATTTAAGCCACCATCCTGTGTCTTAAAGACCCCGTCATTCGTCCCCGCATAGATAATTGAAGGATTCGAAGGATCAAAAAATATAGCATAAATTATAGGCAGGTTCATAAAATCGTATTGTTTAAGTCCTTTGTTTGATTGAGCCCAGGTAGTTCCGGCATCAGCTGACTTTAATATTCCTTCGTCAGTTCCAATATAAATTAGGTTGGTATTTTTAGGATGGATTGCAATGCAGTTAACCTTTACTGAGAAATCAAAGCTCAGTGAGTGCCACGATAAACCTGCATCTTCTGATTTAAAAACACTCTCTCCTGTGCCGGCGTAAATAACCTTCGGGTTTGTACTATCAATTGCAAGAGAATATACATCAAGCGTCGTTAAACCTTCGTTAATCAGGGCCCATGATAATCCCCCATCGATACTCTTATATACCCCTCCACCTTCTGTCCCTGCATACAGAACCTGTGTATTGGTTGGGTCTATGCATATATCAGTTACGAAAGGTGCTGGAAAGCCCTCGTTTGCAGGAAGCCAGGGTTGTGTTGTGCCGTTAGTTACCTCTAAGGTTGAGTCAAAAAGAAGAATCATTAAAAAGATTGCCACCCTTACGGAAACTTTTTTCATAACATTCCTCCTTTTTTATACATTTATTTTAGGATTCAACCGTTTTGTGTCAATAGCCTGAATTGTCCACATTAAAATCATGTGTGGAATTGCTCCTTACCTTCTTAAACATGCTGTTCAAAAATCTTCCATTACAAATTGCCGTAAGCGCTTGTCGGAGGGTTAAAATGAAAAAAAAGAGCATTGAAAACTAAATGCCCTTTATGAAATTATAGATGCACTCAAAGGGAGTATTTATAGATTAAATGCCGAAAAGAAGCCCACAGGGACTTTAGTCCCTGTGGGAAATTCAAAAAAATTTACTCTACGATTCTGAACTTGAACCCGTAGACGTAATTACCTATATCCTCTCTCTTGAGTTTTCTAAAGGCCATTTCTACTCTTGTACCTTCTTTAAACTCTGCAGGGGGAGGATAATGGACTAATTCCGCACAGACAAAAGGCCCGTCATCAAGTTCAATCATAACAGTATATTGTGGAAGTAATTCCTGGAAACCAGTCAAAGGATACCAAAGAGGTTCCGGCGACAACACTATCTTGCCAGTGCTTGCAAATTCTGTCTTCTCAAGATTTTTAGAATGGCAGTATGGACATATTTGAACTGCTGGAAATATTTTTTTGCCACAATCTTTACATACTACTCCTTGAAGTCGATAACGCCCATCTCTTTCCCTCCACGCTTTTACTGTAGAGTGGAGCATCATTCTGCAAATTTTTTCAGGAACACTTGGCATATTAACCTCCTCTCTTAAGGATACCTACAATCATTGAGGCTCCATTTGATCCTTCGTTAGAGAACATACCAAATTCTGCATTTGGAACCTGTCTTTTATCCTTTTCTGCGTCACCTCTAAGCTGCAATGTGAGTTCGTGAACCATATTCAACCCTGATGCACCTATAGGATGACCTAACCATCTCATTCCGCCGTGTGTACTGCACGGACATTTTCCTCCAATTCTTGTCTCTCCTTCAAAGATCTTCTTTGGTGCTTCTCCTCTCTTAAATATACCGATATTTTCCAGATGTACTGGGGATACACAAGTACCCGAGTCATGAACGGTTACCACATCAATATCGTCAGCTTTTATACCCGCCTTACTATAGCACTCGTTAGCTGCTTCAATCTCTCCGCGCCACTCTAAAAGCCCCCCTTCGTCACTCCATTGCCATCTGTTACCAAGGAGCTGAGGATCAGAGCCGACAGCTATATGTTCGATGAAAACGGGCTTCTTTGTAAGTTCTCTTGCTACCTCTTCAGTTGCAATGACTACTGCGCAAGCACCATCAGTGAAAGGACAGAGTTCAACCATATGCGCAGGTCCAAATAGATATGGTGAAGCTTTTGCTTCTTCAAGCGTCATAGGCTTTTTTCCGTATTGATTGCAATTTGGGTTTTTAGTAGCATATTCATGTGTAACTACAGGATACATAAGCCACTGTTCGTCAGTAGAACCATATCGTTGCATATGCAATTTCTTTAACAATGCCATTAAAGGACCCCATGCAAGGCCAAAAGTGTACTCCCATTCAACGTCTGTATGGGCACCAATTGCCTCCCATCCATTGATATTATCTGTGTTTTTGTCGACTCCGGCAACTAATACAATATCGGCTTTTCCTGATAAAACAGTAAACCAACCTGCTCTAAGTGCAGCAGTACCACTTGCGCATGCATCTTCACAATGGATCATTCCCTTAGGCCACATTCCAATTTCCCAGCTCGCCATCCCAGCGACATGTTCCTGACCATGCTGTTCAGGAGAGCCCATTGATATGTATCCTGCTTTTACATCGTCTATTGTTATTTTCGCATCAGTCAGAGCCTTATTAACCGCCTCGTTAAGTAAAGAGCGCCAGCTTCTTGTGGGATGTACATCGTGCAACGTTTGTCCAATTCCAACTATGGCAACTTTCTTCTCAGCCATTTTATTCACCTCCCGTTCTCTGGTACTTTCTATCTAATTTTGCATATGTAGCATAATTAATGTAAGTTTTAGCATTAATTATGTCTTTCACCTTGGGAGACCGTGTTACACTACCTATTTTGTCTGTAACTTTAAGAGCAAACGCATCGCTTCCAGCGCCCGAGCCGTAAGAGGCAACTAAAATTTTTTGGCCAGGCTTTGCCTCATCCAGAACTTTTGCAAGACCAATCAATACAGATGAAGCACCTGTATCCCCAACTTCGTCAGCTATAAGAGATGGTGAAATTTGAGAATCCTGGAAGCCTAATGACCTCCCAATTATAAATGGAGAAACTCCGTAAGTCTGGTGAAAGACTGCATAATCGAAGTCTTTTGGTTCTCGCCCCAATTTTTCTAACAACTTATTTACAGCATTCGTCGTGTGTGATGGTAATCCAACATTACTTTCTACCATTGCATCGCCCCCGCGGGTTAGATATCTGTCACCTTCTAATCTGTAAATATCAGGTGTGTCACTGTTATAAGTCTCCAATGCTTCAATTTCGGCAATAAGATTATCTTCTCCTAAAAGTAGTGCACCAGCACCTGCAGAAGCAGGATATTCAAAGCTGTCGCCGGGTTCAGTATGAATACTTAGGTTGTCTGAGCCGATAGCTAATGCATTTTTTGCCAACTTTTGCCCTACCAGCGCAAGACAGATCTGTAATGCAACAGTTCCTGATTTACCGGAAAACTGTACATCACTAATAAATGTGTTGTTAGGCGCCCCCAGAGCTTCGAGAACAATAGAACTTGCTGGCTTCATAACATAAGGAAAAGTGCTCGAACCAAGGAAGATTGCACCGATTTCTTTAGCTTCTAACTTTGCCATCTTCAAAGCATTCTTGGCTGCATCAACTGACATTGTAATCACATCTTCATCATAGTCACAGACTGCGCGTTCTTTAAGGTTCATCATGTCATGGAGAAACACAGGATTACTGTTGAGCCATGTCTGCATGATTTCTTCAACCTTAATCCGGAAGGGTGGCACATAAACACCATAACCTTTAATACCTACTGTCATACCATTTTACCTCCTCTCGGTAAATTTTAGAGATATCTCTATAATAATTTTAAGAAGGCAATGATTCTTTGAAATCAGAAGATTTTAAGAATTTAGATGAATTTTTTAAGTTTTAACTATCAGAATTATCTGATTATTTTATTAGTCCATTTTTGATAGCATAGTAAGTTATTTCGGAATCACTATGCAAGTTCATCTTTTTCCGTATGTGCGATTTATAAGTACTAACAGTTTTAACACTCAGGAAGAGCTCGTCTGCAATCTGCTTTAACATCTTTCCCTGTGCTATAAGCAAAAATATTTTATACTCTTGGTCTGATAGCCTCTCATGAGGCAACCGCTCAATACCCTTTAGCTCTGTCACCAATCTTTCTCCCATTGAAGAGCTTACATATTTTCTACCAGCTATAATCGTTCGAATAGCAGTTATAAATTCTTGAGGAGCGCTCTCCTTTGTGATATACCCGGCGGCACCGGCTTTTAGAGTTCGAATCCCATAAATTTCCTCAGGATATATGCTTAACATAAGTATGGGGGTATCAGGCTTCTCGTTCTTTAACACTTTCAGAACATCCAGTCCATTCATATCGGGTAAAGATATATCAAGCACTATAACCTCATATTGCTCTGCCTTAGCTTTCTTTATAGCTTCTGTCCCAGAACTTGCTGAGTCAACACGCTTAATATCTGGCATTCTCATTAAGATTTGTCTCAAGCCCTCCTGGACAATAGGATGGTCATCTACGATCAGGATTTTAATCATTTTGAATATCACGGGGTAAAGGTATCTTAATTATTACCTTTGTCTCTTTATTGCTTTTGCTTGTGATCTTGACGCTGCCTCCCTGAGAAAGAGCTCTTTCTCTTATACCAAGGAGTCCAAAGGAATTCAAACTAAATATTTTGCTTTTTGGTATGCCCTTTCCGTTATCCCGAAATTCCAGATACAAAGAGTTGTCTATCTCTTTAAATACTATATTTACTTGAGTGGCTTCCGAATGGCGTGCTGTATTTGTCATGAGTTCTTGAAATATACGAAAGACCATTAAAGAAAATTGGTTATTAGGTAAAGTGTATTTAAGATCGTACCTTAAATCATACTGTATATTTGTATTTTTCTGAAAATCTTCAATGAGCCACCTTATGGCCGATTCAAACCCAAAATGCTCCAGAACTATTGGGCTAAGGCTTAAAGATGTGTCTCTTACCTCGGTCATAATGTCGTCTACTAAATTTACCATAGAGTTAATCCTGTGTTTTAGAGTTTTTTTGCTTGATGGTGGATTCTCAACTAAAAGAGATAGCTGAATTTTTAAGGCGGTCAGTTCTTGCCCCAGACTATCGTGTATCTCGTGAGCAAGTTTTTTCCTGTCCTCCTCTATTACATTTTGCAAATGTACTGATAGGTTCCTCAGTTGTCGCTGGTATTTCTCCATTTCTCTCATAACCTTTTTGTTTTCCGTAACATCTATAAGAGCGATAACCTTTTCGTATTCAGTAGAGGCGGGGTTTTTAGGCAAAATGTTTTCAATTACAATGAGGTTTATCTTTTTACCAGACTTATCAATAAATACACATTCGTATCGTTTAGGATAAGAAGGGGACAATTCAGTTGCAGGGGGTAAAGTATCTTTCATAAAATCACTGAGCTTCTTTTTTCCAATAACTTCATCTTTTGAGCATCCGAAAAGCCTTTCGAAATCTTTGTTTACCATGCGAATGATGCCATCCTCAGAGGTTGTTAACATTGCCGTTCCCGTAGCTTCAAAAATGAATCTATACTTTTCTTCAGATTCTATAAGTTTTTGAGTGATGCTTCTCTCGTGTGTTATGTCTCTGCTTGCTCCAACCGCACCAATGACTTTTCCTGCCGCATTGTGTAAAATTGAGAAGCTTATTTCCATAGGAATTTCCCTGCCATTTTTATGTTTCACTGTATACTCGAAAAATCTTGGGATCTCCCCTTTGTACAAAACTTTTTCAAATTCATCTACATATCTTTTAAGATCTTTCTCAGCTATAATCTGGATCGGCTTAATTCCTATTAATTCTTCCTGTGTATAGCCAATTCTTTCAGCTTTAATCCTGTTTACATATACGATTTCGCCTTCTGTATTAAGGACTGTTACACCATCAAAAAGTATATTAAGACAGGAATCTAAAAGATCTAATCTATCCCTTAATACTCTATTTTCTTCCCTTTGCTCCTTTAGTCTTACATTTGGCTTTTCTAATTGTTCCAAGCTTAGGTTTTTCTCTCTCATATTATAATTATACAATATAACAACAAATTGCAATAATGCTAATTGTCCCCATTAAAATCATGTGTGGAATTGCTCCTTACCTTCTTAAACATGCTGTTCAAAAATCTTCCATTACAAATTACCGTAAGCGCTTTTCGGAGGGTGGAAATGAGCGCTTTTTCTCCTTTCCCTAATGCAATCAGAGAGCGCCAGGTTTATACCAGATTTGCTTCTAATATCAATTACGCCCTTACCAAAGGAAGCACCATGTCAAGGTGTCAATGTTTATATGATTCAGCAGGCTTTTTATTAGAAGTAGAAAGAGGGCAGGCTCTACTCAAGATAGAGAGCTTGCCCTTAGAAGAGGTTTACTGCCCCTCCAAAAAATATCTTTTTATAATCCTCTATAAGATGCTAAATTTCTTGGTACTTTTAAGGTTTTAGATAGGTATTTAACCAACTTATTGTTTCATCTATCGCCTGATCTAATTTTTCGGGACCTACAAAGTT
The DNA here is from genome assembly GCA_002403335.1 of Caldiserica bacterium UBA4770. GTDB lineage: Bacteria > Caldisericota > Caldisericia > Caldisericales > Caldisericaceae > UBA4770. The sequence continues at coordinate 15,332 of DHHO01000015.1, forward strand.
ATCGAAGGTATGGTCGGCTTCAAGGACAACAAGTTTCTCTTCCCCATTGTGAGCATCAATAAACTTCTGGGCCTGTTGAGGTTGAGGAGCAACCAGCGCATCATTTGTACCACAGATATCAAGAAGAGGCCCTTTAAACTTGCCAATCTCTTCAAGAGGATGCAACTCTTTTGCTGAATCAAAGAAACCCTTCTTGAGTGTTGTAGTTTCTCCCCAGGGTAATGAAAATGTTACAATACCCTTTTCTTCAAGCTCTGCTTGCTGGTCTGGCAAAAGGAATATATTTAATATTCCTAAATCCGGTGCCGCTGACCACAGTACCACAACTTTGACAAGGGGTTCATTACTCATGCAACTTGCAAGAGCTCCCCCCAGAGATAAACCACACACTGCTAACTTGTTCTTATCTACAGCAGGATTCTCTGACAGATACTTGAGCGCCACTTTGGCATCAGAAAGTTCCCCAGTCACAGTCGCATCCTGCCAGAGCCCCTCGCTTTTCCCTGAATTCCTGTAATCAATTCGGAGGCTTACATAACCTGCCTCTGCAAGTTTCAATGCAGTTCTCTCCCACATCCCCTGAGGTCTTCCGCCTTCAGCAGGCACAAATGTATTTACTACTGGAAGTTCGTCCCTTTCACCCAAAAATCCTGGAAGTAAAAGAACAGCAGGACATGGCTTGTCGATATTTGCAGGGTATACGATAGTTCCAGCAAAATTCATTCCCTCATTTTGCATAATAACATCCACCTGCTTACCAGCATATGGTGTCACCTTCGCCTCTTTTGGCCTTACGCCAAAGTAAGTACCTGCAATCCCAATCAGGAGGGCAACAATGACTAACGCTATTACCGTCCCGATCTTCATCTGCCCTTTTTTCAACTTCTTCATCTTTTCCTCCTTAAATGAACTTTTTAATGTCCCGATATTGTGTAACTACAAAGCCTTCTCTTTTCATTTTACTAAAAATAACAAGGGCTGTCAATTTTTTACAAGTGTTGCGAGCTTTTATTTTAGTGAAATAACACCCGATGCTTCCAGATTCTTTCCCCCTCTGCATATTTATATGTGAGGAAGGTAAAAGTGCGCGCAATTACTCTTACTCAAAATCTAATGCATGGAGGTGCATATATGACTGTAATAGAAAGACCCGGCAGGCTTGAGATTATTTTCTCACTGCCCGATGATAAGAGAAGGACTGAAAGCGTCCTCAACATCAGACCTACTGCAACAGATAACGACCTTTATGATATCGGTGTTGCTATTTCAAATCTTCTCGCTGACACACTGTATGAAATAAGGCGAACATCAAGCAAGGCCTATGCCGCATAAGGAGGTGAATGATGGCTGATATAGATGAAACCGTATTAAGATTAGTTTTCGGAACCGAAAACGGAAAGACTGCCTCAATGGAGTTTGACAATCCGAAGGCAGATATAACTGAGGCACAGGTTCAGAGCTTGATGAACTTATTCATCACAAAGAATGTTGTGCTTACCAAGAACGGGGCTCTCACAGAGATTGTTGATGGTGGCATTGTCCACAGAACAAGAACAACCACTGATTTAGTCCCATAGGTTTCTTTTGCTTGGCGGGGGATGAGGTGTCCCCCGCCATTTTTTAAAGCAAGATTTAAAAAATAACTGCGAGGTGAAAAATGAACGACTACGTTAAGGAGTTTATGACAGAAAATAGTATAAGTAAAGACCTTGAAGGTGTATTAAGAGCCTTCTTTGAGTTTATTTA
>DHHO01000023.1 GCA_002403335.1 Caldiserica bacterium UBA4770
ATCTTGCTACCCCATTTCATAATCTCGCCTCCTATAAAATTTTTTGTAACCTGCTAATATATTTTACACTATTTTTAATTTTGTCAAGTAGATTTTTGAGTAGAGGGTATGTTAGTAGCAAGCTGGCCACAGGCTGCGGATATGTCCGTACCTTTAGATTTTCTCAGGGTGGCTCTTAGGTTCTTATTGAGCAAATATTTCTCAAATTCAGATTCTCTTGTTGATTTTCTGTAGTTCATAAAAGGAAGTTCATTCAGACTTATAAGATTGATTTTTACGAATTTTATTTCCTTTGCAAATTCTATAAGATTATCTGCGTCTTCTTGAGAGTCATTGAAGTTGTTAATGAGCAGGTATTCGATAGTTATTGTATTTCCTGTAGTTCTTACATAATACTTTAAAGCCTTGAGTAGTTCTCTAATAGGAAAGCGAGATAATCCTGGCATAAGTTTATTTCTCTTAGCTTGGCTTGCTGTATGCAGAGATATAGCGAGTGTTACAGATTTTATTTCATCACTCAATCTATAAATCTTGTCCACTATTCCTGCTGTTGAGATTGTGATTCTTCTTCTGCCAAAGTTTCTACCATGAATATCAGAAAGTATCTCGACAGATTTTTTGGTGTTTTCATAATTAAGGAGTGGCTCCCCCATTCCCATATAAACAATATTGCTCAATGGTGTTTCTTCTTCTACTACAAGGAACTGTTCTATGATTTCTGAGGTTGCAAGGTTTCTTTTAAATCCCATCCTACCAGTTGCACAGAATTTGCACTCGAGTGGGCAGCCTACCTGTGTGGATATACAAAGTGTGCTCATTTTCCTTCTATATTTATTCTCTTTCCTTATGAGGACACTTTCAATAAGAGAATTATCCTTTAGCTTGAATACATATTTTGTTGTTTCATCTGTTGATTTAATTTCACTTAGCTTTTCGAAGGTAGAAATATTAAATTGTTCTGCCAATTCTTTTCTGTACTCTTTCGGAAGTGTTGTAATTTCGCTAAAGTTTTTTCGTTTTTCTTTATAAATCCCAGAGAATATTTCTTTTGCCCGGTATTTAGGTTGACCTGAACCTGCGACATACTCCTCTAACTCTTTCAGGGAGAAATCTTTAATGTGTTTCATCTATTTTTACTTTTTCGCCGAACTTTTTCTCGTTTCCGTGTAATACTCTTTTGATGTTTTCCCTGTGGGAAATAATGCCAAGTATTGGTATTGATAGCGAAATAAGAAAGACAACAACATCTCTTTTAAGAATAAACATCAGGATAGGAAATGCTATCACTGCTGCAATGGAACCAACTGATACATATTTCGTTATAAGCAATACGGGCGCAAAAACCACAAGGCTCAGGACCGCAGCTAAAGGAGATAAAACTATTGCGACTCCAAGGCTTGTTGCTATACCTTTTCCTCCTTTAAAATGGGGCATAAAGATTGAGTAGTCATGCCCGAGGATTGTAATAGCTCCTGCAATTGCTGCAAGTGGCATGGAATTTAGTACATATAGAGCCACAATTGTCGGTATGAAGCCCTCGAGAACGTCCAGTACAAATACCAGAAGAGCTGGTTTTATTCCCAGTGTTCTCTGGACATTTGTCGTTCCAATGTTTCCGCTTCCGTATTTTGTAATATCAGTTTTGAAGAAGTAGCGAGAGATAATATAACCGCTTGGTATGGCGCCTATAAAGTAGGACATCAAAAATATTAAAAATATTTTCATCCTTCCTCCTGTGATATTTTAATTAAAAATTATTATTTTGTGCAATACTATTTTAGTTGTTTTAGTTGTTGCGGAACAAGTATTTTGCCACACTATATTTATTTTTACCAATGGCGAGAAGGTTTTTCCTTTAGCGCAAACACCCTCTTGACAAATTTTTTGATTTATATATAATTAAATTTAATATATCGGATACCCTCAAAGATATCCGATACCTACCTCCTTTCTTATTCATGCCAGGGAAGGTGCCCCCTCACCTTCCCTTCTTTCATTTACTACACATCAGATTCTCTGGAATTGTGTTGTATAAAATTCAAAATATAAGCCTTTCTTCTTCATTAGCTCCGGATGTGTTCCATATTCTACCACTTTTCCCTTGTTTACTACATAAATTCTATCGGAATTTTTTATGGTTGATAGCCTATGAGCAATAACAATTGAAGTCCTGTTCTTCATAAGCTCTCTTATACCTTTCTCGATGAGTTCTTCGGTATCAGAATCGAGTGCTGCAGTTGCTTCGTCCAGGATAAGAATCTTTGGGTCGTAGACAAGAGCCCTTGTAAATGATATAAGCTGCCTCTCTCCTACAGATATATTTTTTCCTTCTGTTGAAAGCTCTGTGTCGTATCCTTGAGATAGCCTCATTATAAAATCGTGAACACCGATTTTTTTTGAGGCCTCAATGATTTTCTCATCAGAGATATCAGTTCTTCCAAGGGTGATATTGTCTCTTACTGTACCGTTGAATATAAAAATATTCTGGAGAACTATGGCGCTGTTTTTTCTTAATTCCTTTATATTCATTGTCTCTATGTCCATTCCATCAATTTCAATTTTGCCTGAATCGGGCTTATAAAAACCAAGTATGAGGTTTGCGATTGTTGATTTTCCTGCTCCTGTGAAGCCAACGATTGCTACCTTTTCTCCCTTTTTTATCTGCATATTAACATTTTTCAAAGAAAAGGAATCCCCCTCGTAGGAGAAGTTTACGTCTTGAAGCACAACGTTTCCCTCTATAGGCCTTTCCAGTTTATTGTCAACAAATTCTTCAATTTCATTAGATGTTATGAATTCGTCAATTTTTTTCATAGAAGAGATTGCATTTTGCAGAACTGAAAATCTATCAGAAAGATCTCCAAGCGGTCCAAATACAAGGTGTAAATAAGAGAGAAAGCCTATAATTGTACCTGCTGTTGCTCTCCCCTGCAGGGTAAAGATGCCTCCAAAAATTATTAAAAGGATCATTGAAGAATAATATGTAACGTTTATAGATTGCCTCAGAAGAATTGCATGCATCTGCGCCCTGTGGAATGTCGACCTGAAATCTTTTGCAATATTCTGAAACTTCTTACTATTTGAAGCTTCAACCCCAAAGCTTTGAATTATTGTAATTCCTGTAAGGCTCTCCTGCATATGGATGTTCATCTTTGTAATAATATCTCGTACTTTTTCGTATAATTTTTCCATTCTATTGCCGAAAAAAATGGCGCAAAAAAATGCTATGGGAAGCGGGGCAATAGAAATGAGTGCAAGCAAAGGGTTTATGTACATGAGGAATGCTATTGATGTGATAATAAGTAATGCGTCTCCCAGAAGGGCAATTACCCCCGAAGTAAGCAATTCGTTTAAGTTTTCTACATCGTTTGTTATCCTCGTGATGATTTTTCCAGAGGGTTCTTTGTTGAAAATGTCTATTTTAAAATCCTCTAGCCTCTTAAAAAGCTCCATTCTTATATCATTCATAGTTCTCTGGCCAGCGAGGTTGGTAAGATATATCTGGGCAATTCTCGTTAAGTATTGGATACAGATGAGAATTGCAATTTCCACTGAAAATTGTGTTAAACCAGTTATATTTTTATTTGCAATAAAATTATCGATTGCCTGTTTCACAAGGAATGGGATGAGGGAGGCAATAACCGAATAAATTAATAGAAAAATAAAAGAAATTATGAGGAGACGCTTGTACTTAAGGACATATCCTGTAAATCTTTTTATATAGCTATTCTTCATGTTTCTATTCCCTCCAAGAGTTGTTTTCTATAGAGGTGGGAGTAGTATCCCTTTTTCTTAATGAGACTATCAGGGGAACCGTCCTCAATAACTTTTCCGTTTACCATGACAATGACTCTATCCAGTACACTCAAAGCACTCACTCTTTGGGAGACAATTAAAGTAGTTATATGGTATTTGCTAAGAACCTCTTTCAGATTTCTAATAATGTTTCTTTCAGTCTCTATATCAACAGCAGAAAGTGGATCATCAAAGATCATAATAGGCCTTTTTGTGATAATAGCCCTTGCAATAGAAACCCGCTGTCTCTCTCCTCCTGAAAGTGTTATCCCTTGCTCTCCTACAATGGTTTCGAAACCTTCAGGAAAACTTAGAATATCTTTATAAATGTCTGCTATTTTTGTTGCTTCTATTACTTCTTCGTCTGTTGCATCAGGCCTTGCAAACTTAATGTTATTCAAAATCGAATCACTGAAAAGGAAAGGTTCCTGAGGAACATATGCAATCTGGTTTTTAATAACGCTTAAAGGGATTTTTCTAACATCAATTTCGTCGATCTTTACTGTACCCTCTGGAGGGTCGTATATTCTCAAAATAAGGTTCAAAAGTGTTGTTTTCCCACTGCCTGGCGGGCCTGTGATACCTGTAAGGGTTCCCTGGGGGATGTTTAAAGAGACTTCGTCCAGAATTTTGCTTCCATTTTGTTCATAAGTGAAGGAAAGATTTGAAATAGTAATCTGACCATTGAGTGTCGAGATGTTTACGGGATTTTCGTCCTTTATCTCGATTTCAAGGCTTAATATTTCCTGTATTCTATCAACTGAAGCCCTTGCTCTTTGAAAAAGGGAAACAGAGAAGCCAACTGCAAGCATAGGCCAGACCAATGTCTGAATGTACTGGAAAAATGCTCCCACTGTTCCAATGTCGACTGTATTACGAACGGCAAAGATTCCACCAAAGATAATTAAATTCAACGTGGAAATATTAACCAGAAGAGAAATCGTCGGGTCAAAGAAACCATCAAGTTTAACTAATTTTAGATTTTCTTTAATGTATTTCTCGTTGACGCTCGCAAATAAGCCAAGATAAAAGTCTTCACGAACAAATGCTTTTATAACCCTGATGCCGCTTATGGCCTCTCTAATCCTAACTGTCATTTCTCCAAAGAGGTCCTGGACTTTCTTAAAGTAAACGTGTACCTTTGTGCCAAAGTTTAAAGTCAATGGTATCAGTAGCAATAAAGGGCTTATAACAATAAGGGCAAGCCGGGCATTCATTGAAACCATGGATATAAAAGTTGTTACCCCGAGGAAAAATATATCCGTTATTCCAAGAAGTCCCATAATCATAAAGGATCTTACGGCACTTGTATCGTTTGTTACCCTTGCCATCAGGTCTCCAATTTCTGCCTGTGAAAGATAATTCTTGGATAGTTGAAGGTATTTATTGTAAAGAGCAGTTTTAATATCATAATCAAGAGAGAGCGTAAGGGACCTTAGAAGGTATTGATAAACATATCTCATGATGATTATAAGGATTGCAACAAGAAGGATATAAACACCATTTCTAATGACGAGGGATTGAGAACCTGCACTTATTGCATCCAATGCACCTTTTGTAAATATAGGAATAACCACCTGTGAAAGGTCCACAGTAAGGAGTAATCCTGCAATTATCAGATATTTTTTGTACTCTTTTCGTATAAATTGTATTATTAGACGCATAGAATTTATTTTCCTGTGTTTATTATACAGAGTTTTATTAATTTAAAAAAGGGAGCCTTTGGCTCCCTTTTGAATAAGCATCTTTTAGTTATAGTGTGATTTCTTTCGCTTTTTTCCCAGCCTCGACTTTTGGAAGGGTAATTTCAAGTACACCATTCTCAAACTTTGCCTGAGCTTTTTCGGGGTCAACTTCTGCAGGAAGAGGAATTACTCTTTTGAAGCTACCAGCAAATCTCTCCTCTACATAATAGTCTTCCCCTTCCTCTTTCTTTTCTTTTGAAACATCCCCAGCAATGGAGATAGAGTCTTCTTCTACTTTAATTTTCACGTTATTTTTGTCAACTCCAGGTAAGTCACATTTCACAATGATTTCATTTTCCTTTTCAATAACATCAACAGCCGGGTTCCAGATACCAAGTCGAGGAAGTCTAACAGGCCTGGAGGGCTCAATCTCTTTTTGCCCTTCGCCTCTGGAAAGAGAGAGTCTTGGAATTCTTGCCTCCTCCCAGAAGCTGTTGAAGATACCATCAAGTTCATCTTCAAGTCTTCTAATTTCATCGAATATATCTCTTGCCATGTTATCACCTCCTGATATTATTATAAAAAAATTTTGAATTTTGTCAAGTCTCTTTTCAAAGACCTCCGAAAAGATCTTTTTGTAATCTAAAGATCCTATTTACAAGGATCTCCTTGTTTTAAGAAGGAACAAAGTCCTTCTCAATGCTAAGCCCATTATTGCTCTATCAGGAGAAGCAAAGAGCGATGCAATTGGCTTTACTTACTCGTATTTCAACCTGTAAGCTTTATAAGGAGTTATCTTTGTTAACTATTTACCGAAGGAGGTTTTCGTTATAATATTGGATATGGAGGTAAAAACATGAATAAGGTAATTTATCTTGATAATGCTGCAACGACCCCTGTGGACAGAAGGGTGCTTGAAAAAATGTTACCATTCTTTTCAGAGAAATTTGCAAATCCTGCTACAAAATGGACATCCTCCCTGAGTAAGGAAGTTGATGATTATATAGAAGAAGCGCGAGAAAATATTGCAAATCTTTTAAATGCAGATGTAGAAGAAATCTATTTTACCTCGGGAGGAACAGAGTCTGATAATGCAGCCATTAAAGGTATTGCATGGGCAAATAGAGATAAGGGAAGCGAAATTATTTCTACTCATATTGAACACGAGGCCGTACTAAGACCCCTTGAAACATTAGCAAGGCAAGGTTTTACAATAAAATTTGTCCCTGTGGACAGTAAAGGATTTGTCTATCCAGATGAAGTGAAAAAACTCATCACAAAGCATACAATTTTGATTTCAATCATGCATGCAAACAATGAAATTGGAAGCATCGAAGCCATTGAAGAGATAGGGAAAATTGCCAGGGAAAATGGCATCTATTTTCATACAGATGCTGTACAAACAGTGGGACATGTCCCTGTGGATGTAAAAGCAATGAATATAGACCTTTTAAGTCTTTCTGCTCACAAATTCTATGGACCAAAGGGTGTTGGTGCCCTTTTCGTCAGACGGGATACAAATATAGCTCCATTTATGGAAGGTGGAGGACAGGAAAGAGGTTTAAGGTCTGGCACTTTGAACTCGACGGGGATTGTTGGGCTCGGAGAGGCAGCAAAAATTGCAAAGGCTGAGATGGCTTTTAACGAAGAAAGAATTCGTAAAATCAGGGACACACTTTTTGAAAGTATACAGCGGGAAATTCCTGAAGTTTACCTTAATGGTGCCGAAGGAGAAAAGAGGCTTTCAGGAAATCTAAATTTTGTTATAAAAGGAATAAGAAGTGAACCTCTCCTTACAACAATGAATGAGAGAGGGATTGTTATTGGTGGAGGTTCTGCTTGTTCTGCAGGAAGCAAAGAACCATCACATGTACTCAGGGCAATTGCTGTCCCAGATGATGATTTATTTAGCGGTATAAGAATGACCATAGGGAAATTTAATTCCGAGGATGAAGTAATGCCTATTGTAATCAACCTCAAGGATGCGGTTAAGAAGCTGAGAGACCTCAGTCCCTTCTGGATGAAAGGAGATTAAAATGTATCCTGATATTGTTATGGAGCATTTTATGCATCCAAGAAATGTAGGAAAGATAAAAAACCCTACTTCAGTTGGGGAATTTGAGAATGAAGCTAGGGCAAAGGCAGTTTTTTATGTTGTTGTAGAGGACGGTGTCGTTACGGACATAAAATACCAGGTTGCTGGTTGTCCCTTTGCGATTGCTGTTTGTTCATTGATTTCTGAATATGCAAAAACAAAAAGAGTGGAAGAGCTTAAAGTATTCTCAATGGATGATGTCAAAAGGTTTTTCGAAATCCCGGAAGACAAAGAGGATTGCATTAAACTTTCTATAAATGCGTTCTTAAATGCTATCATACCTCTTACTTGAAATTATTACTTTTATAGTTATAATTTATAGAGAATAGGAGAGAAAAATGGTAAATAAAGAAGATGTTTTGAATGCCTTAAGAAATGTCTATGACCCGGAGATACCGGTTAATATTGTTGATCTTGGACTCATTTACAATGTTGAAGTAGACGAGGAAAAAGGTATTGTAAATATTAGAATGACTCTCACTGCACCTGGCTGTCCTATAGGTTTTTATATCCTTAATGATGTAGAAAGTGTTGTAAAAGAGCTTGAAGGAGTAAAGGACGTTCATGTTGAGCTTACCTATGACCCTCCATGGAATCCTGACATGATCTCAGAGGGGGCAAAAAAGGAGCTGGGATATTCGTGAGAGTTTATCTTGATAATGCAACATCAACGAAGGTTGACGACAAGGTTTTAGAGGCAATGATTCCTTTTTTCAGAGAGTATTATGCTCTTCCCTCCTCACAGTTTGCTCATTCTTATGGTATCGAGGTAAACGACCGCATTAATGAGGCAAGAGAATTTATTGCAACGAAACTTGGGGCATCTTCCCCTGAAGAGATCGTTTTTACCTCGGGAGGGACCGAAGCAAACAATTTTGTAATAAAGGGAATTGCTTATGCGAATATTGAAAGGGGAAAACATATAATTGTGAGCTCTATAGAGCACCTGTCAATTATTGAATCTGCAAGAAAGCTCCAGAAAGAAGGTTTTGAAGTCACATATCTTCCGGTAGATTCTGAAGGATTAGTGGATCTTTCCATTCTTGAAAAGTCAATAAGAGACGATACAGTGCTTGTTTCAATTCAAGTGGGGAACCATGAGACAGGAACGATCCAAAACTTAAATGCGATAGGAAATATTGTTAAAGGAAAAGGAGTGTTATTTCATACAGATGCTGCTATCGCATGGCCCTATATTAATCTTGCTCCCTCAAATTACGGGATTGACCTTATGACAATCTCCCCTCATAAATTTCATGGGCCTAAGGGCATTGGGATACTTTACATAAAGCGTGGAACAAAGATTACAAAGTTTATTGACGGAGGGTTCAATGAATTTAACCTGAGAGCAGGCAGTGAAAACACGCCAGGAATCATAGGTGCAAGAAAAGCAATTGAAACCTTTTCAGAGGACGACGTCAAAAAAATAAAAAGACTCAAAGAATTGCTGATGGAGAATATTAGAAAAGATATACCTGATGTGGAGTTAAATGGCTCAGAAGATAATGCTCTTCCGCATATATTAAATTATACATTTAAATATGTTGAGGGAGAGGCAATCTCTCTAAGGCTTGATTTTGAGGGAATAGCAGTAACTACAGGCTCGGCGTGTTATAGCAGAAATCTTCAGGCAAGTTATATTCTTCTTGCGATGGGAAAAACTCACGAGGAATCACATGGTTCTATAAGATTCTCCTTTTCCAGATTCAATACAGAAGAGGAGATACTTTATACAGCAAGTAAACTGAAAGAGATCGTCGAAGATTTGAGACGCTTGAGCCCACTTGGAAAGGAGTGAGAATATGCCAGTTCCTTATACAAAACTCGTTATAGAACACTTTAAAAATCCTCATAATGTTGGAGAAATAGAGGATGCAGATGTGAAAGTAACCGAAGGAAGCCCTGCCTGCGGAGATATGCTTACGCTTTATCTTAAGGTAGATCCAGAGACGCACGTTATCACAGATGTGAAATTTCGTTCGTATGGATGTGCCTCAAATATTGCAACAGGGTCAATCATAACTGATATGGTCAAAGGGAAAACAGTGGATGAGGCAATGAAGATTACCTGGAAAGATGCGGCAGAAGCACTGGGTGGTTTGCCACCTGTAAAGGTTCATTGTTCTGTCCTTGCTGCTGATGCTCTTCATTCTGCAGTGGAGATCTACATGGAGAAGACAGGGCTTGTAAAGGAGAAACAGCCAACAACCATAGAGAAGGTATTTCAAAAATTATCTCATGTTATTAACCCTGAGACTGGTATTGACATCGTGAAATCAAATCTTATAAAAAATATAAGTATAAAAGATGGTATTATAAAAATTGACTTAAATATAGAACCTGATTCCCAGTTTGCAGAAAATATAAAAGAAGAAATTATAGAAAGGCTTGAATTTCTCTGGGATGTAAAAGAGATTCAGGTAAACTTCATGAAGTAAAAAGAAAATGAAGGTAAAAGTTAAGCTTTACGGAGATTATCTTAGATACGGAGCAGATGAAAATCTTTTAGAAGTGGAAGAAAATTCAAGTGTTAATGATTTGCTTAACAAACTGCAGATTAGCGAACGACATTACATTATTGTGCTCGTTAACATGAAAAGAGTATGGTTTGAGGAAAAGCTAAAAGATAACGATACTGTGAGCATTTTCTCCCCTGTTGGGGGAGGGTAAGTAAGAGCCTTTAAGGTAAATATATAGTGTTTAAGAGGGAATATGAAAGATGTGTTCTCTTTTCTATTGTAGGTACTACATTAGTAGACTTCAGAAAAATTTAGAAAAGTATTATAAAATAAGAAAGATTTAAGGGTGGGAGGTTGCTAAACATGCTGTCGGAAGAAGAAATTGAGAGATATAAGCGGCAAATAAGGATTGATAAAATTGGTGCTGAAGGGCAAGATAAAATAAAGAATTCAAGCGTACTCATCGTTGGGGCAGGGGGACTTGGAAGCCCTATCTTACTTTATCTTACCGGGATTGGGGTAGGAAAGATCGGTATTGTGGATAACGATATTCTCTCATTGTCAAATCTTACAAGGCAGATTCTATATAGGACTGAAGATATTGGAAAGAAGAAAGTCCTTATTGCGAAAGAAAGATTGCAAGCTCTCAATCCGAATGTAATTATTGAAGCATTTCCTGAATGTCTTGATGCCACCCTTGCTAAAAATATTTTCCCAAGCTATGATTCCATAATAGATGCAACTGACAACTTTGAAACAAGATACCTGATAAACAGAGTTGCCGTAGAAAAAGAGAAACCACTCTTTATAGGTGCTGTGGGAAGGTTTACCGGCCAGGTAATGAGTGTAATGCCCCACAAAACCTCCTGTTATAATTGTGTCTTTCCCGAGAAAGACGAAGAAACCGTAAGAGAAATGAGTAAAAGAAACGAAGACCTCGGTGTCATAGGGACCATCGTGGGAACGATAGGAAGTATTGTTGCAAATGAATTTATAAAACATATTCTGAATATAGGAAGTCATTATTTTAACAAGCTTCTTATAATAGATTTGCTTAATAATGATATTTCAGCTATTTCCATTTCAAGGGACCCACGTTGCAGGGTTTGTGGAAACCCGCAATAAAGTTTAAAGATTATTAAGTGTGCCTTAAGTCCTGCTTTGCCATGCTACAAAAAGAACCTATATCAATTTATTATAATATCCTTTGGTGTTCCCAATGAAATGAGGAAATATATGAACACCCTAAGCAATTTAACATAGATAAATTGCTTATATTAATACCTTTTATTCAGGGTATTTGTAATTCTTTTAACCAGAATCTAAAGTGTATAAAACTTGCAATTCTGTCTCTTGACATAAATTAAAAAATATGTAAACTACAGTAGAATTTTGAGGAGGAAATAAATGCCAATACTAAAAGCTTCTATAAAGTCTGCGAGAAAAGACACAAAGAGAAGAGAAATGAATGAAAGTTACAGGGTAGCTCTTAAAAAGGCAATAGATTTTGCAAAGAAGAGCAACTATTCTGAGGACAAGGTACGGGATGCTATAAAACTGATAGATAAACTTGCGCAAAAGGGTATTATTCACGAGAATAATGCAGCACGGAAAAAAGCTAATTTAATTCACAAATTTAACGAAGCACAGAAGGAATCCTGATTATAGATTCTGAATAAATTGTTCGATTTTAACAGGGAGATCTGCTTCTCCCTTTTTGCTTTTTACATCAATCTCAACGAGGCCTCTGAATTTTTCAGCAAACTCTTCAAATGATATTCTTTCTGATTCAGAAGCAATCTTTCTCACATAACCCTTTTTCAGTTCCGTGCCAAATATCTGCTTCATTAAATCAATTATTACTCCGCTATCCTTAATTCCTTTATCAATAAAGTCTTTTATAAGTATAGTTTTCGAAAATTCCCGCAATAATACTGAAAAAAATATGTTTTCCTGAAAGGTCTTTCCACTCTGAATGGAATAATAAAGCTGCATTGCCTGCTCTCTCTTACCCATGATAATAGCCCGGACAAGTTCGAAGACGTCTGTTTCTGGAACATCCTGAACGACTTCTTTTATGTCTTTGACCTCTACTTTATTTCTCGGGCCAATATAGAGAGAAACTTTCCTGATCTCAGACTCAAGTACGTAGAACTCTTCATCAAGGCGGTCAAGGATCTCTGCGACGGCTTCTTTCGATATTTCCTTGCCAAATTCTTTGAATTTAATTTTTACCCATTCTTCCATCACAGGTTGGCTTATTGTGTAATCCGTTACTGCAATGCAGTCTTCTTCCATAACAATGGGGACGTTCTTTGAATTTGAGTTTACAATAAAGATTGAGAAATCAGGGATTCTAATTGAGAGGATAGAGCGGATTTCTTTTATGGGCATTTCCTGGGCGTTATCGAGATAAATAATTTTTTTATTCCCGAAAGGAGGCGAGATAATTGCATTTTCTATATCCTTTGTCTTTGTACTGCCTCCGTCAAAGACTGAGAAGTCAAAGGCTTCTGTAGTCTTATCCAGAATCCTGTCCTTTAATCTTTCAACAATCTGGTTCTTCAGGTATCTGTTGCCTTCCCCATAAATGAGATAAAGTTTGTGAAATACAGGGTCTTTACTGTTAATCTCATTTAATGCACTTATACAGGAAATCTCCTTCATGGATAAATCTTCTCGAGTAATCTTGGAAAGGGAATTGTCTCTCTAACATGTGGAAGTTTTGCAATCCAGGCAAGTGTTCTTTCAAGTCCTATTCCAAAGCCTCCGTGAGGTACACTCCCATATTTTCTAAGGTCAAGATACCATTTATAGTTTTCCAAATTAAGGTTGTTTTTCTTAATTCTTTGAAGGAGGAGGTTGTAATCGTCAATCCTCTGGCTGCCGCCAATAATCTCTCCGTATCCTTCCGGGGCAAGTAGGTCAGCTGCAAGTACAGTCTGTGGCTCAAGAGGGTCTGGTTTCATATAGAAAGCCTTCATGCCTTCAGGGAAATGATGAACAAAAACAGGCTTATCAAACTCATTTGATATTAACGTTTCCTCATCACCGCCAAAGTCATCGCCCCATTTTAATTCTTTTCCTTTTTGCCTCAGTATTTCAAGTGCATCTCTGTAATGAATTCTTGGAAATGGCGGGTCGACCTTTTCAAGTGGTTTTGTATCCCTTCCAATGATTTTCAGTTCCTCTTTGCAATTAGCCAGCACCTTTTTAACAACAAAACTAATCATTTCTTCCTGTAACTGGAGATTCTCTTCAAAGGTTATATATGCAATTTCTGGCTCAAGCATCCAGAACTCCGTAAGGTGTCTTCTCGTTTTTGATTTTTCTGCTCTGAAGGTAGGCCCAAAACAGTAAACCTTTCCAAAAGCCATACATGCAGCTTCCATATACAGTTGTCCGCTCTGAGAGAGATATGCAGGAACGCCAAAATAATCTGTCTCAAAAAGGGTAGTTGTTCCTTCTGCAGCTGCAGGGGTAAGGATGGGGGCGTCTATTAAAATAAATCCCCTCTCATTGAAGAATTCTCTGAGGGAGTTTTCGATTGTGCTTCTTATTCTGAGAATTGCCCATTGCCTTCTTGATCTCAGCCACAGATGCCTGTTTTCCATAAGGAAACCGACACCGTGCTCTTTTGGAGAGATAGGGTAATCACTTGCAATTTGGACAACAGTAAGATCCTTAATCACGAGTTCAAATCCTCCGGGAGCCCTTTCATCCTGCTTAACAATACCCTTCACAATAAGGGAGGATTCCTGGGTCACCTTTTCAGCATCTTTAAACAGTCTTTCGCCAACATCATTCTGTGAGATAACACATTGCATAATACCAGTCCCGTCTCTTACAAGCAGAAACTGCACTTTTCCACTTGATCTACTATTGTAAAGCCATCCTTTAATTTCTACTTCTTGACCGACAAAGTTCTTTGCCTCTTCTATATACATCCGAACCTCCGAAAGTCTATGTAGATACGCAACGAGTGCAAGTAGGATATGGTGAAATATTGCCGAGAAGCATGTCTCTTGCTATTTCATCAGTATCCAGATATCCATCTTTATATATGAAGATATCGAGTTCTTCAATTGGTCTCTCTACTCCTGGGGGAGAGTCATTGTTGTTAGGTACATAAGTCTCATTAAAATCTATATCAAGATCCTCTTCAAAATCTTCAAGGCAGACAACACATTTAATGCATACTTTTGCTTTAAGGTGTCCTATCATATGAATTTCATAATTTTCTCCGTGGGATATTCTTGCTCTAAAATTTATTATTCCTACTGTTTTCATTCCTTCGGGAAGAGGAATTTTATCGATTTCTTCGTCAATGTCTATATATTTAGAATTAAGGATTTTTTGTACCTGTAATATCATCCTTAAATTCCTTTTTTGCAGCCATTAGAGCTTCCTCTACCTTTTCAATAACACTCTCTATCTTATCAAATAACTGTGTAACATATTCTGCTGCTTCTCTTCTTATGGCATTTGCCTCTTCGACTGCTTCGCTTATGATCTTTTCTCGTTCCTTTTGAGCAATCTGCATAATTGATGATTCAGAAAGGATCTCTTGTTCTCTTTCCTTTGCAAAGTTTATGATTTCATCGCTTTTTTTATATGCTTCTTTTAATATCTCATCTTTTTTCGCGTTCACTATAAATGCTTCTTTTACTTCGTTCGGCAACATCACCTCGATTCGTGAAAGAGTTGCAAGCAGCTCTTCTCTATCAACACTTACATATTTCGAGAAAGGAATCCTTTTGGCATCAGCCAATAAACTTTTCAATTTGCTTATCTCGTCCATTATAGACATGTCTTCCCCCTTAATTTTAGTTCAATTTTATGTTTTACATATTCAGGGACAAACTTGGAAACATCCCCTCCATGTATTGCAACCTCCCTGACAATACTTGAACTCAGGAAGAGGTGCTCATGCTTTCCGGGAAGAAAAACTGTAACAATCTCGGAGTCGAGCTCGCTATTAGTAAGAGCCATTTGAAGCTCGTAATCAAAATCTGATACCGCCCTCAATCCTCTCAGGATAAATTTTATTCCTCCCATTTCCATTCTTTTTACAAGAAGCCCTGTAAGTGGTTCTACGGAAACATTATCAAAATCTTTTACAATATAACTTACAGTTGAAACTCTTTCTTCGAGGGTAAACAATGTATTTTTCTCGGCTCTTTCAGCAATGCAAATGACAATTTCATCGAATATTTTACACCCCATTTCTAAAATATCGAGGTGCCCGTATGTTATGGGATCAAAAGTTCCCGGGTACACTGCAACTTTATTCATATATAAAGTATATAAGAAATATAGCCTGTTGCAAATAATTGATAAAATATTAAAATATATTTATGCAGAGTATAAAAAAATTGGTGGTGATTCCTTTAGTTTTATTTATCTTTTTGTCAGGGTGTACATCAGCAGGGAGCAGTGAATCAGTTGTTGTGCCTTCTATTGTTGGACTTAAGGTGAGCAAGGCTCAGGAAATAATATTAGAAAAAAATCTTATTCTACAGGTTGTTGATTCTCAATACAGTGATACAGTTCCTATTGATTGTATCATCTCTCAAAATCCTGCACCAGATACGAGTGTAAAGACAGGAAGCATTATCACTGCAATTATTAGTAATGGTTCCTCGAAGATCATTGTGCCAGATATTACTGGAAGCACAATTGAAGATGCAAAAACTATTCTTTCCAAAAATAGCCTTTATATAAGTGGTATCGAAGAAGTGGAAAGCGATATTGCGGTGGGGACTATTTTATTTCAAGAGCCAGAGTCAGGAACAGCGATCTCTCCAAACGCAGGTATCAAAATAAAGGTAAGCATAGGTACATTTATTTTAGTGCCCGATCTTACGGGAAAACCTCTTGAAGAGGCAAAACAGATTATTCTCACAAGCGGGCTTGTCCTCTATAAAGTTGAATCAATATCATTCGAATATAGTGTGCCTACTGGTACAGTCTTGTACCAGTATCCGATGCCGGGATCTAAGGTTAAACAGGGGACGCAAATAACATTGAAGGTGTCTAAATGAATTTTGTTGTTGCTCCCTCGATTCTTGCAAGTGATCTTTCAAATACAACCACAGCGATCAGAAAGATTGAAAGTATTGAAAATGCGTGGGTTCACCTTGATATTATGGATGGCTGTTTTGTACCAATGATTACATTTGGGTCCTCTTTTGTAAGAGACCTTAGAAAGACTACGAATCTTATATTTGATGTTCATCTTATGGTGAACTCATTGGAAAAACAGATTGAGCTTTTCACTGATGCAGGGGCCGATTATATTACTTTTCATATTGAAGCCACGAATTTCCCATTCAGATTGATAAAGAAAATTAAAGACGCCGGTAAGAAGGCTGGTATATCGGTTAATCCTTCCACCCCTCTTCTTTTTATTGAGCCCCTTCTATCATCAATTGATTTACTCCTTCTTATGGGTGTTGAGCCAGGATACGCGGGGCAGGAGTTTATAGACATTTCCTTGCATAAAATCAGAGAGGCAACATCTCTGAGAGAGAAAAATAAGGTGAATGTACTCATTTCTGTGGATGGGGGCATTAATAATAAAACTGCGCTGAATGCACTTGAAGCAGGAGCAGATATACTTGTAATGGGAAGTTATTTTTTTAGCAATTCCTTCGAAAGTGTCAAAGAGTTTCTAAGTACCCTCAGAAGTAAATAAGTTTCCTACTCTGGCATTTTTATTAGTGAAGGGATCTATGAAGCATAAATTGACGTGAAGCCCTTCTGCTTATTTAACAGAGAAATTAAAAAGATTCTCCTGGAGGGAAGATAACAAAAAAGATTTATTTTGCTATTTTAGTAAACCTCATAATGAAGGTTAAAGATTAGACAGGTTTCTTAAAAATCAGTGTTTTTGCATTAAGGTTTAATATCTAAGATTTGTCTTATTTTATTTTCAATGATATAAGCAGGAACTGCTCCAACAATTCGATCTGCCAGCACTCCATTTATGAAGAAACACAGGGTTGGTATGCTCATAATATTGTATTGCACAGCGATATCCTGATTTTCGTCCACATTAACCCTCACTATTTTAACCTTCCCTTCATACTTTTTTTCGAGATTCAGTATCGTGTTTTCTATCATTCTACAGGGTATGCACCACTCCGCCCAAAAATCAACAATCACTGGAAGCGCGGAATCTAAAACTTCTTCTTTAAAATTTGAACTATTTACTTCCATCTTTTTTTCACTCCTTGAGTAATTTTTCTATTTCGGTTTTTAAAATATTTTTCATCTCCGGGTCATATCCTATAATTGTTTTTGAAATACGCCCTTCCTTGTTTATAACAAAAATTCTTGGGATGCCTGTTACTCCATATTTTGCAGCAACTTTATTATCTTTATCCTGCACAATTAGATATTTCATTCCATTTTTCTGGACAAATTGCTGGACCTCCTCCTGAGTTGCCCTTTCAAAGGTATCTATCCCGAGAACAATAAGGTTAGTTCCCTGAAATTCTTCATAGATTGCTTCTATGTGAGGTATAGTCATTTCGCACGGAATACACCAGGTTGCCCAGAAATCAAGAATTACAACATATCCTCTAAGATCTGATAATTTAACAGTGGTACCTTTTTTGTCTTTCCATGAAAAATCAGGAGCAACTCCCGACTCAGTGGGGGGGGTGCTCTGAGTACTACTACACGAAGAGCCTATAACAAGCAAGGCTGTTAAAAGAAAACTGATTGACATTTTTACTAATCTATTCTTCATTGCCTGTCTCCCTTTTTCGTAATTATAAGAAATTTCGTATTAAAGTCAATGTAACATTTTTACTTTCTATATTCTGAAATCTCTGCAATAAGCAAAGGAAAAAGATTTTTATGTGAGGCGAATCTATATTCATAGTATTCTTTTAAGATCTTCTCGAGTTCCTCGTATTTACCTTTTCTTATAGCAAATTCAATAGTCGTTTCAGATTCTTTATGGTCAGGACCAATAAGAGAGATGATCAATTCTGATATATTAGGCCTCCTTTTCTTTCTTGAGAGGTTAGAGAGGAAAACGAGGACGATAAAAACTGGAATCAAAAGAAGGAATGTCATGTTTTCCTTTACCTTGTTAAAAATATCTAGAACCCATGTCCCGGTAAAGTGAATTGTATCCCTGATTTGTGCAAGAAATTCGATCTGGCTAGAAAAATTATACGTAACCACATTTCTGTACCACCCCATTCTTATACTGTCTATAATGAGAGAAAACATGCTCGTAGATTCATGAGGAATAGAAGGAGTCGGGTCAACCCTGAGCCACCTTCCCCCTAAGTAAACTTCCGCCCAGGTGTGTGCATTTTTTGCCCGGATAATGTAATAACTCCCGGTAGGGTTCCATTCGCTTGTAATAAAACCTGAAACAAGCCTTGCAGGAAGGCCCGAAATCTGGGACATGATAACAAATGCGCTTGCAAAATGCTCGCAGTAACCTGCTCCATTCTTCATAACAAAATCTTCTATAGATGAATATGTCGGGGTAAGTGAATATGTATTATTTTGCCTGAGAAAGTTTACAAGGGTATTTACAATGTCGGTATCGCTCTTACCTTTTGTAAGTGTGTTTGAAAAATCATAGAATGCGTCGGAGACTTCTGGTTTCTTTATATCCGGAGGGTTACCAGCATTGGATTGATTTATATCGCTATATGTATCATATTTGATTGTTCTTCCAAATGGGAGTTCTGTAAAAAAATCTCCAAATTCATCTTCCCTTAGAGAGATAAAATCTCCTTTAACACCCGTGAGCCTATCGATGCCGAAAATTACTGTAGTTCCTGTTGGCTCAAGGTAAACAGTTCCTTTAAAATGTCCATCCTGTTTTCCAAATATTCCTTGTGCATCGGCTGTAATTCTTTTAAATTTGTAACTCTTTACCCATTCTCTACCATTGAAGTAGTCATACTTTAATCCTGAAATATAGATTGGGGTTTCTAAATTTCTCTCAATTTCAATTCTCATTACAACGGTGTTTTCGACAGAGACGGGGGCATCAGAGATGACAATTTCTTCACTGAAACCAGATTTTGTATTTTTAAATAAAGGATTACCATAAATATAGCCAAAAGAGACTCTGGGGATGCATAGAAAAATAACAAAAGTAAATACAAATGCAATTGCACCAAATAAGAGAACTACCTTTAAAAGGCCTTTTGTATCTATAGAATCTGATGTATTTGATTGGGCAAGTACAAGCATTAACCCTCCTGTTATGAATATCCCAAATAGCAGAATTCCAAACCATACAGATATGGTAGAAACGGATGAGAGAAGGATAATAAGTAATGATACAATAAAGATTTGGTAATAATCGCTTTTTTCCTTTTTAAGTATTAACTTTGTAAAAAGTATTACAACAATAAGAGTAGAAAGCGTATAAAACAGGTCGCCCATGAGAAACAATGAGGATATGAAGTAAAGAAAGGGAATGCTTTCAATAATCCTTATAGTTACTCTGCCTTTAACCTTTTCTGCAATAAAGTAAAAGGGTACAAGCAGAAAGAGGAAATATATAAATCTTGGGTCTGCAAGAGTCATAAATAGGAGGCTAAAAAGGGCGAAAATAAATGTTATATTGAGTTTCAGATTATTTCTCATATAATATGTCCAGATAAGATATTGAATCCCTCGGTCGTTTTAGAGGGATATGGTCCGATATTTCTATCGTTGCAAGGTATGTTAGTATATTAATAAGATGTGAATAGGATGCAGAAAACGGGAACTCCTCCACGGAAATCAATCTTACCTCTATACCATTTTTTATAAGTTCGAAGGACATAGATGCAATCTTTGAGACGGCGTCTTCAAATTCATCGGCATTCCCATAAAGAAAGGAAGAATTATCAAGAAACAGAGTCACTCTTCCCTGTCTTCTCTCTTCCCCTTCTATAATTTTTATCTTTCCATATTTTGCACTCAATTTCCATGAAATCTTTCTCAGGTCTGTCCCCTCTTTGTAATCTTTGATAGAGAAGAATTCGTCACCATTTCCAGGCCTGTTAAATGAATCTTCCTCTCCTGATTCATGAGTAACTTCTAAAGACAGCTCTTTTATGAAAGGGAAAACGAGTACCTCGCCTTCTAATGACAATGGGATGCTTACTTTTACAAAGTCGAAGGGAAAAGGTGACTCAAGTTTCATATTTACAATTTTTACGTTTCCTCTCATAGGAAAGATAACTTCTTTCGAGAAAATCTTTTCCTCCTTAGCCATAATAGAGGGAATAAAAATTGTGAAATGACTGCTTTGTACATTGAAAAGAAATTTCGGTAACCCTGAATTGTTACTTACTCTTACTGTAATTCTTGCAGGCTTTTTTGCAAAGATCATTTCTCCTGGTTCTATCTCTACTTCGATACCCTTCAGGTTATAGTAGGAAAGGAGTCCTGAAAAGATAAAAAAAGAAAGCATCATGCTTGCCGATAGATATACAAGGTTATTCCCTGAATTTATAGCAACAATACCTGTGATAAATGCGAGAAATAAGAAAAGGGTCCCGCTTCTTGTAATCTTTGCTTTTCTAAACGGGTGCTTTGATATTCTGAATGATTTCACTGATAATATCTTCTTTGAATTTAATGTTTCTATCCTTTGCGATAACTCTGTGAGATAGGACAAATGGTGCTATTATCTTTACGTCCTCGGGGATAACAAAAGTTCTTCCCTTAATGAATGCATAGGACTTGACAGCTTTTAAGAATTCAATACTTCCTCTGGTACTAACGCCAAATGAAAGAAACCTCGATTCCCTCGTTTTCTGGACAATATTCATCATATAGTCAACAACGCTTTCTTCAGCATAAATCTTATTAGAAGCCTCAATAAGTTGGTCGATATCTGTGTGTGTCAGGACACTTTCTATTGTCTTGGCTCCATGGGTGACTCCTGCCTTCATGAGGTCCTTTTCTATATCCTCGGGGGGATATCCCATTCTTAGTGATAGCATAAACCTATCAAGTTCGCTTTCAGGTAGTGGATATGTCCCTGCAAATTCTATAGGGTTTTCAGTAGCAATAACCATAAAGATGTGGGGAAGTTTATATGTGAAATTGTCCACAGAAACAGTTCTTTCGCTCATTGCCTCAAGGAGAGCTGATTGAGTTTTTGGGGAAGCTCTGTTGATTTCGTCTGCAAGAACAATATTCGAAAATATGGGGCCATTTCTGAATTCAAAATTATTTGAGTTGCGATTAAATATATTTACTCCTATAATATCGGAAGGCAGCAAGTCTGAAGTAAACTGGATTCTTGAGAACTTTAGGTCTATAGAGCGGGCAATCGCTTCGGCAAGGGTTGATTTTCCTACGCCGGGTATATCCATGAAAAGCAGGTGTCCTCCACTCAAAAGAGGGACAAGTGAAAGTTCTATAACTTCTCTTTTTCCTTTTATTGCCTTTTCGATATTTTTAATAAGCTTTTCGATTTTTACTTCCATTTAAAACCAACCTCTCCCTGTTTTTTATAATATAATTAATTTCCTCTTCCTTTGTAACGATTTTTCTATTAATCCTTAACTTTAAAAGTTCATTGAATATTTGTCTGTACTGTGGTCCTTCCTTTATACCAAGGTTCTTCAGGTCAATTCCCCTTACCTCGATCTTTATATATCTTACATATGTAAGATAATCCTCTATAAAATCCTTTTCTTTTCTATTTACCTTTGTAAGGTAGGAGATAAGATAGAAGTCTTTGACATCCTTAAGCATAAGGTAAGAGTCTTCTTTTGGGGTTGCGCCGAAAGAAGTATGAAACTTTTTCAAAATCTTTGTGCCATTTATAATGTCCGAAATTACTCTATTCTTTATGGAAAGGAACCTCAAGATTTCTGCCTTCTCCCGGGGAAGTTTTCCGTCCAGAAGGATCGAGATGTAGATGAGAGCGGCGTTTTCCTCAAGATGGTATTTATCCAAAAGATTTTTTACATTTTTAATCCTTTCCTTCTTTATGTTGCTAAGTCTTTTGATTTTGAAAAGTTCCCTGAGGATACCAAGTTTCTCCATTTCCATGATGGCTTTTTCTGCCAAAGGGCCTGAAAGAAGCTCCATAAGTTCGTTAACAATTCTCTGGGAATGTTTTGACTTAAGTGCCCCAAGCTCCACAGCTCTTTTGAGTAGTGAAAGTGTATCATCTGAAAGGCTAAACTTATACTTTATCGTATATTTTACTGCCCGGAGAATTCTTGATGGATCCTCTATAAAAGATAAAGAATGAAGTACACTTATTTTTCTTTTTGTAAGGTCAGTATACCCTCCATAAAAATCATATAAAGTTCCAAATTCTTTTAGTGTAACGTCAATAGCCATTGTATTAATCGTGAAATCTCTTCTTTTGAGATCCTCTTTAAGGGAAGCCTTTTCTACAATGGGAACCAGGGATTTCTCATCATAGTATTCTCTTCTTGAAGTTGTAAAATCAACTGTTATACCATTAAAAATGAATGTAACGGTCTGAGTTTCAGGGTAGATTTTTATATTGGCGTTGAATTCCTTTTTGAGCCTATTTCCGAATTCTATTGCGTCATCGCTCAAGACGAAGTCAAGATCTACACTTTTTTCCCCGAGGAACAGGTCTCTGACAGCCCCTCCAACAAGGTAGATCTTCTGTCCGATTGCTTCTGCAATTCCCCCAAACCTTTTTATAAGAGAGAATATGTCTTTTGTAAACTCTTTTCTCATAAGTCTTTCTACTTCACCTTTTTCAGGAATAAAGGCTGAGGGAGCAATAGAGGGTTGGATTGCTAATTCTTCCTTCAATTTGTACGCCTTGAGAAGGTCACTTCTTGAAATAATACCAACAATCTTCTTTTTGTCCTGAATAAGGACCCTGCCTACATCATTTTGGATCATTGCTTCTTCTACTTCTCTAAGATCAGCATCTGCATCAACTCTAACAACTGAAGGAGCTGCATATTGTTTTACCGGTCGATCGCGCTTTTCAAAAAGCAGAATCTTTTCAATATCCCTTTTTGATATCATACCTATGATCCTGTCATCTTCTTCTATGGGCAAGCCTGAATAGCCCATTCTTATCATGATATTGAGAGCTTGTTTTATCCCAGTACCCGGAGAAATAGTTTTTACTGGAGCACTCATGATATGTCTTGCTCTCAATACAGGATAGTATGATAAGGAAATTGCACTTAAGATTTTGTCTTTTATTTCTTCTATGTTCACGTCCTTTAAAGTTACAGAAGCCGCTGTTGGGTGCCCCCACCCTCCTAAGGACGAGATTACACCTCTTACATCGAGGTCTTCAGAAGAACTTCTACCAATTACAAATACGTCCCTTTGCATTTTAACGAGCAGGAAAACTGCATCCGTATCAATGAGCTCAATCATCTTGTGTGCAATAAGAGATATCCCTGGTATGTAGTTCTCAATTTCTCCGCAAGCAATGGCAACCCTCAAGCCCTTAACCTTATATTCCTGGTAGTTATCAAGAAGGTTGAGGAGAAGTTTGACCTGTATATCGTTAAGGAAGGGAGAAAGAAACCGGTGGATAATTTTCATATTAACTCCAAAGGAAAAGAGAAATGTCATTGCGGAGAAATCCTCCATCGTCACAGAGGGAAATGAAAAGGAACCAGTATCCTCAAAGATCCCAAGAGCAATAAGGGTTGCTTCAAAAGACGTTAGGATAACCTTTTTTTTGAGAAGAAGAGCCGTGATTATTGTTGTAGTTGCGCCACATTGTTTAAATACAACCTTTGCCCCGGGAATATCTGATGCGGGCTGGTGATGGTCAAACACAACAATTTCAACGCCACCTATATTAAGAAATTCCCTTCCTTCTCCAATTCTGTTGTAGTTCCCTGTATCAACGATGATTACTCGTTTGATCTCATTTTTAAAACTGCGTGGTAGTTCCCTCACCTTGAGCAATTTTATACTTTCTCCAAAGATACTCACAAGTTTATTAGCGTTAATATCCAGTGACCCTGGATGGATAAGGGAAGCACCTGGGTAGACTTTTGAAACAGCATACATAGAGCTAATTGCATCAAGGTCAGCTCCTGAATGGGTGAGAATTACAGTATTACCTTTCATCAATAAAGTTTTTCGATACCTTCTTTTGAAACTCTATAGTAAATAAGTGGAGGAGATTCGACTTTTTTTTCTGATATTTCTATAAGATCAATAAGTCTTTTTGAAGCCTCTTCTCCCTTTTCCCTATCATTTGAAAGAATGGTTGCAATGGTCTGATTGCTTTTAATCCTGTCGCCTATTTTGACAGGGAGTATGATACCCACAGAAAGATCAATTTTATCTTCCTTTTTTGTTCGCCCCGCCCCAAGGAAGTTAGCAAGTTCTCCTATTTCCCTTGTACTCATACCTGAAATATAACCCTCGAATGGTGAGATGACGCTAAATTGATATTTTGCTTGAGGTAATAAGCTGTAGTTTTCTACAATTCTTCCATCACCATTCTGGGCTTCAACGATTTCTCGGAACTTTCTAAGGCCAGAGCCATCCTTTATGCTGCTTTCAATTAAAAAAACTCCCTCTTCCCGAGTTCTGACTCGGTGTCCGAGTTTCAAGCATTCTGCCCCGAGTATCTTTATAATTTCAATAAGTCTTTTGCTTCCGCTGCCTTTCAAAATGTCTATGGCTTCCCTTACTTCAATGGCGTTTCCGATTACATCTCCCAGCGGCTGGTTCATGTCTGTAATGTAAGCAACAGTTTCTTTTCCTAAGGAATTCCCGATAGTAACCATTGTTCTCGAAAGCTCTATTGCATCATGGAGATCCCTCATAAAGGCACCATTTCCATATTTTACATCGAGTACAATTGCATCTGACCCTGATGCAATCTTTTTACTCATAATACTCGATGCAATGAGAGGAATACTATCAACTGTTCCTGTTACATCTCTAAGGGCGTATATCTTTTTATCTGCAATAACAAGCTCATCGCTCTGGGAGATAATAGCTCCTTTCACTCGATTAACAATTTCTATGAAATCTTCAATATTTATTTCTACATTAAGATCAGGAATTGATTCAAGCTTATCGATTGTACCTCCCGTATGTCCAAGTCCTCTGCCTGACATCTTTGCAACGGGTACCCCATTTGCAGAAACAAGTGCAACAAGCGGCAGCGTTACAGTATCTGCAACTCCTCCTGAACTATGCTTGTCTACTTTTGTCCCTTCTATCCTTGAAAGATCTATCACTTTGCCACTTTTTACCATTGAAAGCGTAAGATTGGAAGTTTCTTCCGGAGTCATTCCCTTAAACCAGATGGCCATTAGCAGTGCGGACATCTGGTAGTCGGGAATTTCTCCTCTTGAATATCCCTGAATGAAAAAATCAATTTCCTTGTCGGTTAGTAACTTACCATATTTTTTCTTTTCTATAATTGAAATAATATCCATTATATTTTCTTTAGAAATTCTTCGATGAGCAAGGAAATCCTCTTCCCGCATTTTTCTGCGACTTCTAAAACCTGTTTATGAGTTACCTCACCTTCTGCAAAAACATTGTCAGTTATACAGGAAATACCCAGTACCTTCATCTTTAAATATCTTGCAACAATTACTTCCGGTACAGTAGACATACCTACTGCGTCAATTCCAAGTCTATTCATTAAATTTAACTCTGCAAGCGTCTCGTAGTTTGGTCCTGAGACTGCACAGTAGACACCCTCCCTGATGTCAATATTTTGTCTTTTGGCGACCGAAAGAAATGTTTTTCTGTACATTTCATCATATGCGTTGATCATGTTAACGAATCTTTCGTTTCCCTTCTCCCCCTTAAGTGGATTTTCTGCAAATATGAAATTTACATGGTCCTTTATAAGCATGATGTCTCCAACATTAAGCACAGGGTTCACAGCACCTGAGGCATTAGAAACGATAAGAGAATTAGCACCAAGAAAACTTGCGATTCTTACATTTTCAGTTACTTCTCGCATTGAGTAACCCTCGTAGAAATGGAACCTTCCATTAAACAAAATGATGCTCTTTTTAGATAATCGACCGAATATCAGCTCTCCTTTATGCCCTTCCACTGTTGAAACAGGAAAACCCGGGATTTTTTTATAAGGTACACGCTCAATGACTTCTACACGTTCTAATATTGAGCCAAGTCCTGAACCAATAATAACCGAAAACTCTGGCTTATATTTCCTGTACCTTTCGACGAATTTGAATGTTTCTTCCATTTCTTTACTCTATTGAAACAAGGTAGTAGTAAAACGGCTGTTCTCCATTAATAAGGTCGATTTCCAAGTTGGGGAATTTTTCCTGTATCATTGCAAGAGTTTTTTCTGCGTCTTCCTTTGTGACATCCTTTCCATAATAAACACCAAGGAATTCCTTATTTTCAACAACCTCTCTTTTCTTGTTAAGAATGTCCATAAGCAGCTTTCCGGGATTCTTTCCTTTCCCAACGATTTCATGGTCGAAAAAGGCAATAATATCCCCGTTCTTTATGGAAAAGCCATTTACTTTTGTATCCCTTATGGAATATGTGATTGAAACTGTATGTATTTTCTCAATTGCCTTTTTACCATTTTCGATATTTTCTTCAAAAGTTGCTTCTGAGTTAAAAGCAAGAATTGCTGGAATTGCTTCAACTATGTTGTTGGTTGGGATGATTTCTACATGCTTTGTTTGGGAAAGTTTTTTTGCCTCACCTGCAGCAAGTACGATGTTAGAATTATTTGGAAACAGTACTACATTTTCCTTCTTTGTTGAGTTAATAGCTTCAAGAATGTCATTTATACAGGGGTTCATTGTTTGTCCACCCTCAATAATTGTCTCTACCCCAAGATTTCTGAATAGTTTTTTGAAACCATTGCCTTGAGCCACACAGATAATAGAAAACGGGAGCTTAGTCTCTGACGGGAGGACATCCTCCTGCTTTTCCTCTTTAAGAAACTCATTTACCTCAAGTTGCATATTTTCAATCCTTGCTTCTTTTATAGTAGCAACACTCACAAGATATTCGAGTATCCTGTAGGGTTCATTTGAATGGATATGAACCTTTGTAAGGTCTGAAGAAGCAGCAACAACGATACTATCACCAAAGCCTTGAAGATCGTTCTTTATTTTTTCTGGATCAACATTTCCTGTATTTAACAGTACAACTGTATCGTATTTGAACTTAAGATCTCCTGAAATTGCAGCTTTGTCCATCTCTTCTGTTACTTCTTCAAACACAGGTACTGCTATTTCTTCTCCTTTAAGAACAGTAAGCCCTCCTTCTAAAAGGAAAACAAGTCCTTGCCCTCCTGCGTCAATTACGCCGGCTTCCTTAAGTTCAGGTAGCATATCAACGGTCTTTGATAGGATTTTATTTGCCTCATATATAATATCCTCAAGAAATTTAATGAAATCTTGTTCATTCTGGGCAATGAGCACTGCCTTGGTAGCCGCAGCTTTTAATACTGTGAGCATTGTCCCCTCAACAGGCTTTATTACGGCTTGATATGCAACCTTTGAAGCCCCCATCAGGCCGCTTGCAAATTTAACAGTATCAACAAAAGGTGGGTCGTCTATTGATTCAAAAAATCCCTTTAGCATCTGAGATAATATAACACCTGAGTTTCCTCTTCCTCCTACAAGAGCACCAGTGCATACAGCTTTACCAAATTCCTTTAAGTTTGACTGGTCTTTCTTTCCAACTTCTTCCATGGCAGTTTTGAGTGTTAAATACATGTTTGTACCTGTATCACCATCAGGAATCGGAAAAACATTTAATTTGTTAACAATTTCCTTATTTTTCTCAAGGTTTGAAAGTGCTCCTGCGAGGAGTTTTTTGAAATCTGCCAGCATTAATTTATTCAGCATATTCTTCTCTCTTAACCCCCTTGACAATAACATTTACATCGACATCCTTTATATGTGTGAATTTTTTAATCTCATAAGTTACCTGTTCGATAATTGTTTGTGCTACTTCTGAGACTTTTATCCCACCCTGAATGATAACGTAAAGATTAATTTTTACCTTGCTATTATCTATTCTGGTTTCGATGCCTCTGGTGGGAGTAGATTTTCCAAAAAAATAAAGAAACCTATCCCCTAATTTTATGGGATAAAGCCCCACCACGCCATAACATTTCTCAGTGGCTATTGCAGCTATTTTAGAAATTGCATTCTGTGAGACAATTATTTTTCCCATTTTTAAACCTCCAGTTCATAAATTATACTCACTATTGCAATTATAGGAAATTTGTCTAAAATATAAAGAATTTTTACTGGAGGTAAAGATGAGCAAAAGATGCGATATATGTGGGAAAGGTCCTCTTGTTGGTAACCGCGTAAGCCACTCTGAGAGAAAGACAAAGAGGCGGACGTTTCCTAACCTTCATAAAGCAAAGGTGAATGTAAACGGTAAGATAAAAGTTGTAAATGTATGCACTGATTGCCTTAAGAAGTACAAGATATAATGGAAATCTACTCCTTGAGGTTTGACGGAGAAATACTCAGGATACTTGATCAGAGATATCTTCCTTTCGAGGTTTTAGAGATTGAATGCCGTAATGCCAAAGACGTATTTGAAGCGATCAATGAAATGAAGATAAGAGGAGCGCCTGCTATTGGAGTCGCTGCTGCATACGGCATGTATCTTGGAATTAAGAGCTTCGAAGGTAATAGTGTAGAACTGCTTGCAAGACTCAAAGAAGTAAAAGCCTATCTGGATAGTGCAAGACCAACTGCAATAAACCTGAGATGGGCAACGGAAAGGATTTTTAAAGTTGCAAATGAAAGCAAGGTTGAGGATATCAATGGACTGAAAGAAGTTATTAAGAATGAGGCTATAAAGATAGAAGAGGAAGATGTTACAACAAATCTCAGAATAAGCGAGTACGGTTCGACTCTCTTTAAAGATAATGACAGGATTATGACAATCTGCAATAGTGGAGCTCTTGCAACTGCAGGCTATGGAACTGCATTTGGTGTTATCAGAAGATCATTTGAAAAATACAAAGATATCAGTGCAGTCGTGCTTGAGACAAGACCATATTTGCAGGGGGCACGTCTTACCGCTCTTGAACTTAAGGAGCTTGGTATCCCTTTTAAGCTTATTACAGATAATATGAGTGGCTATGTAATGCAAAAAGGGCTTGTAAGCGGTGTAGTTGTTGGTGCAGATAGAATTGCTATAAATGGTGATACAGCAAACAAGGTAGGAACATATATGCTTGCGGTACTGGCCCATTATCACAGGATACCTTTCTATGTAGCAGCTCCCATTTCTTCCATTGATCCTTGTGTAAACAAAGGGAGTGATATTCCTATTGAAGAGAGAAATATTGATGAAGTAACTTCTTGTGGTGGTAAAAGAATAGCTCCGCATAATATTGAAGCTTATAACCCTGCATTTGACGTGACCCCTGAAGAACTTATCCAAGCCATTATTACTGAAAGAGGAATTTTAGAGAAGCCTTTTAAAGATTCGATATCAAAAGTATGTGAGAAAGACCAGGGAGAAAGATAATTGCATAAAAAAATATCTATTATGTTATTTGCAGTTATTTTTGTTATATTGTCGCTTTATTTTTTATACGATAATCAGTTCAAACTGGTTGAAATAAGAGTGCCTGATAATGAATTCTTTCCTCAAATTGTTTCAGTAAAACTACGAAATATAAAAATTACACGTGATCCACAGATTAATGAGTTAGAGTTAATTTTCAACAAAGGTCTTGAAGATGTAAAAGGTTATATTGTTGCCTTTCCTGGTTTAGAACAGACGGAGAATGCCTGCACCATAAATGATAAAATAGTTTTAATAAGTGGAAATTTTAGCCAGGGTATTACTCTGCTCCTGGTGAAAGCAGGGCTTCGTTCAGTAAATGGAGAAAAGTTAAAGAGTGACATACCAATCTTTCTTAATGGTACTCCTTTCAGTCTTCCAGATACTGCTCTCGAAGAGACATTTATACCTATTGCTGAGAAGAGGGATGATTTAAGGGATATTGGTTTTGTATGTGATATAAATACAATTCCTGCAGGAAGTATGGAAGAGAAGGACCTTTTTGTTAATGGGAAACCAGTTCCTTTATTTGATGAAGCTAATGGAAGCGTTATTGAGAATTTAAGAAATGGGACAAGTGTTGAGGTCCTTTTGAAAAGCGACGAGTTTGTAAAGGTAAAATTACATAGGAACAATGGCCAGGTTTTAACAGGATTTGTTGAGAGGCAGTTTTTCTTTGACATTCCTGAGCCATTGGGAAAAGATACATACTACATCGTCTACCCACAGCAGTTTCTTTGTGTTATTGCTAAGAAATTCACAGATAATATACCTCGAATACTTCCATATTTTCCTTATATTGAGTCTGTCTCTCCTTACGGGAGCTATGGCGTAATGATTATTGAAAGAAAAACACTTCCCCTTGATAGTGTAAAGATGTCTATACTTGAGCTTAATGCTCTTTTTGAAACAATGAGAAATTCCTTTAAGGCATATCCAGTAGAAGAGGCCAAGTTTGAAGAGTTAAACAAAGAAGTTAGTGATCTCTATTTTGACAGTATGGTTGAGGTTCTGGAAGAGATTGGCTTAGATAATGCGGATTTCATCTATTACAAGAATCTTATTATTCAATATACGGAATCACTGAAATCATCAATTTCAAATTATGTCAATATTAGTCTTCAAAATGTTATTTCACTTAATATCAATAAACTTTTTGAGAAATATTATTTTCCAGAGGGTAACTGGGTAAAAAAGGCTTTTATGCAATAAATTGCTTTAGTTTTTTATATAGTCTCACACCAGCTTTCGCACTTCTTACTTCCTCCGTAATGAAAGTTTTGCAGCCGACCTCACACAACCTGAATGAAAGAATCCCGATAAGTTCTGGTAAATAATCCTCTGTCTCCCCAAAAATTCTCTGCACTCTCCTATCTTCAACAAGTATGGTATCTTTACTCTCATTAATAGTAGAGGAAGCGCGAAGTATTTTTAATTGTTTGCTTCCTTTTATTTCTTTCTCGGAAAATACATGTCTTATATGAGCCATTTTTGCCTTTTCAAATTCTCTTTCGCTTCTTATGAAGAGGAAAATGGGGATATCCATTCTACCTTTAAGGTAGATAAAAAGCCTTAGCGAGATCGAAAAATTACCCTTAATAACAATGCCTTCTGCTCCATCCTCGCTCATTTTGTAGACAGCATTCACGGCGTTCTCAAAATTTATATTAAAGTTTTCAAGAATAAAGATTGATGGTAAATTTAATAAGCCGTATACTTTCATAATCATAATTATACCTATAATCAAATTTAAAAAAATGAATATAATTTTAATATGAAAGCAATGGTTCTCGAAAGACCCGATAGAATTGAAAATAATCCCTTAAAGCTTAAACAAGTCTTAAAGCCTATCCCCTTTGAGAGGGAAATCAGGGTAAAGATCACTTCCTGTGGTATTTGCAGGACTGACCTTCATATTATTGAGGGGGAACTTGTGCCACACAAATTGCCTATCATCCCTGGGCACCAGATAGTTGGGTATGTAGAACTTCTTGGGAAGAGTGTCACTAAATTCAGAGTAGGAGACTATGTCGGTATTCCGTGGCTATATAAAACATGTGGGGTTTGCAAGTACTGTAAAGAAGGCCGCGAAAATCTTTGTGACAATGCACTTTTTACAGGTTACGATGTTGACGGAGGGTACGCAGAGTATGTAGTGGTAAACGAAAACTTTTTGTACCATCTTCCACAAACCTATAAAGATATAGAAATTGCTCCACTTCTCTGTGGAGGTACAATTGGTTATTATGCGTTTAAGTCTGTGGACTCTGAAGTTAATAATAAAATTGGTTTTTTCGGATTTGGTTCCTCTGCCCACATTACCCTTCAGATAGCAAGGCATATAGGAAAAGAAGTTTATGTTGTTGCAAGGAAAGAAAGAGATTTTGAACTTGCATACGAGCTTGGAGCGACCTGGGCAGGTAAACTTGAAGCCCTCAACAGTCAGCTTGATTCAGCTATTGTGTTTGCACCTTCAGGAGAGATGATTGTGAGTGCCCTTGAACATATAAGAAAAGGTGGGAAGGTTGTTTCTGCGGGGATTTTCGCAACTCCGCTTCCATCTTTTGACTACTTCCATATCTACCCGGAGAAGACTCTTACTTCCATTGCAAATGTAACAAGAGACATTGTGAAAGAGTTTCTCGAAATTGCAAACTCAATGAAAATAAAAACTCAGGTGACAGAATATGAACTTTCTCAAGCAAACCTTGCCCTTTCAAATATCAAGCACTCAAAGGTCTCGGGTTCAAGTGTAATAAAGATTTAGATTTGCTTTGGTGAACCTTAACTTTACCTTCTCTCTAAAAGGTAAAAAATTAGGAGTGCTCCTTTTGAATGGGGTATGTAAAAAGACTTTTAAAAATCGAAAGAAATTGTAAAATATTTTCTAGCTTTTATGCCCTACCCTTGCAAAGGTTAATTAGAAGGAAAGGAGGTGAAGTACTGGTTTGAGGAGAAATGTATGTGAAAGACCAGTCAAAAGATGGCAGAAGAAAAAGTAAGAACTGAAGAGTTTAAGGTAAATGGCGAAGACCTTATAAATTTTATTAAAAGGCTCATTCATGAAGGTAATGTAAGGAGAATCACGATAAAAAATCCTGAAGGGAACACTGTATTTGAAATTCCCCTTACAGTAGGTGTTATTGGTGCAGTTCTGACACCTATCCTTGTTGCAGTTGGCGCAATTGCAGCTCTTGCAACGAATTATACAATTGTTGTAGAAAGAATTGAGAATAAATAGCACTCTAATTTAGGAAAATAGGACGCTATTTTAATTTTTAGAGAATAAGGTACTATTCTCTTTTTTCCTTTTACTATTTTAACTTACTTCTAAGTCTTATTAAACCTGCTTCAATTCTAACAAAATCGCGACTTTTTCTGTCGTATCCTGAAAGGTCGATGCCAATGTTATTTGCGACTTCAAGGACGGTAGGCAATGGAGGAGGGTTAGCTTTCTCCCAGAAAGGCCGCATTTCCCTCAAAAAGATGTTTGTGGTAAGAGGACCGATACCATAAAAATCATCAATTCTTTTTTCAAGATCCCTTGAATCTAAAGCAGTTTCATGGAGTTTATTTAAGCTACCATTGTATTCGAAGATGAGTGTTTCACAGATTTTCAGTAGTTTTGAAGAGGTTTTAAAATCATATCTTACATAGCCACCTTCTCTCATTATGGGATTAACAAGGAAATCCCATCCTACTTCAATAATTTTCTCAGGCTCAAGCAAATGATACTTTTCAAAGACCCTGTATGTATTTTTGGCAATGGTTTCATTAATTCTTGCACCAAAGAGAATACTCAAGAGGAACCATTTGAATATCTCTCTATCGTCTCCTGTTGCAAGTTCAATTCCGCATTCCTCTGAAAAAAGAAGAGATTTTTTAAGTTCTTTTACATCAATTTTCACCTTATAAGCCGATATTAATCCTTGCATATTGAAGGAATGTCCTTGAAAAAGTTGCAAAATTTGTGAAAGACTTTAGAATCTCTTCGTTGTATCTTTCAACAACATCTTCCTTTCCTTCAAAAGAAAAGGTTGGATCTTCCGTATAAAGCCATTCTTCTGGATTAGAGATTTTCTCTCCAAAAAGCTCATTTTCAATTGTCCATAGTGACCTTACATTGTTTTTAGAAATTGAGGCAGCATATTGTCCCAGCCATGTTACTGACCTTACTTTATTTAAATCAAGAGGTTCAGCCTCATTTAGGACACTAAGCCATTCAGGGTTTGTATGGTTTATCTGTTGTCCCTGGAACTCTTCCATATTATAGTGATGATTACTTGCTATTGTTGTGAGTTCTCCTATTTTTATGATCTTGCTGAATATTATACCAATTGGTGCAGGGACACCATGATATGGACAGGTAAGATCTTCTATGTGGTGAATTCCTCTTGCAAGGAATCTGAAAGTCCAGTAAAGGTCTCCTCTTTCATTAGCAATTTTTGCAAGGTCAAACCAGTATTGAGCCCTTTTCGGCCCTGCTCCTATTCTTAAGAATCCGAGCCCATAGTACTGGTGCCTGTACCCCTGTGAGCCTCCTGTAAGGATCTGAAGCTTTGAAAGTTCAAGATTTGTATCCATATTCCAATCCGGCTCGTCTGCATAGGTTGTAAGGATTTTCTTTGCAGTAGTCTTTTCCCCGATACTTCCCTCAAGGTATCTTATGACAAAATCCGGGCTATAGGGTTCGGTATCAACGTCCTCATATGAATATTCGGTAATAGTGATATTATCATATTCATCGAGCCAGTTTTCATTTTGAAGTACATAAGAAAGAGCTAAACCATGGCTGCTCCAGGCTGATGCTGATGGAATACAAGAGAACAACAAAATACCTACGATAAACATTGGTACGATTAATTTTTTAATTTTTCTCATTCTCGCCTCCTTCTCTTATTATATCGAAAACCTTACTATTTTCCCTTCAAAAAAAGTCTTAATGCTCTATCTCTTATGCCTCTTCTATAGAGTATTGAAGTCACATGCTCTGCAAACAGCCAGTGCCTCTCTGGCCTGCCCATTACTTCCCAGAGTTCCTCTGCAGCCTTTCTTGGAATTGCCTCATCAAAAAGTGCATTATAGAGGATAACTTTTCTGTCCCTTACAAATCGCGCAAAAGTAAGAGGATCAAAAAGGAAGCATCCCTTTTCATAGGGAACTACCTCAATGTCTTCAGGGGAGGTGAGTTTCTCTATATAATCCCTGTAGTTTTTATGATATTCAGCACACTTTTCTTCATTACAACCATAAATAGTTAAGTTTGAGTTCATTTCATATTTTCTTCTGGTAAACCTTGTTGCAAATCCTTTCCACACCAGATAAAGATAATTACCACCTGTAACAACAAAAATACCTTCTTTAATTCGAGTATCAACGCCCATTGCTATTGTGCTAACCATGCCTCCAAAACTCACGCCCATAATTGAAAATTTGCCTGATGAATACCCTTCTCTTTCAAGATAGTCCATAGAAGTTCTTACATCAATTACTGCCTGTCTAAAATCATTCAGGGAATCATCCATATCATCAACGAGAAACTTTTTTCCACTTTCCATACCGACAGGAGTTCTTTCAAAATGATAGGGTAGTATCATAAGATATGATACAATCCCGTTTCTTGCAAACTCTCGTGGATACCAGCTTAATGGTATAAGGTTTTTGTTTCCTAAACCATGGAGAAATACCACAGGTTTGTTAGTCTTTATCCTATCTGGGACAAACAGGTATCCAATGACTCTATTGTTTACTTCATATGGCGTTTTTACGAGACTTTCATACTCGATCCTGAAGCCTTGGGATCCTTCAAATTTTTCTGCAAGCGCTGTTTTCCTTACTTCGAACTCTCTCTTTTCGTAATCGTAAATCATGACTATATTATAAATTAATCTTTATCTCATACCAAAAATATTGGTAAATAACTTATAATTTAATTATGGATGAGAAATTTATGAGAGAGGCACTTAAAGAAGCCAAAAAAGCATTCGAAAAGGACGAGGTCCCTGTGGGGGCCATTATTGTTTATAAGGGAAAAGTTGTGTCTAAAGGCCATAACCTGAGGGAATCTAAAAATGACCCTACTGCTCATGCAGAGATTATTGCATTAAGAAAAGTAGCAAAGAAATTGGGTGATTGGAGGCTTGATGAATGTGATATCTATGTGACGCTTGAACCGTGCCCAATGTGTGCCTCTGCAATCCTCTATTCTCGTATAAAAAGAGTAATTTTTGGGGCATTTGATAAAGATAATGGAGCCTTCGGTAGTAAAATAAACCTTTTGGATATTTTCGCCAATTCGAAATCTCATATCGATATAAAGGGAGGGATTCTCAAAGAGGAGTGCGAGGCTATTATTCAGAGCTTTTTTAAAGGAGTTCGGAGAAAATATAATAATGCCGGGAGGGATGGCTGAGCGGTTGAAAGCGCCTGACTCGAAATCAGGTAGAAGGGCAACCTTCTCGTGGGTTCAAATCCCACTCCCTCCGCCATGAAACAAAAAACTCTTATGGAAGGGAGGCTACTTTGGAAAAATACGATGTAGTTATTATTGGAGGTGGGCCAGCAGGATCAACACTGGCTCACTTTCTTAAGGATAAGGGATTTGAAAGCATCATTATTGAAAAAGGCGATGAATTCAGAGATAAGGTATGCGCTGGAGGACTGCCTACCAATATTCTCAAGGTACTTCCTCAGGAACTTTCGGATTTTAAAAAGGTCGAGTACAATAAGATGGCGGTTTACTACAAGAACAAGCTTTATTCAGAAGTTTCCTTTGAGAGACCCTTTGCCTACGGAGTGATGAGAAGGGAGTTTGACCATTGCTTAAGAAATGGAATTAATGTTCACTACAACGAAAGGTTTATTAAATATGAGGAAAATAAAAATAATGTAATTATTTATACAGATAAGGAAAAGTATGAAGGCAGATTCCTCGTTGGAGCTGATGGAGTTGGAAGCATCGTTTCGACTCTTTCTGGTATTGGAAAGAGACAGAGGTTTATTATAGGTGAAGAGAAAGAGGTACAAGATAATTCAAAAGATAAGAGTACAATGAGTATTTTTCTTGGTTATAATTATCTCGGTTATGGATGGAGCCTTCCTAAGGAGACAACACGCTCTTCTGGAAGTGGTGCAATGAAGGGGCACTTCAAACAAGCAACTGTTAATCAGTTTGATAAAGATACTGCACCTATTAAATTCTTTCCTATATCTCTGTGGAGAGGAAGAGAGGCACTTACAAAAGGGCGTATTTCCCTCACAGGTGAGGCAGCATCCATCGTTGATCCTTTTACCGCTGCAGGTATCTATACCTCAATTATCTCATCAATCATACTTTCTGAGGTAATTGAGAAAAGCCTGAAGTCTGGAAGGACAACTATAGAAGGATATGAGGACGCACTTAAAGAGAGACTTTTCGAGGAGTTCCAATATGCACTTGAACTTTCAAAGATGTTCTATCCATTTCTTCCTCTTATAAAGCAAATAATTGTTAAGGAAAGTACGTTGAAACTTGTAGGAGAGCTTGTACTTGAAGGATATATCTCTTATAAAGAAATGTTCAGAAGGGTAGAACATACAAAGAGAACACCTGTTAAAATCGCTTATTACCTT
>DHHO01000005.1 GCA_002403335.1 Caldiserica bacterium UBA4770
CGAATAAAGAAAAGAAACCAGGGAAATTCGCTTCTATGTTAGTAGCAATCGTTGAAAGACTACCTGCTTTACTTAAGACAAAAGGAGCAACTGCTAATGTTCCCAGCACGAACACCAAAGTAAATTGAACACTATTCCATATAATGCCTACCAAGCCAGATAGATAAGTAAATACAAAGCACACTGCTGTTACTACGATGCAAGAAAGTGCCCAGGACCATCCAAAGAGAGTAGATACTATAACTGCTGTTCCCATTGTTATCTGTACCGCATAGAGAATTCCAAAGATAACTATAATAATTGCAGCAATTACTCTTACTACATTACTATCATATCTACTTGCTAAATAGTCTGGTACTGTAAATTTTCCGAACCGCCTTATCTTAGGCGCAAAGACACACAAGGACAGTGAAAAAGCAATTCCCAATGGTAGTAGCATCCAATATACTATTGAATTTCCGAAGGCATAGAGTTGTCCTGCAAAGCCAACAAATACTGCGGGTGTTAATGCAGTAGCAATCATACTGATCCCGTATAAAAAGGGACCGATGTTTCTTCCAGCAACTAAATAGTCTTCCAATTCTTTAGTTCTTCTTGTTGCGATTATGCCTATAATAATACTCAAGGCTAACCAAAGAACAAACAGGAATTGAAAAATACTCGAACTCATTTTTTATCCTCCTTTCTACCTGAGTAGTCTAAATCTTGCAATATTACTCCATGGTCAATTAAGATATTTAATATTATTGCTGCAATTAAGGGCACACAGAAAATTATGATTGAGACTATAATGCCAGTTAATGGGTTCATCAATATCACCTCCTTTTTACTACGAATTTAAAGCACAGCCTGCTCTTGTGATGAATGCGTCAGCCTTCTTGCTCCCGACTCTGTAACAAGATAAGTATCTCCAGGACCAAACACAGAAGGTTTGCCTGGGCCCCAATTCTTTGCATAGGCACTTGGATGAATAACAAAAACATGCCCTGAATATATTACTGTATCATTGTCATTAGTAAATGTTCCAGCATCAATGCTGAAGCCCATTGCATGGCCATTAGGACCAGACTTTGTTACACTTGTTGGCAAGTAACCTGCGTCAAATATTACTTTTTCCATTGCCTTGTTTACTTCAGACATTTTTACTCCAGGCCTTAACATCTCTACCCCTGCTCTATGTGCAGCCTTTGTAACTTCGTACAGTTCAGAAATTTCCTTTTTGTCTTCGCCTATAGCCACCTGTCTTGCAAGTTGTATTGTATAGCCATAATAAACTGGAGTTATCTCAAATATAACCTGATCTCCAAAATGTATCATACGCGGTACCGTTGGATGGAATGTCCCATTCATTGGGTCAAAAGGATGCACACCCATAATGTTAACAAGAGCACCTTCATAATTAAACTTGGATTTGGCTAAATATTCCCATGCAGCTATTACTTCATAGTCATAAACTCCTGGCTTGGTGATTCTTTTTACCTCTTCATAGCAAGCATCAGCAATGTCAGCAGTTTTTTCGAGTATCTTTATATCTTCGTCGGTTACAAGCTTTCGCGCTTCTACCATAATATCTGCCCCATCAATTAACTCCGCATCCGGAAAGGACTTCCTGAGGAGTTGATACATCCCCTGAGGGAGCAGACTTAGATCGGCCACGGCAATTGTACCCTTTGATGCTTCAAACTTGTTTATATCACCTACAATAGTTTCAGGAGTAAGCAGCTTTCTGTCTTTTATCCACATATACTCCTCGATTCGATCATAGACAAAGAGAAGGTAAGTTCTACCTAAAGCACCCATAAGAAGTGATGGATCTCCCTCTTTAGGGAAGAGAATATAATCCGACATCAGGCTTCTATAATAAGGTCCAGTGAAAAACCTTATATTATCATCCCTTATACCAGCAATAAGAAGATCCACCCCTCTCTCTTTCATCAAAGAGCGTACTCTTTCGAATCTTGCATTCTTTACTTCATTTGAAAGGATTTTCTCCATTTCTACCTCCTTACAATTTTTTAAGATAATGACTCTCTTGAAATGAGTCATTTTTTGAATCCTTGGGCAATGACTTAATACCCTTCTGCTTCTCTTTTTGCCCGCTTCTTTTGGT
Organism: Caldiserica bacterium UBA4770; assembly: GCA_002403335.1. GTDB lineage: Bacteria > Caldisericota > Caldisericia > Caldisericales > Caldisericaceae > UBA4770. The sequence continues at coordinate 2,111 of DHHO01000005.1, forward strand.
ACTTCTCTCTACTCTTTTCAATGTCACATATTCCACCTCCTTCAGAAAATTATTGCCTTATACTTCTTATAAATTTTAATGGAGGAGATTTGAAATGTAAATAAGAGGATCTTGATTATTAGTGTAGGTATTTCCCTACAGCAAAATTGTAAGTATCAGTGATTATAAAGAGTTATCAATCTTAACCAGCTTATTTTTAATTGCATAATAAATAATGCCGGCATTATTTTTCAGATTCATCTTCTCAAGTATTCTCGTACGATATGTACTAACTGTTTTTTCACTCAGATATAATTTATTTGCTGTCTCTTTTATTGAATTTCCACTTGCTATAGAAAGGAAAACCTGAAACTCTCTGTTAGATAACTTTTTGTGGGGTAGTTCCTCCGAACTACTTTTGAAATACTTGGGCAACTCTTCTGATATGGTTGATGAGATAAACCTTCCTCCGCTTAACACTTTTCTTATAGCCAGTGCTAACTCTTCTATTTCGTCATTCTTTGATATATACCCTTCTGCGCCAAGCTTAAAACACCTTATTGCATACTCCTCTTCAGTATGAATGCTTATCATAATTATCTTAAGTCCTGGATATTGTTTTTTTACTTCCTCAAGGATTTCTATGCCACTTCTGTCGGGAAATGAGATATCAAGTAAAAGGAGGTTATAGTTGTTTCCCTTGAGCTTGTGCATTGTCTCAACCGCATTAGCTGCCTCGTCAACAATAGTATCAGACATCTTAGCGAGTATCTCCTTTAAACCCTTTCTTACTATGGGATGATCATCTACTACAAGTATTCTTGTCATTACTCTTTTCTTTTAATGGAATTCTTACTTCTAAAATTGTGCCTTTCTTCAAGCCAGGATGAATTTTCAACCTTCCGCCCAGTGAGGTTGCTCTGTCAACCATATCAACTATTCCTAAAGACTTGTTGTCGTAAATGTATTCTCTTGGCATACCTATTCCATTATCACTTATCTTCAGTAGAAACTCTGAATTACTTTTTTTCATAAGGATTTTTACTTTTGTGGCTTTTGAATGATGAAAAACGTTTGACATCCCCTCTTGAAGGATCCGGAAGATTGTGATGGTAACTTGTTTACTCAAAGAAATGTCTTCAGGAATTGAAATTATTTTGCATTCTATGCCTGTAAGGCTCTGAAAGTTTTTTAAGTAATCTCTGACAGCACCTGAAAAACTGAGATAATCAAGCGACTTTGGTCTTAACCTATATGATATCTCACTAACTTTCTGGATAGTCAAATCAGTAATTTCTAATGCCGTTTGGAGATTCTGTAAAGCCGAGCCTTTAATTATTTTGGGTTCTCTTAGCGACTTTGCTATGTTCATCTTCAAAACTGTAAGGAGCTGACCAATCTCATCATGAAGTTCCCGAGAAATCCTGGCTCTTTCTTTTTCTAAAATTGTCTTCTGATATAAGGAGAGCCTTGATAATTTTTTGTTTGATTCTTTCAGCTCTTCTTCCAGTTTTTTCCTTTCTGATATATCGCGTGCATAGGATTTAATAGCCTTTTCTCCTCTATAGTTAAATGGCGTCGCACAAACGTCAACATCAACCTCCTTTCCGTCTAATCTTCTAATCTTTCCTTCTATAAATCCTACTTCCTCTCCTTCTTCTAATACCTTTCTTATCCTTTGCAAAGAAATCTCTCTATAATTTTGAGGGACGAAATTCATAAATGGTTCTCCTATAATATCTTTTGTGCTTTTGCCCCCGAGGAAACGGGCTCCCTTAGGAGTAATGAGTACAATCTTACCCTTGCAATGAACAAAAATTATATCGGAAGATCTCTGTAATAATTCTTCGTACTTAACCTCCACCATTTTCTTTTCTCTTTCAAGATTATTTAACCTCTCTAATTCTTGTTCTAACTCTTTGATTCGGACTTTCAATGCATTAATATCTTCTTCCCCCGATGATTTTTTCTCTTCAGGAAGCAATTTATTTTTCATAAAAACATTATATAAAAAATAGGACATTTTGGCAACACGCCCGCACGTATTGTCAATTGTTACAACAAAGATCCATATGAGAAATCATATCATTTAATAAAGAGCTTTGAACCAGATTACCCTATTAAAACGCTGTATGGAATTGCCTCTTTACCATCTTAACAGGTATGTTCAAAGATCTTCCGTTGCAAGTTATAGTAAGGATATGTCATAGTGTTGAAATGAAAAAANNCTCTTCTTCAACAGTAATCATCAAGAAGTGGCTTTATCTTCTCCTTTCCTATCTAAGGATGCTGCTCTCTTATAAAAGAGGCAATCTCAGGATTTGTTTTCGTCTGTCTTAATCTCTTAGGCCCTTTGATTTAGGTATGAGACTATCTATACAACCATGAGTATCTTTCAAGCATTTTCTATTGGTTTCACTACATACTTCTTTAAAAACTTAATCTTCTTTAATCTGAACTGTGCTTCGGCACTATTTGAGAACTTACTTGCTCTTATCAATCTTTCCATATTACCATTATACATAGGTATAAGTTTTCTTATCTCTCTTATTTACCTCCTCATATTAAAGTATAGGAGTATCATATGTGTCGTAACTTAAGCAGAAATGCGGTATGGTCTTTTAAAACATAATACACACTCATAAACCTCGGTTCCCACTTACTCCAGAATCATCTGCGACTAGCGTTACATTTAACAAACGCCTTTTAGGGAAGGAATTTTAAATATAATTTTATTTCAGTGCTATAATGTCTCGTTTTATGGATGAGAGTTGAAAAATAACATCGGCGAAAATATATGAAAACGAAAAGTACTTTCTTAAATGTAGTAAGGAAACACGAGCCTGCGAAGAACACAAATATCAAAAAAGCAATGAGGCTCTTTTCAATCTTCTTCTATATCGGAGCATTTACAATCGGGGGAGGATATGCAATGATCCTTCCAATGAAAAGAATTATTGTTGACCGCGATAGCTATCTTTCTGAGGATGAATTTACAGAGATGTTTGCAATATCTCAGATTACTCCAGGTCCTGTAGCCATCAATATGGCAACATTCATAGGGTACAGGCAGTGTGGATTCTTAGGTTCGTTACTTTCAACACTCGGGGTTATCCTTCCTTCGCTTACAATTATCAC
>DHHO01000009.1 GCA_002403335.1 Caldiserica bacterium UBA4770
TTCCCTGGTTTCTTTTCTTTATTCGGGCATAACCCACTCGCTGTAACTCTTCCAGTTGCATTAAGCTGGGCGCTTATTATGTTAACAGGGAACTCTATATTCAACCCAGCTGCATTGAGCAGGCATTATGTTGTAAGGTCTGAAAAAGTACCTGTAAGAGCATCCCTGATAGCAGGGCTTGCCATGGTAGCTGTTTATATTCCTTGCTTCTTGACATTTTACGGAGGAATTTCACTTTACCCGACGCTCAAAGACCCTGAATCACTATACATAGTTTTAAGTATGAAAGATGCTCCAGTGTGGGCTGGCTCTATTGCTCTTTTTGGTGTTGTTGCCTCAGGACTCTCAACTATTGGAGTAGATTATATGTTAACAAGCACGAGTTTAGTAAATGATATCTATGTAAATATTTTTCATCGAGATGCGCCAAAGAATAAGCAACTGACATTGACCCGGGTCGGAATAATTATTGCAGCAGTTATAGCTTTGCTTATCTCAATACCTAGGCCAACTATGGTTATACAGATGTTATTAATAGCCGCAAGCTTCTCCTTAGTCTTTGCTGCACCGATAACTTTAGGTATCTGGTGGAAAAGAGCCACCAAGGAAGGTGCGATTGCAGGGATGGTTGCAGGTCTTATCGGTATCGTTATAACACAGGTTTGGAAAATGCTGGCTCCTAAGACTTTTAATCATTGGTTTGAGCCTGCAATTGTAGGACTTATTCTTTCAGTTGGGTTATTTGTTATAGTGAGTTTGCTTACTAAACCGACACCCAAACAGATAGAGGTTTATGAGCAGCTGCGTACAAAGTCAAGAGAAGAGCTAAAAACAGAGAGATAAGATTTTGTAGTCCTCGAGTCTTTCTTTTAAGGAGCATCCACATAGAAAGGATGCTCCTTTTATACTTTTCCTTTAAAGGTCTTTTGAGGAAGCTTAGTGCTAATAATACATTATCCTTAGTCCTTTGTAATCCATACTCTTTTGAAACGATTTATGGAAAAAAGTGGGGAGATACACTTTAAATTTTTCATTCTTCCAAGAAGCACTTATAAATGAATACCTTAATGCTTCAACTAACCGCAGGTATTGAAGATAAACGAAGTAATTCAGAGTGAAATGCATAANNAGGAGGTAAAGGATACCTTGTATGGGCTAACAAAACTCTTCAGGAAGAATTCATAGGCTACCACCTAATACTTCTGACAGAAGACCCTGCTAAATTTAATGAAAAACTTATGAAATACCCTATTTTCTATAATACCAAAAGAGTACGTAGAGGATTGAATTATTTGTCTCCCATTGATTATGTGCCAGAATATTATTCAGAGTACCAAATGTGTGTAACCTGTACATTTTCTTGACTATAAAATTTATATATTTATACTCTTATTTGTATATTTCTTTGAAGGAGTGAGTTATGTTTAGAAAACTTGAAGATGTTAAAAAGATCCCGGAAGAAGAGGAAAGAATCATCAACTTCTGGAAGGAAAATGAAGTATTTGAGAAAAGTCTCAAAATAAGAGAAGGGAGGCCTCGCTTTGTATTTTATGAAGGTCCCCCAACGGCGAATGGAAGACCGGGCGTGCACCATGGCCTGTCAAGAATTTACAAGGATACTGTCCTCAGGTATAAATCACTCACTGGCTATTATGTCCCAAGAAGGGGGGGTTGGGATACGCAGGGGCTCCCTGTGGAGATAGAGGTGGAAAAGCAACTGGGAATCCATACAAAAAAGGAAATCGAAGAATATGGGATTGAAAAATTCAATGCCCTGTGTAAGAAAAGCGCCTTTGAGTATATAGAAGAATGGGAAAAGATGACAGACAGAATCGGTTTCTGGCTTGATATGAAGAATGCATATGTCACATATGAAAATCCATATATTGAAAGTGTGTGGTGGCTCCTCAAGGAGATATACAAAAAGGGGCTACTCTATCAGGGGTACAAGACTGTTCCCTACTGCCCCCGTTGTGGAACTACACTTTCCTCGCATGAATTATCACTTGGTTATAGAAAGGTAAAAGACCCGTCTGTTTATGTAAGATTTAAAGTGAAGGATGAAAGGTTTCCTTCTGCATCCCTTCTTGTATGGACAACTACCCCATGGACATTGCCCTCTAACCTTGCAGTGGCAATTAACCCGGGATTTACATATCTTCTTGTAGAATACAATGGCGAAGAGTTGATCCTTTCCGAGAACAGGGCAGAAGCAGTCCTTGGTGAGGATTATAAGATTATAAAAAGGATAACCCCAGAGGAAATTGAAGGTATGAGGTACGAACCTCTATTTGACTTTGCAGGGTTATCCCCACAAGAACTGGAACTTTCTTTTAAAGTGTACCCCGGAGATTTTGTAACCGGAGAGGATGGAACAGGCATTGTACATATTGCGCCTGCATTTGGTGAGGATGATGTTAAACTCGGGCAAAAGTATCATCTTCCATTTGTTCAGCTTGTTGACCTTGAGGGAAATATGACGGCAGGTCCCTGGAAAGGAATGTTTGTAAAAAAAGCGGACCCTCTTATTATTGAAGACCTTGAAAGAAGGGGATTACTTTTTAAGAGGGAACTTTATGAGCACGATTACCCATTCTGCTGGAGATGCGAGACACCTCTTCTGTATTATGCAAAGACCTCCTGGTTTATCAGGATGAGCCAATTGCGTAACCTGCTTGTTAGAAACAACGATGGAATTAATTGGTTTCCTGAGAGTATTAAGCACGGAAGGTTCGGGAACTGGCTTGAAAATATAAACGACTGGGCACTATCGAGGGAAAGATACTGGGGAACACCACTTAATATCTGGATATGTAATAATTGTAAGGCGGAAGAATCAATAGGAAGTATTGAAGAGTTGAGAGAAAAGGCGGTTGAAGATATCCCCTTTGATATTGAGCTTCATAAGCCCTATGTTGATAGAATCCACCTGAGATGTCCTCATTGTGGAGGTATTATGGAAAGAGTGCCCGAGGTTATTGACGTCTGGTTTGACTCAGGATCAATGCCTTTTGCACAGTGGCACTATCCATTTGAAAATGAGGAGGAATTTGAGGAGAACTTTCCTGCGGATTTTATCACAGAGGCAGTTGATCAAACGAGGGGATGGTTCTATTCACTTCTTGCAATTTCTACGTTAGTTAATGGGGTCTCCCCTTATAAAACTGCTATGTGCCTTGAGCTCATCCTTGACGAGAAGGGGCAGAAGATGAGCAAATCAAAGGGGAATGTGATTGACCCCTGGACGATATTAGATATGCAGGGGGGTGATGCCTTTAGATGGGCTATCTATACTGCCTCTCCTCCGTGGTACCCAAGAAGGTTTGGTCCCAATACGGTGAATGAATCCCTGAAAGAGTTTATTATCCCTCTTAGAAATGTCTATTCCTTTTTTGCTCTTTATGCAAATATAGACAATTTTGACCCTGTTACTGCAACATACATTCCAGTGGAACGAAGGGATACTCTTGATAGGTGGATCATTGCAAAGCTTGAATCTATCAACAAAGAAGTCCTTGATAGGTTTGACAGGTTTGAGATTACCCAGATTACAAAGGATATGCAGAGATTCGTTGACGAACTATCAAATTGGTATGTGAGAAGGTCGAGAAGGCGATTCTGGAAAAGTGAAAATGATTTTGACAAACTTTCTGCGTATTTCACACTTTACGAAGTTCTAAGGAAATTTACGATTCTTCTTGCCCCATTTACTCCATTTATGGCGGAGATATTTTATCAGAATCTTGTAAGAGGGATATCAAAAGATGTTAGGGAAAGCGTTCATCTTGAGGATTATCCTACCCCAAGGGTGGAATTGATGGATGAAAAACTTATACAGGAGATGGAGATTGTTATAGATGTTGCCTCAATGGGCAGGAGCCTCAGGAAAAATTCGCAGATAAGAGTTAGACAACCACTAAAAAGATTTATTTTATACCTTAACGACCCGCTGGAGGTGCCTGTTATTGAAGCAAATACCTCTGTTATTCAGGAGGAATTGAATGTAAAGTCTATTGAGATAACTCACAACATTGAAGATTATGCATCTATCGAATTGAAGCCGAATTTGAAAGCCATCGGGGAAAAGTATGGGAGTTTGGTTCCTCTTATTGTAAAAGAGATATCAAAAGAGGGGAATGCACTGAAATTCGTAAAGGAAGGAAGGCTTGAGATAGAGATAGAAGGTCAGCAAATGACACTGCTTCCCTCAGAGCTTATCCTCACTGTTTTAGGAAAGGGTCACTTTATCGGGTTGTATGAGAATGGAAGATTTGCCTTTCTTGATACAGAATTAACCCCCGAGTTACTCAAAGAAGGAGAGGTGCGGGAGATTATTCATGCAGTTCAGAACCTCAGAAAGGAAGCAAACCTTAATATTGAGGATAGGATTGTTCTTTCAATAGAACCCTATAGTGATGCTGTAAGTGAGCATATAGCTTATATTAAGGAAGAAACGCTTGCGGAGAGATTTGAAGGCTTTAATACCCCTCTTATTGAAGGCGAAATCAAACTTGAAGACCACTCTTACAGGATAAAAATAAAGAAGGCAATTTAATGAGGAGGAATTTAACTCCCGTTCGCTTTTTTGTATGGAGTTTTGCTGTTGTTATACTTGTGGGAACAGTGCTCCTTACGCTGCCTATTTCAAGCGAAGCTCACAGATTCACCAATCCTGTTACTGCCCTTTTTACAGCTACATCTGCAACCTGCGTCACAGGACTTGTCGTTGAAGATACAGCTTCATACTGGTCACTCTTTGGGGAAATTGTGATTCTTTTGCTCATTCAGGTTGGTGGGTTGGGTTATATGACTGTTGCAACCTTCTTTCTCATCTTTTCCAATAGAAAGATAACTCTCAGGCAGAGGTTTATCCTGAAGGAAGGGCTCAATGTATACAGGCTTACGGGGATTGTATCTTTTGCAAGGACTCTTTTCTTTACAGTCCTTTTCTTTGAAGGATTTGGTGCATTAGTACTTTTTCTGAGATTCCTGAAGGATTTCTCACCTCTTAAGGCGATGTGGATGGGGATATTCCATTCAATTTCTGCTTTCTGCAATGCAGGCTTTAGCATAACCGGTGGATTCAAAAGTCTCACAGGATATGTGAATGATTTAACGGTGAATATAACGATGATGATTCTTATTGTATGCGGTGGTATTGGATTCTATGTTTTAGTGGAGATATTCAATGCATTAAGAGCAAGATTTAAAAATGAAGAGAGGAGAAAATTTTCTCTACATACAAGAATTGTCCTTAAGGCGACATTTACCTTAATAATTATCGGAACTGTACTTATAATGCTTTTTGAGTGGAACAACCCTGAAACACTTGGGGCGTTAAACCTTAGAGGAAAGATACTTTCCTCTTTCTTTCAGGCAATTACTCCAAGGACTGCGGGCTTTAATACGATTGATATTGCCTCTCTCCACCAAACTACCCTGCTTGAAATGATATGCCTGATGTTTATTGGGGGTTCCCCTGGAGGGACTGCGGGAGGAGTCAAAACAACTACATTCACCATTATTTTAGCATTACTCATTCACGCATACAGGGAGAGAATTCCCATCACCATAACCGGAAGGACAATAAAGCTAAAGACAATAAGGAGAGCACTGTTTATAGCTGGTTTTGCAATACTTGTTATCCTTATCTCAACAATGGTTATACTATGGAATCAGGGAGACGAATTTACTCTTTCACAGGTATTGTTTGAAGTGGTGTCGGCTTTTGGGACTGTAGGGCTTTCCACGGGAATTACAGCGAATCTTTCGATACTTTCAAGAATTGTCATAATTGCTACAATGTTTATAGGGCGTGTCGGGCCTCTGAGTTTTATTCTTAGTATTACGACAAGGAGTAAAGTAGCAGTGCCCGCATATCCTGAGGAGGAAGTTGCAGTAGGTTAGGAGGAATATATGAAAAAGCAATTTGGGGTAATAGGATTGGGAAGATTCGGGACTTCTGTTGCAAGAAATCTTGAAAAACTTGGATATCCTGTACTTGCAATTGACAACAACGCTGAAAATGTTGAGCAGGTGAAGGATTATGTAAGCTTTGCAGACATCGTAGATGCCACAAACCCGGAGGCTCTTGACGCTTCAGGAATAAAGAATTGTGATACAGTTGTTGTAGCAGTGGGGGATGTAGAATCAAGCATACTCATATCACTTATTCTTGAAGAGTTAGGGGTAGTGAATATTATTGCAAAAGCTGCAAGCGATATACACGAAAGGGTACTGAAAAAAATAGGTGTCAAAGAAGTGGTCTTTCCGGAGGCTGACATGGGATTCAGGGTTGCAAATAAGCTTACCTCAGCAAATATCCTTGATTATATTGAGATTACGCCAGGAGTAGACCTCATTGAATATATAGCAACTAAGAAACTTTCAGGGAAAAACCTTAAAGAGCTTGCACTGAGGAATAGATTTGGAATAAATGTTATTGCGATCAACAAAGGAAACGAGGTTATTGTTTCCCCTTCCGCGGAAGATGTCATTGAGGAGGGGGCGGACTTATTTATTGTTGGTAAAACAGAGGACATTTATGAATTTAAAAAGGAGTTTGAGGCATGATAAGACTTGTATCGCTTGATTTATGGGAGACTCTTATTAAGGACGAAGGGGAAGGAGAGAGGGGAAGAGATGAGTTGAGAGCTGATTTTATCATAAAGACATTAGGTCTTCAATCTTCTTATAAAGATCAAATTATGGCGTTCTTTGATGAACTTGTCGAGGCTTTTAAGCATCCATCAATTGAGAATGAATGGTCAGTTCTTCCAGAAACTCAGATTGACCACCTTCTACAAAGGATTGGCGTTAATGCAAAGAAGGAGGATTTCAAGAAAATTCTCTCATATTATACTGAGTGCATCCTTGATTATCCTCCTGTATTTGCGGAGAAAGAAGTGCCCGAGGTTCTTGAGAATCTGAAGAAGAAGTACAAAGTTGCGCTTATTTCAAATACAGGAAGGACGCCTGGAAGGATTCTTCTGAAATTACTGGAAAATATGAGGATTGCAAAATATTTTGATTTCTTTGCATTTTCAGATGAACTTCTCCTGAGAAAACCGGATCCTGCTATATTTGGGATTGCTTGTTCCAAAATGGATACTCTTCCTGAGGAAAGCGTCCATATAGGTGATTCTTACAATATGGATTATCTTGGAGCGAAGGCTGCGCGTGTCAATCCGATTCTTTATATACCTTACAATGAAAGGCCAAAGGCAGAGGTTTACATAAAAAGCCTTGTTGAGATAGAAGATAAGATAAAAGAAGCCTATGAAAATTGATGGCATAAATTTAAGGATTGATGAAGTAGAAGATGTTTCAAGGAATTTTGAGCCCGTTGAGCTTTCAGTGGATACTTTTGATAATATTGATAGGTCTGTTAAATTCATAGAGGATATACTTAAAGAGGGTAGAGTTGTTTATGGAATTAACACAGGTTTCGGAAAGCTTTGTGAGAAGGTTATTACTCTTGAAGATGCCTCGATTCTGCAGAAAAATCTATTATTAAGCCATGCATCAGGAACCGGCCCTCCTTTATCTCAAGAGGAGGTGAGAGCTGCAATTCTTGTAAGAGCAAACTCGCTTGTTAGGGGATTTTCTGCAGTTCGGAGGGAAATCATTCAGAAACTCATTGATATCCTCAATCTGAAAATCTATCCGTATGTCCCTTCCTATGGTTCACTCGGGGCTTCTGGTGACCTTGCTCCACTTGCTCATATTGCTCTTATTCTCCTTGGAAGAGGAAGGGTTATAAAAAATAAGGAGATATTAGATGCCTTGCCTATCCTTCTTGAAGCAGGGTTTAAACCAGTGGAAAACCTTATGCCCAAGGAAGGGCTTGCCCTTATAAATGGTACGGCCGTTGAATCTGGAATCGCTGCAATTCTTGTTCAAGATGCTAATTATCTATTTGATGTCTCTCTGAAGGCAGCTACCTTATCTATGGAGGCTTTGAGGGCAAAGAGGGAGCCATTTGATAAGAGGATTCATAAGCTACGGAACTCAAAAGAGCAGGAAGAGGTTGCAGAAAGAATTCTTATGGAAGTTGAGGGAAGTAAACTCATGGATTCTGCTTTTAAGGTTCAAGATGCGTATAGTATAAGATGCATTCCACAGGTATATGGAGCAGTACTAAAGAATATGAGATGTGTTGAAGAGACGATTTCACAGGAGATTAATGCAGTTACAGATAACCCTTTGATTTTTGAGGGTGATGGAGATGTCCTTACAGGAGGGAACTTTCATGCAGAGCCTATTGCATTTGCAATGGACATTCTCGGAATGGTGTTCACGGATATGGGGAATATGGTTGAAAGAAGAATCAATAGATTGCTGAACCCAGCGTTGAGTGGACTTCCTCCATTCCTTACAGAACGCGCGGGGATTCAGTCAGGGCTTATGATTCTCCAATATATAGTTGCTTCTCTTCTTTCAGAGAATAAAATCCTTTCTCATCCTGCAAGTTGTGATTCTATATCCGTTTCGGCAGACCAGGAAGATCATGTGAGTATGGGAATGAATGCGGTTATAAAGGCAAAGAAGATCCTTGATAATTTCAGGAAAATTACCTCTTGCGAGCTTATTGTCGCAGCACAGGGTGCAGATTTCTGTGATAGTAAACTCCTCGGGCAAAGAACAGGTGAAACTTACAGAAGGATTCGTGAAGTCGTACCCTTTGCTTACGAGGATAGGGAATTTTCATATGATATAGATAAGATTGAAGGGATACTACAGAAAAAGGAGCTTTGAGTATTCTAAAAAGGAAATGTATGAGCATTTAAGAGGTTTATAAAAGGACGAAAGCCTGCGAAAAGGAGGAGAAACGCAGGCCTTCTTTTTGACTTTTCTCACTACTATTATACCACAAATTGTGAAAAAATTATGAAGACTTAAAAATGATTACATTAATTAGCTTTTTTACACTTTTATAGAAAGAAATTTCACTTTTATTGATTATTAGATTTTTCCTTTGTATGTCTCTTACCCTTCACAATATTTAATCAATCTTGTTTCCTTAAGGAATATTGGAAATGCGCCCCTGATTTAAATGCTTGTATTAACGAAAGGTGGTACTAACTTTGTTTGGAAAAATGAGGTATCAGAATAAAATAAACAAAATGAAAAGAGTACTGAACTTTATCGAAAATAATGTACCTCTGTTTCTTACACTTGCAGCACCTGTGGGTCTTATATTTCCTTACTTTTCTTTCCTGAAGAATAGTATAACATATCTTCTTATGATAGTACTTTTCTTTACATTTATGAAAATGGATGTTCTTAAAATTATCCAATCCTTCAAGGAACCTCTGATTTTACTCTATCTTGTTGTTTTAGATCTGGGAGTATTTCCTCTTGTCGTTTTTCTTATTTTTAAGCTGTTTGGTTTTGATAGCAATTATCTTTCGGCAATGCTTCTATTCTCTGCAGTCCCTGCAGGTGTTGCTTCTCCAGCATTTACAGAAATTCAGAAGGGTAATGCACCATTATCGGTGGCTATTGTAATAATCACACATTTTGTTGCGCCCTTCACAATCCCATTATTATTTTTTCTTCTCCTGAGAAGAGTGGTTGATATTAATTATGTAGGAGTTATGCTTACCATGCTTCAATTGATTGGTTTGCCGCTACTTCTCTCCTTTATAGTAAAGTATATTTTTAAAGAGAGGGCAAATTTCCTTAAAGAAAGAACCTCTCTTTTTACGCTGATTCCGCTTTTTCTTATTACACTTACCGTTATCTCCGTTAACTTCGACTTTATTATTCACAATCCTCTTGAAACAATAAAGTATATACTGATTTCTTATCCTGTATATTTCCTATTTCTTTTTGGAAGCCTATTCGCCACATCCCGTATGAGTACTGGTGATAGAATTGCTGCGGCCTCAACAAAGACATTTATGAACATTTCGATTGGCATAGTGCTTTCACTTTCTTTTCTTGAAGCAAAGGCATCCTTAATTCTCACTCTTGCTCAAATTCCCTGGTCAACAATGATGCTTCCAGCATCCATTATTGCAAAAAACCTTCGGAAGAAGCGCTCATAGCGTATGTCAGCTGACATGTACCCTGCAAACTGAGCGAAGCAATTATACAGGGAGTAATCTATTCGCAGCCTTTTTAAACAATTGCAATCTGAATATAATAAGGAGGAGGATAAAGATGAAGCATGTTAAAGTTATCATAAAGAAACCTTTCTGGAATATTGATAAAAGTAAGGATTGTAGGTTATGTCAGACTCCCTGTAAATCCGCCTGTAAGACAAGCGTTACGATTGGAAACCAGGTTTGTGAGGTAAAAAAGCCTATTAAGAGGTGGATCTGGTAGTTGAGCAGTTTTGATAAAGGGGCAGTACACATTTTTACCTTTTGTGGTGAAAGGTTTGCTGTCGATATTAATACAGGTTCCTTTCTTTGCGTAGATGAGCCTTCTTACAAATTTATAGAGCTTCTTTTAAATGGTGATTCCCCTGAGATTGCAGAGGAAAGGATTAAAGAAATTTACGGAGACGAATCTTCAGGTGTAGCCAGGGAGATAGAGTCCCTTATAGAGAGTGGGGTTATTTTTTCAAAGAGTATTCCTTATTTCCAATCAACCCTCATGCTCAAATCTCTCTGTCTTAATGTCTCTCATATGTGTAACTTTTCTTGCAGTTACTGTTTTGCAAAGAAGGGTTCCTACGGGGGAAGAGAAGGTATTATGAGCGTTGAAGTTGCGCAAAAGTCAATTGAATATCTCGTTAAACACTCTTCAGAAGCTCCTCAACTTGAGGTAGATTTCTTTGGAGGGGAGCCATTACTTGCCTATCCTCTCATTCAGGAAACCATTGGGTATGCAAAAAAGAAATATCCTGAAATTAAGTGGAGGTTCACCCTCACAACGAATGCATCAATACTTGATAAAGAAAAGGAGGACTTTCTTTATGATAATGATGTTAGCATTGTATTGAGTCTTGATGGAGGAAGGGCGGTTAACGATACATTCAGGGTAACAGGGAATGGTAAAGGAACATTTGATATTGTTGTTCCTCACATAAGGTATGTTGCAGAGCACCGAAAGCAATCAGAGGGATATTATGTGAGGGGCACTTATACGCACAGGACACTTTCTATATCTGATAGTGTAAAGGCATTGAGGGAGCTTGGATGTAAATTTATCTCCCTTGAGCCAGTGGTTACGGATAATGAAGACATATCTATAAAAGAATCAGACCTTGAAGATTTAAGAGAGGAATATGAGAAACTTGCAAAATTTTATGTTGAATCAGGGGGAGGCAGGGAATGGAAATTCTTCCACTTTAATATAGATACCGAAGCAGGTCCCTGTATTCAGAAAAGGGTGAATGGATGTGGGGCAGGTGTCGAATATCTTGCAATTTCTCCCTGTGGGGATATTTACCCCTGTCATCAGTTTGATGGTATTTCGAGTATGAAACTTGGGGATATATTCTCAGGTATTGTTGAAGATAAGGTCCAGCAAAGATTCAAAGATGCAAATTATCTTTTCAATAAATCTAAGTGCGCCACTTGCTGGGCAAGGTTTTACTGTTCTGGTGGTTGTCTTGCAAATAATTACAGAATAAATGATGATTTAATGGAGCCTTATGGCATTGGTTGTAAAATTCAGAAGATGCGTATAGAGGCAGCGCTATACGTACAGTACAGGCTTAATGGAGGGGGCATCTAAAATACCGTAAGTGATATTTTTCCTTCCAGAAGTTATTTCACTTGAGATTCTGAAGGGAAATAAGGATTATCTTAAATGGCTCAAAGGGGAGCTAAAATTCCCGCAAGGGAAGATAATATAACCTCAAAAGCTATTTGATTAGTCCCTTTTCCTTGAAGTATTCCCCCGTAACTATGTAAGGGTCCAGGCCCTATGCATCTACCATATAATTTAAGTTTATGATATTTTCATTTGTAAGTGTCTTTCCAAGGGGAGCAACCTCATATATCGTAACTTATTCACCATCTCATCTGTCATTGGAATCCCTCTTTTTGTGTCATCCTGAGCGCAATAAGCCGAAGCCGCCAGCCGAAGGCGTGGCGGGCAGCGATCTCATCTTTTGCTTTTCTTTTTTGTTTTTGGGGAAAGTTCGAAGGGGGTCAGTCCACCCCTTCGAATTAAGGCACCCTCATCAATATTTCATTTGAAAGGTTTCTCCACTCCACTTTTTCCTGCTATGCCTTAAGAAAATATGTCTCTGTTTGAAGTACCTAATAATATAAACATATAAAAACTCATATTATTGGCAAGAAGGCATTATTTAATCAGTTGTTTTTGGGTGTGCTATTTTAAAGCACGTAGACGCACGATATTCATCCTCTAAGGCAATTATATCGAAAATGTGTTCGTAAACCTCTAAAAAGTACCCTTTTTTGCGTGGTTTTCAATAAGGTTTTAAGCTGGCTCTACGGTACAATGCGGGGTTTTGGGGTCTAATTTTCGTACCCTATTTTCCAACAAAATGGCTTAAATCCTACATTTTATTTTTGACATTTTTCTCCGAGTTTTCGTCAATCTGGTAAATTTGAAATATTATAAAGTACCTTTACGCGAAAATATATTTTTATCAAACATAAGGTTTTCAAGAAGAATTTCCTAAAATTTTTGCGTACATTTAAGAAAGAGCCCCCATCAATTATTCTCAAGCTCTGGTAAGGAAAGTTGTTGAAGGGGCTCTTAGCATAGCTTAATCTTTGAGTACACTATTCTTTTTTATGGGGCATTTCCTTTTTCTCTGTAGAGTTCAAATACTTCTCAGGATCTTTTTTGAACTCATCAAAGCACTCCTCACTACAAAAATAGTAAGTTTTGCCTTTGTACTCATATTTTGCCTTTGCAGTTTCTTCTTTTGCTACCATTCCACAAACTGGGTCAATGTGTTTCATCTTTACCTCCTTTCGAAGTTATAATTTTACTCCGTTCAACCTTAAAGAATTTGTCACGACATTTATCGAACTTAAAGCCATCGCCCCCTCTGCAATAATTGGGTGGAGAAGCCCTAAGGCTGCAATGGGAATTGCAATGCTATTATAGAAAAGTGCCCAGAAGAGATTCTGTTTTATCTTCCTAAATGTGGCCTGGGATAGTTCAACCGCCTTTACAACGCTCTCCAGTTTTCTGTTGAAAAGCACAATATCACCTGCTTCGATTGCGATATCGCTTCCTGAGCTCATTGCGATACCTACATCTGCTTGCTTTATCGCAGGTGCATCGTTAATACCATCACCTACCATTGTGACTTTGTTTCCTTTCGCTTGGAGCGATTTTATCACTTCTACTTTGTCTTTTGGAAATACTTCTGCAAAATATTCTTCAATGTCAAGTTCTTTAGCAACTGCTGCAGCGGTTCTCTTGTGATCACCTGTAAGCATCACGGGCATAAATCCCATTTCTTTTAACTCTGCAATTGCTTTTTTTGCATCTCCCTTAATGACATCTGCAACTCCTACAACTGCAATGGGTAGCGCTTCTTTGTAAAGTACAACAACTGTTTTGCCCCGTTTTTCGAGTGTTTCAACTGTTTCGCCTATTGTGCCTATGAGTGCATTACCTTCAGGTTTCGTTGCTGAATATTCCATACCGTCAATTTTCCCATAAACACCGCTACCTGGTATTTCTTTAAAATCTGCCACATCATGAAATGTAATATCTTTTTCTTTTGTACCTTCAACAATTGCTTTTGCAATAGGATGGTTTGAAAATTGTTCAAGAGATGCAATTATCTTAAGCCCTGTTTTATCAGATGAGAAATCTACAAAATCTGTGAGACGTGGCTTTCCTTCTGTGAGTGTTCCCGTTTTATCAAAAACGATGTTCTTTGTGTCTTTTATGACTTCAATTGCTTTTCCATTTCTTATGAGTATGCCGTTTCTTGCACCAAGCCCACTTCCTACCATAAGTGCAGTAGGAGTTGCAAGCCCTAAAGCACAGGGGCATGCAATCACAAGCGTTGCAACGGCGGCAAAGACAGCCATAGAGATCCTGTTAAGAGCGGGATTTACCCAGGGAATAAAAGTAGCTGCAGATACAATAATATGTCTCCCTGCAGCAGGAAAGATAAACCAGAAGAGGAAAGTTGCAAGTGAAATGAGAAGGACAGTAGGCACAAAATAAGCAGTTACTTTATCTACAAATTCCTGTACGGGAACTTTTGAGCCCTGCGCCTCTTCAACAAGTTTTACAAGTTGAGAAAGGAATGTATCTTTGCCAACCTTTGTTACCTCTACCTTTATGAGCCCTGATGCATTTACAGTGCCTCCAATCACTTCATCCTCTACTTTTTTACTGACAGGGATTGATTCACCTGTTGCCATTGATTCATCAATAGTCGTGGTCCCTTCGATAATTTTTCCATCTGTAGGGATCTTCTCACCAGGACGCACTACCATAATGTCTCCTATGTCAAGTGTACTTACATCCACTTCAACTTCTTGATTATCCACGATAATCCTTGCAGTTTTTGCACCAAGCTCAACGAGCCCCTTTATTGCATTCGATGCTCTTCCTTTTGCAAGTGCTTCGAGATACTGCCCCAAAAGATAGAAGAACATAATCATACCGCTCACATAGGAGAAGTTCGTAATAGGTAGTCCTGATATTGCCATAATGCCTGTTACAAATGAGGCAGGTGTACCTAAAGCGATGAGAAGCTCCATGTTTGTATTCCCATGGGCAACTGCCCTGAATGCTCTTTCTAAAACAGGAAAGCCAATTACAAATGTAAGCACAAATGCAATAGCCAAGTTGATATAATCCATATAAGGAATTGTCATATTCCCTGCCATCATGAGGACCATCATTACAAACGAGGGAATCACAAAAAAGAGTGATGCAATGAGTCGTTTTTTAGCGCTCTTAAGCTCAGCATCTTCTTCATTAGATTCAAAACTTAATCCATAGCCAGTTTTTTCCACATTTTTAAATATCTCGTCAAGGTTAGCAGCAGTTGGGTCAAATGTAATTGTTGCCTTATTTGTCGCAAGGTTTACGTTTGCTTCAATGACACCATCTGTATTTTCAATAGCTTTTTTTATTGTGAGAGCGCAAGCAGCACAAGTCATGCCTTTTACTTCTACAGTAGTCGTCTTAGCCATACTTACTCACCCTTTCCTTTTGTGATGTAATCCATAATCGATTCAAGTTCTTTTATTTTGTTATCGAAATCACCTGTACCTGCCGCATCCTTTACACAGGTCTCCATATGTTTCTTCAAGATGTCAAGGTTTGCTTTCCTTAGAATTGAAATGGTAGCAAGCAGTTGTTTTGATATATCCAGACAATATCTATCATCAAGAATCATTTTTTCTATGCCTTTTAAATCTCCCTCAGCAGTGCGGATGAGGTTTAGCACATTCTCATGCTTTGGATGGGCTATTCTTGCGACCTCTTCTGACTTTTCATTTGCCATTTTAGAACCTCCTCAGCTTGCATTTTTTATCATCCCACCCCCTATGGGGTAGAGCTAAAATATTATAACACAAATTTCTGAAAACGCAAGAGTTCGAATTGCCTCATCAGAAATCTTACTCTTTTCTAATCTGCACTTCTTTTCAGCAGATTCTATGAAATAGAATAATCGTTGCCTCATATAAAACTGTATATGCTCATTTAAAGTATAATTCTATTTTTACTTGGGAGGGTAATTCTTATAACTATAGTTTTCAATGTGCACAGATGGGGAATATTAGTTATTCTTCAGGCGATTATCTTCATTTCGAAGTAAGATCTAATGATACCCGTATATGCTCGTACTATAATGGGCTAATGCCGTAGAGTTTTTTGTTAAATTGTTATTATCTCTCATATTTTAATATTGTGCAAATCCCTGTACGCAAACCTCTCACAAAAGTATAGAAGGAATCTAATAAAAAAAGTTCAGATTTATTCTTCTGTAACCTGCAATCCTTTTCAGCAGATTCATTGCTCTTTCAATGAAACCATTTATCCTTGGACATCTTGGGTAAATAAAGTTATGTTTGATCATTCTTTTCCTATGATAGTTTAGTTTCGTTGGAGCAAATGTTAAGTCATACCCTTTGATGATCTTCCCAATTGCTGACACTGATATAGACTTTATTTCTTTTTTACTGCAGTACTCATCGAGAAACTTCTTTATCTTTTCTTTACCTATTCTTGGGTGTTCTCTTATGAAGGTAGCAGTCTTATATGTATCGTAACTTATTCATCTTTAAAAAAATGAAAAGTTTTG
>DHHO01000019.1 GCA_002403335.1 Caldiserica bacterium UBA4770
CAAATGGATGAACCATAAGTATATTGTGGAGCTACCTTCCGAGGAGATATTGGCTATTACAAAGGAGTTTGGCATTGCCTTGCCTCAGAGATCTGATAAGTGGTGGAATGATTTTATAGAGATTACAAAGGAACATTTTGATATGCTTCAGGATATTGTTACCCTTTCACAGGATTTCTTTTCGGATTTCGAAATAAGAAGTGAAATTTTTGAAGAACTTAAAAGCTATAATCCTCTGGATTTGCTTGTTGATTTCAGGAGGAACCTTGAACAATTGGATATCTGGGAAAGAGAAAGTATACTTGATACAATAAGGGAGACTGGCAGGTCTTTAAAAATTAAAGGAAAGGCACTTTATTTTCCCATAAGACTTGCAATAACAGGAAAGGAAGAGGGTCTCGAGATCCATGATTTTATATATTTACTTGGCAAAGAGGAAACCCTGAGAAGATTAGGGGAAGTAATAAAGCTTCTTGAGAATCTTAGAGTGGCATAATTGAGGGAGAGTTACCATGCTGAGAATTTATAATACATTAAGCCGAAGCCTTGAAGAATTTATCCCCAGGGAAAGGGGTAAAGTTTATATGTATAATTGTGGATTAACACCTTATGATTACCCGCATGTAGGACATGCAAGGTCTGCAGTTATTTATGATGTAATTCATCGATATCTTGAATACCTTGGATATGAAGTTATACATATTTCTAATTTTACTGATATTGATGACAAGATTATCGCAAGGTCACAGGAACTTGGTATTACCTGTGAGGAGCTTACGCAGAAATATATAGATGTTTACTTGAAAGACCTTAAGGCATTAAATGTAAAACCTCTTTATGGATATCCAAGGGCAACAGAGCATATTAAAGAGATAATAGAGATGGTTAGAACTCTTCAGGAAAAGGGCTTTGCATATGAGATTTCTGATGGAGTTTATTTTGAAGTGAGGAAGTTTAAAGATTACGGGAAGCTCTCCCATAGAAATTTAGAGGAACTCAGAAGTGGGGCAAGGATTGAGGTGAATCCTGAAAAGAAGGATCCACTCGATTTTGCCATATGGAAAAAATCCAGAGAAGGCGAACCTTCCTGGGATAGCCCCTGGGGAAAGGGAAGGCCAGGCTGGCATATTGAATGCTCTGCTATGTCCCTTCACTATCTCGGTAATTCTTTTGATATACATGGAGGAGGCGATGATTTGATTTTTCCCCACCATGAAAATGAAATTGCACAGTCCGAAGCTTATACGGGGATATCCCCTTTTGCAAGATACTGGGTTCATAATGGTATGGTAGAGATTGAAAAGGAAAAGATGAGTAAATCTCTTAAGAATTTTTTTAACCTTGATGAACTTTTAAGAGATTATGATGGAGAGGTAGTAAGGCTTTATCTTATTTCTGTTTCCTATCGAAAACCTTTGAGTTTCGATATAGAGAGCTTGGAGGTTGCGCGAAAAAACTATGAGTACTTTAATGAAAGTTTTCTATCCATAAATGAGGATATTGAGAGGAACAATAAGGGTGATGTCCCTGTTGAGGATAAGATTTTGCAATGGCGATCAGATTTTAGAAAAGCAATGGATGACGATCTCAATTTCCCTGTTGCAATTGCCTTACTTTTTGACATATTTAAATTTTTTAATGGTAATAAAGAAAAAATTTCCTCAAAAGAAGCTTTGAAGCTAAAGGAATTCCTTAATGAAATGCTTGGCGTTCTCGGGATTGAGCATCTTGGGGAAAGAAGAGCCAGTGTTCTTTCCTCCCTGAAGGATAGGATAATGGATGTGATTGGTTTTCTTTCGAAGAACGAGGCTTTGAGAAAAGAGTTATCTTCTATAGATAAAGAGATGGCTGTTAATGATATTCTTCAGTCTCTTGTAGATTTAAGGGCAGAAATGAGATTGAGACAGGATTTTGTAAGCGCTGATCAGATAAGGGATGCTCTTAAGGAAGTGGGTGTTGTGCTCGAGGACACTAAAGAAGGTACTAAATATAGATTGGTGTCAACATGAGTAAAAAAGTTGAATATTTTATTGTCGGAAAAAGGGCTGTTTTTGAATCTCTCCGGGCGAATTATCCTGTAAAGCGTATTATCCTGCAGGAGAAGGGAAAGTATGATGAGACTATTTCAAACATTCTTGCTCTTGCCAGAAGAAAAGGTATTGAAATTCTGGCAAGGAATGAGTTATGGTTTGATAGAAGATTTAAAACTTTGAATCCTCAGGGCATTGTTGGCATAGGAGAGCCATTTCAATACTCTTCACTCGATGAGCTTGAGGTTGAAAGCAATTCCATCTTTTTGATTCTTGACAGAATTCAGGATCCCCAGAACTTAGGGGCTATTATCAGAACTGCTGAATGCGGTGGGGTTGCTGGGGTTATTATACAGGAACGCGAATCTGCAGAAGTAACTGAAAGTGTCGTCTCCATATCTTCAGGGGCAGTTTTTCATGTGAAGGTTGTCAGGGTAAAAAACCTGGCTTACGCGGTAAGATACCTCAAGGAGCGTGGTGTATGGGTTATTGGAACAAGTAGCGAGTCAGAAAGGGCGTACTATCATGTTGATTATAAGAGACATCCATTTGCTGTAATTCTTGGAAATGAAGGGGAGGGGATAAGACAAGGGCTCTTAAAAGAGTGCGATTATATTGTTTCTATTCCGATGCGTGGGTTGGTGAATTCACTCAATGTTTCTGTTGCCGCAGGTATTGTACTTTTTAAGATGTTAGAGGAGAAAGGTGCTAATGGAGAGTACGACTGACGACATTAAAAAGCTCATCGAGAAAGCTAAAAAAGGGGATAGGGATGCCCAGGAAAAGATTCTTGAAAATTATGCCTCTTTAGTAAAAAAGGTCGTAAGGTATTATGGAATTTTTTTAAGCAGGGAAGACAGAGAAGATTTGTTTATTGAAGGTTTACTTGCCCTTGTAAGGAGTATAAATGCGTACGATGAGAGCAAGGGAAATTTCGAAGACCTTGCCTTTATAACCATAAGGAATACGATTTTTGACTATCTGAAAACAAAGCATTCAGAAAAACCTTTTGATGACGCGTATGAGGATAAATTTGATATTGAAGAATATGTTGCCCTTAAGGCATCTATTAAGGACTTTCAAGAAACACTTTCTCCTTTGGAAAAAAGGGTATTTGATCTGTATATGGAGGGGCGTAAGATCAGTGAAATTGCAGAAATTACTGGGAGGAGCTATAAATCCTGTGACAATGCAATGCAGAGAATTAAGAAAAGAGCTCGTGATTTTTTCAAGTAGTTAGTGCTTTACCAACTTTTTCTTCAGTGGATGATTTGCAAAATCTTTTAGTAATTGGCTTCCAATTTATTGAAGAAACCCTCATATCAGATAAGAAATCGTGTTCAAATATTTTATTAAGAACAAATGCTATAGGGAAAAACGAATACCATTAATAAAATTAAGTGGGAGTTTTTTCTCCGAAAAATTTGACAGCAGTGAATTTTCTGCTACAATATAATAATAAATCCGAGTTGCATCATTTATTTAAACTCTTGACAAATAGCTTGCAATTCATATAATTTATTTGCAGAATTGCCGACGTAGCTCAACAGGTAGAGCAACTGATTTGTAATCAGTGGGTTAGCCGTTCGAGTCGGCTCGTCGGCTCCAGTGGGTAGGTGGCCGAGTGGTTAAAGGCGACAGACTGTAAATCTGTTGGCGGAGGCCTACGGGGGTTCGAATCCCTCCCTGCCCACCACGCGGGAGTAGCTCAGTGGTAGAGCATCAGCCTTCCAAGCTGAGTGTCGCGGGTTCGATTCCCGTTTCCCGCTCCAGAGGATTGCGGGGTGGAGCAGCCAGGTAGCTCGTCGGGCTCATAACCCGAAGGTCGCTGGTTCGAATCCAGCCCCCGCGACCATTTTTAAAATTTCTGCCCATGTAGCTCAGTAGGTAGAGCGCATCCTTGGTAAGGATGAGGTCACCAGTTCGATTCTGGTCGTGGGCTCCACTTTTGATTTATGTGAGGAAGTTACTACTAAGGAGGTAATTTATGGCAAAAGA